>MSHD01000039.1 GCA_001941045.1 Lachnospiraceae bacterium Zagget2
CTCTTGAATAATAAGCAATCAGTGTTTTCATGATGCCCTCCTTTTTCTGTGTTTGGCTGTAATCAAATGGAGAAGTGTTCGTACACTATCACCTGCCGTACAGCCTTATGCATATAATAACCGCAAAGGGCGCGATTATTATCACGTTCGTCGTCTACACTCTGTTTCGGTCCGCGCTGAACGGATGTCCCCCGGACATCCAGCGTCGTCAATCGCAAAGAACGCGTTGACTCGCTTGCACTCACGATAAAAAGACAGCACCCATCAAAGAGAGGTGTGATCTCTGGTTGGTGCCACTTTTTGCCAATGATTTTTCAGATGTAATTTACAGCAAGCGAAACGGACAGTTCCCGTGCTTCGGCGCTGCCGCTCTTGCTGTATCCGAGCGCAGCTGCGGAAACCGGCTTGAACCCTTCCGGAATGCCCATCTTCGCACACAGGTCCGCGTTCTTGGCCAGAGCCTGCACACCACCCCAGAGATAAATATTGTCAACTCCCGCATCCGTCGCGGCGATCAGCATATTTTCGATCACACATGCGGCGTTTGCGTATTCAATCCCCGGTGCCATCTGTTTCTCCGAAGCGGAGACAATGATCACGGCCGGTGCGCCATAGAAGAAATCTCTGGGCTCCATTTTCATGGCGGCGGCGGTGGACTGATTGATCTCGTTTAAGATCTCTTTGTTCCGGCATACGGTCAGATGAAGAGAGTCCCTCTTATTCGCGCCAATCGGAGCCTGACAGCCTGCCTTTACAATCGTATCTACAATTTCCTCGGGAACTGCCTTATCCGGGTCAAAATCCCTTGTTGATTTTCTTTTTGCAATCGCTTCCACAGTCTGCATCAAAATTACCTCCTTAATGTAATTTAAGTAGTTACATTATATTGCCATGTAAAAGTAATGTCAAGAGCTACATTTGATTTTTCAAAATGGCTGAAGGAAGCGATACCTGTCCTGTTGGGAAAAATTTTTATCAGATCCTGTATCCGCACATGGAGTCTGCTGTCAATGCCATGAAAGCAAGTCTGAAACAAGTGACGCTGGAGACGTTGAAAGAGGAACTGCAACCTCTGCTGAGGGAACTGCATGCAGAGAAGTGCCTCTCAGATTTGCCTGGCACAATGCCAGAATAATCAACACTCTGAGAGCATTATCCATATCCGGAATAAAAGCCTTTATTTTCAAGGATTCCCGGACATTTAAGCCATTTCTTTTCCGGTCGATTAACTCCGATAAGGATTACTGTGGAGCGCGACGAGCCGCCTTGAGGCCATATTGCGCACCTTAGCGTGATAGTTTTCCCTTTATTTACAGGCTTTTTCAGAGATTCAGCCCGATTTTGACCACATCATTAACAGTAAAAAAACCACCGATTAATCCAATCTGTTTCAGAGATCTATTCGGTCGAATGCGCTTCAATATACACTTTAATTGCTTCGCAAAATTCCTTCGCCCTTTGATGTTGCTCATCAGCGTCCTGTTTGGAAGCAACATAAAAATCAGCGTAGTCAGAATGATTCCTGATCCGGAATGCTTCAGACAGGTACTTTGAGAATTTGACTTCAAATTTGCCAGTCTTGATATATTCCTTTTGAAAATATGAAATTACCCCGGCGTGCTTGGAAAAGTCTACCTCATCTTGCGCCAACAGCGCCCTTGCGGCTGAAAACATAGCATAATAAGATCGACCAATGGAATCTTTTATAAAACCACCTTCCAACAGGTAAAGTGAAGCGTTCAGATGTTCTATTGCCGCTTTCATACGGTAATCTGACATCTCTCTTTTGATTTCATTATCCATCTACCAAAATCCCCTCATTATCAATATTTCTGTAGTATGGAAGATCGTTCTTATAACGCTCAAACTCGTCCACTGGGATAACGGTTGGGGATACCAGTATTTCGTATTTAAGTTCCAGGTCATTCGCGCGTTCCCAGACTGTCTTCAAATCATCCTGAAGCTCCTGACGAGATCCTTTAACAAGTGCAGCTACGTCAATATCTGAATCATCACGATAATCGCCTCTCGCATAAGAACCATAAAGAATAATCTTATATAAGTTATCCCCATACACAGCACGATAGGACTTTGCCAATTCATTCAGTATAGTATTTAGTTCATTCCGCGTACACATGCATCAATCACCCTACTCTGGAACCGTCAGCATCATTTTGCAAATGAGCAGTAGGTTTCATTAATCGACTACGTTACTGCCTTTCCAGTCACACTTACATTATACCCGGGAAATAACCGGATGACAACTGAAATTTTCAATCCAACTTTTTTCAAGCCTGCCTGTTTTACTGTTTACACTGGTTAAACGCATCATTCACAACCCCCAGCAACTGCTCCGGCTTATTGTATTTGACCTTCGCATAAATATCCATGGTGGTCTTGCTGTTCTCATGCCCCGCCAGATACTGCACCGTTTTCGGGTCGACCCCCGCATAAAGCAGGTTGGTAATATAAGTGTGCCTCAACACATGCGGCGTGACATCAAAGTTTATACTATAAACGATTTTATGGTTATTCCTCTGGTGGCCGCATTCATAAGGCGTAACCGTATACCGAATCCTCTGACCATTTACATATTTGTAATAAGTACGTTCTTTTGTAGAGCGCACATCTACATATTTCCATAGCCTCTGAAACTGAGAATCTGATAAAGGCTGTCCGTTGCTATCAGCAACAACATAATCCGATATTGAATTTTCCCTGGATTCTCGTAGACAGTCTGAAAGACATGGGGGAATCGGAATGTCTCTGCGCGCAGCCGGTGTCTTTAAGACACTGGAAATCACCGGCCTGTTATGATCGGTGCGCCATGCCCTCCTGACAGAAATATATGGCACCTCAACATCCAGAAACACGCAGTCCCATTTCAGGTCATATCCTATGTTCACAGGATACTGGAATCCTGAAGCGACTGAAATCATTTTACTCATCGGTAGTCACCTATGCTCTTTCCTCTATGGTCTCGTAATATCTTTCAACACAATCCTCAAAAGAAAGCTGTGCATTGATATGAATCACATCCAAGCCAGCGGTTCTTATAATCTTGAGCATACCCAGCTTTTCGATTCCGTGCAGAATATCTAACATTGTTATTGCGTCTAAGTTAAAAACCTTTCCAATGTTACATGGCTTCGTCAAAAGTTCATTCAAGCCAATCTCATCTCTTAATTCAGCCTGATCCATGATTACAGCCATCACAACCCACGGATTAAACGAACGTGCAGGAGGAGTCACTTTCTTATAGGTTTTCTTCTTCTTATTTGCAATGTCAATCAGTCCCAGCTCTCCAAATGGACAATCAATATTGTTTTCCGGCGAAACCTTCCTCGGATTCGATTTATACCTCGGCAAGTAGGTACTTATAATGCAGGTAAAGTCATCATTTAATGATCGAATCGCCACAGGACTTCCATCCTCTTCCATGAGAATATAATTCTGCAGGGACTGGACATAGTCCTCTTTAGTAAACTCTGACATGGAAAACTCATTAAAGAAGAAATACCAGGCTGTGGCCTCTTCTTTCTGTTTCGCCAGCATGTATTGTAGAAGGTAGAGCGTTCCCAGTTCTTCAATGTATGGGTCATTTTCATAAACCTGTTCCCCCAAAGGAGTTAGTGTCTGGATTCGTCTCCCCGCAGCAGGTTCCGATGTAAGTCCAACTGCTTGAAGCCAATAACGTAATGCCTTGACCATATTTGCACCAATTCCCAGAATATCCATTGGGTTTTCATTTCTATCCACAAAAAGATCCGGCTTATTGACAACGCGATCCATACCTTTGCTAAGCCATCCTTTTCTTATAAAAAACGTATCATGCGCACGAAATTTCATCGCCATCGCACCTATGTCAAACCGGCGGTCATTGTGTTTTGGATTGTACACGCCGTTCTTGCCGGCGCGTCCGTTGTGTCGTGTCATTCTCATAAAAATAAAATCTCCTTTCCAATTTTTGAGCAAAAAAATAACCGGGTACAATCATGTACTCGGTCTGGGAACGGAAGCCTCGGCCTCCGCCAAAAATATATTTTTTATTGTGGAAATTCCTGTCGAACTATGATAGGATAATGAGCAAGAGCTACCAGGATGGTAGGCGGTTAGCCCTCAACAGAGGGACTGCACCCTCTGATTACATAGAAACCCGCAAGGAAATCCGGTGAAAGGAGGGCTAAGCCAATGAGTATCGCAGACTTAATTGCAGTGCTGAGCTTCGGCATCGGCTGCTTTTGTGCCGGATTCACGTTCGGCAAGGATAATCATAAAACGCAGAAATAACCGCCCTTGACTGCAAATCTAAGCGGTTATTTCTTAACTGATATTTAATTTGTGGCTAACCGTCTATCGGCGGCTCCCGGGGACACCTGTTAGCGCAGGTGTCTTTCCTTATGCTTACTATAGCATGAATTCCAAGACAGTTCAAGAAAATTTTGCTGGATCAATGCAATCTTGATTCTTTTTTTCAGAAGGGCAGGGCGGTGGTGCTGCTGAAATCGTCTCAACAAGCCTGAAATTCTGAGCCTTTTTTGCGACAGATACTACCCAATACGGATTGACGCAAGCATCAATCCTATGTGGGCAAGGCGCTTCGCCCTTGACCAGACGGGGCTTGCCGCCCTCGACCCGCCAAGGCGTTTCACCCTTGACCCGATGGGGCTGCCGCCCTCAACCTGCTAAGGAGCTTTACCCCTTAACCCCAGCATGGCGCATCGCCCCTGCACCCAGAGCAAAGAGTTGTCCGCCCTCTGCACTTCCGACCAAAGGTTTCACCTCTGGACACCTTCCTCAACATTGTTGACATTTTTCTCACTCGTACGATCGCTTATTATGTATCTCGGGCGCGCCTTTGTCTCCAAATATATTTTTCCAATATATTCTCCGATAACACCAAGGCAAAGCAACTGAATACCTCCCATAAAACAAATAATGCAGATTGTACTGGCCCACCCTGTCACAGTTTTTCCTAGGAAACTTCCAATTACTGCCCATACAATTCCTATAAAACTTAAACCTGCAATGAGAATTCCAAATGCGGTAATCATCCGAATAGGCTTGACAGACAAACTCGTAATGCCATCAAAGGCAAGAACAAGCATTTTTCTCAAAGGATAATGACTTTCGCCAGCAATTCGCTCCGATCTTTCATAATACACACTGGTACTTTTGAAGCCCACTAGAGGAACCATGCCTCTTAAGAATATATTTACTTCCTTAAAATTGGCAAGCTCCTGAAGCACACGACTACTGATCAAACGATAATCAGCATGATTATAAACAACCTCAGCGCCCATCCAGTTTAATAACTTGTAAAAGCCTTCTGCTGTAAAACGCTTAAAGAATGTATCTGTATCTCGTTTACTTCGAACACCATAGACAATCTCACATCCATCCCAATAAGCATCCACCATGGCATCCATAGCGTTGATATCATCCTGGCCATCGCAGTCAATCGAGATTGTAATATCACAATGATCTTTTGCCTCCATTAAGCCAGCTAGAACAGCATTTTGATGACCACGATTACGGCTCTGGGCAATTCCAATGTAATGGAAATTCTGACAGGACAATTCCTGTATAATATTCCATGTTCTATCTTTTGATCCGTCATTAACAAACATAACGCGGCTATCATTACTGATTTTGTGCCGATCAATAAGATCAGTCAATTTGTTCAAAAACAAACCGCTTGTAATGGGTAATACCTGTTCCTCATTATAACAGGGAACTATTATATAAAGACACGGCAACCTTTTCATGAAAATTCCCTCCCTTTGGAATCACTGGACTATCCTATAAATCAAAATTGTGTTTCCGCTTGAGGTATCTTCATCATAATTGCAAATATACTTGAGCTTGTATACAATATCCTGGAACAACCAGCTACTGCTTTTGTAACTTGTAGGTGAAAACTTCGCTATCAATTCACATTGCTCTTGAATTGCATCATACATTTTAACCTGCGATGAATATCTTTCCGGCTCGGCATAATATCTATTGTACATATTACTACTTAAAATGATATATGAAGCATTTGCCTGATCTTCTCCTAACACGATCATTCCATCCTCATCTAAATTTACAGGGACTGTTCCGGATCCTTTCATCTTATATGGTGTATATCCATCTGCCAGAGAATTGTCAGAAGTAATTCCATTCTCTTTACAGTAATCAAGGGCAGTTAATCTCGTATCAGTCGATAATTTATTCATAGTCTTAGTAATTCCAGACAACATAATATCGACACCAAGCAAACAGACAAAACAGATCAATAAAATTTGTACGCTTTTGATAATACTCCTTTGTGGTATCCTTTCAGCAAGACTTTTTAATAAATCGAAAGCATAACTGATTCCTAAAGCCGCAACTAAAACATAAAAAATGTATATCGGCATTCCCCAACGTTCCCAATGCAGTGCCAAGATACTAGTACATACCCAGAACAGTACTCCTAATATTATGCAGATACAGTTGCGATTCTTCGATTTTAATACATAAGCAAGACCTATCACCTCAAATACAATTATTTCATTTCCAATATTTTTCATGAATGTTCGGAGGTAATAACAGAAATTTCCAAAAGTTCCGAGCCCATCAGCTCCTAAATGTGTTGTACGAGCCTCTTTCTTGAGAGTGCTTATAGTAGAGCTTATATTTGTAAACAGATTAGGTGCCATAAAAAAGCATGTAAACAAGACAACCCCTACCGCCAATAGCCCCCAAACGAAAATTTTTCGGTAACTTTTTCGTTTCATGCAATCATAAATCACGATGAAAGCAATATATAGACAGCATATCGCGCAAGTATACTTCACTGTAATTCCTAAGCCTGCTACTATCGACATTGCTATCACTTTATTTTTATCAGGCTTATCAAGATAAAGCAAAGAAATATATGCCTCCAACATCACCATAAATGTAAGAACAATATCCGGTGTTGCGTAAGCAGAATGTTCCACAAAAATAGTGAAAAATGTTACAATTCCAGCGCCTATCAGTCCGCTTCCTTTTTTGCACTTCTCCAAGAGCAAATAACTCAAAGGTATCATAAGTGTTCCAAAAATAGCGGTATATCCTCTGGCAATAAGGTAAAATGCCATCTCGTGACTGGAAAAAGCAACATCCGCGCTCACATGATATTTAAGAAAAGAGACAATTTGAAAAAGTACAGCACAACACTTGATTTCAAAATGATCCGGTCGATTATAAACATTTGCCTCCCATGAATGCCGACTAATCATATCGATTGCTTTTGCGACAATCGTCGGTTCATCAGGATGTAAATGATATGGGTAACCCCAATAACAAGCCGCTATGCGAAGGCCAAACCCGATTAGCATAAACACAATCAATATTAATAGTGTTCTGCGTTGCTTTAACGACGGCAAATATTTCATGGTATCTATATCTCCCTTTTTTCTGTCTGAAATGTGTACGTTTTGGACAGCCCTTTTTCGGCCTAAAAACGAGGTGTGTTCATTGGCAAAATTTGTTGAATTTACAGTAGAAAAGAACCATCTGATGTGGTATCATTGATAACGGTACGAAAAAAACAGGCACTTACAGAAACGTACACATTCCTGTAAAAATGCCTGCTTACAATAACTTGGCTTTTTCGTAAATCTCCGCCCGGTACCGAAAGGTTGACATCGGCATTCCGCATTCTTTCGCAGCTGCAACCCCTGTGATTTTCCCGGCTTTCCAGCGCTGATAGACAGAATGGAAGTTCTCCGGAAGTGGTGCAGGCGGTCTGCCAAACCTCACGCCGCGGGCTTTTGCCGCCGCGATTCCCTCTTTCTGACGTTGCCGGATATTCGTCCGTTCATTCTCTGCCACAAAAGAAAGCACCTGAAGAACGATATCCGATAGAAATGTCCCCATCAGGTCTTTGCCGCGGCGCGTATCCAGAAGCGGCATATCCAGGACAACGATATCCACCCTTTTCTCCTTCGTCAGAATCCGCCACTGTTCCAATATTTCTTCGTAGTTGCGTCCCAGCCGGTCAATGCTTTTGACATAGACCAGATCATCCGGCTTTAATCTCCGCAACATCTTTTTATACATAGGCCGGTCAAAATCCTTGCCTGACTGCTTGTCCATAAAAATATTTTTTTCAGGAATATTCAACTCCTGAAGCGCGATCATCTGTCTGTCCTCATTCTGATCCCGCGTTGATACTCTTACATATCCGTATACATTCGCCATAAGCTACTCCTCCCTGAAAAACAAAAAGAGCGTCAATGATCTGTCATACAGTCACTTGACGCTCTCCATCATACTCTGCTGAACCATCAGGCCGGAGCCTGATATTTCCATTTCTGTAATTTAAAAATCAGTCCTGTCGTTGATTTCCTTTCAATCCGTGTTCCTTCGCCCATTCACTTTGCTTCCGGCGGCGCTCGTCTGAGTAGGGATGTGTCACTTGAATGCTGATACGCTTTTTGTCTACATCAAAATAGGAACCGCAGATTTCATACCTCATTGCCCGGCATCATCGCCTCAAGATCAGGCTTCACCATGTTCAAAAACTCTCTGTACTCCATTTTTTCCTCTCTTTCCCGGCCATGGCCGATTATTGCAGCACAAACGCTATGTAAAGAGAGAGTATACTTTAATTGGGAAATTATAGATATGTACTTTGACGTAAGAAGTGCCTGACGATCGGTCAGATAACCGAACACAGGCACTAATGACTAAGAAATATTAAAAGATTGCAGCCACTGCCGTGACAAACACTATTACTTTTCTGATTTCACATAAAACAGATTTACAGACATCTTATCAGGACAAAACAGGTCAAAGCCGACAGAATACATCAAGACGCGAAAAAGCTCGAAAAAGCCTTTATTTTCAAGCTTTTCCGAGCCTTTAAACTGCAAAAACACGTTTGATTATCTCTTACTGAACTGCGGTGCGCGACGAGCCGCTTTGAGACCGTACTTCTTACGCTCTTTCATTCTCGGGTCACGCGTCAGATATCCGGCCTTCTTGAGGATCGGCCTGTACTCCGGATCCGCCTGCAGCAGCGCACGTGCAATGCCGTGACGCACCGCACCGGCCTGTCCGGTGTAGCCACCGCCGTGTACGTTGACCAGCACATCAAACTTGTCAACATTCTCAGTCGCTGCAAGAGGCTGGCGAACGATAACCTTCAGAGTCTCCAGTCCAAAATAGTCGTCGATATCTCTTTTATTGATCGTGATCTTGCCGGTGCCCGGTACCAGATAGACTCTGGCGATGGATTTCTTTCTTCTGCCGGTTCCGTAGAATCTCTCTTTATCCATGATCTTTCCCTCCTTCTCCTATCTGATTAAAATGTCAGGACTTCCGGTTTCTGTGCAGCATGCGGATGTTCCGGACCCGCATACACATGAAGCTTGCCATACATCGTGTTTCCAAGGGGTCCTTTCGGAAGCATTCCCTTGACGGCCAGCTCAATCACCTTCTCCGGTTTCTTTGCGAGCATTTCTCTCAGAGTGGTCTCCTTGAGTCCACCTACATAGTCTGAATGACGGTAATAAATCTTCTGATCCAGCTTTTTGCCGGTCACTTTAACCTTTTCTGCGTTGACAACGATCACATAGTCGCCTGTATCAATGTGCGGCGTAAATTCCGGCTTGTTCTTCCCTCTGAGCACCTTGGCGACCTCGGAAGCCAGACGGCCCAGCGTACAACCGTCAGCATCAACCACGTACCATTTTCTCTCCACTTTATCGGGATTGGCCATGAAACTGTTCATCGGTGTTCCTCCTGTCAAAATACAATGTTTCTGTAAACTTTTATCTTCAAAAATGTCTTACCGGGGCATTGGATCGGACATTTTCTCGCTTTGTCACAGTTAAGTATTATATGTCACCCGGGCAAATGTGTCAACAGTTTTTTTCCGCAGACCTCAGACCCCGAAAAGCGTACGGATCACCTTGAAAACAAGGCGGTTATTGAAAATATGACAGCGGCAAAGCAGATCAAAGAGCATCTGATGCAGGGACTGCGAATGTTCCTCTCCGGTAGTCCCGCTCACGCCTGCAAAACGCGGATAGCGCCCAAATGCCTTCACACCGACGCCACAGGCCATCAGCTTCTCACAGTAGCAGTTTTCCAGAGATATTCCTTCCCGGTCGTTTACTTTCCTGTATTCGTCCACAAGAAGATTCTCAAAATCGCATTTTCTGATACCGTAAAACCTGGTGTCGAGACAGCGCCACCATGGGAAAAAGTGCAGGAAATAATCATTTTCGCAGGAACAGGCGCCGACAATCTCATCAATATTCAGTACCCTCAGACGACCGGTAAGCTTAAAGAAATAGTCAGCATCTTCAAGCAGCCGGCTATGCCTGAGCGCGTATTTCAGTATCTCTCCCTCGCCATAGCCTTTTCCGCACTTCACGACTCCTTCCGTCTCTCCTTCGAAAGAAAGAAACTCCAGAAGCGTGTTCTTCGCGGCCGCCTTCTCGTTCAGATCGGCAAATACAGAGTGTTCAAAATCATAGCCACTGTTCTCACATACAACGATCCGGTCAAAAGCCGTACTGATCGCCCACTCAACAGAATCATAATACTGCCGTTCACGGGTTTCTCTTTCTCTCACTGCGACAAACGGCACATCTTTATGCACATTGATGCAACAGGAAATTACCAGTACCATATAGCCTCTCCTCTTTCGTATCGCTGTCTTTCAGGCGTCGCAGGAACGCTTCACCGGAATCCATTCCTCTTTATAGTAGTCATAATATTCGTCGTCTTCGGTTTTTTCTGCTGCGCGGTAAGTCTCCTGATCCGGGATCAGGACAATACCCTCGCTCATCCAGGCGCCCCACCAGGAATAGGTACTGTTGGAAATGATGTGGTGTCTGCAACAGCAGAACACATTCCACTCCACAAAATCTCTGTCATCCCCGTCGGCCTCCACGATCACCAGCTCCGCGTCATTTCCTATATAATCGCGAATCTGCCGACGCACTGTCTCCTCGAGCGTCACAAGGAAGAAGACGGGATGCCCGACAAGCTTCCGCATCTGATCGATTGCGTTCCGATAATAACTGCTGTCGATCGCCCGGCCATACTGTATGAAGTCACCGCCGCGAATGTGCAGCGCCACACTGTTCTCCGCATTCCGGGCTGCCTGTACATACGCATTTTCCTCCGGCACAGCCGACAGAAACTGTTTCTTTATCTCCTCCTGATATCGCTCAAAATGGCGATAGCTCTCAAAGTAACCTTCAATATAAAGATTCTTCTTTGATAAATGCCGCCCATCATCGATATACTTTCTTCCATGCTGCTCTTCTACCAGCCTGTCACAGGAGGGAATGTGCTGCAGCAGAAAATCCGTCGACCGGCAGATCAGAGAAAGGCACAGCCGGTTGAAGATATGATCGATCGAATACACCTTCCGCACAGTCGGGTCCAGCTTCAGTTTTTTCAGCAGGAAGGGATGCTCTTCATCGTATGTCGTCAGATTGATGATCGTAATCTGTTCGCCCAGATCTCTGGCCACCGCATAGGCCTTCGCATACATGAACAGCTGATTCCCAAAGCCCGCGTGACCGGGAATGTACAGATATATCATACGCTTCTCCCTCTCATTTCTCTCACTGTGCTATACAAACTCGCTGAGACAGATCCGGAACCCGCCGAAAATCAACGATGCCAGCTCACCGACACTCAGTTCCAGATCGACGCGCTCCGGCTCACGTGCAAGCTTTTGGACACTGCTTTTATCAAGGTCCGTATTCCAGCAGAAGTAGCCGTTATTTTTTTCAATGATCGGATCTTTTACATGCAGATACAGCTCCTGCTTCTTCTGGCTTCCGGCGAGCGAGAGCATGGCGCACACGTCCGTGATCCGTGCCATAAAGGGAGGCACCTTCTCGGAAGCCGCCTCGCCGGACTCAGCCTCCCGCTCCTTTTCAAGATTTTCCAGATAACGTTGATCCCTCTTGCAGAACATCTGATAACGGGCAGCCAGATAACGATTCTGCGCATCCGCGTCCATGCGAAGGACACGTGCCGGAAGTTCCGTATGCGGGCAGATCCAGACAAAATCAAAGGGCGCATAAATGCTCTCGCTCGCCGGCATCAGAAAAGTGAAGGGCATTCCCTGCTCCGCCATGTCGCCAAGCGCCTTCCGAAGCAGGGCGCTCATGCAGCCCTGATGACGAAATTCTTTCTGTGTGGCGACCGCCACGATATAATCGCTTCGCAGCTCATATCCGTTTACAATCAGCGTATAGGGGTTCCGATGGAGCATGGATACTGCCGTCCCTTCCTGCTCCAGAACCAGAATCTCATTGTCCCGCGTCTTATACTGATAATAAAAGTCCACAAAACGCTTCGTATCCTCCGGAAAGGCCGCCTCGTAAAGGGAACGGCTGGAGGCCTTCTCTTCCTCAGGTAGATAGCGCAGACTCACATGCTCCCAGTCTAACTCCTGCATCCCTGGCACCCCGCGCAGCCGCCCTGCATGCCCCGCTCTTCATCAATATAGGCCGTGATCGGCATCAGAGAGCAGATCGCCTGTGCGGAAATGCCTTCGCCGCTGCCGGTGAAGCCGAGCCCCTCCTCCGTCGTCGCCTTGATATTGACCTGACTTTCCTCTATCTTCAGCATCTCCGCCACGTTTTTCACCATCTGCGGAATATGCGGCGCCATCTTCGGCCGCTGGGCGATGATCGTCGCATCAATATTGATGATCTGATAATCCTTTTCTTCCAGCAGCGCGGCCACATGCGCCAGAAGCTTCATACTGGAAATCCCCTTATAAGCCGGATCTGTATCCGGAAAATGTTTCCCGATATCGCCGAGCGCCGCCGCGCCGAGCAGCGCATCCATGATCGCGTGCAGCAGCACATCCGCGTCCGAATGCCCCAGAAGCCCTTTTTCATATGGTATTTTCACCCCGCCGAGAATCAGCTCTCTGTCCTCCGCCAGACGATGTACATCGTAGCCAATGCCAACACGCATCGCGCAAACCTCCTTCTCCTGAAAGAAAAAGCTTCCTAATCTCTTAGGAAGCTTTAAGTAGCGAGAGGGGGACTCGAACCCTCGACACCGCGGGTATGAACCGCGTGCTCTAGCCAGCTGAGCTATCTCGCCATATCCGTCAGTCTTTCAACCGACTAGGATATCATACCAAAAGCATAACCGCTTGTCAACAATTTTTTATACGACCAGATGACCCAATACAGGAATTTTTTTTATCACCCATACCACCAGATAGCTCAGCACAAAGGTCAGCGCTGAAAACAGTATGATGGATACGATCGCCGGAAACTGATCCTGCGTCAGCCCGATTCTGCGGAAAACCTGTTCGATGAACAACGTGTGTACGAGATAGATCCCGAATGTGTGAGCAGAAAGGCTCTGAATCACTGCCCTCAGACTCTCCCCCGGCCGCCATTCTGCTAGAATTCCCAGTAAAAGCAGGAACATTCCTGCGCTCGACAGAAGCACCCATAACGTCAGATATCCATTTCCTGCAGTCGAGTGCGAACCGCTCGCATGCGCGCAGACCGTGTTGACTGCAATCATGATAATTGCCGGGAGGAAGTAGAGCCAAAAAGCTTTTCCCGCCGGAATCCGCTCCCGGTTTCTATACAGAAAATATCCCAGCACGAAGTACAGCATTCCAATACACGCAAAGGGTACCGTGAAATTACTCCAGAATCCATTCCAGGCCGCATTTTCGTCCAGAAACGGGTCGAGCGTACTCTTCCCGATCACAGCCACCAGGATCACAAGCGCCAGATATTTCAGCTCCTGCGTCGTACAGTTTCCGGCCAGTTTCTGCAGAAGAGGCAGAAACATATAGGCGACCAGCAGCGACGGTAAAAACCAGAGATGATAATGTCCGCTCAGAAGTTTTTCCAGAAAATAACCCAGCGGATCATCTCCGCTTCCCAGATACGCGATCACGTCGATCGCGGCATAAAATGCCGACCAGAGAAGCCAGGCTGCCGCAATCCGCGCGATATATTTGCGATAGAGCTGCCTGATGGAGATCTCCCGTTCCATAAAAAGCACTCCGCTCAGCATGAAGAAGAGCGGCGCCGCGCAGCGCGCCAGAGATACCACCACATCACGAATCATCCAGTCCGCCGTCGTCGGATCCTTGACCTCCATCCCATAACTCGCGACATGGAGCAGCACCACCAGAAAGCAGGCGATTACCCGGATCATATCCAGATCCGCTCGTCTTTCGTTCATCACAATTCCCTCTCTGCTTCCGGTATTATTCCGATACCTTCAGCCCATTATCCTTCGCCTCGATCTCTTTCAGAATATCCGCAATAAATGCATCCAACGCTTTCGCGCCTTCGTCCCCGGCCCTGCTGCGGACAGATACCGTACCATCCTCCGCCTCCTTCTGGCCTGTGACCAGCATATAGGGGATCCGCTGGTTCCTCGCGTCACGGATCTTATAACCGATCTTCTCGGAACGGGTATCAAGCTCCACACGGATACCTGCAGCGTCCAGCTTATCCCGTACGCTCTTCGCATAATCCATATATTTATCAGAGATCGGCAGCACACGCACCTGAACCGGCGCAAGCCAGGTCGGGAACGCGCCCGCAAAATGCTCAGTCAGAATGCCGATAAAACGCTCAATCGATCCAAATACTACACGATGAATCATAATCGGACGATGCTTCTCGCCGTCCGCGCCCGTATATTCCAGTTCAAAACGCTGCGGCAGCTGAAAGTCAAGCTGGATCGTGCCGCACTGCCAGGTCCGGCCGATGCAGTCCACCAGATGGAAATCAATCTTCGGTCCGTAGAACGCGCCGTCGCCTTCATTGACCACATAGGGAAGCTGCAGCTCATCGAGTGCGCTGCGAAGGCCCTCCGTCGCCATCTCCCAGTCCTCATCGCTGCCCATCGAATCCTCGGGTCTCGTCGAGAGCTCCACATGATACTCAAAGCCGAACAGCGAGTAGACCTCATCGATCAGCGCCACAACACCCTTGATCTCGTCCTTGATCTGCTCCGGCGTCATGAAGATGTGCGCGTCATCCTGCGTAAAGCAGCGCACGCGCATCAGGCCATGGAGCTGACCGGATTTCTCGTGGCGATGCACGATGCCGAGCTCTCCCATGCGCAGCGGCAGATCGCGGTAGGACCGCGGCTCGGACGCATAGACCAGCACGCCGCCCGGGCAGTTCATCGGCTTGATCGCGTAGTCCTCCTCGTCGATGACCGTCGTATACATGTTATTTTTATAGTGATCCCAGTGCCCGGAGGTCTCCCAGAGGCTCCGGTTCAGAATAATCGGCGTGGAGATCTCCACATAGCCGGCCCTCTTGTGAATCTGTCTCCAGTAGTCGAGCAGCGTGTTCTTCAGCACCATGCCCTTCGGCAGGAAAAAGGGGAATCCCGGTCCGGCCTCGTTCATCATGAAGAGCCCGAGCTCCTTGCCGATCTTCCGGTGGTCACGCTTTCTGGCCTCCTCCATCATCGTAATATAAGCCTCGAGCTCGTCCTTCTTCGCGAAGGCCGTGGCATAAAGCCTGGTCAACATCTGACGATGCTCGTCGCCGCGCCAGTAAGCTCCCGCAAGGCTCATGATCTTGAAGGCCTTGCCAACGCCTTTTGTGCTCATCAGATGCGGTCCCGCGCAGAGATCAGTGAACTCGCCCTGACTGTAGAAGCTGATCACCGCATCCTCGGGCAGATCTTCGATCAGCTCGACCTTGTAGGGCTCGCCCTTCTCCTGCATGTAGGCAATCGCCTCCTCACGCGGCTTTGTGAAGCGCTCAAGAGGCAGATCCTCCTTGATGATCTTCTTCATCTCCGCCTCGATTTTCTCAAAATCATCGCTCGTCAGCGGCTCTTCAAACTCAAAATCATAGTAGAAACCGTTTGCGATCGAGGGACCGATCGCCAGCTTTGTGCCGGGATACAGGCGCAGCACTGCCTGAGCCATCACATGGCTCGCCGTGTGACGCAGCGCCGCCAGCCCTGCCTCATCCCGTGCCGTAAGGATATTCACCTGCGCATCGTCCTCC
Source organism: Lachnospiraceae bacterium Zagget2 (assembly GCA_001941045.1). Classification (GTDB taxonomy): domain Bacteria; phylum Bacillota; class Clostridia; order Lachnospirales; family Lachnospiraceae; genus Hominiventricola. The sequence goes on from MSHD01000039.1 coordinate 16,014, forward strand.
ACGACCGTGCGCAGATCAACGATCTCGCCGTTTACCTCACCGACACAGGCCATACGTGCCAGGCCGTCGCTTAAATCCCGTGCGATGTCGATCACGGACATCGGCTGTGCGTATTCCTTTACCGAACCGTCCTTCAGTGTGATTTTCATGCTTTTTTCCTCCCGCAGCATTGCTTATACTTCTTTCCGCTGCCGCAGGGGCAGGGATCATTTCTGCCAATCTTCTTTCCCTTTACGATCGTGCCGGACTTCTTCTGCTCGATGTAGAGCCGGTGCCTCGTCTCTTCGTCGAAGATGCTCTCCCACTGGGGCAGCTCATAAAGCCAGTCCGCCTTCGCATCGACCATGTTCTTATAGAGCTTCTCTTTATCAAATTTCAGGCTGACAGGCGTGTCCTCCTCCATCTCATCAATCGGATTCGGTTCCACCAGGCTGTCGTTGATGCCATCGAGAAAGCCTGTCATCTCCATGACGCTCAGATTATATTTTTCCGCCAGCTCCTTCACCGTGCCCTTCACCTCGACATCCGGCTCGGCAAGCAGCTGCTCGTAAACACCTTTCTCCAGCAGAAAATAGTCATCCCAGAATTTCCGGAGCTGACCCTTGTCCTTCTTCTCATCGTAAGCGAGCTTCTGCCATTCCTTTAATAATGCCATATTTCAACCTTCCTTTCAGATCCTGTAAACTGACCCTAGTCTATACCAGTTCTGTCTAATTTTCAAGCCATTTCTGCATTGCGGCGCTCCAGGCCGACGCGTCGAAGACGGGCAGAAACTGCGCTCTTTCATAATCTTCTGCAATATCCCTCGCGTAGAGGCAGTCCGCCGCAAGAAGCGGCGCGCCGACGGACTGTGCTTCCAGAAGCGGCATCCCCACCGTCTCCACATAAGATGGGAATACCAGGATGGACGAAGCGTAGAGATCAAAGAGCTCGCGGCGCGGCACCGGACCCCGGAACGCAATCGGCAGCCGCTCCCGCTCCGCCGCTTTTTTCAGCTCACGGATCCCGTCATTTTCTTCTCCCGTCACCGTCCAGATCATACGATAATCGGTAAAGCCCCGCTCTTTCAGAAGTTCGCAGGCCACAAGCAGCGTGCGGTGATTCTTGTAAGCCGAAGCGTTCGCCGGATAGAGAAAAACGGGACGCATATCGTCCATCTGCCAGGGCCCGGCCTGCAGCATCTCCACCGCGGGAAATTTTACCTCCACCTTCTCCTCCGGAATCCCACACTGCTGAACGATCGCCTCCTTCATCCAGCGGGTCTGCACCATGACCTTCTGCGCGTGACGGATCGAGTGCTTCATCATTCTGCCGAGCAGCTGCTGCGTCAGCCACGGCCGGTAGCCGTCCCGCAGATGAAAACGATATTCTGAGAACGGAAGCGCATTGTGCTCGTAGAGCTCCTGCGGCACGCCGACGCGCGGCAGGCCGATATTCTGAAGGGAAAGCACGCGGTCAATCCGGTATTTTTTTATAATACGCGGCGCTTTGACCCACTCGAAATACAGACGGTGCAGCGGGCTCTTTTTCACCCATGGATAGCGCAGCACCCGGATATTCGCCCGTCTCTGCAGCTCATAACGTCCCAGCACAAAGACATAACGATTCTTCGTATCCTTTGAAAACTCTTCATAGAAGCTTTCCAGTACCGTCGCCGCGCCGCCGCTGTCCGCCGCCGTGTCATAGACCAGGATTCTCATGCTTCCTTCACTTTCTGCATCGCACGGATCAGCAGCTCCTGGGCGCGGAAAGCATCCGCAATCGCCGCGTTCTTTTTCTTCCCCTTCAGGACGCGATACATGTATTCATACTCTGCTTTGATGCCCTTGTCCTGCTTCAGCTGGTGCGACGTAGTCTTCGAGGAGCCGAATTTCCGCAGGCGGATGAAGTTGTCCAGCTCACAGACTGTGCCGTTCGAGAGCACTCTGAGCTGCTCCTTCGGATAACGCTTCGAACCCATCGAGGAGTAAAGGATATTGCCAACCGCGCCCGAAGCAAAGCTCAGCGTGATCAGCGCATTGTCATTCATCGGATAGGCGTCATTTTTTGCCGCCGTCACGGTGAGTTCCTGAAGCTCACTCCCGTCGAGATACTGAATCAGATCGATGAAATGGCAGGCTTCGCCGAGAATTCTCCCGCCGCCCGCGGCCTCATCGTGAACCCAGTGCTTCTGCGGGATAAATCCCGCATTCGCGATGAAATCATAGACCGCCGGAATCTGGTCGGTCTTCATGTCTTTCTTTAACTGCCGGGAAAGCGGCGCATAACGGCGGTTCAGTCCGACGAAAAGTTCCCCCTTCGAGCCTGCATAGGCCTTCCGAATCGCCTCGAGCTCGTCCAGCGTGAGGCAGAGCGGTTTCTCACAGTACACGTTTTTGCCCGCTTCCAGCGCCTCGACGACAAATTTCGCATGGCTGCCATGCTGCGTGGAGACCGCGATCAGATCGATGTCCGGATCCTCCAGCAGTTTTTTATAATTATTTGTCGTGTAGGCGAAGGGCGTGCCGGCATTCGCCTGCGCTGCCCCAACCCCGCCGGTCGTGGCCAGACCGCGGAACGCATATTTCCCGCTCTCCTTCATGATCGGCAGCATCGTGCTGCGCGCGAAATTGCCCGCGCCGATCAGGCCGAGACGAATCTCATCGCCGGACACGGCTTTCTTCGCCGTACTCCCGACGGTATCCTTCCATTTCTCCTGATTTTCTTCATATTTCAGCAGGACGCCGATGTAGCGCTCATGGTTCGGGTTCTTTGTGATCATCTCATAGGCTCTCGCCGCGTCCGTAAAGGGAATCTCATGCGTGATGAGATCGGACACGTCGACACGCTTCTGCGCGAGCAGACGCACGAACTCCTCAATATTGCGCCCCTCCGTGAAACGCACATAACCGATCGGATAGTCGATGCCCTGCTCCTCATAAGTAGAGTCGTAACGTCCAGCGCCGTAGGAACGCGCAATCTTGAACGACAGCTCTCTCTCATAATACGGCCTGCGGTCAATGTTCATCTGCGTCACACCGATCATGCAGATGATGCCGCGGTCTCTGGCAATCGCCGCTGCGAGATCCATCGGCGCATTGGAATCCGCCGCCGCCGTGATGATCACCTTGTCCGCGCCGCGCCCATGTGTCAGCGATTTTGTCATATCCGCCGCGCTGTCATCATTGGAATTGATAAAGCCAAGAAGGCGTGTGCCCTCCATACTCTTGTCCACAACATCATAGCCGATCACGTCGCAGCCGTAGGCGTTTAAGATACGGCAGACAATCTGCCCGACGAGGCCGAGGCCGATGACCGCCACCGTCTCTCCCGGCACGACCTCCGCCTGATGGATGCCCTCCAGCGCGATACCGCCGAGCGCGCAGAAGGCCGCCTGCCGGTAGTCGGTGAGCTCCTCCGGCAGCTTCGTCAGCATCGTCCGGCTGACCCGGTTGATCTCACAGTGATAAGCTGTCCCGACCATCGCAACCAGATCCCCGGCCTGCACCTCCGTCACGCCGCGTCCGCAGGCGACGACGCGCCCGACGCCCGAGTATCCCATCGGCATCGGCTCCGCCAGCTTGTTGAACGTAGTCTCAAGAGCGGTCAGCGGCCCGTCCGAGACAACCTTGTCGAGCACCTTCTTTACCTGGTCCGGACGCTCCAGCGCCTTCTGCACCAGATTCTTCCCTCCAAAGGAGGTGAGGCCGCGCTCCGTGCCCGCACTGACGACCGTATAGAGGCTCTCGACCAGCGCCATATTTTCCTTTACCGTAGGCGCCGGCTGATCAAGCAGACGCACGCTCCCGTCATTCACATTCAAAAATAATTGTTTCATCAGAATTCCCTTTCTGTTATGATTCCTGCAGGTACAGCACGCTGCCGCCCCGCTCGAAAACTTCCCTTATATAATGATATTCCTCACACCATGCTTCCCACTCTTCATCCGACCAGGTGCAGGAGGCCTCCACATCGATGTAAATCACTTCCGGCTGTTTCTCCGGATGCAGTTCATAATACCACTGATAGCGCTCCGCACGCTCGCCGGTCAGATTCTCCGCCTCCGCGAGCCAGGCGGAAAAGCAGCCGTTCCGCGCATTCTCCTCAATCAGATAAGCACAGGGAAAATAGTTAAAGCACATAAAATATTTTCCGTCCAGATCCCCCAGCGATTGCAGATTCTCATAGTTGATATCGTAGATTTCCTTTTTCCTGGCTGTCGTATAGATCCCCTTCTGCGGTCCCTGATCGATCAGCGCTGTCAGAGAGGATACGTCGTCCTCCCAGAAAACGGTGGTCATATTGATCCATACCTCCGCAAGCAGCTGCAGCACGATCAGCGACGTCAGCCACCACATCCGGCGATTCCATTCCTGTTCCTCATCCAGATAATCCTTGATCAGGAACAGCGAAAACCCGGTAGAAACTGCGCAGGCATTACAGATTACGTAAATGCCCTGGTTGCTGCTCAGATTCATACACACCTCATAGATAATTCCCACAAGCCATCCCTTGCAGAATATGTCCCAGCTTTTGTTTTCCGTCAGCAGAAAAGCCATCAGTCCAAGCAGCGTGAGCGGCAGCATAATCGCATACTTTCCCACCCCATCCGACTTAAACACACACAGAAGCACCCACAGTACAAGCTGCAGCAGCGCCATGAGCTGAAACAGCAGCCTCCGGAGCCCCAGAAATGTAAGCGAGGCCAGCAGCCCCAGTACAAATATCGCAAAATACGGCCAGAACCAGACGACAAATTTCACGATCGGACTGAAAAAACTCTGAAGCGTCTTGGCCACATGTGACGGATCCCGGAACAGATAAGGCAGGTTCCTCATGATTTCCGCGATCGACGTCCGATAAAGCAGAAATCCAAGGAACAGAACGCCCGGCACCGCGCAGCCCACCGTCACCCATCCAAGCGCCCGCAGGCCGAAAGCGTCTTCTTTCTTTCGCTTCCAGATGCAGGCCGCCGCATAAAGCAGATACAGGCTCAGCATATACGGATTGCAGAGCACAGACATCGCCAGCAGAAGTCCCGCCATGGCATACCTGATCCGAAAGAAACGGGTATCAGTGAGCATGACCGCGCCAAACTGCCAGACCGTCAGAAGTCCAACCTGATTGTAGCCCATCGTTCTGAGCCCGAACGGGACAAAGAGGGCAATCATAATGCTCGCCGCCATGGCCAGGACCTTATCCCTGCTGCGCAGCAGCCAATAGGACAGGGACGCCGCCACAGCCAGCGCCGCCAGATAAATGTAGCGGAACGCCAGATAGATTCCCTCCGTATTTCTGACAATCAGAAGATAGACCTTCATAATCGGCAGCGTAAGGAAGGCCAGCAGCTGCGACAGATGCCACTCATCTACCAGAAAAGAATCCCCCTGCAGAATACGGTAAGGCACAGTCAGATAAAAGCTTTCATCTATATCCGCATATCCGAGCCTGATTCTGGACAGATGAACCATCAGCGCTCCGATCAGCAGAATCAGAAAACACAGGTCGTATTTCGCACTCTCTCTTTTCATCCCCCGAACCTTTTACCTACAAACGATAAACTCCCTCAAGGAAACAGACATGTCTGGTATCCAGAATCACTTTTCCCCTCAGTTTTTCCATCTGCTCCTTTATCTCATCATGCCCCACCAGCAGCACAACCATGTCCACATCCTTCAGAAATGCATCCAGATCATGATACTGGTTTGGAACAATATCCCTTATCACATAAGGGTCATAGACCTTGATCAGCCCTCCTGTAAGATGCCGCTCCATGCTTTCGAGCATCTGCAGCGTCGGACTCTCGCGCGTATCATCGACATTTTCCTTGTAGGTCAGTCCGTAGAGACCCACGCGGCGCACGTCGTCAATTCCGTTTTCCTTCATGATATTGTGAATCCGCTCCAGCACAAAATCCGGCATGGAATCGTTGATTTTCCGCGCCGCCAGGATGATGTTGGAAAGTCCCGGATAATCCCCGACCAGGAACCAGGGATCGACCGAGATGCAATGCCCGCCCACGCCGGGGCCGGGCGTGAGAATGTTCACGCGCGGGTGCTTGTTCGCAATGCGGATGATCTCATAGACATCCATATTGTCAGAACGGCAGATCTTTGCCAGCTCGTTTGCGAAAGCAATATTGATATCACGGAAAGTATTTTCCACGACCTTCGTCATCTCCGCAGTGCTGATGTCCGTCACGACAATTTCGCCCTCGCAGAAGGAGGCATACAGCGCCTTTACCTTCTCCCCGACCTCGCGGCTGTCCGCGCCGATTGTGCGTGAATTGTGCTTCAGCTCATAGACCATATTCCCCGGGATGATACGCTCCGGCGCATGGACGAGATGGATGTCCTCGCCGATTACAAAGCCCTGCGCCTCCACTACCGGCCGCACATGGCGGTCAATCGTCCCCGGAGAGATCGTGGACTCAATCACGATCACTGCTCCTTTCGGGCAGACCTCCATGACATTTTTTACCGCGCCAACCACAAAACTGGCATCCACCTTTTTGCTCGCCTTGTCGTAGGGCGTCGGTACCGACACGATATACAGATCCGTGCTCTGATATTCGTGGGAAAAACGGATGCCTTTTTTCACCGCCTCCGCAAAGAGTTCGTCAAGACCGTCCTCCTCAAAGGTTGTCCTGCCCGCCTTAAGCGTATCGACCAGCTCCCGGTTATAATCCGTACCGATTACCTCCACACCATGCGCAGCAAACATCAGAGCTGTCGGCAGGCCGATATAGCCGAGTCCCACTACATTGATCATCGTTCCTCTCTCCTTGTAAAATCGATCTTTATCTCGTGCGCCGTCCCATCTCCCTCCCAGGAGATCTCCAGCGTCTCAATACGCTCCATCCTGCCAAACTCCGGCGCATAGAGCGCCAGATTGCCATCCCGGTGAAGCTGTACGTTATCACCTTCCTGTACGCTGAGTATACAGGACATTTCCGCTTCCACTGTACTCCCCGGGCGCTTTTGCAGCAGGATCTGATGTCCCATCAGGACATATTCCCACTCCGGCGCCAGATGCAGATACGCCTGCGCATGACCGCACACCGTATCAAGAATCCGAACCGTCTCTCCCTCCAGCTCGATGCGCCTTTTCTGCGATTTTCCCGCAGCGGTCGTGAGTCTGCCCTCTGTCCAGCCGTCTGCGCACTCGCCCGAGACATCCCGGATCCGCCGTGCCACGCGATGCTCGCCCCAGCACGCAGACTGCTCCTGCCCGTCGATCACGACCGTGTTGTGCGCCGCGGTGCTCCGAAAATAAGGCCGCAGCTCTCCCTGATACAGTCCCGTGCCGGCATTGACAAACAGCGGTCTTCCCTTTACAGAGAGTTCAAAACTCAGGGCGTCGCAGTGTCCGTGCCCCACGGCAAAATTGGGCCCGATCTCCCCTGCGTCCATCAGAATCCTGATATCGCCGCTTCTGAGGCAGTAATATCCGGCGTCCTGGAAAGCCGTCTTTACAGGCTGCGCAGGCGTGATATCCAGTCTGTGCGCAAGAGCGCGCAGGAGACTGTCCATCGGCCGCGCCACATTGTCGCCCGCGTCGTTGAAGAGCGGCGTGCGTCCCATCCCGTCCTCCAGCGCATACATGGCGTCTGCCATACGCTGTATCGTTCCCCGCAGCTCCTCAGAAAAGGCTTTATCGCGATGAGCCACAGCAGACGTCACCCGCAGCAGATCCTCCAGAATGATCTTATGATACATGAGACTGCGTTCATAGTGCAGGCCGTCCGGCAGGATCTGTTCTGCGATTTCACGTTTCAAAAGCGCCTTATATTTACTATAGGTGTTTTTCTCCTGAAAGTAAAGGCTTCCCAGAAGAACTGCCTTCAGATTTTCAAAGTAATGATTCGCGAGGAGATGGCGTTCCAGATTCTGTTGCAGATACAGATACTGCGCGTATATGCTGTCCGCAAGCTCCCGCACAAATTCACGGTCCTGCTCCAGAATTTCGCCGAAACCGTCCATACAGATCAGAAGATTTGTCAGGCGAAGCGAGATCGTATAGGGGTGCCAGCCATCCCCTTTGCCGGAGCGGTTGTCCCCGATCCAGGCAAGACAATAACTTTTAAAACAGGTGTACCAGCGCTCCTCACCGCTTCTGCGGTACTCCGCCGCGAGCGGAATCAGATATTCCAGATAATGCAGGTTAAAGTTCCAGAGGTGGGAGCGTTCTCCCTCCATATCCTGTGATTCATGCAGCAGCGTCACTTTCCCCTGAAAGATCTCCTCCGCATCAAAGCGCTGAAGGTACGCCGGATCCTCATCCAGCTCCTCCCACCACAGCGGCAGAGGATTTCGCCCCGGCGCATGTGCCGTCGTCACGGCGGCCTTTCCGCGCAGCAGCCGGTTTTTCAGCAGATACGCGATCTGACTCTTTTTTAAATATCTTAATGTATCGTAATATTTTCTGATTTTACCAGACACTCTCGATCACCTGATACAGTCTCCTGGTCAGGACGGGGAAGTCAAAATCCTTCGCACCCTCCCGCGCGTTCGCAGCCATCTGTGCATAAGCCTCCTCCGGCATATCGTGGATCCGCAGAATCTCCCGCGCCAGCGCCTGCGGCGTGCACTCGTCGAGCGAAAGTCCGCACTCGTAGCGATCGAGAATGCTATAACCCATCCGCACCGTGGAGATCAGCGGCTTGCCGCTGGCCATGTACTCGAACAGCTTGTTGGAACTGTTTCCACGCGACCAGTTGTAGTTGGACTGCGAATAGTTCAGCACATTGACCGAGGAACGGCTTAAGATATAGGGAATATATTTCTTCTCGACAAAGCCCTTGAAGACCACATTGTCGATCTGCTCATCCGCCGCGCGCTTTTTCAGCGCCTCGAGCTCGCTGCCGCCACCAAAGATGAGGAAGCGGATGTCCTCGTGCTCTTTCAGAAGCTTCGCCGTGTCGAGCAGGTTGCCCACGTTATTGACCGGCCGCACGGTACCGGTATAGGTCACGCGAAAGCCCGGATCCGTGAGATCCGGATCGGGCAGAATGTCGCGCTCGATACTCGTATAAAATTCAGAGAGATTGACGCCGTTATTGACATAATGGCATTTTCCAAGGTCAATCTTCCCGCCATGCTCCTTATCCCAGCCCATCTCTTTGATGTGGTCGACGTCTCCTTCTTTTGTGAAAACGATCGCGTCCGCATGGACATACATCCACTTTTCGCCGGCGCTCAAAAGTCGCCCCGGGAGGCTTTCCATCTTCAGCTTCCCGACGGAAAAGATCGCCTCCGGCCAGAGATCGCGCACCTCCACGATCACCGGAACGCGGAACTTCCGCGCGATCAGAATCCCGGCGATGCTTGTCAGCGGATGAGCGCTCGAGCCCATGATCACGTCCGGTTTTCCATACTGCTTCGCATATTTTCCGCTGATGCGCAGCAGGCCGAAAAAGAAAGACAACATATTGCGCACGCGGGAGAAGCCATTGCCCTGATACTTGCTCGTGTGGACAAAGACGAAGGGGACGCCCTCCTCTTCCGTCCTGAGATACGGCGCGCCCTTCGTGTCAACCGTCCCGCCGGTCTGATGCAGCTCATTAGCCGCAAAGACCGTCGTCTCGATCTCCTCCTCCTTCAGATACTCTGCAAAATAAAAGTGGCGAAGCAGGGGGCCTGTCTTCGGTGTCGTCGCGTAATGATTGAAAATCCAGAATCTACGCATGGTTCTGTCCGTCCTCCACTCCCTCTGTACTCTCTTTCGTAAACATGATCTTCAGCGTCAGGAAGATCAGCCGGATATCCAAAAGGATCGAATAACTCTCGATGTACATCAGATCCAGCTTCAGCTTGTCCAGCGGAGTCGTGTTGTATTTTCCATAAATCTGCGCATAGCCGGTCAGCCCCGCCTTCACTTTCAGCCGGTAGATGAATTCCGGCGTCTCGCGGCAGAACTCCTCGATGTACTGCTGGCGCTCCGGACGCGGCCCGACGATGCTCATGTCGCCCTTCAGAATATTCAGAAGCTGCGGCAGCTCGTCCAGCCTGGTCGCGCGAATAAAATGACCGACCTTCGTGATGCGGCTGTCGTTCTTCGTGGAAAACTGCGCGCCGTATTTCTCCGCATCCACGACCATACTGCGAAATTTATAGATGAAGAATTTTCTGCCTCCGATCGTCACGCGCTCCTGCTTATAGAGCGCAGAACCGCCGTCCTCCATCCGGATCGCAATCGCGGTCAACAGCATGAAGGGGGAGGCGATTACGAGAAGAATCGCAGAAATCACAATATCCATCGCGCGTTTTGCGATGCGCTGCTCAAAGGAGAGACCCGCATTACGCAGCAGCAGAAAAGGAGTATCAAAGGAATGCACACGATCTGCTCCGCGCAGAAGAATATCGGAAATCTCCGGCGCGATGTAGACGCGGATGGACTGTTCATAGCAGAATTTGACCAGAATATCGCGCTTGGCCTCGTCGAGGCCATAGATCATCATCGCATCACAGTTCTGAATCTCCCGCTGCAGATTTGCCAGAGGCTCCGAGGTCGGAACACAGCGGGAAATCTCATACAGGTCTTTCCGCACAGAAAGCTTCTGTTCAAGATCTGCCCGATACTGCTGATCGCAGACCAGCAACAACCGCTTGGGCGGAAACAGCCGGCGAAGCATGCCGTCCGAGAGCTGGTTCACGATCGCCGCAACCACCAGATCCGCCACGCACAGCGCGACCATCGGCCAGGCGGTCGGGAAGGGGAAGCGGCCAAATACCATGATGATCTGAATATACATCACCGCATTCGCGAACAGCGAACCCAGCGTCTGGGACAGGATGAGCTGTCCCTTGGTATAGTACGCGTATTTTGTGCCGCCGTACATATAAATAAAAATGACCAGATAAAACAGATAGAATCCGATCATCATCAGATTCCCTTTGTTTTCAAAAGCCGCCCATCGACGCTCATTATAAATAATATACCAGACAGCCGCAAAAAGGGCGGTCTCTATCAGTATCTCCAGTCCCGCGATACCAAGCCGGAGCAGGCGCTTGAACTGATCATATTTATCCATGGAAATCGCTACCTCATACTCGTAAACATAGTCTATTGTATTTTACCACTTCCGGCATGTTTTTACAAGACAGCTTGTAAATCCGCCTTTTTTCCCTTATAATAAACCCTGGAAAACAGAGAGGAGGCGGTCGTTCTGGCTGCTCTGACATTATCGATCATCACGGTCTGCAGGAATGCGAAGGCAGCGCTGCAGATCACCATGGAAAGCGTGCTGTCGCAGGACTTTACAGATTTTGAATATCTGGTCATCGACGGCGCCTCCGACGACGGAACAGCAACATTCCTCGATGAGGCAAAGCGTACATTCGACGAAAAAAAGATTCCCATCCGCTATCTTTCCGAGGCGGATCAGGGCATCTACGACGCCATGAACAAAGGAACCCGGATGGCGGCGGGCGAGTGGCTCCTGTTCTTAAACGCGGGAGATCGCCTTGCTTCCGCCCATATTCTCCAGGATCTTTTTCCCGCTGAAAAGGACGCGCAGATCCTCTACGGAGACACGATCTGCATCTACCAGGGCGGACAGAAGCTCTATCCCGCGCTGCCGCTTTCTCGCCTGACGGAGGAGATGGCCTTCTGCCACCAGTCAGCTTTTATAAGACGCGGACTGCTGCTGGAGACCCCCTACGATCTCTCCTACCGCGTCTGCGCTGATCACCATTTCTTTCTGCGCATGTACCTGGCCGGCAAGGTCTTTGTATATCGGCAGACGCCGATCGCAGTCTATGAGATCGCCGGATATTCCGACAACAACAAGCTGCGCGCACACCGGGAGCAGCTGCGCATGCAGCGGGAGCTCGGCGTCTTCCGCCTCAGTCCCGCGCGCCTTTTGCGCGAGTGTGTATTCTACCTGAAGCTGGGCGTCAAGCGCGTCTTCGGTCAGAGGCTCATCGATCAGGTGCGGAGACGGCGCCTTCGGTAAACGACGGCGCTTCTTTTATCAGTGCGAAGACGGCCAGCACCGGCGCAAGCAAAAAGGTCACATAGAAGAAACGGTCATCCCGGCCCGTGAGGAACAGCATCGTTCCAAAATTATAAGTAAAGACGGAGACGCAGGCAAGGAGCCTCTTCCAGTCATCCGGATTGCGAAGATTCAGCTTTCCACACATGCAGACCAGAACGACCAGATCCATGACTCCGATATAGCAGAAGAAATATTTCAGGAAACTGTTGTAGAATACCTTGCAATAGGCTTCCAGACCATTCAGCAGCGCCAGATTTCCCGCGTACTCGACCTCAAACTCCTCCGGTCCTTCCAGAATTTCATAAAAATAGCTGTTCCCATCCAGAGAATAGACCATCCTCGTCAGAGTGAGGAAAAACTCTGCCGCGGACGCCGGCGCCCTGAGCGTGCAGCGCAGCGTCATGCTCAGAATCGAGAGCACATCGGTCTCCTCAATCACCGTCAGATCTGCATATCCGCTTCTTTTCAGATTGTTAAAACTTCCACAGGTGTAATAAGTCTCCCAGGTCTCCTGATCCGCGATCGCATAGACGAATTCCTGCGTCTCCTCGTCCAGCACCTCCGGGTGCTCGACCACCACGTTCCCGATGATCGTCATCGGGCAGCCCTGCGTCTCCATATGTCGCGCGCCCGGCGCGCTCACATCAAAAGCGCTGTACAGGGGGCCTCTGACGCCCCAGGTGAGAAGAGCGATCAGCACCAGTACTTTCAGATTTCCCCTGAGGTTTTTCACGCACAGAAGCACACAGACAAGGATCGGCAGCGTCAGCAGGATCGCGTTGTGCCGCACCAGCGTGGCAATCACAAAGACGACCGCAAACAGAAGCTTGCGCCAGATACTTCTCAACCACTCTCCATGGGAATAATAGATCTGCATGGCAAAAAGGAGGAGCAGAGTCCCCCACAGGGCCAGCGAGGTATCCTTCAGGTGATGCACACTCATCTTGCCGGTAATCGGATTCAGAAGGATAAATACAAGAATCCCGATCACGATCCGGTGATGAATCACCTGCGAAAGCACAGCACAGGCATAACACAGCACCGACGCAAACAGCAGGATCTGAAAGAAAACCACGGAGCCCACCCAGCCGTTCGTCAGTTTCAAGGGCAGGGTAAAGCTCAGGAGCGTATGCAGCGCGGGATGCCAGTCACTGTAGCTTCCGCTGACTGCCTGCTGCCACTGCTCTGCCGTATCAAAAATAATGGCGCCCGGATAGAATCCGATATACCACAAAAGCAGTACCAGAAAGGAGACAAGCCAGACCCCGCACAGGAAGCAGTTCCGCTTTTTCCGGCTCATGGAGACCGGACGGAGCGCCTGCAGCGGAATTTTCTGTATCCCGCGGATGATCCACGGAGCCGCCAGGACAGCCAGCACGCAGCCGGCCGCGAGCAGCAGCAGTTTGATCTTTCCTGGCATTCCGAAAACGCCCGCCAGCGCATAATAAAGGCTGATGGCCGCCACCTCAACCAGATAGATGCACAGGATGACTCCATTGAGACCCTGCATCTTTTTCCATATCCTGCTCATATTTCTTTCCCTCCTTGTCCGCTCACTCTGTCTTCTCAAAAACAGCCTCGAGCTGCGCGCCACCATCCGACAGATCCACAGTGATCGTCTCCTCGGAGCTCTCCACGCTGCCCGTCCAGCCGACAAAGCGATATCCATCCGCAGCCACCGCTGTCAGCGTGAGCGGATAATCGCTGTAATATTTTCCGGTCCATGTGCCCTCCGAAAGATCCGGCGTACAGGTATTCAGCTGCACGCTTCCGCCATCCGGATCACTGATGGAAAGCGTCAGCTCCTCCAGCGTGCCATTCAGTGAAAATTCCTCCGCCAGATACTCTGCCGCGTAGTCGAAGCGGAGCAGGAAAAAGTCGTCATGCCAGTGGACATCCTCGCCCCATTTTTCGAGTACCCGCGTGACATTTTCCACCGAGAAACAGGTATTTGCCATATCCAGGAAGGAAGTGACAAACTGCTCCCGGAAGCTCTCATTCTCACGCAGCGCGCTGAAAATAATCATCTCATCCATCGACGAGCCGTTTACGTCGAAGCGGATCGGCGCCGTGAAGGAGTTCAGCTCCGCCATATTGTCGACGCCGTAGAAATCCAGATGGCTCGTCTCCACATAGTCCAGATCATAGATAAGCCAGCGGAATTTTCCATCCTCATATTCCGACCCGCCGCTCTTATATGATCTCCAGGTCAGCTGGTTATAGCGATCGGACATATCCATATTGCACAGATAAATATTCGTGACCATGAAGTCGATGTAGCTCTGCATGTCGATCTTCTCACAGGCTTCCTCGAAGGCCTCTGCCGTGGAGAAATCTCCGTTCTGAAAATATTCCATCAACTCAGCAAATTCGGCCTCCACAGAGCTGTCTCCGCCGCCGGTCACTGAATAATTCCGCAGGATCGCCACACCTTCCATATCGACGCCGTACTTTTCACTGAGATAATATTTGCTGTATTTTTCCTGGATGTAGGTCGTGTACCAGTATTCCCCGTTCAGGAAGACGACGACCTCCCGCGCGGACTGCGTAGCAACGCTCCGCTCCTCTACCAGCTCCTGCATCGCTACATTCGCGAAGCCCGAACGCAGTGCGAAGGAGTGAAGCTTCTTTCCCTCCAGGATCTCGTAGTCAAAATAGTCGCTGCCGCTGTACTCCTCGCGCGCGTAGACGCTGAAGCGCTTCTTCGCAGACGCTCTGGAGGAACCGCCCTGTATCCGCAGGCCGACCGCCTGATTCAGCACACTGTCTCCCGACTCAAACATTTCCAGATTGCTGTCGATCTCCCACAGCGATCCCTTCTGCTCATAGTTCGGCGTCGGCTCCTCCTCTTCGGAGCCCGAGAGATACCACTCGTCGTATTCCTTTCCGGTGACATAGATGCCCTCCTCGCCGAAGAGATCCTCCGGATCCGCCACCAGGGACAGCACATCCGCATCCCCATAGGCCGCGAGACCCACAAAGTAGGTCGCCGTCGCGATTTCACTGAAGTTTCCCTCTTCATCCACTGCGAGCGCACGCACGACCGTGCCTTTATCCACATTTTCCTCTGTCGGCGTGTAATTCATCCAGTCTGTCGTCACATTCTGAATGGCATTGTATACGTTGGGATTTGCGCTGACATCCTCGATAAAAATGCTTCCCGTATAAACCTCGGACTCCTCCGTCGGCTCGCTGCCGTCCAGCGTATAGTAGATCGTCTCGTCTTCGCCCGCCGTAATCGACAGATAGAAAGCCTCGCTGTAGAAGCCTCCCTCCGCGGAGAAGAGCGGCGTATCGAGCGTCGCCTCCCGCACTGCCACGCTTCCATCGTTCGAAACACCGGGGGATGCTTCCAGGACCGCCCAGGTGTCGGTGCCGTCTGCGCTCCGCGCATAGACCGTATCCGCCTTCAGCTCCGGCACTGCCACAGAGTCCACGGTATTACCTTCTGCATCCGTCAGCAGGATCGTCTCTCCTCCGGCGGCGCTGATTTTAAAAGGAAGCGAGTCCTCACTGTCGTCCCGCCCGTTGGCAAAGAAGACGAAGTACCCTCCTGCTTCAATCGTGACATCCGGCAGCGCAGCCTTGTTCGTCTCCTCCGCGTCGTCCGTGAGATACCAGCCGGACAGCGACACGGGCTCTTTCGAGGCATTGTAGAGCTCGATATAATCGCTGCACTCGCCGCCGGAATCTTCGATCACCCGCTTGTTACTGCTGCAGATCTCATTGATACAGACCGTCTGTCCCGGCTCTTCGTATTGACTGAGGACCGCTCCGACCGACAGGCTGCAGGCCGCAATGGTAAGGAGCAGCACCGCTTTTCTCATTCCTCCCACTTTCTCGTATCCTGTCCTTCCTCATAGTCCATATCCACAAAGATATCAAACTCATCCGTCGAAGCGTATTTGGTATAGCCGTAATCTTCCCATTCTCCTATATACGTACGGGTATTGGAAAAAACCAGAAAGGTGCAGCCCTCGGCCTTCGCCGTCGGGGCAAGCACCGACAGATCAATCTCTGACTCCTGCGCCTCCAGATACATCTGACCGACCTCGTCGTCGGCCTCGCCCGGATTCAGATAGCGGTAATCATTGCGCCCAAACTCCAGCGTAATGCTCGTGTCATACTGCCGGATATAGGGCATGAGCCGGTTGGAGACCATCGCGTGGATGTTCTCCGGCAGCAGTTCGCAGACGTCAATCACATACTGCGGTATCTTATATTCATTTGTGGAATCCAGAAATTCCTCCGAGGCGAGCAGCGGAGTCCCGCACAGCACAATCAGGGCAAGGCAGAGCAGGAAAGCTGCCTGTCTGCGCAGCCCGCTGCACCTGCGAAGAAGCAGGCACAGTGCATAGGGAATAATCACCGCAATCAGAATCAGCCAGAGAATGCGCCAGTATACATTCTCACCCAGCAGCTTCATAAACAATATGCCCGTGGGCGGAAACCAGTAGACAAAAATTGCCGCCAGCGGAAGGACGCCGAGCAGAATTTTCTTCGTCCGGTCGGGCTCCTTCCACAGGATCAGGCCCACACTGAGCAGCAGAAGCGGAAGCATCCACGCTCCTTCAAAGGTCGCTGCAAAATCGGTTGTCGCAATTTCAAAAAATTCCTGCATCCGATACCTCCCTCAGTGTGTCAGACGGATATAATAAAGTCCGAGCAGAATACAGGGCAGACAGGAAAGAATGCCATACGCCAGGTAACGAAGGTTCTTTTTCTGCAGCGCGAGCAGGAGCACCGTCAGGCCGACAAAGAGCGGCGTGAGCATGATGCCCATGGAAGAGGTCAGGCAACCCGCCAGACCTGTAAGGCTCAGCAGTATCCAGTTTTTCGCTCCTCCGTCGCAGACTGCGCGCAGGATCCAGTAAAACAGCGTCGGTATCACGATCGCCGCCAGCACGCCCTTTCCGACCCAGGGCGTAATGGTGAGGAAGGTGAGACCCGTCGTGTGCTCCCCGCTCATAAAGAGGTGGATCAGAACCGCGAATGCAAGAAACATCCCCTGCAGCTGTGTATCGTCCTCAAACAGCCTTTTCCCAATCAGTACATAGATCATATAGGCAAGTGGAATCATCAGCCAGGGCAGGATCGTGTGCGCCATGACCGTCGCCGCAACACCGAAAATTTTAGAGAGCCAGGCATAAAAAATGGGCCAGAGCGAGAGCACATAGCGCTTGTCGAAGTCAGCCAGCGTGCCGGTCTCCGGATACACCCAGTAAATCCGGTCCGAGGAAATCGCCACATTCGCCAGATTCACATAATAGGTATCGTCCCACTCCAGATACATGTGATGATGAAGGAACCACAACTCAAATACGATTAACAAAAGAGCCGCCAGATGCCCCAGCGTCAGATACTGCCTCCAGTTTCCAATCAGCGCCCGCAGATCCTCCCGTATCTCCTGCCAGCAGGTAAGTCCCAGCAGGGACAGCGCCGCCACGGCCGCGCTGTAAATCATTACAAAACTGCTGAAGCTGGCAAACTTCATGGTCATCGGCACAAGAATCAGCTCCATCAGCGCCCACCAGCACATCGCCCCGAGTACAATGGAGAAGAGGATTCCTTCTTTTTTCAGTTTTAAAAGACGCCGCACTGTGTAGCCCGTCAGACATGTCCCGCCGAAAAACAACAGGGCGGTCAGTAAAATTTCAAGCCGCATCGCTGTTCACTCCGTCCCGTCCTCCAGTATCCAGAGCTCCTGATCCTCGATCTGATTTTCCAGAATGCCCGGATATTTTTCTCCATAGGCAGTGTAGTCGTTGATCTGCTCCTGCCGGAATACCGACACATAGGGAAAATTCAGAAGATTCACCTGGGAGGAATCATAGAAGCCCTCCCGTATCATCGCGTTCATATTTTTCAGTCCCATGAACAGCGTAAGTCCCAGGAAAAAGACCGCTGCCGCCCTCGCCGCGCGCTGTTCTTTTACGACCAGACGCAGCACCAGCACGCATTCCAGTACCTTGAATACAACCGCGTAACGGCTGGCATAATAGCTGTTCTGCATCAGCAGCATGTAGAGGCATATGCCGCACAGATAAGCCTTCAACAGCAGCTCTGTCTCCGCCTCAATCTCCTCTCCCGCTCTGCGCAGCAGAAAAAAGAGCAGAACCAGGACGGCGCAGCTGACCAGTCTTTCTGCCAGTGCAAACCAGCTGATTTCCCCTTCATGCAGAAACTGCCACAGATGATAGGACGGAAATATTTCCATCACCTTATTTTCCACAAAAGGAATCTGCAGGAGCAGTCCTCCCACTGCGGACAGAGCAGTCAGAGCCAGCATGACTTTCGTTGAGAGATAGTATACAAACGGCAAAATCAGCCAGATATACCCCGTTTTGTGAAAACCGGACGCGATGAGAACGCTCACCAGATAGGGGATCCACTTCTTTTCCAGATAAAAGGGCAGCGCAATACCCAGGAACAGGCACATCGCCAGACCCTGCCGCAGCCCGGAGAGCATATAGACAAGGAAAAGCACGGGATAAGCGAGAAAAAGTCCCGCCGTCCGGTGACCTGTGTATTTCGTCAGTACGCGGTGCAAAAGCAGCATCTCGACGAGACCCAGCGCGGCCGTGAATACCCAGAACGGCGCGTGAATCGCACGAAACAGCGCACACAAAAGGCGCCAGCCAATCTCGGGATAAACGCCGAAAATATAGGACCGGGAGAAATCGACAGTCAGAGGAATCGAATTGTAAATCGCCTCGTAGGTGATATAATCCGTCCCCTGCCCATAGCGCAGGCAGAGCAGCGCAGTCATCAGCAGCCAGCATACTCTGTAAATATTGTTTTTATACTGAGGACGGAACCATTCCAGCACAGATCCCGCCGCCAGCACCAAGAATACCAGCAGATATAAATTCATGCGTTTCCTTCCAGAATATCGGCAATCCGCCTGCTCGCGAAGCCGTCGCCGTAGGGGTTGCTCGCAGTGCTCATGGCCTCATAGGCCGCCTTATCTTCGAGCAGAAGCTTAAAATTATCATAGATAACCTTCTCGTCCGTGCCGACCAGCTTCAGCGTGCCGGCCTCGATGCCCTCCGGCCGCTCCGTCGTGTCGCGCATGACGAGCACCGGTTTTCCAAGGGAGGGCGCTTCTTCCTGTATCCCACCGCTGTCCGTCAGGACCAGGTAGCTTCGCGCCAGAAAATTGTGAAAATCAAGCACATCGAGCGGCTCGATGATACGGATCCGCTCGTCGTCCCCGAGAATCTCGCGCGCGGTCTCCCGCACGACCGGATTCATATGGATCGGGTAGATCGCCCGGATGTCCGGATGCTCGTCGCATACACGGCGAATCGCACGGAACATATGCCGCATCGGCTCGCCCAGGTTCTCGCGGCGGTGCGCCGTGATCAGGATCAGGCGGCTGCCGGCTGCCCAGTCGAGTTCCGGGTGTGTATAATCCTCCCGCACCGTCGTCTTCAGGGCGTCGATCGCCGTATTGCCGGTCACATAGATCGTATCCGGATTTTTCCCTTCCCGCAGAAGGTTCTGCCTCGAGAGCTCGGTCGGCGCAAAATTGTACTGCGAAATAATACTGACGGCTTGTCTGTTAAATTCTTCCGGATAAGGTGAGTAGAGATTGTAGGTGCGCAGACCCGCCTCAACATGTCCGACCGGAATCTGCAGATAAAAACAGGCGAGCGCGGTCACAAAGGTCGTGGAGGTATCGCCGTGGACGAGCACCACATCGGGTGCGACCTTTTCCAGCACTTCGCGGATGCGGTTCAGAATATTCGTTGTCACGTCGAAGAGCGTCTGCCGCTCCTTCATGATCGACAGATCATAGTCCGGCACAACCGAAAATGCCTCCAGCACCTGATCCAGCATCTGCCGGTGCTGACCGGTCACACAGACGACCGTCCCGATCCCCGGCCGCGTCTTCAGCTCGTTTACCAGCGGGCACATCTTGATGGCTTCCGGCCTGGTACCGAACACCAGCATTACTTTTCTCATCGTGTCTTCTCCTTCAGTCGCTCCTGAATCTGCTCCGCCAGTCTGTGATTGTTCCGCCCCACGTCCGTACGGCTCACAAAACGCTCTACCGCAGCCGTCCAGCGGCCATAGTTTCCGGCGACCTCACGGATCGCGGCCTCATAATCGTCAGAAGCGCGTCCCACCTTATATTTCTCGCAGAAATCCTTAAGCGGCGGGTTCGTGGAGGTCACGACCGGAATTCCTTCAAACAGGAACTCGTAAATCTTCCCGCTCGCACAGTATTTATTGTTCAGGTCACGCTGATGGTAAGTCACCATGCCCACCTGAGAGTGTCCGATAAAATATTTCAGATGATCCTGGTCCATGCGCGGGAAGATCTTCACATTGCTAAGCCCCAGCTCCTGAATCATGCCGCGGGCGATCTGCTCGTCCTCCTCCTCGCTCTCCCCGATGAGGAGCAGCTCATAGTCCTCCCCGAGGCTCTTCATCGCCTCGATCATCCTGCCGGTCGTGCGGCTCATATCACAGCCCGCCGTAGAGATAATGCGGAATTTTTCCTCTTTGAAAAAGTCCGCGCACTCGGCCTCCACCTGCTCGCGCCGCTTCTGCGAGGTATAGCGGAGACTGCGGATATTCTCGTAGTTCAACGGCTCCTCTTTCAGCCGGAATTTCTTCACCATGATCTTCACGCGATAGGCGTTCGCCGCGATGACCACATCTGAACGCCGTGTAAAGAGCTTTTCCACCATACAGCCGAGCCGCCCGGAAAGTCCGACCGCGCTTTTACGGTCATAGAGTTCCCGGCAGTCCTGCACCATATAGCGCGCGCCCGTCATCTTTCTGGCAATCACACCCGGGATGATACCCTTGCGGTTGTCCACAAAGATCACATCCTGCGCGCCGACTCTCTGAACCTGCTGCATCACGAAGAGGATAAAATTGCTGTAGCCGTGATCCTGATAGAGGATGTGCGTCGCCTCCTGCGGCTCCTCCCCCTCTGACGCGCGGGTGATATACCATACTTTTCCGAGTTCCTTCGCCGCCCGGACCAGCTCGCGCAGCCGCCCGTCATATGCATAATAATCGTAAGATATCAGCAGTATTTTCATGCGTCCGCCCCTGTCTTTTCCCGGATCAGGCGGATGATCCGCTCCTGATCCTCTGTTGATAGATACGGCGATACCGGTATCGCCAGCGTGCGTCTGCAGACATCGGTCGTCACCGCGAGGCTCTCGCCATACAGGCAGACGTCCTCAAAGACCTTCTGCTGGTGCAGCCCCTTCGGGTAATAGATCATCGTCGGCACGCCATTCTCCTGCAGGTATGCGCGTACCTCATCGCGCTGCGCCTCATCCTTCAGAAGAATATTATAGGAAGCCCAGCTGGAATAATAGCCCTCCGGTACACGCGGAACCTTCACACAGTCCTGCAGCGCCTCCGTGTAGCGCGCCGCCACCTTATTTACATCGGCCAGCTCATATTCCTGAAAGGCCTTCAGCTTCACCTGCAGCACCGCAGCCTGGATCGTGTCGAGACGGGAATTCATACCAATGCGGACATTGTCATACTTGCTGCTGCCCTTGCCGTGCACCCGCATCGAACGGATCAGAGCCGCCCACTCGTCGTTGTCCGTAAACACCGCGCCGCCGTCGCCATAGCAGCCCAGCGGTTTCGCCGGGAAAAAGGAAGTCGTGGAAATATCACCGAAGCTTCCCGCCCGTTTTCCATGGTAGACGCCGCCGAAGCCCTGCGCACAGTCCTCCAGAATGTAGAGACCATAGCGATCTGCGATCGCGCGGAGCCGCTCGTAATCCGCCGGAAGGCCGAAGAGATCGACCACGACGATCGCCCGCGGCTTTAATTTTCCCTCCAGGGCGACCGCCTCGATCACGCGGGTAAGGCTCTCCGGATCGATCGTGAAAGTATCCTCCGACACGTCCGCGAAGACCGGCGTCGCACCAACGAAGGCCGCGGACTCCGCAGAGGAGAAGAAGGTGTGGTCCGGCACAAAGACCGCGTCGCCGCTGCCAATGCCCCAGGCCTTCAGCGCCAGCACGAGCGCGTCCGTCCCGTTTCCGCAGCTGACACAGTTGCGCACTCCGATATAGTCTGCCAGTTCCCGCTCAAGCTCGTCGATCTGGTCTCCCGCGATATAATCTGAGGAGTCAAGGACGGCTTCAATCGCCGCGTCCATCTCCTTCTTTAATGCCCGATACTGACTCTTCAAATCCCGAAATTGCATAACTTAAGCTTCCTCCTTTAACCGCCCGATAAGCTTTAAAATGCCCTCCGCCGAATTGAAATTCTCCGGCACGATCTCCTCCGCCGGAATCTCCAGGGCGTAGCGCTCCTCCAGTTCCGCAATCAGCGTGATCACGTCAAAGGATGTAAAGACGCCGCCGTCGATCAGCTCCTTCTCATTTTCAAAATCAATTTCCGGCTTCAGCTGCGCCAGAAGCTCCATTAATTCTTCCATCTCATACTCCTTCTCTTATCTAAAACTTGACCACGATGACACCGTCGAGCATCTGAATGGACCCCGAATCCGGGTAGGACGGCATCTCCTGGACTTCCGGCAGATCCGCATAGGCCGATGCGTCGAGCGTCTCCGGATCAAAGTTACACCAGATCTTCATCGTGATGCGCCACGCGTAGTTATTCAGAATACTGCTGCTGTCGTAAGGGATCAGCTCAATCTCCTTAAACTCCGGCAGACCGATGCTGCCGGAAGTATAATCATACTTTGCAAATTCATTCACATACACAACCGGCGTCTCGTCGGTGAAGCCCTCTACACTCTTGATCTGCGTGGCCAGCATGGTAAAGTAGCTGATCCCCTCAGACTGCATGACCTCCGCCTTGAGGTAGCAGATATTGTCAAAGCGCACGTACATTACATTCAGCAGCAGGAGCAGTCCGATACTGAGCACGGGCAGAGCGCGCCGCACCTTCCCGCCGATTTTCCCCGCGGAAAATTCCGGCAGAAAGCCAGCCTCCAGAAGCCACGCAAAATAGACATAAAACATCGCCTGCCCATAGACCATGAGCGAATCCACCGTGTCCGCCTCGCACATCACATAGATAAAATTCACCGCCAGTGGAATGCAGAGCACAAACACCAGTGCCTGCAGGCAGAGCATCCGGTTCTTCCGGAAACAGCAATACAGCAGATTTGCGGTCCCAATCAGCGCCAGAATCAGAATCAGCCGGTATACGACGTCGCTGGAGAAGGGATACATATTCGCGCTCACCGCATCGGTGGGACAGAAAAACTCCCGGTAAGCGACGAGCACTCTCTTAATGTAACCTTTCAGGGAGGTCGATCCCAGCGTGCTGATTCCCTGATAATCGGAGAGCGTATTGCCTGTGAGCTTCAGCGACAGCTTCATAATCACAAAGTAAATCGCCATAAAGCCCCCGCAGGAAAGCACGCTCCTGCAGGCGATATAAAAGAAATCCCTCCACTGCGCTGCTTCTTTTTTCACCGTCTGCATCAGCGCGTAGAACAGGATGATACTGACAAATACCGGTATCATGGCCTGATAGGTGCCGACGCCGCAGGCCATAAGAAGCAGTCCCGCAAGATAGAGGTACCATTTCCCTGTTCTGCAACTGAGGCAGGCGCCCAGCACACCCAGCAGAGTGCCGAAGAAATAATAGGGCATGGTAAACATATAGCCGAAACCGCTGGTGATCATGGGAAAGACGACCAGCACGCCGGTCAGCGCCGCCATCAGCCACCGGTTTCTGATTTCAAAGAGATCGGTCAGCACCATCGCGGACAGCGCGATAAACAGGATGGTCAGGATCCCGTTGAAGAGCGGCAGACTGTAGTAGGTGCTCCCGAAAAGCCAGGTGTTCAGATCACCGAGTATCCCCAGCATCCACCGGCCCAGGTAGTAGGTGCCGCCCAGGGTAAACAGCGACGCGTCGTCATGAAAGGAATACTTATTAAAAAACGCCATTCCATGCGCGCAGAGCCCCCACATAAGGGCGCTCAGCAAAATGAATTGATATCTCTCCAGACGTTCTTTTTCCAACATCTCTTTTGTATCCTTTTCCTATGAATTGAGCTTCCAGGTCGCAAGCGCATCCCGGACCAGAACCGGACCGGCTGCCTCGCTGTACAGATATATCGCCGGCATATCGCGGCTCAGGAAGAGATACATCCCCTCCGTCACCGAGTAAGCGCCGATATTGTGGAAGACCAGGTAATCGCCGACCCTCGCATCCATGAGCGGCAGGCGCTTCAGCAGAATATCCGCCGTCGTACAGAGGGAACCGTACACCGTCCACTCTTCCTCCCCGGCACATTCCAGCGGATGCTGCGGGAAATACGACAGAACCGGCGTCTTCATCGCCATATTCTGCCCATAATAATTGACATGATGGATACCGCCGTCCGCGATCAGGACGTTCACCGCCTCGTTCCGCTTCTGGTCGACAATCTGCGTCATATAGTAGCCGCAGGAAGCGACGAGATAACGCCCCATCTCGAAGACCAGCTCATAGGGCCGCTCTTCCGTAAGGAGCGCCGCGAACTCGTCCAGCAGCCGCGCGTCCTCCTCAAAATCATCCTTCGTAAAGTAGGGCACGCCGAGCCCCGGTCCATACTCCAGCGTCCGCGTGGCAAAGCCTTCCTCTGTCTCAAGCCGCCGGATAAAATCCTCGATATACTGAAGCTCCGCCGCGATCTTTTTGATCTGCTTTTTCTGCGTGCCGGTGAAATACTGAAGTCCTGCAATCTCTATACAGGGATACTGCTCCCGCTCCCGGAGCAGCGAGCGAACATCGTCCTCGCTCATGCCAAACTGGCTTCCGCTCGTCACGCGCAGCAGAATATCCACTTTTTTGCCAAGCTCGTCCGCGCAGCGCTGCACGAGCTGAAACTGGCGCACGGACTCCGCGGTATAATGCCGGACGCCCTGCTCCATCGCGTAGCGGACATCCTCCGCCGCCTTATAGACGCCGGACAGCACGATCTTCTCCATATTAAGAGCATTTTTCACACAGATATGGAACTCGCCCGGAGAACAGACCTCATAACGATCCACTGAGGCGTCCATCGCCTTTATAAGAAAGGGATTGGCCTTGATCGCGTAGCACAGCTTCGCCGGAGTGAGCTTCTGCGCAATGCGTTGTACGCGCTCCTGCAGCATGTCCGTGTTGAACACATAGGAGGGCGTTCCGAGCGTCTTTACCAGTTCCAAAAGCTTTTTCCCGTCCATCGTAAGCTCCTTTTTCATCCGAGTTGTATCATAATTCCGCCATCAGCGCTTTCCGGTCAATCTTGCCGTTCTTCGTGAGCGGCATCTCCTCCACGCGGCGAAATACACTGGGAATCATAAACCGAGGGAGCCGTTCTGTCAACTGCGTGATAATCTCCTTTGCGTCCGGTTCTCCGACGTAAAAGGCAATAATCCGCGTATTCGGCTCATCGTAAACGCAGCAGGCCCGCGCGATCCCGGGGAGCGCCTGCAGAGCCGTCTCGATCTCCCCGAGCTCGATCCGGTGCCCCATATGCTTGATCTGGAAATCCTTGCGCGTCACATAGTAGAGCTCCCCGTCCCCGCCGTAGCGTCCGAGGTCGCCGGTGCGGTAGATCAGCTCCCGGTAGCGCGTATGCAGCGGATTCTGCACGAAGGCCGCGGCCGTCTTCTCCTGCTCCCGATAGTAGCCGAGTGCCAGCGCCGTGCCGGACACGCAGATCTCCCCGAGCTGCCCGGCTTCTGTCACGAGAGTATCCTCCCCGTCCAGCAGAAAGACCCGCTCGTTCGGGAAAGCCCGCCCGATCGGGATACTTTCCTCCTCCGAAAACTCCCGGTTTATCACGTAATACGTACAGTTGCAGGTGATCTCCGTCGGCCCGTAGAGATTCACATAGAGCGCGTCCGGCAGATAAGTCCGCCAGTAATTCAGCTGCTTCACCGGCATGACCTCGCCGCTGAACAGCACGCGCCGGATACTCCCCGGCACCTTATAGCGAAAACCCTTCAGCATTGAGATGACACACAGCGCGGACACCGCCCAGGTGAGGCTCGTCACCTGCCGCTCATCGAGGAAATCGATCAGTTTTTTGGGGATCGAGAAATATTTTTTCGGAATCACCTCGAGCGTCGCCCCGGTCTTCAGCGCGCTGTAGATATCCTTGACCGACACATCGAAGTCAAAGGGCGCCTGGTTTCCGATCACATCTTCACGGTCAAAACCAAACATGCGGGTAAAATGCTCCGTAAAATCAATCACGGAGCGGTGCGAGACCACGACGCCTTTTGGCACGCCGGTCGAGCCGGAGGTGAAGTTGGTATACAGTGGATCGACGTCGCAGAAATTCTGTCTGCGCTCCGCGAGCAGCGCCTCATCCGGCTCAGCTGCCAGGAGCTCCTCCGCGAGCAGAATCTTTCCCTCAAATCCGGTTTTTTCAATCTTCGCAAGAAGTTTCCGGTCGGTGACGAGCAGTCCCGCCTCCAGCGTCCGCAGGATCGACAGAATCCGTTCTGCCGGCTGCTCCGGTTCCACTAAAGTATAAAAGCAGCCCGCACAGACTGCCCCCAGAAATACGTTCAACGTAAAGGCTTCCTTCTCCATCAGCACCGGCACCGGCGCGTTCTGCGGCAGCTCGCGCGCAAGCGCGCTGCCGATTCTGCGTGCGTTTCCCAGTACCTGCGCGTAGGTGAAACTCCGCTCCGCATCCTCAAACGCGATTTTCTCCGGGCAACTTTCAGCACTTTCTTCCAAATATTCCAACACATTTTGAATCATGAATCTGTCTCCCGCTCTGCTGGCACAAACTTTCATAAATGACAGGACTTCTACACTTATCTCTCTTCTTTGCGTTTTCAGACAGAATATCTCATATTTTCCCGTCTTCCACATCGAGTCCCCAGCTCACTGCTTCTTCTCCAGCACCTTCCGCGCAGGATTTCCGAACTGTTTCTCATCAGCCGGAATATCGCGGATCGCGGTCGCGCCGATCCCGAGGTAGGCGCGATCTCCCACCCGCATCCGGTTCGTCGTCACCGCCATCGGCGCGACGTAGACATGCTCTCCGAGGTCGCAGTGCCCGGAGATGCTCGACTTTCCGCCGATCGAGCTGTGTTCTCCGATCACACAGTTGTGCCCGACATCACCGAGCAGTCCGATCACCGAGCTCCTGCCCAGAACAGTCGTCCGTGAATCGCCCGCAGCCAGCACCGCCCCTGCCAGCAGGAGGCAGCCGTCCTCAATGATGGTTCCCGCCAGATGCGGCAGGTCGCGGCACACATCGTCGTCCAGACGGTAAGTATCGAGATCGTCCACGCCGATCAGACAGTGCTCCTGAATCTCCACATGATTCCCGATGCGCACATGGTCCTTGATCACCGTGCCCGCACCGATCCGGCAGTTGTCGCCGATCACGACATCCGCGCCGATCACACAGAAGGGCGCGATCGTCACGTTCACGCCGAGCTTCAGATCCTCGCTTAAAAAACTGCCATTTTGCTGCAAAAGCGCAGGCTTCGGCAGCAGCGCGCGGAAACGCGTGAGGAGCACGCCGTACATGCTCTTCTGCATCTGCGCGCGAATCTGCACACAGGACGCATGCAGCCCCGGCAGCTCCACATCCGTCTTCGTCACGAAGATGCTCTCCCGCACGCACGCGTAGTCTCCACTCACATCGGTCCGCGCATAGATGATACTGTTACTCTCCGGCGCTTCCGGGTCGGAGACGCCGAATATTTTAAATTCCCGACCGACGAGTTCGGGGAACTCCTCACCCGCCAGCTCGCAGGCTCTTACTTCTCCAACTTTAAACATCGAATTCCCCCGCCATATCCGTGCTCCGGAAGTCCGTAAGCGGCAGCTTCACCGGCACGCCCTCTTTCTGACTCTTGTAGATCGCAAGCACCATCTCGAGCGCGTTCCGCCCCGCCACGGCGTCCACATAGGGCTTCCGGTCATTTCGGATCGCGTCGATCACGTCCGCGTAGAGGCTCGTGTGACCATTTCCATAGACATTGCTCGTCTCTTCCTGCAAATGCTTATTTTCCGCGTCCCCGGCCTCCTCGTCCGCGAAGTCCCAGACGTCGATATTGTTCGTGGACTTCCCGCCGAGCTTCACCGTGCCGTTTTCCCCGAAGAGATAGAGCGTCTCCTCCAGGTTCTGCGGGTAGACGTTCGTCGTCCCCTCGATCGTCGCGACCGCGCCGTTCTTGAACTTTACGACCGCCAGGCCTACATCCTCCGCCTCGAGGTAGTGGTGGAACTGCTGACGCGTCACGCCGTAGACCTCCTCCACCTCGTCACCGAGCATCCAGCGCAGCAGGTCAATGCCGTGGATACACTGGTTCATGAGCGCGCCGCCGTCCGAAGCCCATTTCCCGCGCCACGGCGCCTGATCGTAGTAGGACTGGTTCCGGTTCCAACGCACATGAACCGAACCGTGGGACAGCTTCCCGAAGCGTCCGGCTTCGAGCGCCCGGCGTGTCTGCTGCACCGCCAGATTGAAGCGGTTCTGATGGCAGGCGGAGACCTTCACGCCCTTTCCCGCCGCACGGCGGACGATCTCGTCCGCGTCCTCCATGTTCATCGCGATCGGCTTCTCGACGATGCAGTTCACACCATGATCGATGCAGAACAGCGCGATCTCGGCGTGAACACCGCTCTCCGTCGCGATGCCGACGAGCTCCGGCTTCACTTCCTCCACCATTTTCCGGTAATCCGTGTAACGTGCGATGCTCTCATCCTTTTCGAGTCCGTGCTTCGCGAGCAGCGCCTCCATCTGTGCGGGCTCCACATCGCAGACCGCCGCAAACGTGAGACCGTTGTTCCGTACCGCTTTGATATGGTTTGTTGCGATTCGGCCGCAGCCGATCAGTGCGTATCTCATCCCTCTACCCCTTTAAAAATATCCATGTATTGTCTCGCGAGCAGCGAATAGCTGTACTTCTCCCTGATCTCGCGTCTGCCTCTCTCTCCCATCGCCTGGCGCTCCTCGTCCGTCATCCGGTAGACCCGCTGCAGCGCCTCCGCGTAGGCCTTCACATCCCCCGGCGGGATGACAATTCCGCCGCCCGACTGACCGACCACATTGACCGAGCCGCAGGCGAACACCGTCGGATTTCCAGAGTACAGATAATCGTTCAGCTTATTGAGGCTCAGACCCAGGTCGTTCAGCACCCGGTCGTCCCGCAGCGCCGCGATACAGACCTTTGCCTTCGAGAGCGCGACCGCGACCTGGCTTTTCTGGATGCGCGGGAAAATCCGTACATTTTTCAGTCCATCCTCCTGCACGCGGCGCTTCACGTCCTCCTCCAGGTAGCCGTTGCCGATGAAAGCAAACTTGATCCTGTCATCTCCCTGCTCCTGCAGCCATTTTGCCGCGTCCAGCATATCAAAAAGCCGCTCTGAATCGACAAAGCTGCCGGTGTAGACCGCGCACCAGTTTTCACTGAGATAGCGATCCAGCTCCTCGGGCAGTTCCACCTCGCCCTTCGCCAGCACCTCGTCGATCTCCTCCGTGTGGTAGCCGTTCGGAATCCAGTAAATCCGATCGCGTCTCACATAGGGAAACTGTCCCAGATAGCGATAACCGAACTCCATCGTCGAGACGATCGCGTCCGCGTGACGATACGCGCGGCGCTCGAGCAGGGAAAACATCAGACAGGCCGGGTGATATTTGGATGTCCCGAATATCTCCGTCAGGGACAGCGGCCAGTAGTCGCGAATCTCACAGATAAACGGAATCCGTTTTTTCTTTGCAATCGCCCAGGCGCTCTCCCAGGCGAAGGGATGCACCGACGAGCCGATCACCAGCTCCGGAACGCCGAATTTTTTATAAAATGCCTTCTCATATTTTTTCATGAGGCGGCAGTAGTCCATCATATTCAGGATGCGGTTCAGGGAAATCCCGTGGTAGGCCGGCGCCGTGTGCAGGAAAACGTAGGTAATACCCGGCTTCACCTTCCGGATCTTTACTTCCTCATCGTAAGCGTAGGTCTCCCTCCCGTGCGTAAAGGAAGACATAAACACGACGACCTCCATACCGAGGGGCACCAGCTCCTTTGCCAGCTCATAGTGGCGGTCTCCCTCCAGCCCCGAGTGATGGTTCAGTATCCACAGCTTTTTCATCCGTTCTGTTCCTCTCTTCGCAGCATGATCTCGCAGTATTTCATCATCACGAGGCCGTCCTCATAGTCCCCGATCTGCGGCTCGTTCGCCTGCCCCGCAAGATTCTGCACGATGTATTTCATATGGTTGACGCCCGCTTCGTACGCGTGCGGATAACCGCCACCAAATCTCGGATTGACCTCCGAGATATAGTAGACGCCGTCACAGTCAAAGAGGTCGATATCGATCTGTCCAGTAAATCCACTCTCCCTCACAAAGCGCTCCACGAGCGCGAAGAGCGCCGGATCCCTGAAGGAGACGCCCTTGTCCGTCTCTCCCGCCCGCATGACGAGCTTCTTCTTCGAGAAGACCGAGAGCAGCTCGCGGCTCTGCATATCGATATAGCAGTCTACGCCAATCTCCTGCCCGTGCAGGTATTCCTGGATCATCAGTCCCTCCGCGTGGTCAAACAGAAGGTCGACCGTCTCCCGGTCCTGCGCCACCGAGATCGCGATGCTCGCGCTCCCCCGCACCGGCTTGACAAAGACCGGATAAGAAATAAGCCCCTGCTCCACATCGCGGTAGAATTCCTCCCGCCCGATATAGCTCTTCGCACAGGGATAGCCATGCTCCTCAAGCCAGCGGTACATCAGCCACTTATCGAGCGTGCGCTCGCACAGCTCATAGGAGGAGCCGATGACCGTGACGCCGAGCGCACGGAACTCCGCCTCGTGCTGCGCCAGCAGCGAGAGCTCCGGGTCGATCAGGGAAAAGACGCCCGTGATCTGCTCTTTTCGGCAGATATCATAGATAACGTCAAGATATCCGGGCGCGGTCATGCGCGGCACAATATAGTGCCGGTCAGCCTCATAGAGCGCCGGAGCGTTCGGACTCATGTCCGTCGCGACGACAAGCCCTCTCCCCTTCAGCTCTTTTTTCATATACTGTATGATTTTATTGCGCGTACCACAGCTCAGTATCAGAACGTTCATACTTCCTTTTCCTTCCAGAGAGAGCCCTGCGCATACTCGCGCGCGCTCCACTTTTCACGCACGAGGCGAAGTGCTCCGTTTTCCTCAAGCCAGACCGCCGGGAACCAGCTGATGAACAGCGGCGACAGACACATCGTATAGGCGCCGACCTTCTCGTAGACAATGCGGTCCCCCTCGCACAGCGCCGATCCGTCCGCGATCTCGAAGAGGCGGTCATTTTCCATACAGGTGAAGCCGGAGACCACCTGCTTTTTCAGGCGTTCTCTCCCTTCTTCCCCGTCCGTATACTCTATATGATGGAAATAACTCTTTTTCGTCATCAGCGGATCGACATGGATCCGGCTCCCGTCCGTCACCACGAAATGGTTGCGGTTCGTCTCCTTCGCGTCGGTCACGGTGGTGACATATTCGACCGGCGGACAGATGAGGGAGGTCCCCGGCTCGACGATCAGCATCGTCTCCGCGGGATCATATTCCTCACGAAGAATCTCCGACATCTCGCGCAGATAATCGGCATACTGCGGCTTGTTCGCAAGGCCGCCGAAATAGCCGCCGCCCACGTCGATGTAGGACAGCTTCAGATCATACTCTCTGCGGAGCCTGCAGGCCGTCTGCGCGATCGCGCGGTAAATGGCAAGGCTGCGCGTTCTGGAGCTGCAGTGCAGATGAATTCCCGCGACCGTCGCGCCCGGTATCCCGCTCAGCGCCTCGAGCGCGCGGGCAAAATCCCCGTTCTCATAGCTGAAGCCAAAGCGGCCGCCCTCCTCGCCGCCGGACGCCTCGCCGGGGCACAGCGCCTCCAGGTCAAAATTCACACGGGTGCCGACCTGCACAGTCTGCCCGGACGCACAGGCCTCACGGAGCCAGCCGAGCTCCCGCTTCGCGTCCAGATTGACGATCTGTCCCGTCGCGCAGGCGCGCAGGAAGCTCTCCTTCCCCTTGACCGGCCCGTTATAGATAATCCGCTCATATCCCATATATTCCGCAAGTTCGTACTCGTCCTGCGACACGACCTCCGCGCGGCAGCCCTGCTCCTCCATATACTGCAGCACCCAGGGTAGCGCGTTTGTCTTGAACGAATATCCGATCGCCGCATTCGGCCAGTAATCTGCCAGCGCTTTTTTCAGTTTTTCCATTCCCTCATCCAGCATGTCCTTGTGGATCAGGTAATACGGAGTCTCCATCATCTATGCCTCTTCCTCCGGCGTCCCCATGAAATCCTCCATCGTGGCGGAATTCTCGCTGTTGATCCCTTCCCGTTTCAGCACCTTGAAGACCGTCTCAAAGAGGATGCGCACATCCTCCTTAAAGGAAAGGCTCTCGACATACTGCACGTCGTACTCGAACTTCTGCTCCCAGGTGATACTGTTGCGTCCGCGCACCTGCGCAAGACCGGTGACGCCTGGCTTCACATCATGCCGCCGATGCTGCCGCTTGTTATAGAGCGGCAGATATTGTACGAGCAGCGGACGCGGCCCCACCAGGCTCATATCACCCTTTAAGATGTTCAGAAGCTCCGGCAGTTCATCGAGACTCGTGCTGCGCAGTTTTTCACCAAAGGGCGTCAGCCGCGCCTCGTCCGGCAGCAGCTCCCCTTTCTCATCCCGTTCATCCGTCATCGAGCGGAACTTGTACATACGGAAAATCCGCTCCTTATAGCCGGGCCGCTTCTGCGTGAACAGCACCGGACGGCCAAGCTTCACAGCGACCAGCAGCGCCGTCACCCCCATCACAGGACTCAAGACAATCGTCGCCGGAATGGTCAGGCAGAGGTCAAATATTCGCTTTCCGTACCGCCTGTAAAAACTCATCTACTTCCACAGTCCTCTGATAATCTCACAGATTCGCGCAAGATCCGCGTCGCTCATCTTCGTATCACTCGGCAGGCAGACGCCGTGCGTGAAGAGCGTCTCCGCCACGCCGCCGTTGTCGATATAATCACAGCCTGCGAATACCGGCTGCAGGTGCAGCGGCTTCCAGACCGGACGGCTCTCAATGTCGCCGCGCTCGAGCGCGAGAATCACGTCGAGCGGCTTCACCGGGCAGTCGTCGGAGAACTGCATGACGCTGAGCCAGCAGATCGCGCGCTCCCCCTCATGCTGCGGCATGAAAGACACACCCGCAAGATCGCCCAGATGCTCCTGATAATAGGCGAAAATATGGCGCTTCTGCTCAATTCTCTGCTCGATCACCTGAAGCTGTCCGCGGCCGATGCCGGCACAGATATTGCTCATACGATAATTATACCCGATTTCCTTATGCTCATAATGACGGGCCGGCTCCCGCGACTGCGTCGCCCAGAAGCGCACCTTCGCCATGCGCTCTTTTGCCTGCTCTTCCGGCAGACTGCACACGAGCATGCCGCCGCCGGAGGTCGTGACGATCTTATTGCCGTTGAAGGAAAAGACGCCGTAATCGCCGAAGGTGCCGGTATACTGCCCGTGATAGAGGGTTCCCAGGCTCTCCGCCGCATCCTCGATGATCGGCACGCCATGTCTCCTGCAGATCTCCGTGATCGCGTCCATATTGGCCGGGAGGCCGTAGAGATGCACCGGAATCACAGCCTTTACATTCGGATACTTCTCGAATGCCCGCTCAAGCGCCTCCGGGGACATGTTCCAGGTCTCCCGGTCGCTGTCGATGAAAACCGGCACGGCCTTCTCATAGGCGATCGGGTTCGCCGTCGCGGAAAAAGTCAGCGACTGACAAAATACGATGTCGCCCTCTCCCACGCCCACAGCCTTCAGCGCGAGATGCATCGCCGCAGTACCCGCCGAGAGCGCCGCCGCGTCCTGCGCGTGTATATAGGCGCTCAGCTCCTTCTCGAACTCGTTGACATTTTTGCCGAGCGGCGCAATCCAGTTCGTGTCGAACGCCTCTTTCACGTATTCCTGCTCGTAGCCCTCCTCGCTCATGTGCGGGGAAGCCAGGTAAATATGTGCCATTTTGCAACGCCTCTTTTCTTTTATTGTTGTGTCGTCATATGATAGGTTGGGACAATCTCCATCACTTTTTCCTTGATCCGCGGGCTGTCCTGCTTCGAGAGCTCATCCAGCTCGGTGAGCTCTCGCATAAACTCTTCTTCGTCGAACTCGATCGGCTTTCCGATATGGATCAGCGCATTCTCCGTGCCCTTCAGCCCCTCCTCACTCATCAGCAGCTCCTCATAGAGCTTCTCACCGGGGCGAAGGCCGGTAAACTTGATATCAATATCCTCGTAGGGCTTCAGACCCGACAGACGGATCAGATTCAGCGCGAGATCGAGGATCTTCACCGGCTTGCCCATGTCGAGCACAAAGATCTCGCCGCCCTTCGCCTGCGCACCGGCCTGCAGCACGAGCGAGACCGCCTCGGGAATGGTCATAAAATAGCGGATAATATCGGGATGCGTCACCGTCACCGGTCCGCCCTCCTCGATCTGCTTCTTGAAGAGCGGGATCACGCTGCCGTTGCTGCCGAGCACATTTCCAAAACGCACCGCGACAAATTCTGTCCGGGACTGATCATTCATCATCTGGATCACCATCTCACAGAGCCGCTTCGACGCACCCATGATGTTCGTCGGGTTCACTGCCTTGTCCGTCGAGATCAGCACAAAGCGCCGTGTACCGTAGCGATCCGCCGCCTGCGCGGTCTTCCAGGTACCCATCACATTATTCTTGATCGCCTCGTTCGGACTGTCCTCCATCAGCGGCACGTGCTTGTGCGCCGCCGCGTGGTAGACAATCTCCGGATGGTACTGCTCAAACACACTGTTAATCCGATGCGTATTGCGCACCGAGCCTATCAGCACGACAAGATCCAGTTCCGGATAATCATGTTTCAGCTCCTGCTGAATATCATACGCGTTATTCTCATAAATATCAAAGATAATGAGCCGCTTTGGCTCATGCCGCGCGATCTGGCGGCAGAGCTCGCTGCCGATCGAGCCGCCCCCGCCGGTCACAAGCACCGTCTTGCCCGACACATAGCCCATGATGCTGTCCACCTGCGTGTCCACCGGCTCGCGCCCGAGCAGATCCTCAATCTCCACATTGCGCAGCTTGGAGACGCTGACCTCCTCATTCACGAGCTGATAGAGCCCTGGCAATACCTTCAGCTTGCAGCTTGTCTGGCTGCAGATATCCAGGATCTCCTGCACCGCGGCGTGGGACGCGCTCGGAAGCGCGATCATAATCTCGTCAATGTCATATTCCTCCGCCAGACGGCAGATATCCTGACGAGTGCCCGCCACCTGTACACCGCGCAGATACTTACCCTGCTTGCCCGGATCATCGTCCACCAGGCAGCAGACGTTCTGCTCGATATAACGGCTGCTCTGCAGTTCCTTCAGCAGCGTGTAGCCCGCCTCGCCGGCGCCCACGATCATCGTATTTTTCTTGCCCGCGTGCACCGTGATGCGCTGCCGCTGCTGCAGATAGCCCAGGATCCGGTACATAAAACGGAACACGGAAATCCCCATAACCAGAACCGCAAAATACATAAAGGGATAGCTGCGCGGAACATGCAGCCCCATGAGCGCCATCCCGATGGCCTGCGTGATGGTCGAGATCAGACAGGCTACGATAATATTGGCCAGATCGGACGCGCTGGCATACTTCCAGATGCCCTGATAAAGCCGACACGCATAAAAAGCCGCCAGTGTAATCACCAGATTCACCGGCAGATAATGGAAAATATTTTCGATAAACTCAATGGCCTGCGGCTCGAAGAAGAGATTGTAACGGATGTAGATTGCCAGCGGTCCCGCGGCCGTGATAATCAGCGCATCCGCGAGAACCTGCAGAAAAATCCGGTACGCCATCTTTTTGTTTCGTATTTTCAACATAGAACGCTCCCGGCGTATTTACACGCACTCTATGGTAGTTTACCATCTTTACCCTTATTTTACAAGACTCCCGAATCTTCGGAAAAGCCGCATAAGCTTTGACGGCGGATTCAGTCCGCGATCGTAACGGTCAAATTTCCTGTCGCGCGCGACTTCCTCCGGGTAATCAAGCGGGAACTCCATCTCACAGGTCTCTATACGATAATCCTCCCGCCCCTGTGTATGCGTCGCATCCTCGCCAAAACCTTCATTGCTGATCAGATTCACCTTCGGGACCGCGCACATCCCCCCTTCTCCCAGACAGGAAATCCACCACAGATAGTCCCAGGGGCATTTCCCTCTCTGAAAATAATAACCGAACTCTTTCTTCAGGTAATACCTCGTCCGCGCCGGATAAGCGGCCGCAAAGCTGCCGTCACGCTGGATTTCCTCCCATCGGGAAGCGTCCGCACAGTAATACCTCCACGCGCGCCGCCAGGTCGCCCAGCCCCAGGTATAGACCCGGGCGGTAAAACAGCAGCTCTTTTCCATCTGATATTTCGGGCAGGGATTGGATCCGGAAACCATCATCACCTGCGAACAGTTCTCATAGTGCTCCAGCATTTCTTCCGCATAGGCGAAAAAATCTTCCCCAGGAATGCAGTCATCCTCCAGAATCACCGCGCGTTCCACCTGCGCAAACACCTGATCAAGGCCCGTCGGGATCCGCTCGTCGCAGCCCATATTCGTCTCCGCGTAAATCCGCGTGAGCTCACAGGGCCAGTTCAGATGCTCGAACAGAGCGCGGACGCGCTCCACCTTTTCCTGCTCGCCGCTCTTTTCCTTACGCGGCCCGTCCGAAACGACAAACAACCGTCCCGGGCGGAGTTTCTCAAGACAGTCCAGCATTTTTTTCGCAAGCTCATACCGGTTGAATACAATGACCACAACCGGCACATCATACTGCTGTTTCATCTCATTCTCCTGCATTTTTTTTCATTGTAACATCTGCCCTTCTTTTTTACAAGGAGGGCTGTTTTTAGTTGCAGTCTTTCGTCTGCGCGGATATAATCAGGATATGAAGATTCTGTTTTTAAATACAACTTACCTCTGCGGCGGCGCGGAGGCGGTAACGCTCCGGATTTTTCAGGGCATGAAGGAGCGCGGGCACGACGTATACGAGATTGTCAGCTACCATAAGCGTCCGGAGAAACTGCCGGAGAATGTCCATGTTCTCTATCATGGAATGCCTCTGCTCGTCCTGAACCGCGTCCTCACGCGCGGGCACAGCAATGAGAACCTGACGATCCCCTACAGCCGGCACGCGATCCTGCGCTTCATCCGGGAGCAGCACATCGATGTCGTCCATCTTCACAATGCCCACGGCAATTTTCTCGGCATCGATGACATCCGTGCGATCGCGGAGGTCTGCCCGGTCGTGTGGACGGTTCATGACTTCTGGCCGCTGACCGGACACTGCACGTCCCCTGTCGACTGCCCGGAGCGCTGGGAAAATGGCTGCGCGCACTGCCCGCATCCTGAGCATTACCCGCCGGTCCGTGCCAAACGCGCCCCCGCGCTTCTCGAGGCCAAAAAGAACGCCTTTCGTGGCGCCAATATCCGTTTCACGGTTCCGTCCGAATGGATGAGAAGGCAGGTGCTGGAATCCCATCTCAAAGCGGAGCGCTGCGTGTGTATTCCAAACGCGCTGGACACCGCGTGCTGGACTCCCTGTGAAAAATCAGAGCTGCGAAGAGCTTACGACATACCGGAGGATAAACACATCGTCGGTTTCGTGGCAGCCGACCCGCAGATAAAAGCAAAGGGAATGAACTATCTGTGCGAAGCGCTGACCCGGCTTTCCTCCCCGCAGGACTATCTGTTGCTGATTGCCGGAAAGGACAACGGCCTCTCCGTGCTCAGCGATGCCGGCTTCCAGACACGGCGCTTCGGATACATCATCGATCAGGAGGAGATGAACCGGTTCTACGCGCTCTGCGATATTCTGGTCAACCCGTCTGTCTATGAGACCTTCGGCCTGACCACGATTGAAGCGATGGCATCCGGCACGCCGGTCATTGTCTTTCCGATCTGTGCCATGCCGGAAATTGTCCCGCCGCAGGCCGGATGGTGCCTGCCCGAGGTGAGCAGCGCTGCGCTGGCGCACGCCATGAAAAGTGCGTTTTCTGAGCCCGGGCTTCTCGCCGCAAAAGGCGCCGCCGCCCGGGAGCATGTTTTAAAGAATTATTCGGAAAATAAGATGCTGGACGCCTTTGAAGCCCTGTACCAGGAGGCCGTCAACGCAGCCTCTTGTAGAGATCATTCATAAGACAGTAGAGGCGCGGACTGAGCATGCATAAAGCCGCCCGGAAGTGATTCCAGGGCGGCGCCGCCTTTCCGCGCAGAAAGGATTTCTCAATATAATGCCGATACTGCGGCTGATACATGCGTGCATCGTAGACCATGTTGAGGTAGCTGTCCAGGATCGCATTCTTCATCCATCTGCAAAGCTCCGGCTCCTGCTGCTCAGCCAGTGCGCACTGCTCCCGCAACGTGGCAAACAGATCCTCGATATTCTTCGTCCTGCTCCTGCCGGTGCTGATCGAGCCCTCCCGGATCATATAGTGATAAAAGCCGTCCGGGATCGTCAGCACCTTCTTCGCTTTCAGAAGCGCCCGCGGCGTAAACTCCACATCCTCATGCAGAATCCCCTCCCGGAAGAGGAGCGACTCTTCCCGCAGAAAATCCATCCGGAAAGCATAGAGACAGGCCTCTACATTCAGATTCCGATTCCTGTAGTTTCGGAGAAGATACGCGGAGCCGCTCTCCACAAGCGCCTCCTCCACCGGCATCCTGCGCATGGACGAACGCTCTTTTTCCGTCTCTTCCCAGCCGTCATAGGACACCATGTCTGCGCCGGAAGCTTCCTGTATGCGACTCTCCAGTACCCGGCACATCTCTTTATCAACATAATCGTCGGAATCAACGAAGACCACATAGTCCCCCGAAGCGTTCCGAAGTCCATAGTTTCTCGCAGAGGAAAGCCCTCCGTTTACCTTGTGAAATGCACGCACCCTTGCCTCGCTCGCCGCGTAGCGATCGCAGAGCGCGCCACTCTCATCCGTACTCCCATCGTCCACCAGCAGAATCTCCACATCCGAAGCGTCCTGCCCGAGCAGAGATTCCATACAGCGCGGAAGATATGCGCTCACATTGTATACCGGCACAATCACGGAAATTCTCATGTTCTGACCGCCTTTCCCTGCAGAAATTCAGGAATCAGGCTGATCGCAAACACGGAAAACGCGAGATCCCGGAAGGTATACCAGTAATGGATATAAGAGTGATTGGCCGCCAGCACATACCAGAGCAACGGCAGGCAGGCCACCGCAACCAGCCGCCAGATCTGCGGCAGGAGGCTCTTCAGCTTCTGCCCGCGCAGACTGCAGCACAGCCACACGATCACAGCCACCGTGAGCAGAATGCCCCAGATATTGGCATACATATAGAAGTTTCTCAGCACAGTCATGATACGGCTGATCTTCTCGTCATAGGCCTCGAGCGCCGTCCGCGCCGAAACGCTCACCAGCGCATCCGCGAAAACATTCTCTTCGGTGAGCAGCGTAGCCATGCACCACTTTCCGGCCCACATTCCCAGATAGCCCGCGCACCAGGCGACGCCGCCCCGGATGAGAAACCGGAGCTCTCCGCGCGCACTGTCTTTTCGCAGCGCCATGCACAGTACAAAAGCCATGCCAAAGGTGTACAGAGGATAGGTCAGGAAGTCCACAAAACTGGTGCACATCCCTGTAATCAGGAAAAAATATGGCCAGGCGTCACGCTCTTCCCACCTTTCAAAGTAAAGAAGCGCCAGCAGCAGCGCTGCATTCCCGACATAAAAGCAGGTGGAAAACTGCAGCGAATAAGGGATCGTCATCGGATACAGCGCCAGCAAAGACAATACATAAGCCACCATCACGCGCCACAGACCGCGTCGCCACAGCCGCCACAGGATTGTAGCCATAAGAATTACCATGATCACACCGTTCAGGATACGAATCTGACCAAAATTCAGAAACAGAAGCAGCGGTTTCAGAAGGACAAGATAACCGTGCCAGTAACGGGGGTAGCACGATTCCCCTTCTGTATTTCCCTCCGTCAGGTATTCCTCAAGCGCGTCCATCGACTCCAGATCATTCAGGTGCCAGGCGACCAGCATGGCCGACTGATAGAAGGGGCGGTCCGACTGATAGACCGCCGTCCCCAGCATGATCGCGTCAGTCGTGTTATCAAGCGAACTTCCCTTGAGTCCCTCTATCAGAAAAGGATTGTCTCCCTCCTCCATAAAGGATTCGAGAGATTCCGTCATATGCTCCTGCATCGGCTGAACCGGCAGCAAATATACAAGACACATCGCAAGCGTTCCCAGCAGAATGCCCGCGATCAGCATTCCGGCACATTTAAGCAATCTCTTCATCCGCGTCCCCCTTCTTCCGGCAGAACATGGCAAGTACCAGTACAAAAGTCAGAACTGTATTGAAGCAGAAAAACCGGAAATCCGGGCCACACAGAAGCAGCGCTGTTCCAAAATTGTAGCAGATCGCCGGTATCCAGAGCAGTGTCTTTTTCAGCCCTGCTCCAAGACGGCTGACGCCGAAAAACAACAGCAGCAGGGTAAAGAAACCGATATGCCAGCTCCACGTCGTGAAAACGCTGCCCTGAATCGAAAGCTGATTCCATTTCCCAAGGATGTCCCGCAGCCAGGCAATCCCTGTCATCTCGTAGCCATAGGAATTGGAACCCACGTTGACCGTGTAGCTCCACGTCACGCTCGCCCCTGCAGGCTTCCATACAACCTCAAAGAGCTTCACGACCGCCCGATAGCTCAGATAAGGGGCATTCTGAATCGCATGCCAGGTGTAGAGCAGCACCTTCGCGGCTCCTTCTTCCTCGATCACATCATTGGAGATATCATCGCCCATCCACTTGGCACTGTTCCAGTTACCTTCTTCGTAGGTGCTCTCCCACAGTTCCTGGTCGCCGATCCGGTAGAGGAATTCCCTCGCCTCCTCGTCCAGCTTCTCAGGATCGTTTACCAGAACGTTTGCCAGAATCGTCATCGGGACGCCGAGCATCTCCGCAGCCACCTGGGGATGGCTCTGCACATGTAGAACCTTGTACACAGGCCCTTTGATTCCTGCCATGAAGATCAGCATCCAGATTCCTCCCATCAGCGCGTAGCGCCTGAGCTGCCGCCAGTAAAGCAGCGCTACCAGAATCATCAGCGGCGCCACCAGCAGGATCGCATTGTGGCGCATCAGCGCCGCCAGAGCTCCGCACAGACCAA
Organism: Lachnospiraceae bacterium Zagget2; assembly: GCA_001941045.1. GTDB lineage: Bacteria > Bacillota > Clostridia > Lachnospirales > Lachnospiraceae > Hominiventricola. The sequence continues at coordinate 57,176 of MSHD01000039.1, forward strand.
AAGCCATGGCATTACGCCAGTTTTTCAGCCAGACTCCATTTGAAAACAGAATCTCGATCGTCTGGCCGGCCAGCACAATCATAAACAGCGTCATCGCTGTATCTTTCCACAAAAAAGAAAGCACAATCGCAGAGGCCGGAGTGACGACTCCCAGGGCCAGCGCCAGAATACACCACCTCTTCTTAATTCCCCAGCGCTCCAGAACCATGCCCAGATAGCCCACCGCCAGACCCAGCCAGACAATCTGCATAAAACATGCAAAAGCAAGATTATTACAGATCATGGAAGGCAGCTTCATAAAGAGCAGGGTATGAATCGCCGGATGCCAGTCCATCAGATAGCCTTCCTGCACCTGATACCACTGGTTAAACGTATCGGTAATCAGCCCTCCCGGATAGTAGGCTGCATAATAAATGCCCAGCACCGCCCATGTAAGAGCGGCAGATGCAAGACCAAATTTCCGGTTCAGAAGTCCCGGCTCATCCGCAATCGTAATTTTCAGCTTCTGCAGAAAACGACAGACTACATGAACGCAGGCATAAATCACGATCAGACGGAGCGGAGCATCCCAGAATATCGGAACCGACAGAGTATAAAAATAGCTGATCAGATACAGATAAAGCGTAAGTACAATTTTTGCAAACAAGAACATGGCTCTTATCCTCCCACAGATCCTCAGGCCTTATCAGGCATCGGCTTTCTTACCTTCTGTTCCAGCCACTTCGCGATCTCCCCTGCCGTTGGCCACAGGGAGTACCCCAGAAGCAGCGGATAAAAACTGTAGATCATCTTGAAATGCTCGTGCTCCATCAGGCCATACGCCTGAAACGCGATCAGCACGATCAAAAGTCCCTCGTTTCCGTCTTTTCCCGCACGCCAGACAGTCAGCACGTTCAGGAACAGTACACCGATCATAACCAGAATTCCCATATTCAGACTCAGATAGGCATACAGCATATCCAGATAACTATAAACACCGGAGTCGAAAACCTGCCCCAGAAGCGAAAAGCCCTGCTCGCTCCAGAAACGATGCGCCAGGTAAAATCTGCCTCTCATCGTTGCAGGGATATACTGAAAAATGGCGATTTCATCGCTGTAACCAATAAATAAAACAAAGGACAGAATACAGACCCCAAATATAGAAAGCAGCCCCAGCGTCTTCCACAGTCTGAGCCGTGCCCCCTCATCAGGCACTCTCCTTTTCAGAAAGCTGCTGAAATTCACCAGGACAAGCAGAAGCAGAATGCTGATCTCCGCAGTCCGGCTGTTCGGCAGGCAATCAAGAAATACCAGCAGAAGCAGCATGACCGCATTATCTTTCCAGCACCATTTTTTATATCGCAGGTAGACCCAGGGCACGCACAGCATCAGAAAAAACAGTCCCATCTCATTCGGATGGCTCCATCCAAAACTGCAGCGGATACGGTCGCCTCCCCAGTCTTTGATATAGAGAGGATAAAGTCCGCTCAGCGGCAGTACAAGCAGCGCTACCGCCATCACGATTCTTGTCAGAAGGTCTGTCTTTAACACTCTGGCAAGATCGATGTCCTTCGCAATCAACAGTCCGGCTGCAAACCAGAGCACCGCGTTGGTCTGCGTCGTGATCCTTGTCAGCTCCACGAACCCCAGCAGGCCCACTGTCACCAGCCATTCCAGCCAGTTCTTCTTCTGTATCACGACCTTGACCAGCACAAGCAGATACATAAGATACAGCCAGTATTCCAGATAATTTCCCAATACCGGCCAGGTCTCCGAAACTGCTGTTGTCGTCTCGCCGTACAGCAGAAATCCCTCCAGAATAATGCAGGTAAGCCACAACTCCAGTCTGTTTTTTTTCTCAATCATGCATGCTTCCTCCGAAGACCCGATGTCCTGGTACAATACCCAGAAACGCTGGGCTCATTGTATCATACTTGCCGGGCATTGGCAAACACGGAGTAAAAAAGCAGGACCGCAGCCGTAAAAAGGCTGCAGCCCTGCTGCCACACACAATGTTAATAGCCGAGATAGCTGATATTCATATCCACATTCCCGCTGATACCGGAAACACTCCCCTTGGAAGAATACTGCCACAGATTATACTTTCCGGAATAAGTACAGCTGGAGTTGTACTGCGCCACCCAGATGCAGTAGCTGCTGAGTGACGAAGCGTTCAACTTGCTGTTAAACCAGCTCTTGCTCGCATAAACGCCTGCCGTATAGCCGCCGTTCTTGATCGTCTTACAGAATGCACTGACGATCGCCGTCCGCTCGCTCACGCCCAGGCCGTTTGCGCGCCCGTTCGTAGCGCTCTCCGTATCAATAAAGATCGGATAGGTGATCTTGTAGCCGGACACCAGTGAGAGCACCATACTGGCCTCCTCCACCGCCTCGGCCTCTGTAATGGCCTGCGTGAAGAAGTAAACGCCCACCTTGATCCCCGCGGCGGTCGCACCCTTGATATTGGTCCTGAAATATGGATCCTCCACCAGCACGCCCGTGGAGGAACCACGATACCCGGCACGGATGATTGCAAAGCTGATACCCGATGCAGCCACCGCGCTCCAGTCTATGGAACCCTGATATTTCGAGACGTCAATACCGCGATTTCCGGAGCTCTGCGACAGACTTCCGTCGGAAGCGAAGGTATAGGTCACGCCTCCGATGACCTGACTGCCGGTCACCTTATTGTGATTCGCGTCATAATAGTAGACCTTTCCGTCCTGCGTCTGCCAGCCGGTGTACTGCGGCGACGTGTAGAAGGTCGTATACTTCATGTAATCCTTGACCTTTGCAGTGGTCGTCGCATTCGAGTCAACGTATAAGGTATTGCCGGATGTATCCTTCAGCACAGTCTCGGAATCGCTGAGCTCTTCCACCGTCACCGCACAGTAGACATATGCCTTATCGGTGGTGGAATCACTGTTCTCATAGAGTATCGTCGCACATACACTTGCCGTTCCTGCTTTTTTCATGGTTACGGTAACCGATGTGTCAGACTGCGAGGAAAGCGAACAGACACTGCTATTATCGACAGACCAGCTCACACTTTTGACAATGCTTCCATAATCACCCTTTGACAGCGTCAACGCGGCGCTGTTGGAGGAAGCTACATCACAATTGTACAAAGTGACAGACTTCGTGAGCGACACCACTGTTTCCGTTCTGCTGCTTGTCTGCGTGGAAGCTACTGTGACAAAATGCCCTTTTTGTGACACAGTAGTAATTTCACCATCTGTACTCTCATCCGTACTTTCGCTGTCTACTGTGTTTTCGTCGTCTCCCGTACTTCCGCCCTCTTCTGTGCTTCCGCCGGTTTCCGTACTTCCGCCCTCTTCTGTGCTTCCATCGGTTTCCGTGCTTCCGTCCTCTCCCGTGCTTCCACCGGTTTCCGTACTTCCGCCCTCTTCCGTGCTTCCGCCATCACTGTCTGAGTTCTCACTGCTACCTGTCACAACTTTCGCAACAGTCACGGTATTTTTATCGCTGCTGACCGAAGCCTTCGTGAGAAGGGAAGTATCCACCTTCGAGCGGTCGACTTTCGATGTCGTCACGGTACTCTCGAGAAGCTCGATCGTGTCAGTCAGGCTTCCTTCCTCCACAACATTATTGACAGCCGTATCCTCAACCGCCACATTGACCTCAGACTCTGTCTTGATCTCATCGGTGACATCCACTTTCTTGTACTCAATCTGGCCCTTCACTGCCGCCGTGATGGAACCTTCCACAATCTCATAACCCTCGATCTCCTCGAGTTCTACCGCGTAATCACCCTCTTCCAGATCGTCTATGTAAATAATACCGTCCTTGTCCTCATCTGTGTACTCCGTCGCCTTCGCGCCGCTTTTGTCTTCTTTTACCTTTACGGTAAATTCTTCGCCCGTCACGACCTTCGAATCTTCATTCACGATCTTGATCTTCAGATCCTTCTCAATCGAAGTAGTGGTCAGATACAGCTGTACAACTGTCGCCTCCTCTTCTTCCTCGACCTCGGCAATCTCCTCTGCAGCCTCTGTCTGTGTCTCTGTCTCCACGACCTGAGCCACCATCGTCTCTTCTGAATCATAATCGTAATCTGACATGCTGTATGAGCTGATCCCCATGCTGCCGGTCGCGAGCACCACGGCCATGACCCCTGCGCCAATCTGCTTCAGCGGCAGTCCGCACAGCTTCATCAGTATCTTCTTCCAGTCCATATCTATTCCCCTCCAGGCTTTTCCCGCCATCTTACCATGCTTTCATCGTGATTTTTTCATTATAACGCGTTCTTTTCCTTATGTAAATGGAAAATTTGTCCATTTCACACATTTTTCGTACTTTTCATTGTCGAAAAAGCCGTTTTTCGCTATAATGTGCCTGACAGGAGAGATTTTCAGGATGAAAAAAGAAGGCTACTATTCCTCCGGCGAGTTTGCAAAGCTCGCGCGGGTGACACTGCGGACGATCCGCTACTATGACAAACAGAATATTCTGAAGCCATCGCTCGTGACGGAATCCGGGGCGCGCTTCTACACGAAGGAGGATCTCGCCAGGCTTCAGCAGATCCTGCTTTTAAAATATCTCGGCTTTTCCCTCGACGACATCCGTGAGATGACCGTGGCGGATACGGACTATCATCTGATGCTCGATTCCCTGCACGTCCAGCTGAAACTGGTCCGGGACCGGATTGAACAGATGCAGCTCGTGGAGAATACGATCCGCAGCACCGCCGCAGCCATTCAGGACGAACAGTCCGTAGACTGGAGCCGGATGCTTGAGCTTATTCATCTGACCGGTATGGAAAAGAGCCTGAAAAATCAGTATCAGGACGCGTCCAATATTTCCGCACGCATCAATCTGCACAGTCTCTGCTCGCAGAATCCCGAGGGCTGGTTCCCATGGGTTTTTCGCATGTGTGACATCCGGCCGGGCATGCGGATTCTGGAGCTCGGCTGCGGAGACGGAACACTCTGGATGAAGAATCTTTCCCGCCTGCCTGAATCCATATCCATTACCCTCTCCGACCTCTCAGAGGGCATGCTCCGCGACGCCCGGCGCACACTTGGCGCAGAAGATGAACGTTTCTCCTTCGCCGCCTTCGACTGCGCCGACATTCCTTATGAAAAGGAAAGTTTCGATCTGGTTATCGCAAACCATGTACTCTTCTACTGCGAGGATATTCCCCACGTATGCGCAGAAGTGCTCCGTGTACTGCGTCCGGACGGCCGCTTTGTCTGCAGCGCCTACGGTTCCAGCCATATGAAAGAGGTCAGCCAGCTTGTACAGGATTTTGATGAACGGATTATTTTGTCCGCAGAAAAACTCTATGAAAAATTCGGACGCCAAAACGGAGAGCGCATCTTACGCCCCTTCTTCGAAAAGATCACGTGGCGTTCCTACGAGGATTCCCTGTCAGTCCGTTCGCCTGAACCGCTGATCTCCTACATTCTCTCCTGTCATGGCAATCAGAATCAATATATTCTTGATCGCTATAATGACTTCCGCGCCATTGTCAAAAAGAAGACAGACCGGGGATTTCCCATCACCAAAGACGCCGGTCTGTTTCTCTGCCGGAAAAAATTATAAAATTTTCATAAAAGCCCTTGAAGGTGACCATGCGTCACCTTTTATACTGTAGATAATTAAAATGAAGGGGGATATTCTTTTATGAAAGGAATTATTCTGGCAGGCGGCTCCGGCACGCGGCTCTATCCGCTCACCATGGTCACGTCAAAGCAGCTGCTTCCCATCTACGACAAACCGATGATCTATTATCCGATGTCTGTACTCATGAGCGCTGGCATCCGGGATATCCTGATCATCTCGACGCCCCAGGACACCCCGCGCTTCCAGGAGCTTCTCGGCGATGGCCGCCATTTTGGCGTGGAGCTTTCCTACGCAGTACAGCCGAGCCCGGACGGACTGGCCCAGGCATTTATCATCGGCGCTGACTTCATCGGTCCGGACACCGTCGCGATGGTGCTCGGCGACAACATCTTCGCCGGTCATGGTCTGAAAAAACGCCTGCGCGCCGCCGTACAGAATGCGGAATCCGGCAAGGGCGCGACGGTCTTCGGCTACTATGTGGACGACCCGGAGCGCTTCGGCATCGTAGAATTCAATGCGGAGGGCAAGGCCATCTCGATTGAAGAGAAGCCCGCGAAACCGAAGAGCAATTACTGTGTCACCGGCCTTTATTTCTATGATAACCGCGTTGTTGATTACGCAAAGAACCTGAAGCCGAGCGCGCGCGGTGAGCTCGAGATCACCGACCTGAACCGCATCTATCTCGAGAACAGCGAGCTGAACGTTGAGCTGCTCGGACAGGGCTTTACCTGGCTCGACACCGGCACGCACGAGAGCCTCGTCGACGCCACGAATTTTGTGAAGACGATGGAGACGCACCAGCACAGGAAGATCGCCTGTCTCGAGGAGATCGCATACCTGAACGGCTGGATCACGCGCGAGGACGTTCTGAAAGTCTATGAAGTGATGAAGAAAAATCAGTATGGCCAGTACCTGAAAGACGTGCTTGACGGCAAATACGTGGATATACTGCATTCATAAGGAGGAAACGATTTTGAACATCATTGTCACCGGCGGAGCCGGATTCATCGGAAGCAATTTTATTTTCCATATGCGAAAGAAATATCCGGACTACCGGATCATCTGCCTGGACTCCCTGACCTACGCGGGCAATCTCTCAACGCTCGCCCCGGTCATGGATAATCCCAATTTCCGATTTGTGAAGGAGAGCATCACCGACCGCGAGGCCGTCTACCGGCTTTTTGAGGAGGAGCACCCCGACATCGTCGTGAACTTCGCGGCGGAGAGCCATGTGGATCGCTCGATCGAGAATCCGCAGATCTTCCTCGACACGAACATCATCGGGACGAGCGTTCTCATGGACGCCTGCCGCAAATACGACATCACGCGCTACCATCAGGTCTCGACCGACGAAGTCTACGGCGACCTGCCGCTCGACCGGCCCGACCTCTTCTTCACCGAGGAGACGCCGATCCACACGAGCAGTCCCTACAGCTCCTCGAAGGCCGGCGCCGACCTGCTTGTGCTCGCCTACTACCGTACCTACGGCCTGCCGGTCACGATCAGCCGCTGCTCGAACAACTACGGCCCCTACCATTTCCCGGAGAAGCTGATCCCGCTCATGATCGCGAACGCACTGAACGACAAGCCGCTGCCCGTCTACGGCAAAGGCGAAAACGTCCGCGACTGGCTCTACGTCGAGGATCACTGCAAGGCGATCGACCTCATTATCCATAAGGGGCGCATCGGCGAGGTCTACAATATCGGCGGCCACAACGAGATGCGCAATATTGACATTGTGAAAATCATCTGCAAAGAACTCGGCAAACCCGAGAGCCTGATCACCTACGTCACCGACCGCAAGGGCCACGACATGCGCTATGCGATCGACCCGACGAAGATCCATAATGAGCTCGGCTGGCTGCCTGAAACGAAGTTTGCGGACGGTATCAAAAAAACTATCCGCTGGTATCTCGACAACCGTGAGTGGTGGGAAACGATCATTTCCGGCGAGTACCAGAACTATTATGAGAAAATGTATGGAAACAGGGGGAAAGCAGAATGAAGGTATTTGTCACCGGTGTGGGCGGACAGCTCGGCCACGACGTCATGAACGAGCTGGCAAAGAGAGGATATGAGGGCGTCGGTTCCGACATCGCGCCCGCATACAGCGGCGTTGCGGACGGCACGGCCGTCACAGGCATGCCCTATGTACAGCTTGATATCACGGACAAGGGAGCTGTGGAGAAGACCTTGTCCGACGTGCAGCCGGATGTCATCGTGCACTGCGCGGCCTGGACCGCCGTCGATCTGGCCGAGGACGACGACAAGGTCGAAAAAGTCCGCCTCGTCAACGTCTGCGGCACGGAAAATATCGCGCTCGCCGCGAAAAAGCTGGACTGCAAGATGGTCTATCTCTCGACCGACTATGTCTTCGACGGACAGGGAACGGAGCCCTGGCAGCCGGACTGCAAGGATTACAAGCCGCTGAACGTCTACGGCCAGACCAAGCTGGACGGCGAGCTCGCCGTGGCGGGCAATCTGGAGAAATACTTCATCGTCCGCATCGCCTGGGTCTTCGGCGTCAATGGAAAGAATTTTATCAAAACGATGCTGAACATCGGAAAGACACACGAGCGGCTCACCGTCGTGAACGACCAGATCGGCACGCCGACCTACACCTTTGATCTTGCACGGCTGCTGGTCGACATGATTGAGACAGAGAAGTACGGCTACTACCACGCGACGAACGAGGGCGGCTACATCAGCTGGTACGAGTTTGCCTGCGAGATCTTCCGGCAGGCCGCCGCACTCGGACATGCGGAATATGACGCGGAGCATCTGACCGTGGCGCCGGTCACGACCGCGGAGTATGGGGCGTCGAAGGCCGCGCGGCCGTTCAACAGCAGGCTGGATAAGAGCAAGCTGGTGACGAACGGGTTCACGCCGCTGCCGACATGGCAGGACGCACTGGAGAGGTATCTCCAGGTGATAGAGTTTTAGTTTCCGGGTGGCAAAGGGATACTAAGTTCAGAGCCGCAGACCGCATGGCAAAGAGTTACTAAGTTCAGAGCCGCAGGCCGCAGACCGCCTGCTTACGCAGGCTATATGCCGCCTTCGGCGTCCTATGTCTGCGGCTCGATGGGCGTTCCGCCCATCACAGACCAAAAAAATAGCCCCTTGCAGATAAATCTGCAGGGGCCCTTTTTTCGTTCTGCTGCTGCTCTGAACTTTAGACTTCGAACATCATTTCTCCATAGGTCGGGACCGGCCAGTGCTCGCGGTCTACGATGGTCTCGAGCTCGTCGACCGGGGCGCGCAGCGCCTCCATCGCCGGAAGGATGATATCGTGATATTCCTTTGCGGTGCTGACCTTCTCGACTTTCTCCTTCAGATCATCGAGCGCCTTCTGCGTCTCAGCCAGCAGAGAACTCGCCTTCACGAGGATTTCCTGCTGCGCGGAGGTATCGGCCTGAGCGTATGCGCCCTTGACCGTGCTCATGGAAGAAGCTACGCTGTTGACAAAGGAGATCACCGCCGGAATATACAGCTTGGAAGCCATATCGATCATCGTCCGCGCCTCAATGTTGATCAGGCCGGCGTACTCTTCCAGCTTGATCTCGCGGCGGGCGGTCAGCTCGCGC
>MSHD01000040.1 GCA_001941045.1 Lachnospiraceae bacterium Zagget2
GGGACTAATCATCCCCCTATCCGATAAAAAATAAAAATTACAGAAATCTTCTTTTGTCCAGGTGTACTGTGTGGTACAATATTATTGTAGGTGCATCAGAGAATGATGAAGAGATAAGGTGCGCACGGATGGGGACTTATCTGAATAGTGGGAACGAGGCGTTTCGACGGATATGCGGCGACAAGTATGTCGATAAAACCGGATTGATCAACTATGTTAATAATAAAATTGACACGGCGGACAATCTGATCTGCTTCAGCCGTCCAAGGCGTTGAGTAAATTCAGTCAAGGTAAAAATCAGCACATTTCAAAATGACATCACTTCTTTTCGAAATAAGGATGATGTTCTGACACTGCTGATTCATTTGGGTTATCTTGGCTACCATGCGAAGGATCGGAGCGCGTTTATCCCGAACCAGGAAGTGGCAGATGCATTCGCGGATGCAGTAGAAGGGGATGAGTGGGAGGAGATTGGCTGGACAAGCAGCCTGCCGTCCAGCCCTACATCATTATCATAAAAGATCAGTTTTCACACAGTCGTTTTCACATAGCCGATAAGGACGCTATCAGTTCCCGGATTGTGTCCGGCTTTTCTTCGAGGGCGTCGGCAATTTCTTCAACAGTCTTTCCGCGAGCCAGCTTTTTGCCAATCTGCTCAAGGACTTTTTCCTGACGACCCTCCCGACGACCTTCCTGGCGGCCCATAAGGATTCCTTTCTCGATGCCACATTGTTCTACATAATCGCTCAGATTACACATATGGTTCAACTCCTCTCTTAATGCGCCCTGCTCCACAGGGATATCAAATTCTTCTGCCAGGATCTGCTGCTTTTCCCCCGCCTTCATATCCCGCGACAGCAGCACTCCAAGAAGACGGAGGATCCCGCCGCTCGATGGATTTTTTCCAATCCCTATGAAAACGAGGCAGAGCTTATCGTAGTCCTCCTGCTTTGCCGGCATAAAGCCGATGAGATCTTCCTTTGTCAGGCAATACCGGCTGATGGCGTTTCCGACAGACGCCGGCGTGTTCATACAGATCCAGATAGAATAAACCTTTCGCAGACTGCCGTAGTCCGGAATCCGGAATTCCGTCCCAAGCTGGGAAGAAATCATGCGGGTTCCATAGAAGACACCGCGCGTCACCAGCGGATAGCCAGGATAATAATCTTTCTGTCCTTCGATGTTGACAAGCAGCTTCATGGGCAGGCTCTGATTGCCCATGGACCGGGCATGAAAGCGAATGTCATAAAAAACGGTGCCCTCACCCGGAACTTTATCCTCTGTATTGTCACCGATAATTCGCTCCGGCGCATTTGTCTGTCCGGGAACAACCGGGCACTCCGAGATCTCGATTCCTTCCTGAATGCAGTCCTTTGCGATCTTCGGGATACTCAGTTCTCTGAATTAGCCTGCTGTCTCGTGCAGAATCCAGGCAAGTATGTAACGGTTGGCCAATACCCGTTTTACATGCTCGTCATACTGGACCTTGCCCGCGGCAAAAGCCATTTCATTTGCAAGTTCTGTCTTCAAATTCCACCTCCATTATAACCGTGTATCATTTTTAATACAATGGGAAAATTGGGATATATCCGAATGGCGGATCCGCCATGTCCTGATTATACTGCATTGGGAGGGAAAAGTCCCGCTATTTACAATTTGTTCATATTTTTTGGTAAAATTGCCGAAAGACAGTAAGCGTCTAAATTTTGGGCGGATTTTCCACCAACGGGGAGCTCCTTATTGGCACCGGAGTCAATGCCATGTGCTACACTATGGTAGAGATGGCAAAAGCAAACGGAGTAAACGCCCACCGCTACCTTTCCCTGCTTCTTGAAAGGCTTCCAAACAGCAGCATGACAGGGGAAGCGTTGGAACAACTGGCTCCCTGAAATGAATTAATTTAAGCGCTTACGATAAAGACGCTATCAGTTCCCGGATTGTGT
>MSHD01000041.1 GCA_001941045.1 Lachnospiraceae bacterium Zagget2
TTGTTCATAATTTTTGTGAGAACTGCACAAACCGGGACACCCACGCAAAAAAAGGGGCGGTTGCCCGCCCCCGTAACCTTCCTCACGGACCATCCGGCCCTTCCGGCAGGCCACACTTGCTCCAGCCTGCGTCGACGAACAGCGTCTGTCCCGTGACTCCGCTCGCCTCCTGGGATGCCAGGAATACGACCGAACTGCCAATCTCTTCAACATCAAGGAAACGCTTCATCGGAATCACCTGCATGATGTTGTCCGGATTGATGTTGCCCTCCTCGATGCCCTTCTTTACCATGTCGGTCAGAACGTAGCCCGGCGCCACCGCATTGATGCGGATGCCGAAGCGTCCCCACTCAACGCCGAAGGTCGCGACAAGGCCGTTCACTGCTGCCTTGGAAATATTGTAAGGCGAACGCTTGGACGTAAAGCATGCGGAATTTCCGGAAGAAATGCACACAATGCTTCCGCCGCCCTGCTCCTTCATGTAGCGCGCCGCCACACGGGAGCACAGGTAGTAAGCCCGCAGATTCAGATTCATCACGAAATCAAGCTTCTCAATCGGGAAATCCGTCGCCCATTCACGGATCTGCACGCCGGCATTGTTGACAAGAACGTCGATCCGGCCGTACTTCTTTGCCACGTAAGACATCATCGCCTCGATCTCATCGTTCTCGCACAGATTGATCTTGTAGGCTTCCGTGCTGCATCCATAGGCCTTCAGCTCCTCCGCCGTCGTCTTCGCAGCTTCCTCGTTAATATCCGCGATGATCAGCTTTGCGCCTTCCTTCGCGAAGCAGGTGGCGATGCCCTTTCCGATACCCTGGGCAGCGCCTGTGACGATCGTCACTTTATCTTTGATACCACGCATGTCTGAAAACTCCTCCTTTCATCATAAAACAGGGGCGCGAAAACATGTCCGGGCCCCTGTAAATATACAATTATGCTTCTTTATTCAGAGGCCTGCTGAGCTTCTTTTCCAGCCTTCAGCTGCGCCCTCGTCTCCCTCACCGTCTTTCTTGCACCGGATATGAAGGTATAGAGAACGACCACGATCAGGATATCGCCCATCCAGCGGGACAGCAGCGGAATAACAGATCCGCCGCCCTGCGTGAGCGCCATACGGAAGCTCTCGTCAGCCGTGCCGCCGAGGATCAGGCCCAGCGTCACAGGAGCCAGCGGGATACCGAACTTCCTGAGCAGGAATCCGATCAGGCCGAAGACCAGCATCAGCTTGATATCGAAGATCGTCGAACGGGAAGCGTAAGCGCCCGCCACCGTCAGCGCTACGATGATCGGCATCAGGATCTTCCGGTTCATCTGCAGGATGAAGACCATCGGCTTCACCAGGACGAAGGCCAGCACCAGCATCACGAGAGCCGCAAAGATGATCGTGATACCGACGATATACATGAAGTTCGGCGAATTGAAGGTCAGCATCGGTCCCGGCTGGATGCCGTGCAGGTTCAGCGCCGCGAGGAACATGGCCGCCTGCGTGGAACCCGGGATAGCCAGGGTCAGCATCGGGATCATGGCGCCGGCGATACACGCGTTGTTCGCGGTCTCCGAGCAGGACAGTCCCTCAAAACTGCCTTTGCCAAACTTTTCTTTGTGTTTGCTGCTGCTCTTACCAACCGAGTAGGACAGCCAGGCCGCAATATCCTCACCGGCTCCGGGGATCGCGCCGATACCGCAGCCAATCAGGGTGGAACGGGGAACCGGCTTCATGATCTCCTTGAATTCTTCCTTATCCGGGAAAATCGAACCCATTGAGCGGTTGATCTCGACCGGCGTCTTATCCTGCAGCACCGTCAGCACCTCGGCGATACCGAACATACCGATCAGAGCCGGGATCAGCGTGACACCGCTGGTCAGTCCATCGACAAAGATAAATCTCTGGCCATTGTAAATCGAGTCCACACCGATCATCGCGCAGAAGAAGCCGAGGAAACCGCCGATCCAGCCCTTGAGCGGTGTGCTGTCCACGGACAGGTTGCCGCAGATCATGATGCCGAACAGCGCGAGCAGGAAGAGCTCCCACTTACCAAACCTCAGGGCGATGCTCGAAATGAACGGGGTCGCGATCATCATGATGATACAGGAGACAATCGTGCCGCTGCAGGACGCAACCACACCGCCGAACAGCGCCTTGCCGCCCTTGCCCTGCTGCGCCAGCGGATAGCCGTCCAGAGCAGTCGCCGCCGCGTTCGGCGTACCGGGAATATTCAGCATGATCGCGGAAAACAGACCGCCGGAAACCGCTCCGACATAGCAGCCGAGCATGAAGCCGACCGCGGCGTTCTGTGAAAGGCCATATGTAAAGTTAATCAGAAGAGCCAGCGCCATCGTGCCCGTCAGACCCGGAATCGCGCCGACGACCAGCCCCAGCAGCACCGCGAGTGCGATCAGCAGGAAATTCCCGTCACCGAACACCGGGGCGAAGGCTGATAAGAAATATCCAAATTGTTCTGCCATATCTTTATCCTCCTTCTATCAGGGCATCGTGATGCCAAGGCCGATCTTCATACCATAGTAGATCGCAATTGCAGCTACCACAGAGATGATCACAGCCATCACGGGTCCCGGAATAATCCAGCACTTTTTGCAGGCTCCCAGATACATATAGTTCACGAAAATGTAGATAGCAGTCGCCGCGATGAACGGAAGCCATCCGATCAGAACATACATATAGATGACCATCATCACAACCAGCACCACGACGCGAACCGTTTCATCACTTTTGATGAACGCCAGAATCGTACTGCCGTTCATGATCTCCTGTAAGCGCTTCACACCGCCGCAGCGAATGCCGACATACAGAAGCACAATTCCAAGCAGAAGCAGCACACAACCAACGATCAACGGGAAGAATCCTGCGCCATCGATGAACGAAGTATTGTACTTCAGCCCGAGCGAAGTAACAATGATATAAATGCTGAAAATGATGAGCGCAATACTGAACGCCACGTCTTTTGCAGCCATGTTTCTATCTTTTTGCTCCAACGCCATACCCTCTCTTTCTCTCATTCAGCAAAACGAGGGACGCCGCAGACGTCTTACGCCTGTGACGCCCCTCTGATTTTCAGGTTTCTATGTAGGTAAACCCCTTCAAAGGATGCTTACTCGATCGTCGCCTTCAGGGTCTCCCAGTCGTACTCTTCCAGCGTCGGGATACCAGCGTCCGCCGGGTTGCCGTCCGCAAGGCCTGCGTTGTAGATCGTCCACGCATAACCGGATACGGAGTAGGAAAGGAACTGGTCAGCTTCCTCACCGGTCAGGCCGATGATATTGAAGCCCTTGGACTCTGCGAACTCAACCACTTCATCCGTCTGGATCGCATACTCAAAAGCCTCGGTCAGAGCGTCTACGATCTCTTCCGGCGTGTCACGCGGAACCATGATCGGCCAGGTCTCATTCAGGTTCGGAACATCATCCGTGCCCTCGACAAGAGTCGTGATAGACGGAGTCGTGACACCAGCCTGCTCGAACTCGAACTCATCCGCGCAGGTAACAGCGATCGGAACGACCTGACCCGCCTGGATGTAGTCGATAACGGAAGACAGGGAACCGGCACCAATCTGCACATCGCCCGCGATAACCGCGACCGCAACGTCAGAGCAGCTGCCGAACAGGGAATACTCCGGAGAATCTACACCAGCTGCTGCGCAGATCGCTTCCCACTGCGTGTGCGGGCCATTGCCAAGAGCGCCGATACCGAAGTTGTGGTCTGCCATGTAATCAAATACGCCCTCAATATCCGTGATCCCCGAGCTCGTGCTCGCGAAGATCACCGCCGGACCGGAATACGGATGGAAGGAAATCCAGTCCTGCCAGTTCGAATCCGAATACCCATACACCGAGAAGGATGAGAATCCGCCGGTACCGGTTGCGAACAGATTGTAACCATTGTGCTCCTCACCAAGAACGTAATCGCAGGCCACGGAAGAGTTCGCACCCTCCATGTTCGAGCAGTTGATGTTCTCACCAAGATACTCAGCCATCGCAGCTACGACCGGGCGAACCGCGGTATCCGTGCCGCCGCCTGCTGCATATCCGATGTACACGGTCGGCGTGCCATCCGGCCAAACCGTGTCACCCGTGTAGGTGCCGGACGCGCTGTCATCGGAAGACTCCTCAGCAGCCTCCTCGGTGTCATCAGAGGACTCCTCGGTCGTCGTCTCAGTGCTGGAGCTGGAGCTCGAGCCGCAACCAGCGATGGTCGCCGCCGCGAACGTCAGCGCCAGGGTCAGTGCAAGTAACTTTTTCATTTTCATTTGACTTTACCTCCTGTTTTCGACGGCTTAACACGGATTGTACTGTCATTTTTGCCAATCCGTCAATCGATCTGCCGCCATCTCGCCACATAATTATCCTACATTATGCGGCTTATGTCAATCTTTTTTTGTTCATGTTGTCCGGAAAAATCTGTCTCAAAAATTTGATTAAATCAGAATTTATATGACATTCATACCGGTCTGCGCATACGCTGCGCAGACCGGAAAACAAATCTCAGATTAACGACGCACTTCCGTGCCGGTGATGTTCTCATAGAACTTCAGGATCGCACTATGATCGCTCGAGCCCTCGCCGTTATTGTGCAGCCACTGCAGCATCTCCTGCACAGCGGAGGTCAGCAGCATCGGCGTGCCAAGGCCATGGCCGGTGTCAAGCGCATTGTTCAGATCCTTGATGTGAAGGTCGATACGGAAGCCCGGCTTGAAGTTGCCGTCCATCATCATCGGAACCTTCGCATCCATAACAGTGGATCCCGCAAGACCGCCGCGAATCGCCTCGAAGACCTTCTCCGGATCTACGCCCGCCATCGTGGAGAGCGAATATGCCTCCGCGCAGGCCGCGATGTTCACAGCAACGATGATCTGGTTCGCAAGCTTGACCGTGTTGCCGGCGCCGTTTACGTCGCCGCAGTGTACAACAGAAGCGCCCATCACGTTCAGGAGCTCGTTGTACTTGTCAAACATAGCCTTCGGGCCGCCGCACATGATCGAGAGCGTGCCATCGATCGCCTTCGGCTCTCCGCCGGATACCGGAGCGTCCATCATGTTGATGCCCTGCTTTGCGCAGTCCTCAGCAATCTTCTTGGACTCAAGCGGAGCGATAGAGCTCATGTCGATGATGTCAAGGCCTTCCTTCGCGCCTTCCGCGATGCCGCCCTTATCAAAGACAGCCGCGCGTACGTTCGGGGAGTTCGGAACCATCGTGATAACGACATCGCTCTTGGAAGCTACATCCGCGTTGCTCGTACCTCTTACAGCGCCGCAGGATACCACATCGTCCAGAGCCGCCGCTGCATAAAGATCATACGCAGTCACTTCATAGCCAGCCTTCAGAAGATTCTTGCACATGGGTCTGCCCATGATGCCAAGTCCAATAAATCCTACTTTCATTTTACCTTACCTCCTAGAATATTTTGTTTTGAAGCCCTTCAGAGCCTTCTTTACAGATTATAAATTAATTCTACCGCGCTTGCAATATGTTCCGTGGTCAGTCCGAGGTACTCCAGGATATCCGCATAAGAGTGCGCGGACGATCCGAAGATATCGTTCACACCTACGAACTCGATCGGCTTGCACTCCTTGCAGAGAGCCTCTGCAATCGCTCCGCCGAGACCGCCGATCACGCTGTGCTCCTCAGCCGTCACAACGCCCTTGCAGCCCTTCGCAAGCTCGCAGACCATCTCTTTGTTGAGCGGCTTGATCGTGCTGACGTTTACAACCTTTACGGAAATCTTGCCGGCGAGCTTCTCAGCCGCCTCGAGAGCCTTGCCTACCATGATGCCGCAGGCAAATACGACAACGTCGGTACCATCTCTTAAGACCTTCGGATCCAGCGTGAACTCTGCGCCTTCCTCGGTCACGTTCTCATAATCGTTACGATTCAGGCGGATGTACATCGGGCCCTCATGGGAAGCCATGTACTTCGTCACCTCAACCGCCTCGTTCGAGTCAGCCGGAACAAAGACAGACATGTTCGGAATCACGCGCATATAAGCGATATCGTCGATCGACTGATGCGTCGCGCCATCCGCGAAATCTGACGCGCCCGCGGAGGAACCGCAGATCTTCACGTTCAGTTTGCCGATCGCCACGCTCTGACGGATCTGATCGTAAGCACGTCCTGCGGAAAACACCGCGAACGAGTTCGTGAACGGGATCTTGCCGACTCTCGACAGGCCGCCCGCTACGGAGGTCATGTCCGCCTCAGCGATACCCATCTCAACATGCTGCTCCGGAAGCGCCAGCTCTGTCAACTTGCCCATCGTGGAACCGCACAGGTCAGCGTCAAGCACTACAATGTTTCTGTTTTCCTTTGCCAGGGCGACCAGAGTCTCGCCATAAGCTTTTCTTTGACTGGTATAAGCCATTCTGATTTCCCTCCTTTATGAAAGCTCCGCAAGAGCCTGCTCGTACTGCTCTTTCGTGAGCGCCGCGTTGTGGAATCCAACCTGATTTTCAGCGAAGCTGACGCCCTTGCCCTTTACGGTATGGGCGATGATCGCGGTGGGCTTGCCCTTGTACTCATCTGCGTCGTCAAGCGCCTTCACGATCTCTTCCATGTTATGTCCATCGATCTCAATGACGTTCCAGCCGAAAGCCGCCCACTTCTCAGCAAGGTTGCCGCTGTCCAGGCGATCCTTGATCTTGCCCATAGCCTGAAGGCCGTTGTTGTCGATGATCGCGCACAGATTGTCCATCTTCTTTGCGCCCGCAGCCATCGCTGCCTCCCAGATCTGTCCCTCATTCTGCTCGCCGTCGCCGACCAGAACGTAGACATTGTTCGGCTTGTCATCCATCTTCAGACCGATCGCCATGCCAAGTCCAAGGCTCAGGCCCTGTCCGAGGGAACCTGTGCCGGCCTCAATACCGGGCGTTCCAAGATGCGGATGTCCCTGCAGATAGAATCCGACATCCTTGCAGTGCTGCAGATCCTCCACCGGGAAGAAGCCTGCCTCTGCCAGTGCGGAATACTGAAGAATCGCGACATGACCCTTCGAAAGAAGGAAATAATCGCGTCCTTCCCAATCCGGGTTCTTCGGATCGTATTTCATCTTATAGAAATACAATGCCGCGACCAGATCTGCGCTCGAGCAGCTCCCGCCTACATGACCGGCCACTCCCACGCCGATACACTTCATGCAGTCTTTTCTCAGAAGCTTAGCCTTCGCCTCCAGAGATTCCAGAAGTTCCTTTGAATAACTCATAGTGTCCTCCTTTATAATAATATTATAAACACTTCCATCTTAGTAGCAGGTCACACCGCCGTCCACTGCCAGCGAAAGACCGTTGATAAAGCTGGCCTCCTCACTCGCCAGGTACAGCACTGCGTTCGCCACATCATCCGCCGTGCAGAGTCTGCCGAGCGGCACCTCACCCAGGCGCTCCGCCGCGAAAGCCGGATCTTTGAGCTTCTCGCTGATGAGTGGAGTATTAACCGTGCTCGGATGAATCGAATTGCAGCGGATATTGTCCTTCGCATAGCGGGACGCAATCGCCTTCGTCAGCATCGTAACCGCACCCTTCGTCGCCGTATAAGCTTCGGGCGTATACTTGTGCCCAACCAGACCGCAGACCGAGGATGTATTGATGATGCTTCCGCCGCCCTGCGCGCGCATCTGAGGAATCGCATACTTGATACCCAGGAAAACGCCGCCCGTGTTGATCTTCATCATCGTCATCCACTCGTCGATGCTCATCTCTTCAACCGGCTTACGGATATTGATACCCGCGTTGTTGATGAGAACGTCCACCTTACCGGTCTCCGCCACAGCTGCCTGAATGGCCTTCTGCCAATCTTCTTCGCTCGTGATGTCGGACGGCTGGAAATAAGCCTTTCCGCCTGCCGCCTCGATGTCCGCAATCAGAGCTTTCGCTGCCTCTTCCGCCTGCGGAAGATCCAGGATAAAGATGGTCGCTCCATTCGCTGCCAGCAGCTTTGCCATCGCGCCGCCAAGTCCGCCGGCTCCGCCGGTGATGAGAATCGTCTTGCCCTTCACATTCATGGAAATTATCCCCTTTCTTTTATTTGGCTGTATTGTATCACGAAAGAACTTGTTAGTCAACTAACAACATGTAATTTTATCTAATTTTTTTTAAATATTTTTGTATTTTTCGATATTTAATTCAATATGGCGCTGCATCATATCGCGTGCGCGCCCCCCATCCTGCGCCGCAATCGCATTTACCACCTCAGCGTGGTAGTAGGAACCGTCCTCCGGCCCCACCAGCGCCACGAGCTTTTCCATCGCAGGAAGCAGTACATCCTCCAGGATCTCGTAGGTGCGGGTCATCAGCGCATTCTTCGTGATCAGCGCGACCTGCTTGTGAAACGCGAAGTCCTCATGGGCCAGTCCGAGAAGATCTTCCTTCAGCGTCTCCATTTTCGCAAGCCGTGCTCTCAGATCCGCGATATCCTCCTCCGTCGCGCGGCGCGCCGCGATGTAAGCTGCGCCCGGCTCGATCATCAGCCGATACCACTGCACTTCCGCAATATCGTCCATCAGATAAGCCGTCGGGATCAGGGTATTGAGGCAGTTCCCAATATCCTGCTCCCGGACAAAGGAGCCCTCGCCCCTTCGGGTCTCAATGAGCCCCAATGCAGCCAGTCTTTGCAGAGCATTGCGCAGTGTGACACGGCTGACGCCGAACATCTCCGAAAGCTCGTGTTCAGACGGGATCTTTTCCCCCGGCTTCCATTCTCCGCTTATGAGCATATCTTTCATCTGCTCAAAGATCTGGTCGTTAATATTATTTTTTTTGACTGGCTGAATTGGCATAATCCTCTGACTCCTGAACAATATATATTAGATATACTGATTATACCTGTTTTCCGTATACTTGTCCAGATGTTGGTCAACTATACAACTTTGCGTCCCGGCATCAGGCATTGTAAGTACTGGCTGAGGTGTTGCCGCCGTGACCGGTCCAGTTCGTGTGGAACACCTGTCCTCTGGGCTGGTCCACGCGCTCGTAGGTGTGCGCGCCGAAGTAGTCACGCTGCGCCTGCAAAAGGTTCGCCGGCAGCCGGTCTGTCGTGTAGCCATCAAAATAGGAAAGCGCGGAGCTGATCGCCGGCATCGGAACGCCGATCTGTGCCGCGAAAGCGACTACATCGCGCCATGCCGGAACCAGGGACTCGATGGTCTCCGCAAAGTAATCGTCCAGCAGCAGGTTCTGAAGCTCCGGATTCTTGTCATAGGCCTCCTTGATCTTGCCAAGGAAGACGCTGCGGATGATACAGCCGCCGCGCCACATCAGCGCGATGCCGCCGTAATTCAGATTCCAGCCGTAGGTCTTCGCCGCCGTGCGCATCAGCGTGTAGCCCTGCGCATAGGAAATAATCTTACTGGCATACAGCGCGCGGCGCAGCTTTTCGAGCATTTCGTCGCGGTCGCCGGTGAAAGCCGGGATCCTGTGCGGATAGCGCTTTGACGCCTCCACACGCTCGTCCTTCATCGCGGAAAGGCAGCGCGCAAACACGGCCTCGCCGATCAGCGTCAGCGGCACGCCCTCGTCGAGCGCGGCGATGCCGGTCCACTTGCCGGTTCCCTTCTGTCCGGCCGTGTCCAGGATCTTGTCTACCACAGCCTCGCCGTTCTCATCTTTATAGCCGAGAATATCTCTCGTGATCTCGATCAGATAGCTGTCGAGCTCCGTCTTATTCCAGTCTGTGAAGACCTGATGCATCTCCTCGTTCGTCATGCCGAGACCATCCCGCATCAGCTGGTAAACCTCGCAGATCAGCTGCATATCGCCGTACTCGATTCCGTTATGTACCATCTTCACGAAATGTCCGGCGCCGTTCTCTCCCACCCAGTCACAGCAGGGGGAGCCGTCCTCCACCTTCGCGCAGATCGCCTGGAAAATGGGCTTTACATACGGCCAGGCCGCCGGGCTGCCGCCGGGCATCATGCTCGGTCCCTTCAGCGCGCCTTCCTCTCCGCCGGAAACGCCGGTGCCCACATAGAGAAGGCCCTTGCTCTCTACATATTCCGTGCGGCGAATCGTATCCGGGAAATGGGAATTGCCGCCGTCGATAATAATATCGCCCGGCTCCATCACCGGCAGAAGCTGCTCGATCATACTGTCGACCGCCTCGCCCGCCTTCACCATCATGAAGACCTTTCTCGGTTTCTCCAGGCTGTCCGCCAGCTCCTGCAGCGAATGGCAGCCGATGATATTCTTCCCGGCCGCCCGTCCGGAGACAAACGCGTCCACTTTCGAGGTCGTACGGTTATACACGGCGACCGTGAAGCCCTTTGACTCCATGTTCATAACCAGATTTTCTCCCATGACGGCAAGGCCGATCAGGCCGATATCTCCTTTTTTCATACGCTCTTTCCTCCTATCTCTGCACGCGTGCATTTCCCGCGTAAATATCCCACACCTGCTTTTCATCCGCCGGCTCCGCATAGTCATTCAGGCTCGTCGTCGCAAGCACACCGGTCGCCCAGCCAAAATGCAGGCAATCCTCAGCGGAAAATCCGGAAATAATGCCATAGAGCAGGCCGCCGGTGAATCCGTCGCCGCCGCCGATGCGGTCCATGATCGGAATCGGACGCGGCTCCTCCACATACCAGCCTCCGTCCGCGAGCAGGACGGCTCCCCACAGATGCTCATTCGCGGAGACCACCTGGCGAAGCGTGGTCGCGAAGGCCTTTGTATTCAGATATTTCTCCTGCGCCTTCAGGATCATCGTATGGAAGCTCTCGACCTTGGATGCCAGGTCCTTTCCTCCGGCTTCGGGTCCTGTGAAGCCAAGGCAGAGCTGGAAGTCTTCCTCATTTCCGATCAGGACATCCGACACGGACGCGAGCTCATGGAAAGCTGCCGCCAGCTCCTCCTCACGGCCTTTCCAGAAGGTCGCGCGGTAATTCAGGTCAAAGGACACCAGCGTTCCATGTGCCTTCGCGGCTTTCGCCATCTCAAGGCAGCAGCGGGTCGTCTCCGGACTCATCGCCGCGATCAGGCCGCTCAAATGCAGGATCCCGACGCCCTCCTCACCGAAAATGCGCTCCAGATCATAATCAGAAGCATCCAGCGTGCGGCCCACCTCGCCGGCGCGGTCGTTCCAGACGCGCGGCGCGCGCAGACCAAAGCCGGAATCCGCGATATTGATCTGATGACGGTATCCCCAGGGGCCGCCCTGCGGAACCGACGGGCCTTCAAAGGCGATGTTTCTGGCACGCAGCTGAGACTGAATAAATGCCGAAACCGGGCTGCCCTCGACAAACTTCGTCAGGGCAAGACAGGGCTTGCCGAGCGAGGAAGACACGTTCAGCACATTCGTCTCCGCGCTGGTCGATCTCATATAGAAACGGTCACTGTTCTGCACCGCCATCCGGTCCTCCGGAATCAGCCTCACACCCATACTGGTCGGGCAGGCAATCGCATACTTGTAATTTTCTCTTACAGGAACATTCATGGAAACATCCTCCTTTGAAATACATAAATTAAGAACTGCTTTGTCAATTTTACCACACAGGTCGGGCTATCTCAAGCAAAACTTGTCTACTTTTCTGCTGTTTGTGAACTTTTCCGCCGTACCCTTGCACGGCACCTGAAAATCCATTATACTTAAGAAGTTGGAGGAAACGTTATGTCACGTTTATATAGATATGCAGCAAAATTTATGACCCTGGCGCTCATTCTGAGCATGGTCTGCGCACTGCCTGTCAGCGCGACCGCCGACACCGAAGACGAAGTCCAGGCACGATACAATAAAACAATCGAATCCGACTCCTGGGAGAACTGGCCTGCCGGGCCGCAGGTCTACGCGGAATCCGCCATCGTGATGGAGGCTTCCACCGGCGTGATTCTCTATGCAAAATCCATCGACGAACAGCACTACCCTGCCAGCATTACAAAAATTATGACTGTCCTGCTCGCTCTTGAGAATCTGGAGCTCGACGAGGAGGTCACCTTCTCACACACCGCGGTCTACACGGTCGAGGCGGGGAGCAGCAGTATCGCACGCGACGAAGGAGAAATTCTGACGGTGGAGGAATGCCTCTACGCGATCATGCTGGAATCTGCAAATGAGTGCGCAAACGCGATCGCCGAGCAGGTCTCCGGCTCCATCGATGCGTTTGTGGATCTTATGAACGAACGCGCCGCGGAGCTCGGCTGCACCGGCACGCACTTTACAAACGCAAACGGACTGCCTGACGAAGAGCACTACACGACCTCACACGACATGGCGCTGATCACACAGGAGGCTATCAAGTACGAGGAGTTTCGCAAGATCAGCGGAACCGCGCGCTATACACTGCGGGCGACGAACAAAAAAGAGGAAGAGCTTGTAATGAACAACCATCATTACATGATCTCCGGCAATGTTTCGACCAGTTATCTGGACGACACCGTCTTTGCGGGAAAGACCGGTTATACGGTTGCCGCCCAGAACACGCTCGTCACCTGCGCCACCCGAAACGGCATGGATCTGATCGTCGTCACGATGCAGACACAGGGGACCAGCGAGACCGGCGTCCCGGTCTACACCGATACGGCGAATCTGCTCGATTATGCCACAGAAAATTTTCAGAAGGTAAATATTTCAGAGAACGAGACGAACTTCACGATTGGACAGAGTGATCTTTTTGACACCGGCGCGTCCATCTTCGGAACTTCTTCACCGATTATCGAGATGGATTCGGAGGGCTATGCCGTTCTCCCGGTCACCGTGTCCCTTTCCGATGCGGACGCAAGCCTTACCTTCCTCGAAGACCAGGAAGACGACGTGATCGCGACTCTGAGCTACACCTATGCAAACCAGACCGTAGGCTCCACTGAACTCTATCTGACGGGAAGCAGCCTGCAGGAGTTTGCATTCGGCAGTCTGAGTGCGGATGAAGCGACAGAATCCGGGGCCGATACTACACAGCGGCTGATCCGCATTGATCTGCGTATCGTGGGACTCATAGCCGCCATTCTGCTGTTCCTGCTGATCCTGATTCTGCTGCTGCGAAAAATCAAAAAGGAATACAGTATAAGCTTCCGCTTTTTCTCAAAATGGAAGCAGAAGAGACAGGAACGACGCCAGTTCGGAAATCCGGGCCGACGCCGCTACAAAAGCCGGAAGCGTAAAAACCGGCGCCTTTTCAAATAGCTCCTCACAGTTTGCGGAGCAGATTTTCCATTGTCTCCTCATTTGTCAGCACCATGAGATGGTCATCACTCCCGATCACGGTCTGCGGTCCCGGCATGAATTCTGTGCCGCCTGCGGCGTGTATCACTGCGACGATATAGACATCATATCTCGTCCGGATATCGGAATCAAGAATACTCCTGCCAAGCCATTCCGGCAGCGGCGTGATTTCATAGACCGAGTAACCATCCTTCAGATCGACATAGTCGAACACATGCTCACTGTTGTACTTCACCGCCGCGCGCTTTGCCGAATCCCGGTTTGGATGGATGACCTCGTCAGCGCCGATCTTCAGCAGAAACTTCACATGTGCGTCATTGGCCGCCTGGCTGACCACATACTGCGCGCCAAGCTCTTTCAGAAGACTCGTAACCTCAAGGTTTCTCTGAAAATCATGGCTGATACACACGAAACAGACATCGAAATTCCCGACGCCTATCTTTTTCAGCACGCTCTCACGCGTACAGTCCGCGATCAGACTGCTCGTCGCTATGTCGAGCAGATCCTCCAGCGCCCGCTCATCCCTGTCAACAATCATAATTTCATTCTTCATCTTCGCCAGGTCGCGACAGAGATAACTCCCGAAATCGCCCAGCCCGATGATCAAAAATGACTTCTTCATGCATTCCCCTCCTCTGACTTAACCCACAACGATATCTTCCTCCGGGTAACGAATCTCACCCGTATGTCTTCGCTCCGTGAAGGACATGGCAAAGGACAGACTGCCAACCCTCCCGAGAAACATCAATATCATGATCGTGATCCGCGACAGGGCGTTCAGCTCACGCGTCAGACCGGTCGACATACCCACCGTGCCGATCGCGGAGAATGCCTCCAGCAGAACGTCTGCGAGCGGCAAATCCTGTCCGGTCAGCAGCACCATAACCGCGAAGAGCGCGAGTGAAAAATTGATAAAGATCACAACGCTTGCGCGTTTTACATCGTCCTCCTCCAGCCTGCGCCGGAACACTGCGCAGTCCCTTTCATGGAGGAGGTAGGCCCTGATATGAAGCAGGACCACGACCAGCGTTGTCGTCTTGATACCGCCGGCTGTGGAGCCGGGGCTCCCGCCGACGAACATAAGCAGCATCGTCAGCACCTTACCCGCACTCGACATCGCCGCCAGATCAATGGTATTAAAACCAGCTGTGCGGGGCGTGACCGCCGCGAAGAAGGCCGCGAGAAACCGCTCTCCTGCTCCCATATCCGCGAACAGGCCATTTCTTTCCGTCAGCAGAAACAGCAGCGTGCCTCCCACAAGCAGCGCCGCCGTCGCCGTCAGGACAATCTTTGTCTGCAGCCGGTAGCGCCGCCAGTGCCAGCGGTTGAGCAGAAGATCCTCCCACACGAGAAAGCCGATGCCCCCGATGATGATCAGCGCACTCAGCACAAACACGACGAACGGATCGCCGGCATAAGCGGTAAAGGATGAATAAGCCTCCTGAGCGCCCATCAGGTCAAAGCCCGCATTGCAGAACGCAGAGACTGCATGAAAAATACCATAATAAATGCCGCGCAGGAGTCCAAACTCCGGCGCGAAGCGGAGCGCGAGCAGCGCCGCGCCGATCCCCTCAAAGCACAGCGTTCCTATAATAATCCTGTGCACAAGCTTCACCGTTCCACGAAGCTGCAGGGTGTTGAGGCTCTCGTGAATCAGTTCCCGCCCTTTCAGGCCTATCCTTCTTCCCAGCGCCATCATGGCAAAGGAACCGATCGTAATAAACCCAAGCCCGCCGATCTGAATCTGCACGAGCAGAACCAGCTGCCCGAACAGCGTCCAGTGCGTCCAGGTGTCATAAACAACAAGCCCCGTCACACAGGTCGCCGATACCGAGGTAAAAAGAGCGCCCAGAAACGAAGTCTCCTCCCCCGTTCTGGACGCAAAAGGCAGCATCAGAAGCAGCGCGCCGGCCAGAATAATACCCAGAAAACCGAGCATAATCATCATCGTCCTGGAGAGACGAACGCCGGAAAACGCGATGGAACTTCTGTCATTTTTCATCTGATCCGTGCCCTCCTTTTTCTGAAATCAGAGTAACACAGGAAGGCGGATAATTCAAGCTTTTAGAATACGGCTTCCGTCACTTCTCCTCCACCATAAGAATGCTCTTCATTTTCTCGCCGGCCGCCTTCTGCAGACATTCACTCATCAGGTTCATCCCGTAGATGAATATGGCCAGCCCTCCTAATAGTCCGAATATGATTTCGGTTATATCGTTCAACCTTCTTATCTCCCTTCTTTTGTCAGAAGCTTTTCCACCTTATACTCACGATCAGATCGTACACTCCTCATGTAAAATCTATCTGCCCCGCCGTGTAAAATCTGTGTAAAATTATTCAGCAATTCAAGATTTTAGGTCTTGACAATCCGGCGGCAATCGCATACTATACAGAGAACACAACAATTTGCACTGCAATCATCTACAGTACAAACTGATCAGGCATCAGGCCATTCCTGAGTGCCGGGCTCGCGTAAGGGCAGCAGGTAAGCGACATCTGCGGGACAGTAGTAAAGTAGGACTTACTATCGTTTCCAGGTGTCTTTTTATACCCTGACATATGGAAACCCGGGCAAAAGGAATGGAGGATTTTTCGATTATGAAAGAAGAAAAGAAACTGATGGCCAGAGTCTCGACAATCGGCATCGCGGGCAATGTACTGCTGTCCGCATTCAAACTGATCGCCGGTTTGCTGGGAAATTCCGGAGCCATGATCTCCGACGCGGTACACTCGCTCTCGGATGTCCTGGCAACCTTCATTGCGCTGATCGGCGTAAAACTCTCAAAACGCGAAAAAGACGCGGACCACCCCTATGGACACGACCGCTTCGAATGTGTCGCCTCGGAAATTCTGGCGGTGATTCTCTTTGTGACGGGTCTCGGGATCGGTAAGACCGGGCTGGACACGATCTTTGCCGGAAATTATGATTCACTTGCAATCCCCGGCCTGCTCCCGCTCATTGCCGCGGTCGTCTCCATCGTCTCAAAGGAGGCCATGTTCCGCTACACAAGAGCCTGCGCGCGAAAGCTGAATTCCTCTGCATTTATGGCCGACGCCTGGCATCACCGCTCCGACGCCTTCTCCTCGATCGGTTCGCTGATCGGTATCGCGGGCGCGCGCGCCGGTATGCCGGTTCTCGACGCAGTAGCGAGCGTCGTCATCTGCGTTTTCATTTTAAAGACAGCTGTGGATATTTTCCGGGATGCGATCCGGAAGATGACGGACTGCGCCTGCGATGAGAATTACACGGAGGCCGTCCGGGAATTTATTAAAAAACAGGACGGCGTCAGGGACATCGACCTTCTGCAGACCAGAATGTTCGGCGAAAAAGTCTATATTGATGTGGAGATCGCCGTGGACGGCACGCTCCCGCTGCAACGCGCACATGCGATCTCCGAGGACGTGCACGACGGGCTGGAGTGCAGTTTTGACAACATCAAGCACGTCATGATTCATGTCAATCCCTACGAACCGAAAGCTGCCCAGAATACCCCTTGAGCAGCCTTCAGCCCGACATCCTCCGCATCAGCCTGCAGAAGACCACCCCGACCGCTGTGCTCACCGCGGTCGCGACGATCGCCGGGCCGACGACAGCCGCCGGATTCACACTCCCGTACTGACTTCGGTAGGCAATGACATTGACCGGAATCAACTGCAGCGACGAAATATTCAGGACCAGGAAGGTGCACATCTCGCTGCTCGCTGTTCCGCCCGGAACCGTCCGGCGTTCTGCCTCCAGCCTCTTTAACTGCTCCATCGCCTTCAAGCCTTCCCCCGTCGCAGCCCAGCCAAGACCCAGCACATTCGCGATACAGTTCAACGCAATGTGCTCCATCGCCGGATGGTCTTCCGGAATATCCGGGAAGAGCCAGCGCAGCGCCGGCCGCACAGCTTTCGTCAGACGGCCGACCAGCCCCGACGCCGTCCCGATCTGCATCAGCCCCATCCAGAAAGAAAGGATCCCGAGCATCGTGATACAAAGCGTCACCGCCTCCTTCGAGGAGTCAAGCGCCGCCTGCGTCACCTCAGGAATTGTTCCATGAAGGGCTCCATATGCCACTGCGATCAGCATCATCCCCGCCCAAAGTACATTCATAAAAAAGAACTCCCATAAAAATGTATCTGTACATTCTACGGGAGTTTCCTGTCTTTCATGTCTTTTCCTTTATCTTCAGCAGATCCACAACCGTCAGCCGGTCATCTGCCACGCGGAATTTCACATCATATCCGGCAAAGGACAGGCCATAAATTCGCTCCGGGTCCATCACATAGGCGGGGCGCGGATCCTGCGCGAGCACGCCGACCACCGCGTCTCTCTTTTCCTCCGGGTAGCGCTCCAGGAGCTCCCGCGGGAAATCCACCTTCAGTGCATGCTCCCGCGTCCTTCCTGTATAACCCTCTGACGCCTCGGGGTGGCAGTCGCAGAGTGGAATATAGGGCTTGATATCATAAATCGGTGTGCCGTCCGCCATATCCACGCCATCCACCAGGAGCTGTGGGCCGTCCTTTTCATCCATGCGAATCTCCAGCAGACGCACCGATGAAAGTCCGATATCATTCGGCCGATAGGGCGAGCGCGTGGCAAAAACACCCACATGCGTCTTTCCTCCGAGCCGCGGAGGTCTCACAGTCGCCGTCCACTTCTCCCGCTCTGTCTGTGAAAATTTCCACAGAAGCCAGATGTGGGAAAACTGCTCCAGTCCGCGCAGCGCATCGGGATTGCGGTACGCCGGTTCAAAGACAAGCCGTCCCGTCAGTCCCTCCACAAGGCCGCTCTGCCGCGGAATCCCGAATTTCTCCGGAAAGTCAGTATATATTTTTGCAATCTCCTTCATACTCTGCCCTCAGCCATACGGGAATTCCAGTCTCTTGAATCCCCTGCGTCCTAGCCACGGTTTCCCGGCCGCTCCTTCCCGTAAATCTCATAGATTTCGTCCGTATATTTCCCCTGCTCCCGGTAGACGATCAGCGGCTTCTCCACGGTAAGCCCCGCTCTGCCCCCGTCCAAAGCCTCGATCAGCACCATGTTGGGCTCTTTGTCAATAAACGGATAGACCAGCCGCATCCGCTTCGGCTCCAGTCGGTGCGCGCTCAAAGTCGTCATGATCTGCGCGAGGCGGAAAGGCCTGTGCACCAGATAAAAGCGTCCGCCCGGCTTCAAAAGCCGCGCGGCCTGTGCGACTACATCCTCCAGCGTACAGAGTATCTCATGCCTCGCGATCGCAAGCGGCCCGTCCCCATTCAGAAGGCCATGCTCCGCGATCATATAGGGAGGATTGGATACCACGACCTGACAACATGCCGCCCCGAAGATGCGATCCGCCTCACGGATATCGCCATCTACAATCTGAATACGCTCTTCCAGGTCATTCAGCCGCACGCTGCGCCTCGCCATATCCGCGCTTTCTCCCTGAATCTCCAGTCCGGTAAACTCCGCTCCCTCCGTCCGCGCTGCCAGCAGGATCGGAATAATCCCGGTGCCGGTGCCGAGATCGATCACGCGCTCGCCGCGCCTCACCCGCGCGAAGCCGGAGAGCAAAACGGCGTCCATACCAAAACAGAACCGCCCCGGATCCTGTATGATCCGATAGCCGTTCCGCTGTAAATCGTCCAGGCGCTCGCCCGGTCTCAGTATTGTCTCCATCTTCACTCCTCCAGGCTTCCGCTCACGGGAGTATCCCTGTTTCCTCCAGGCAGGCAAAAGACTTCTGAAGGGCCTCATAGCCATCCATCTCGAGAAGCACCGACACCTCCTCGTCGCAGTCCTTCATAAGCTCCGCAAACGGTTTCCAGTCAATTCTACCTGAACCGAGGGGAAGATGCAAGTCATCCTTTAAATCATTATCATTAATGTGAAAATGCCGTATCCACGGCTTCAGATTCCGGAACCAGCTCTGTGGCGGCTCGTCCTTCCCAAACACCGCCGCATGGGCATAGTCGAGGCAGATGCCAAAACGCGGCTCGCTCTCCATCGCCCTTCCGATGCGCGCCAGCTCCCCGCTGTCCCGCTCAAACATATTTTCCATATAGACGCAGAGCCCTGGAAACTCCCGCAGCACCTCCGACCAGAACTCGACATTCCGCGCGAGCCAGGAGTCCAGGTAAGCCTGTACTCTGAAATCGGGCAGAAGGGCCGCGTGAAAAATCACGCCGCGGATTCCCAGTTCCTCCGCGACCTGCATGGACTGTCTCACCCGCTTCCTCGAATCCTCCCGGATCAGAGAATCGTCGCTGTGCACGGTAATGTCGAGAAATGTCCCATGCAGCGTGTCCATCGACCGATCCCTTTTCAGATTTTTGTAGAAGGCAATCCTGTCCGCACACGCCATCTCATCGTCCAGCATATTCGGATTCATAAAATCATTGTACTCAAATGCGGCGCCGCGCCGTTCCGACAGCTCCAATAGTCGGTCGATATCCCCTGTCTCCGGGATAATCTCAAAAAGCCTTCCCATTTCACATCAGATCCCGTCTAAATATTTTTCTCAATCTCGTCGACGAGCGCTGCATACACCTTCAGAAGATTGTCATTTTCCTTCCTGAGATTTCTGCACAGGTTCGCGGAGATAAACCAGAGTACCTTGCAGCCGGCCATCGGATTCTTCTCGCAGTAATCATGGAATTTTTCCTGCGACATCCGCAGCGTATGACATTTCGTCAGCGCACGGACCGTCGCGGAACGCACATCCTGATCGATCAGCGCGATCTCGCCGAACACACAGCTCTCCGTATCCTCCAGCTTCGCGCACACATATTCCTCGCCGTACAGCGTCGTCTTCAGAATCTCGACCTGTCCCTCCAGAAGAATATACATGCAGTCGCCCTCGCTGCCTTCCTCGATGATGCGGCTCCCTTCCGGGAAGTCCTCCTCCTCCAGGATATCCAGAAACGCGCCGCGCTCTGTCTCCGGCAGCTCTGCCAGCATGGGAAAACGTCCCAGCCTTTCAATCAACATTTCTCTGTTCATCACACCTCATCTCCTAACACAATTAAGCCCATTCTCGCCGTGATCACAAGATCGTCCGGTGGATTTAATACAGGTTTATTTCTCTCAAGGGTCTTGATTTCCTGCAGCCTGGACACGATCTTCGAGTAATCGGTAGATTTCTGCGCGTCGGCCAGCACCGCGTGCTTCAGCTCCCGCTCGCCTCCCATATTGTCCAGGACGCCCATGGCCATAATATGTCCATGTTCTTTATAATAATCCGCTATCTCCCGGTATGTCTTTCCGACCCAGCGGTTTTCGATCGGAAATACCTGCACGCTGATCCCGTCCCCGTTGTCAAACAGGGCGGACAGCACTCTGGCCATCCCGCTGCCGCTCGTCGCGGTGGACAGAATATAGCGCGTATACTCCTCCGTGTAAATAACCTCGTCGCAGTGGTTTGTCTCCAGATAATGCTTATATTTTTTTGTCTGTACCTGCGCGCAGATGTGGATCTTCGGGTTCATACCCTTCAGCGCCAGCATCGCCGCAAATACACGGGAATCCACGAGCTCCGGACTCAGCCGGTCGTGATCATCCCCGAGAATCAGGGCGTTCGACGCCCTCGCTGCATTCGCCTTCTGAAGCGTCTGCTCCTCTGAGAAATCGCCACGGACGTACTTGATCCCACGCAGATCCTCGTCCTCCAGCAGCGCACTCATATCATCCTCGTCCCGGGAATTCACCAGTACCAGATCCTGAAAGCCCACGCCGTGGTTCTTCCGGACAATATCCTCCAGCAATGCCTTCAGATTATTCTTCCATCCGCAGATAATAATGTGATTTTTCATACTCTGCAATTTCCTGGTACCTCTCCTCGTCTTCATCCGATGATCGATCATCGTCGAAGAAACATAACCGGTGATCGCCGACACGCCAAACATTCCGATGAGCAGAATCACAATCCCGATCATCCTGCCCGACACCGTGATCGGGTAGCGCTCCGCGAAATCCGCCCCAAACAGCGTCGCCGTGTTCCAGAGAAGAATGTCGGAGAACTTCGCTCCCGCCGGGCCGCCATACTCGAAAAACCAGTAAGCCAGGCAGCACAGGGCATAGAGCAGGAGAATTCCGAGGATCGCCCTCAGCTGCGGTTGTTTAACCACGTATCGGAGGCGATCCTTACGCTTCCTGCGCTCTGTTTTCTGATCTGCCCTTTTCTCTGTCATGAGTCAGAACCGGCGGAGCTTGTGTCTGTCCACGTCAGGGTTGTGTCCGCAGTAATCGCAGTGCTGAAATCAAATGCCGTCGAGCCACTGTACCAGCTTCCGCTCGCAGTTGGCATCAGCACCGGTTCCGTGGCACAGCTCCCGCTCGTCACAGTCTGCGTACAGAAGGTTTCTCCATTATTATAAGTAAAAGTTACCGTGTAACTTGTTGTCGTCGTACTGCCGGAAGAACTGCTGCCCGACGAACTGTCTTCTGAACTGCTACTATCAGATGAACTGCTCGAAGAACTGCCTCCCGAGGTGTCGCTGTCTGAACTGCTGTCAGAGGACGCTTCCCCCGTGGAACTGTTATCTGCCGACGTCGTCTCATCGTCTGCCTCGACATCCTCGGCATCCGTCGAATTATTCTGTTGAGTTGTCGTCTTATTCTCTACTTTCGTGTCTGACTTATCCGTATTTCCGCCGGACTCTTCCTCTGCCTCCGGGGACGCCTCCACATCTGTATCCGCATCGTCCGCTTCCTTCAGCGCATCCAGAGCTTCCTGTATTTCCTCCCGGCTAAAGCACAGCTCCACATCATCCCGCTCCAGGCAGTCAAACAGAAACTCCAGCGCACAAACCGGGAAGCGCTCCAGCGTCGCCTCCTGAAGCTCGTTCGGAAAATATTCGGAAATCTCCTCATCCCCGTGAACATTCACGCCTGAACCCTTAGGGATCTGCCACTCCAGGCTCTCATCCTCCACTGTGCCGTCCGGGAAGATCAGCCGCGAAGCGACCTCGCCATCCAGCACCGTCACATAGGCATAGGAATGCTCATCCTCATACACAATCTCAACACGGAACACCGTACCGCGAACCGCCATCGTCGAGTTCGGTACCGTAACCTCGTAACTGGATTCATCGTTCAGCTTATTCACCAGCTGATTGACGACAGCTCCCTCCTCCAGGTGAATCACCGTTTTGCTGTTCGCGCTCGTTCCCTCCGCTTCCAGCGTCAGGCGCGTCCCCGGTTCAAGCAGCACGTACTTGTCATTGTCCAGCATCAGAATGACACTGCTCTCCCCATCGACGAGCAGCTCGTCCCCGGACTCCAGCTGCATGTCGGCATAGGCGTCCAGCTCGCCCACGGATTCCCGCGTCACCGTGGCCGACCCCTCCACGGACAACACCTTGATCAGACGATAAGCATCCTCCTTCGTGAACTGTCCATATGCAATAAATGCCAGTAACAATACAGCGACCGCCGCGGCTCCCGTGATGATCCACTTTCTCATTCGCACTCTTCCCCTTTATGTCTCAATTAAATACGTATTCACTATCTTCATTCACATAGAAGGATATTCCTGACGCGTAATTGCAGGAATCCTTCTTTACAGTAAGCGCTGTATCCAGCGTATAGGAATAACCATTCACCAGATAATAGCTGCCCGCCTCGGAAATATTTGTATAGGCGATTTTCCAGGTGGCTGTCAGCGACACGTCTTTCGACGGCATTGTGAACGTGACTTCCGGCTGATATAACGTACTGTCATACTCCCAGCCCGCAAACGTAAAGCCCTTCAACGTCGGGGCTGCCGGAGCTGTTACACTGTCTCCTTCCGCTACGCTTTCTGTCGTGCTGCCGCCTTCATAAGAAAAGCTGTAAAGCTTTTTCCAGACGCCGTACAGAGTAGAATAACTATCGCCTGTCTTCAGATCGTTCAGTGTGACCTGCGCATCCGCGCTGTATTCGGCCGTAGTCGCATCAGCGGACGTAGCCCAGCCCTTGAATACATAACCGCTGGCTGTCGGCGTGGGCAGGGAAAGAGCTGATGAAGCTGAACTCAGGGGGATCAGGCTGCTGCTTGTCAAACTGTTTTCACCAGGTTTATTTTCATTATAAGAAAAGGTTCCATATTGACAGGTATTAGAGCTTGTCAGCTCTACTGTATTATACTGCACATTGTTAATGCCATCATATTCAGTATACTGTGTTGTACTGCTGTCTGTGATTAATTGATCAATACTGACAGCTTCCCCATTGGAGAAGAATGCATAACCATTTTCTGTCGTTTCCGGGTAGGACGAGCTATCCAAAAGGAGAAGCTTGCTCCTGCCTGTACCTATTGATTCCCCTCCAATTGTCAATGCATTACCTGTCTCGTTCACTACCTTGATCAGCTGTTTCGTATCAGACCTTTTCCAATAAGTTGTAAGCTCCAGACTTGTAGTACCTGACGTGATTCCGTAATCTGTATCTGTACTTAATTTATATTGTTTTGAATCTTCATCAAATTCATAATAAAAAGTAAAAGATGAATTCGTACCTGTTGCTGTGCTATCGTTATTGTCCTTCATAGACCAGCTGACCAGACTATAATCATCTTTACCTTCGGTAGAGATTGCATACGATGCACATACAGACGGATATGGACTACCAGATGATATCTGTATAGCCAGGTTAGACGAACTGCCACCATCTACCGACATGCTGATATACGGTGCATACACAACATACAAATTAGGATTGACAATTAAATCAAAAATTTCTCTCAAATGAAGTATCTGACCACTTCGAAATACATAATTATATGTATCATTGCTATAAAACCACCCTACCACTGCATCATTGCTTGAAAAGGTTATTCCGCTCAGTTCCGTGCCATTTACATCATAATCGTGATCAATCGATGTAGTCTGTCCGTTATAGTGAAAATTAATAGTATATGTCGTCGTCCCCTCGGCCCGGCTCTCCATCCCCGTCCCGAGCAGCATAATCCCAACCGCCAACACCGCGGTCAGTACCAGTTTCGCCAACTTTTCAAGTCTCGCCTTCCTCGCCAACATAAATCGCTCCTTCTTGCTCATCCTTGAATCCCATATTTTAAATTCCCTTTACCAGCCTATCTTAATACCAGATTATTTTTTTCACAAGTGATTTTTCACAAAATTTGACAAAATAAAGCAAAATTTCCTGTTTTTCGCGCTGTAGCACCCGCTACAGCACCTCGTCCACGCTGTACACCTGGATCTCGTGTGCCTTTCCCTTCAGGTGCATTCTGCCCATCTCTGTAACCTTCAGGCGGTCGTGCAGCGCTTTATAGACCTCCTCACCGATCAGAATCTGGTCCTTTTTTGCTTTTCCTTCCAGACGGGACGCGGTATTCACAGTATCTCCAATGGCCGTGTAGTCCATCCGGAAGTCGCAGCCGATATTGCCGACAATGGCTGAGCCGCAGTTGATGCCGATACCGACATTGACCTTCCTGCCGAAGCGCTCCAGCATCGATTTCTCCATATCCTTCGTGCCCTCCACGATATCCCGCGCCGTGCAGACCGCACGGTAAACATAGTCGTCGAGATCAAAGGGCGCGTTAAAGACAGCCATCGTCGCGTCGCCGATAAACTTGTCGAGCGTGCCGCCGTTGCGGAAAATCGCCTCCGTGGTCAGCGTCAGGTAGCGATTCAGAATCTCCACGACCTCCTCCGCCGGAAGCTCCTCCGACATTGGCGTGAAGCCTCGGATATCGACGAACAGCACCGCAATGTCACGCCGCTCCCCGCCGAGCACCGGGTTGAATTCGCCGCTGCGGGAGACCTCCTCCACGATCTGCGGCGCAACGTATTTCTTGAAAGCCTTCACAACTTCGCGGCGCTTTTTCAGCTCCATCAGGTAGTTCACGATCACGGACAGAATATAGACAGTGAGCATAATGATCGGCAGACTGACCAGATGAATCACCCAGCCCTGCCGAAACAGCCAGGTCCCGAGCAGCAGCTCCACAATACAGATTGCAATTCCCAGTAGCGCTGCCGACAGCGGCCTCATTCTGCGGCACAGCATGCAGTAAAGCCCGACGACCAGCGCCATGAGAAACGCCGTCAACGCCGTGTTCACCGGTACCGCCGTCTTTCCCTCCATCAGTGCCTCTATAATATTGGCGTGAATCTCGACGCCGTACATCTGCTCGCTTTTCTGAATCGCCACATGGAAAGAGTCCTGCATCCCCGACGCGTAGGCGCCTACCACCACGATACAGTCCTTGAAAATCCGCGGATCGACCGTCCCGTCCAGCACGTCGCAAAGCGACACCGATTCATAATCCCCGCTGTCACCCGAAAAAGCAAATTGAAACTTGTTATTCTGGTACAGCCTCGGCATCTGCGGCTCCTCGCCGATATATTCCATATAGGCGGCATAACTCTTATAGGCAAGACTGTAGATCGTCTCTTCCTCCGTTTCCACATAAGCAATCGCCTGGCGGATGTAACCGTCTTTGTCCTGCGTTGTATTTGCGAAGCCCTCTCCCACAGCCTCCCGAAGCGCATCATAAGAGCGCTCGACCATATTTACATGGAGTTCATCCACATAATACTCTCCGCTGTCATCCGTGCCGACACTCCTGTCGTAAACCAGATTTACAGCCGTAATTACATTTCCAGCCTCCGCGCAGGCCTCCGCGAAGCGGGTATCTCCCTCCTCGTCCATCTCGTTGATATACAGAATATCAAAGGCAATAACTGCCGGCTGGTTCTCCTCATCTGCGGACAGCGCCTCCACAAGCTGTGCAGGAATGTCCCGCGTCCAGGTATTGTACTGCCCCAGCGCCTCCAGAGAGCGCTCATCGATCTTGATAATCTTGATCCGGGAGTTTGTGACCTCCGCCCGCTGCCACATGAAATCGGTCAGCATCTTGTCAAGAGCAAACAGCGGCTGCAGCCAGCACAGCAAAAAAGTGATCAGCATAACAATCGCTATGCCGACCACATGCCTGTTCACTTTCCCGCGTATCCGTTCCCTCATCCCTCGTTCTCCAATAGCGCCTGATAAATATCTCTCTTCGACACGCCTCGATCCTTCGCAACCTGCCGCATCGCTTCCCTGCGATCCATGCCCTGCTCCTCATAGAAGCGCATGTGCTCCGCGAGCGGTCTCTCCCGCATGGCCTCCTGTCTTTCTTCCTGCATCTGCCGGCGGGAGCGCCCTTCCAGCACGAGCACATACTCGCCGCGCGGCTCATTCCCTTCATAATACAGAAGTGCCCCATCCAGCGTCGTCTGAAAGGCCGTCTCATGCTTTTTGGTAAGCTCCTTACAGAGCGTCAGTTTCCGGTCTCCCAGGATCTCCCGCAGTTCCGTCAGGGTTTTCACCAGTCTGTGCGGCGCCTCATACAGGATGATCGTCCGCGTCTCCTGCGCGAGCTCCTCCAGCACCTCACGGCGCTCCTTCTTATCCGTCGGGAGAAAACCCTCAAAGCAGAAACGTCTCGTGGAAAGTCCGGACAGCGTAAGAGCCGTCACGCAGGCACAGGCTCCTGGCAGGGAAGTCACGCATACACCCGCCTCATGGCACATCCGCACCAGCTCCTCGCCGGGATCCGAGATCCCGGGAGTCCCCGCGTCCGTAATCAGCGCGATATTCTGTCCTTCCAGAAGCCGTTTTACCAGCAAACGGCCCTTCTCGATTTTATTATACTCATGATAGCTGGTCATCGGCGTATGGATGTCGAAATGATTCAGCAATTTGATACTGTTTCGTGTATCCTCCGCCGCGATCAGATCCGCCTCCTTCAGCGTGCGCAGGACCCGGAAGCTCATGTCCTCGAGATTTCCGATCGGAGTCGCGCACAAGTACAGTGTCCCTGCCTTATCTGTCATACGGTCTCACTTTTCTTATCATGTGGTTTCGCTTTCCCTCTGCGGCGCTCCTGGTTCGGCCTGCGGTCGCGGCGTTCCGCTTTTTCCTTCCGCTCCGACTTTTCCCGTCGATCCTGTTTCTGCGCACGATCCGCTTTGCCGCGGCGTTCCGGCTTCTCCTGACTGTCGGGCGCTTCCGTTTCCTTCAGATTCTTCTCTTCAGCAACCTTTTCTTTATTTCGGTTGCCCTTCTCCTTCTTGCGGCGCGGCCGGAACTTCAGCTCGGCCACCGGGTACTCGCGAACTTCCTTCTCGTCTTTTTCCAGCGTCACAACAACTTTTACGGTCTGGCGCAGCACGTTGACGGAACTCACCTCTCCCTGGCTGCCGTCGGCGGCAGTCACATAATCACCAATGCCGGGCAGACGGCTGTTCAGATCCTCGTAAGTCTCCTGCTCGTACTTAAGGCAACACATGAGCCTTCCGCAAACACCGGAAATCTTGGACGGATTCAGCGAAAGGTTCTGCTCCTTCGCCATCTTGATCGACACCGGAATAAAGTCTGACTGATGCGCATAACAGCAGAGCGGCCTGCCGCAGATGCCGATCCCGCCAAGGATCTTCGTCTCATCGCGCACTCCGATCTGACGCAGCTCAATGCGTGTACGGAACACGCTCGCCAGATCCTTCACCAGCTCACGAAAATCAATCCGCCCGTCCGCCGTGAAATAGAACAGGATCTTATTGCCGTCAAAGGTGTACTCCACATCCACAAGCTTCATTTCAAGCTCATGTTTGTGAATCTTCTCCTGACAGATCTTATAAGCTTCTTTCTCCTTCGCACGATTCTCCTCAGCCAGTTTGTCGTCATGGGGCGTCGCCAGACGCAGCACCGGCTTCAACGGCTGAATCACGCGATCATCCTCGACTTCCTTTCTGCCGATCACCACTTCGCCGTACTCAAGCCCGCGCGCGGTTTCCACGATCACGTGATCTCCTCTTTGAATCTCCAGATCTCCCGGAGAAAAATAGTATACCTTTCCCGCGTGCCGGAAACGCACGCCCGTTATATTTGTCATCTCAGTTCTCCTTCATGGTGAGAAGCAGAAGCTCCATAACCATATCAAAATTTACATTCGCATTCAGCCGCTGCTTTGCCTTGTCGAGAGATTTCAGAATCAGCTCCAGTCCCTCATAGGAACTTTTCTGTGCCCGCTCGCGGATCGCGATCAGCTCCTGCCGGAAGATCAGACCGTCCGCGTCACGCGTCGCCTTGAACAGGAGCACATCCCGGTACCAGACCATCAGAATGTCGAGATAATCGTCAATCTCCATCTTATAAGTGCTGATTTTCCTCAGATCCTCGATCAGATCGTTCAGTTCCATCTCCCCGATATTTTTCACGAGATGGAGTGCGTGGTCGAGCATCTCCGTAAAACTGTCGGACAGCGCAAGCCTCCTGGCCTTACCCACATTTCCTTGCGCAAAAGCGGTGCAGACTTCCGCCTGATAATCGGGAATCTCCAGCTGCTCCATCAGATAATGCCGGATACGCTCGTCCGGTACCGGTTTCAGATCCAGCACCACACAGCGGGACAGGATCGTCGGCAGCAGCATGCCGGTATTTGTCGTGAGCAACAGGATCACCGCATAGGACGGGGGCTCCTCGATCGTCTTCAGCAAAGCGTTCTGCGCCTGCGGCGTCAGCTTCTCCGCCTCATCCACTATATAGATTTTGCAGGGACTGCTGTAGGGTCTGATCTGGATATCCCCGTTCAGCTGTCCGCGGATATCCTCCACGCTGATCGTCCCCTGCTTCTCATGCGTCACGCGGATGATATCCGGCTGATTCAGCGAGAGCGCCTGGCGGCAGGAGCGGCACTGCATACAGGGCTCCGTCCCGTGCGCTTCACACTGCAGCGTCTGCGCGAAGATTCCGGCCAGAAGCTTCTTGCCCGAGCCGCGCTCCCCGTTGATAATATAGGCGTGGGAAACCTTATTCAGTTCTATTGCGCGCTTCATATGAGCGATTGTCTGCTCATGCCCGATCACATCTGCAAATCCGGCCATTCTCTCACCTCCGCATTCGTTCTCATTGTATCACACAGCAAGGCATTTTTGAATGAAAAGTTTTATCTCGCCAAGGCACTGCTCCAGATCCGCATTCTGAAAACGCGCGGTAATTCCCTCTTTTTCAAGCTTCTCCTCAGAAAAATCTTCCTGATCTGCCAGAAATCTGCGGCACATCTCCGCATAATGCGGCGTCGCCTGGCTCTTCTCCCGCGCGAGCGCACGGGCAAGCCGCTCCCCGTCATCCACCTCCACATAGATCGCCGTCATCCGTTCCGGCCCGAAATACTCCTTCATCGCATGCCAGGATTCCGGCGTCCCGATCAGCGCATAGGAAAAGCGATCCGTATCCAGCTCCTCATCACAGACTGTAAAATACTTCCAGATGCCATGCACCGTATTATAAGAACGCAGCTCCACAACGAGCCCCGCTGCCTGCAGACGCGCAAGCTCCGCCTCATCCACAAAATGATACTCGACCCCTTCTGTCTCCCCCTCGCGAATCGGACGGGTCGTGTAGGGGACGATGCGGCGCAGTCCGAGCTCTTCATCCGCCAGAAGCCTCTTATAAATCGTATCCTTTCCCGACGAGCTCTTCCCCATCAGACAGAAGATTTTTCCCATACACGCTCTCCCTTTATCACACGAAGCCTGCCGTTTTCTATACCGCGCAGCTCACATCCGGCCTGCGGCAGGACGGCAAGACTCTCTAAAATCGCCTCGTTGATCTCCTCGCCCGGCGTCAACAGCGCGATTCCGGGCGGATACGGCACGACAAATCCGGCGCTGACCCTGCCGCGCGCCTCAGTAAACGAAACCCACTCCGCATCCGCATCAAAGGCCGTCTGCATGGAACAAAACCGACGCGGCTTCGGTAAGGCAGCCGGGACTGGATCCAGTTCCGTCATATCTGTGCACCCTGTTCCGGCGTCCATCCGTAAAAAAGCATCTCCGAGACGCCGCAGATCTTCCTCCCGGTCCGCGACCGAGGTCAGGGCGCACACATAGGAAATACCCGCCATCTCCGCTTCGATACGATAGTCCTCCCGCAGCCGCCGGGCCAGCTCTTTTCCACGAAGTCCGGCGCGCGCCCCCGACACCAGGATGCGCGAACGGTCCATGTCGGGAAATTCCAGGAGCTTCAGTTGCTTCATGCTTCTCAGATCCGTGCGAAGCCGCGTAAGCCGCTCACCGAAGCGATCAAACTCTGCTCGGTTTTCACCGATCCAGGCGATACACTCGTCCATCCCCGCCATCAGCACATAGGACGGACTGCTCGTCTGGTACACCCGCAGGAAAAACCGTATTTTCTCCCGATCGATAAGCGTTCCATTCAGGTGAATGAGCGCGGTCTGCGTAAGAGACGGCAGCGTCTTGTGCAGGCTCATCACGACCACATCTGCACCGCAGCTCACGGCATCCCGCGGAAAGTAACCGGAAAACGGAAAATGCGCGCCGTGTGCCTCGTCCACGATCAGCGGAACCCCGTGCGCATGCGCCGCCCCCGCGATCGCCTCCACATCCGAAACGATCCCGTCGTAGGTCGGCGACGTGAGCAGCACCGCCCGGATATCCGGTCTCTCCCGCAGCGCTTTATCCACATCGCCGGCTAAAATCGACCCACTTATCCCCATTTCCGACGTGGATTGTGGATAAATATACTCCGTATTCAGGCCGCGGAGCAACGCAGCGTGGATAACTGACTGATGACAGTTCCGCGCCATCAGAATCGTCCCACCCGCCGGAACACAACCGGACACCGCCGCAAGAATACCCGCCGTACTGCCGTTCACCAGATAATGCGTCTCCTCCGAGCCATACAGCCGCGCCGCCCGCTGCTGTGCGTCCCTCAGAATCCCCTCTGCGTGGTGCAGGTCGTCGAAACCGTCGATCTCCGTGATGTCGATGAAAAACGGATTCCCCAGATCCCCCATACGCCTCTTGTGTCCGGGCATGTGCATCGGAAGATGATTGGAATCCGCGTAATTTTCTAGTTTTTCCAGTAACTCGCTCATAATGAAAATATGATAATTCCCAGGATGGTCACGGCGATCGAGATCAGTGCACGCCGGTTTGGGCGTTCCCCGAGGAAAAAGACCGCCAGAATCGTCACCCAGATGATGCCGGTCGACTCGATCATCGGCGTCACCTTCAGCTCGATCCCCCGATAGGCAAACACATTGATGACCGTCGTCCCGAGCAGCAGCGCATAGCCCAGGATCACACGCCAGTTCAGAAATTTAAAAATGATATTTTTATGTTCCCTCTGCGCCGACTGCTTCAGCAATATCTGTGACACCGATGCCACGAACACCGCCAGAAAAGCCAGCACATAGCTAATGTTCATCCATTCCATGCAGACTGATCCCCACGATAATAATGATGCTCCCGATCACATTGTTCCATGTCACCTGCTCCTTAAAAAGGATAACCGACCAGATCAGGATCAGGATGTACAGAATCCCTTTTCGCAGATACGCCGTCGACAGCGGCACCAGCTCCAGGAGAAGCTGCCACATGATCGCAAACACACCGAGACAGGCGACCGCGACGAGATAGTAGAAAATGAATTCCCGCGAAAAGGTCTCAAAGGTGCCGGCATACTTGATGAAGACCGAACTCAGACTCTGAATCACCAGGGACAGCGCGAGCAGAACATAGATTTTCACACGGCTCCGGCCAGACTTCTCAGTCATCTTTCGCTTCCTCCGTCTCCTCGATATTGAAAGTCTCACGAATCACGTACTGCGGCTCCTTATTCATGCTCAGGAACAGGCGTCCGACGTATTCCCCGATCATCCCGAGGAAGAGGAAGGTCAGGCCGAAGAAGAAGGTGATCGCGCACATCAGCGAGGGCCAGCCCATCGACAGCGTCGGATCCACCAGCTTCCGGATCACGATCGTAATTGCAAAAATAATACCGACCGCGGCAAAGAAAAAGCCGGTGAAGGACGCCACGCGCAGCGGAATCACAGAGAATCCGATGATATCCGACCAGAGGCCGATCAGCGATTTCAGCGTATAGTTCGACTCGCCCACCTCACGCTCAAAGTGCTGGATCGGTACGCTGGCAATATTTTTCGTGCAGCGCATGAAAAGCCCAAGGA
The DNA here is from genome assembly GCA_001941045.1 of Lachnospiraceae bacterium Zagget2. Lineage (GTDB taxonomy): Bacteria > Bacillota > Clostridia > Lachnospirales > Lachnospiraceae > Hominiventricola. The sequence continues at coordinate 32,103 of MSHD01000041.1, forward strand.
GATAGGTGTAGGGGCCGGTATACTGCACCGCATAATCCCGCACAAAGCGCCGCACAATAAAGTAGCTGGACGTGCGTACATCCTTCGGCTTCTGAATCATCGCATTAACGGTCAGATCGTTGAAGCGGCTGCCCAGATTTCGCAGAAAGCTGTGCTTTTTGTGTGGATAATATCCATAGACGAGGTCATAGCCCTGATCGAAGGTCTCAAACATCGTTCCGAGCTGCGACGGGTGCGTCTGCCCGTCATCGTCCATCCCGATGATCACGTCGCCCTTCACAAAGCGCAGCGCGGCCATCAGAGCGTTGTGCTGGCCCGAATTCTTCGCAAGGCTGACGACCTTCACATCCTGGTACTGCGCGGCCATCTCCTTCAGAACGGCCAGCGTCTTCCCGCCGTCCGGCGAACAGTCATTAACCAGAACGAACTCGACATCGCCCCGCCCGAGGCGCAGCATCTCCTCACGGGTCATCGAGACGACATGTTCAATTGTCTGAGCCGAATTATAACACGGTATAATTACTGAATATAACATATTTCTCCTTATTGGCTGACCCCGCTTCTACAAAGTGGTAATGTAGTATCCGATCCGCGTCGAACTGTCAGTGACGGAGCCGGCGTGAGACATGTCCATCTCACTGATACGATAAATTTCGTCCGGATGCGCAGCGGCATAGCGCTTCATTTCCTCGACATCGTCCTCCGTGAAGAGGAAGGTGATACGGGCCTGCCGGGGGGCTGACTTACGGACGAGCCGCGGCGCGCGGCCGCAGGCGACGTCGATCACCATTTCCATGAAGTCGTAACCGGTGGAGAGGGGAACGAGGTCAGAACCAATACAATCGCCACCCATGCGGGAGCCGATCTCGATCAGACGAATCTCACCGTCCGGCGTGACCTTGAATTCGCCATGAGACGCGCCGTCCGTGATCTTCAGGGCGTCAAGCGCGGCAAACATAACCTCGTGAACCTTCGCAAGGACCGCATCGGAAAGGCCGCTCGGCTCGAGGTGGCCGGTCTCGATGAAGTGCGGCGCGCCGGTCGTAAATTTCTTCGTCACGGCAAGGTTTGTATGCTTTCCCTGATAGGAAATGGCCTCGTAGCTGTACTCATCGCCCTCGATGTATTCCTCCGCGATCGCCTGTTTCTCAAACGACTGCTTCACCGCATTCTCAATCGCGGCGGGAAGCTCTGCAAAATCAATGATCTTTGTGATCGCGCGGCTGCCGGAGCGATCGGTCGGCTTCACGATAAGCGGAAGCCTCATCCTGTACAGCTCGTCCACCGCATGGTCGACGCGGCAGAAAGCGGGCACGGGAAGCCCTGCCTTCTGAAAAGCCCTGCGCATCGCGAATTTATTGGTGGAGAGCTCGATGCACTCCGGGCTGTTGCCCGGCAGTCCGAGCGCTGCAGCCACATGGCTTACCGTGATATTTGCAAGGTCCGAAGCGATCGTGGCGACCGCATCCGGCTGAATTTCCCGGCATTTTTTTATAATCTCATCGATCTCGACGATACTGACCGGATAGAAGTGATCCGCCGTCCGCTCGCCGATGGAGCCGTCCTGCCAGGCGAAGACATGCGTCTCAAAGCCCATCTCCTTCGCCTTCCGGATCAGCTGATTCTGGAAATCATTCGCCCCGATGATCACGATCTTACGCATAAAATTCCTCTATTGTCTCTGCAATGTAATGTACCTGCTCTTCCTTCAGTCCGTAATACATCGGAAGACGCAGGAGCCGCTCGCTCTCTTTCGTCGTATAGATGTCCTCCCCGCAGAGACGCCCGAAGCGCTGCCCCGCCGGCGCGCTGTGCAGCGGAATATAGTGGAAGACCGCCTGAATGTCATGCTCCTTCAGAAAACGGATCAGTGCACTGCGCTCCCCGATATCCTTCGCCTTTATATAAAACATGTGGGCATTATGGCTGCAGCCCTCCGGAATAAAGGGAAGCTCGATCTTTCCGGCCTTCGCAAGCGGCGTCAGAAGCTCGAGGTAGAGATTCCAGCTGTGCATGCGATCCTCGAAAATTTCATCCGCCATGTCGAGCTGCGCCAGCAGATAGGCCGCGTTCATATCTCCCGGAAGATAGGAGGAGCCCGCGTCTACCCAGGTATATTTATCGATCTGGCCACGGAAGAATTTCGCGCGATTCGTACCCTTCTCGCGGATGATCTCCGCCCGTTCGACGTTCTCCGGGTCACGGATCAGCAGCGCGCCGCCCTCGCCCATGCTGTAATTTTTCGTCTCATGGAAGGAATAGCAGCCATAATCGCCAATCGTGCCAAGTGCCTTCCCTTTGTAGGTACTCATGACTCCCTGCGCGGCGTCCTCAATCACATAGAGATGATACCTCTCTGCGATATCCATGATCGTATCCATCTCGCAGGACACCCCCGCGTAATGCACCGGGACGATCGCGCGCGTCCGCTCTGTGACCGCCGCCTCGATCTTCTTCTCATCGATATTCATCGTATCCGGACGGATATCGACAAAGACCGGCACCGCGCCCCGCAGCACGAAGGCATCTGCAGTGGAAACAAAGGTATAAGAAGGCATGATCACCTCGTCGCCTTCCCGGATATCCGCAAGCAGCGCTGCCATCTCCGTGGCATGCGTGCAGGAAGTCGTCAGCAGCGCCTTCGCCGTCCCTGTCTTCTGTTCCAGCCACGCATTGCAGCGATGCGTGAAGGGGCCGTCTCCGCAGATCTTGTGGTTCAGCGCCACAGCCTCCTCCACATATTTCATCTCCGTCCCCACATAAGGAGGCACGTTAAAATCAATCATTTCCAATCCTTTCCGCTATCGCAGTTTCAGCACAAGCCCATGACGCATGGTCTGTACTCCATAACCCATGTCCAGAAATGTCTGCGCGAAGTCTGTATCCAAGATACTCTCATCATACTCGTAACAGTAGATCACCGTCGGCAGCTTTTCCGGATGCAGCTCATAATAGATCGCTATCAGTTCATCCGTCTCCAGCGTCTCCCAGGTGGAATAGGCTGCACACTCCGCATCCGTGTTCAGATACATCCATGGAGCAATATCGACGACAAACAGCTTATCCTCGCCCGTCAGCTCCAGTTCCTCCATATCCGCCAGCACCTCTTCGTAGAGAAGCGCATTTTCTTCCGTCGTATGGATCCCCTTCAGAGGCCCTTCCTCCAGCGTCTCCGTCAGATATTCGAGGTGCTCGTCTCCCCAGACATAGACGATCCTCTGGTAAATACACGCCGCGCACTGCACTGCGAGCAGCACCCAGAGAAGACTCTTTTTCCATCCATGCTCTTCACGCAGCGCGCCGCATAAAAGCAGCACAGAAGCTGCCGACGCAATCATGCAGGAGGCTGACACGGTCAGAATACCCGTATTTGTCGCAAAATGCGCGATCAGCGTGTAAAACAGCCCCGGCACGTACCAGCACCAGAAAAGCCTCCGGTCTCGCTCCCGCGTCACCAGATACGCGATAAAACCGGGAAAGGCCAGCGGGATCAGCATATAATTGATGCCGACCATCTCCCAGAAAAATCCATAGTATATAATATACGGAATCGCCGTCAGTATTTCAAGAGAAATATACAGCCACGAAGGAATCCTTCTTTTTCTGTCAAGCAGAAACAGGATCACCAGAGCAGCAGTCACATAGACCTGCGCCGTATAGTAACGATGTATTCGAATGAAATACCGCCCCAGCTTCCACCAGAAGGATTTCTGTCGTTCCGAATCCATCACAATATAGCTGAGACTCTCCAAAATCTCCGCGATACTTCCCCTCGAGAAGATGAACGCAAAGAACAGTACACATATGGTAAATGCTCCAAGACCCATCCACACAAAACTTTTCAGGGAAAGAATCGGAGCCGGATTTTCTTTTTTACGTACGCAGTGAACCTTATCACCCAGACAAATCACGCCATACAGGATAAAGAGCAGCACCGCATAAGGATTCGCCAACACTGCGCAGGCTGTAAAGATGCCGCACAGAAACGCGTGCCGCGGCCTCCACTCCTCCACACTGGCCAGCGTCACCAGAGTCACCAGCACAAAACCGAAGGCCAGCGTATTATAGGACAGGGCGTTAATATTGAACGGCGTCGTCATAAAATAGAACAGCGCCGGAAAAATTCTGACCCAGCCAAAGCGCTTCATGCGGACATGGCAATATACCGCCACTACAGCCTGAAACACCAGATAGAATATCCGGAAGATCAGGACAATCCCCTCATTAGAGCGGATAAAAAGCTGAGCGAAACAATACAGAGGATACGTAAGAAACGCAAACATCTGCACATTGTTCCACTCATCAATCAGCATCGCGTCCCCCTGAAAAAAGCGGTAGACTGTGCTGATATAAAATATTTCGTCGTTCTTATTAAAACCGTATTGCTGACGGAAAGCAAACAGAACAAAAAGCAGGAGCAGGATTCCTGCAAATATCCACTGCTCCCGCTTCTTCAGCGTATTACTGAATTGCTTCAAGTGCATGCGCAATGATCTCCACACAACCGTCAATGCCCAGCTCGCCGCTGTTCAGACTCAGATCATAATTAGCGGCCAGACCCCATTCCTGATCCGTATAGAATTTGTAATGATTATAGCGTGCCTTGTCCTTCTTTTTAATCGCGGACGGCGCATCAGCTTCTGTAATACCGAAATACGTAACCGCACGTGCGATTTTGCTCTTCTCATCCGCATGAATAAATATATTCAGGCAGTCCTCACGCTCCCGAAGCACATAATCCGCACATCTGCCGACGATCACACACGGCCCTTTCTCCGCCAGATCCTTGATAATCCGGCTCTGTGTAAAATAAATTTCGTCCTGAAGCGACGCTCCGTTTCCGGAAAACACATGGTTGGCATAGGAAAGATTGCTCGCAATGTTAAACAGAAGGCTTCCGGTCATCCGCTCGCCCTTCTCCGCAATAAACTCCTCCGCGAAGCCACTCTCTTTGGCCACCATATCGATCAGCTCCTCGTCGTAACAGGGTACGCCGAGCTTATCCGCCAGCTTCTTGCCAATATACCTGCCGCCGCTTCCGTACTGTCTGCTGATCGTGACAATCTGTTTCTTCATGTAAATCCCTCCTTTTTCTAGGATGGTTTTATTTTACTCCTTTTTTGCGGATTTGTCATCTATCACACCAAAAAAAGAAGAAACGCCTCCAAATCAGCGTTTCTCCAAAAAAAGATGCCCAGAGCCGGAATCGAACCAGCGACACGAGGATTTTCAGTCCTCTGCTCTACCAACTGAGCTATCTGGGCAGATTGCGGGAGTAGGATTTGAACCTACGACCTTCGGGTTATGAGCCCGACGAGCTTCCAGACTGCTCCACCCCGCGCTATTAAATTTTTTAAGTGGATGGGGGTGGATTCGAACCACCGAAGCAAGTTGCAACAGATTTACAGTCTGCCCCCTTTGGCCACTCGGGAACCCATCCATAATTGGGACCTACAGGGCTCGAACCTGTGACCCCCTGCTTGTAAGGCAGGTGCTCTCCCAGCTGAGCTAAGATCCCTTATTTATTCAAAATAAAAAAACAACGACCCGGATGGGGTTCGAACCCACGACCTCCGCCGTGACAGGGCGGCGCTCTAACCAGCTGAGCCACCAGGCCATATAAGGCAACATACCTTCAAAACTGCATACAGTCTACTTCTCTCTCTCCGATTTAACCTCTTTAACCTCAACCTTCCTGGTTAAGCCCTCGACCTATTAGTGACGGTCCGCTCCATGCATTACTGCACTTCCACTCCCGCCCTATCTACCTCGTCGTCTTCAAGGGGTCTTACTACTTTCGTATGGGATATCTCATCTTGAGGGGGGCTTCACGCTTAGATGCCTTCAGCGTTTATCCCTTCCCGACTTGGCTACCCGGCTATGCACTTGGTAATACAACCGGTACACCAGAGGTCAGTCCATCCCGGTCCTCTCGTACTAAGGACAGCTCCTCTCAAATATCCTCCGCCCACGCCGGATAGGGACCGAACTGTCTCACGACGTTCTGAACCCAGCTCGCGTACCGCTTTAATGGGCGAACAGCCCAACCCTTGGGACCTGCTACAGCCCCAGGATGCGATGAGCCGACATCGAGGTGCCAAACCACTCCGTCGATGTGAACTCTTGGGAGTGATTAGCCTGTTATCCCCAGGGTAGCTTTTATCCGTTGAGCGATGGCATTCCCACTTAAATTCCACCGGATCACTAAGCCCTACTTTCGTACCTGCTCCACCCGTCGGTGTCACAGTCAAGCTCCCTTCTGCCTTTGCACTCTTCGAATGGTTTCCAACCATTCTGAGGGAACCTTTGGGCGCCTCTGATACCCTTTCGGAGGCGACCGCCCCAGTCAAACTCCCCACCAGGCATTGTCCCTTCGCCGGATTACGGCGACAGGTTAGAAACCCAGTGCTGCAAGGGTGGTATCCCAACAGCGGCTCCAAGGCAACTGACGTCACCTCTTCTTAGCCTCCCACCTATCCTGTACATGCAACACCGAATCCCAGTGCCAAGCTGGAGTAAAGCTCCATGGGGTCTTTCCGTCCTGGCGCGGGTAGCCAGCATCTTCACTGGCACTTCAATTTCACCGGATGCATTGTCGAGACAGCGCTCAAATCATTACGCCTTTCGTGCGGGTCGGAACTTACCCGACAAGGAATTTCGCTACCTTAGGACCGTTATAGTTACGGCCGCCGTTTACTGGGGCTTGAATTCAAGGCTTCGGTTTCCCTGACCTCTCCTCTTAACCTTCCAGCACCGGGCAGGCGTCAGCCCATATACTTCACCTTACGGTTTTGCATAGACCTGTGTTTTTGCTAAACAGTTGCTTGAGCCATTTCTCTGCGGCCTGGTCTCCCAGGCGCCCCTTCTCCCGAAGTTACGGGGCTATTTTGCCGAGTTCCTTAACAATGCTTCTTCCGTCGGCCTTAGGATTCTCTCCTCATCCACCTGTGTCGGTTTACGGTACGGGTACTGCATGAACAATAGCGGCTTTTCTTGACAGCTGGCTCACGTACTTCGCTACTTTAAGTTCGCTCCGCATCACGTCTTCGGGTTGCCGCACGGCTTTTCCAATGCGACCCCTCCTCCGCTTGCCCCGGTATCTCCATTCCCGGGTTACGCTTTCCCTCTGTGTCCCCACAGTTCTGTCATACAGCAGTACAGGAATCTCAACCTGTTGTCCATCGGCTACGCCTCTCAGCCTCGCCTTAGGTCCCGACTTACCCAGAGCAGATCAGCTTTACTCTGGAAACCTTGGATATTCGGCCTGGGGGATTCCCACCCCCATCTCGCTACTCATTCCGGCATTCTCTCTTCCTGTCAGTCCACAGCTCCTTCCGGTACTGCTTCTTCCCGACAGCAATGCTCCTCTACCGATGGTCATTCAACCATCCCGCGGCTTCGGCGGCGTGTTTTAGCCCCGGACATTTTCGGCGCAGGACCTCTCGACCAGTGAGCTGTTACGCACTCTTTAAATGTATGGCTGCTTCTGAGCCAACGTCCTGGTTGTCTTTGAAATCCCACATCCTTTTCCACTTAACACGCACTTTGGGGCCTTAGCCGGCGATCTGGGCTGTTTCCCTTTTGACTGCCCAACTTATCTCGTGCAGTCTGACTCCCGGTCATCATCTCTACGGCATTCGCAGTTTGATATTCTTCGGTAGACTTTGACGCCCCCTAGGAAATTCAGTGCTCTACCTCCGTGAGACTAAACCGAGGCTAGCCCTAAAGCTATTTCGAGGAGAACCAGCTATCTCCGGGTTCGATTGGAATTTCTCCCCTACCCACACCTCATCCCAACCATTTTCAACTGATACGGGTTCGGCCCTCCATTACCTTTTACGGCAACTTCAGCCTGGACATGGGTAGATCACCCGGTTTCGGGTCTGCCGCTACTGACTTATTCGCCCTATTAAGACTTGGTTTCCCTTCGGCTCCACACCTTGAAGTGCTTAACCTCGCCAGCACCGGCAACTCGCCGGACCGTTCTACAAAAAGTACGCGGTTGTGCATATATAGCACTCCCACAGCTTGTAAACACAGGGTTTCAGGTTCTCTTTCACTCCCCTCCCGGGGTCCTTTTCACCTTTCCTTCACAGTACTATGCTCTATCGGTCACTAAGGAGTATTTAGGCTTACGGGGTGGTCCCCGCTCGTTCCCACAAGGTTTCTCGTGTCTCGTGGTACTCTGGATACCGCCATGTCTGCTCACCTTCCATGTACGGGGCTTTCACCCTCTGTGGCAGGCTTTCCCAAAACCTTTCCATTAGGCTTACAGAATCAATTATGCGGTCCGAACCCCAAAATGCTAGGCATCTTGGTTTGGCCTCTTCCGCGTTCGCTCGCCGCTACTTACGGAATCGATCTTTCTTTCTTTTCCTCCGGCTACTTAGATGTTTCAGTTCACCGGGTTCCCGACGTACGGCTATGGATTTACCGCACGACGACTGAGGTTTGCTCAGCCAGGTTTCCCCATTCAGAGATCTCCGGATCAATGCGTATTTGCCGCTCCCCGAAGCTTTTCGCAGCTTATCACGTCTTTCATCGGCTCTTAGTGCCAAGGCATCCACCCTGCGCTCTT
>MSHD01000042.1:0-18574 GCA_001941045.1 Lachnospiraceae bacterium Zagget2
AATATGAACTGATATATTCCAGTTTATCGGTGCAAAAATTGAACATATGATAACAGTCAGGAGACTCAGGCACTCAGTAGTGTGCACATGGGTCTCCCTTTTTGACGATGGAGCAACCTGAACGAGTCGGTTGGGCGCGGAAAGCGGAATAAAACCGATTATCAAAAGAGTAAAAATTTCGAATCCTACGAGATAAGTATCCCATCGTAGCAATCCTATCTTCTTGAGCGGGTTTGGAAGAAATTCCGATACAAACGCTCCGCTTATGTATGCAGAAATGGGGATCAGATAATACAGACCTTGTCTGGGATGTATTCACCGCTGTCCGGAGCAGGCAATTCAGTATGGGAAAAAGACAGAGAAAACAGGAAGGTATACAAATCCCAATGTGGACTTATCGTAGTGAAGATTCACAAAGTGGAAGCTGCGAAAAACTTCCACTTTGTGATATGAGCCTTATCTGGTAATGCAGCAATGGCGTGAATGCCTCAGTATACGATATCTTTCAGGACTTTGTCTACGAGTCTTGCATTTGCGTTGGAGATTATTTCAGTCACCACGGGGGCTTCCCCTTCTGCGACGCATCTTCCGAACTGTTCAATCTCCAGTGTGTAATTATTGGGGACTGCCACAGTTTTGTATTCCGCTGTGCCGTCAAAACGATTCACGTAGTAGCTCAGCTCCCCATTTCCATTAAAAGTGAAATGGTCGGAACGCAGCGTTCCTTCCGTTCCCTGAATCTCGAACGAATCGGAACTCTTATTCTTCTCCGTGGCCATCACCATTCCCGCGGTCAGAACGGCCCGAACAGCATCCGGATACTCCAGCATAACCGTTGTCAGCTTGTCGATATGATGCTCGTCAAAGGCAGCGGCAGCCTGAATCCGTTCCGGATTCTCACCCAACAGCCGCAGAATCAGGCTGGAGGCATAGACGCCGATATCGTACATGCTGCCCCCGAGGGTCTCCTTGCGCATCCGGATATTGCTCCTGTCATAGTCGGAGGTGAGGAAATGTACGTGCATATACCGGACTTTTCCAATGCTTCCATTTTTCAGTTCCTCCGCGACCGCCTGCACATAGGGGCTTTGCAGGTAGGCGAAGGCCTCCATCAGACAGACGCCGTTTTCTTTTGCCGCTGCAAACATTTCCGCAACCTGCTGTGCCGTAGGCGCGAGCGGTTTTTCACAGAGTACTGGTTTCTTATGCTTCAGCGCTTCGATCGTCCATTCATAGTGCATGGTATTGGGAAGCGGAATATAGACGGCCTCGACCTCTGGATCCTCCAGCAGCGCCATATAGCTGTCATAGCCCTTCTCGAAGCCGTATTTTTCCACAAAGACCCTCACCTTGTCCGGATTTCGCCCCGCGATCGCGTACAGCTCGCAGTTGTTCGCCTTCAGCATCCCCGGGATCGTGTCCCGCTCGCAGATGTATGCTGTCCCCAGTATGCCCCATTTGAGTTTTTTCATGCTGATCTCCTTTCTTACCTCGCATTTTTATAGATCTGAATCATATCTTCCACCGACAGTCTGCGCGCGGAGCCTCTGTGCTCGCCGCAGGCAGTCCGGCATCTGTCCGCCATCTCCTCAATCTGCCCCTCCGTTGGAGCAATCCCGAGCTCTCTTATATTGACCGGCATCCCGATGGAATGATAGAAGTTCTCCATAGCGCATATTCCCGCCTCCGCAATCTCTTCATCGCTGCCCTCAATCGTGATGTCCATGACATTCCGGGCAAACTTTACAAAGCGGGTCATACAGTCGCGGTATACATATCTCGCCCATGACGGCCAAATCGCCGCGAGACCGGCTCCGTGCGTGACGTCAAACATTCCGCCCAGCTCATGTTCCAGCTGATGAGACATAAAGTCGCCTCCGCCGTTTCCGCAGCAGGTCAGATCGTTGTGCGCGAGGCTTCCCGCCCACATGACCTCCGCCCGCGCGTCGTAGTTGACCGGATTCTGGTGAAGAATTACCGCATTTTTCATCACTGTGCGCAGCAGTCCCTCAGCAATAGCGTCTGTAATCTCCATATTACCACTATTGGTAAAGTAGCGTTCCATCGTGTGCATCATAATGTCCACACAGCCGGACTCGGTCTGAAAATCCGGAAGGCTCATCGTGTATGCGGGATTCATGACGGCGAACTTTGGCCTTGCGAGATCATCATCATAGGCTCTCTTTTCCCCCGTGGCTTCATTGGTAATCACGCAGCCGTTGGAGGATTCGCTTCCCGCGGCGGCGATCGTGAGTACGCTTCCCACCGGCAGGCAGGCGGTTGCCTTTCTTTTGTGCGCAAACAATTCCCACACATCTCTGTCCGCCTCAGCTATACCATAAGCGATTGCCTTTGCTGTGTCAATACAGCTTCCGCCGCCGATGGCAAGAACGAAATCCACATGCGTCCGAAGTCCCGCGCTGATTCCCTCGTACACCTTATTCACTCTGGGATTCGGCACCACTCCACCAAGCTCCGTGACAGACAGATTCTGTTCCTTAAGAGAATACCGGATCAAATCCAGTAAGCCGGATTTTCTGGCGCTGTTCCCGCCGTAAACCAGCAGAACGCTCGTCGCGCCAAAGTCCCTCAGAATCGCTCCCGTCCGGTTTTCTGCCCCATTTCCAAAATAAATCTTTGTCGGTGAATGAAATTCAAAACTGTTCACCATGGCAATTCCTCCTTTTCTATTCGTTCTTGCCTTTCGCTTTCTTCCATGATAATATCACTATATATGACTTAATTATATGAAATAGCAGACTGATTTTTGTATAATTCCGCCAGAATAATTATCATAGAAAGCGGGCGTGCAGGAGGACAGCTTCGATGGAAAACTTTATTGTGGATCAAAATCAGGTGGAGCAGATTGAGGGAATGAGTTCCTCCTATCCCTACTGTATGCACGAAAGGGATCTTTCCGATATCATGATACCCTGGCACTGGCATGAGGAACTGGAGCTTGGTTACATTGAGAAAGGAACCAGTAAAATCATCACGCTCAATAATTCCTTTGAGGTTCATCAGGGCGATGGTTTCTTTATCAACAGCAATGTCATGGATATGAAGGTCAACGCCTGCCCGGGTACGCCTGTTCTGGAGATTAATCATATCTTCCACCCGGTTTTTCTCGGCGGACATTTTAAGAGTATCTTCGAGACCAAATACATCGCGCCTGTCACCGCCAATCGATCTGTCAGCGTGTATGTGATTCGCAGAGGACGCCGCACGGCGGATCAGATTCTGAATAATCTCGTCCGCCTGCATGCGCTGCAAAAGCAGGAAAATACGGAGTTTGAGACGAGAAATCTCCTGTCCGAATGCTGGCTTCTGCTTATACAGGAACTGAAAGATCATGCTGCGGGCTGCTCCTCCGTATCCGTCGATATGCAGAATCGTTTTCAGAGTATGATTGCCTTTATTCACAAGAATTTTGACCGGAAAATTACGGCTGCGCAGATTGCAGACGCCGCCCACATCAGCGAGCGGGAAGCCGTCCGGATTTTTCAGAAAAATATCGGCATGAGTCCTGTTGCGTATCTCTTATCTTATCGTCTGAATGAGTCCCTGAAGCTTCTGTCCGGTACGGAAATGAATATCACGGAAATCAGCTATGCCTGCGGCTTTTCGGAGAGCGCTTATTTCGGAAAACTGTTCAAAAAACAGTATGGCATGACGCCGGGGGAATATCGACAGAGACACAGGCTGTAATATGCTTCATGAGACGTCGTGCCGACGAAATGCAGAAGTATCACCGGAGAAATTTGTGCAGCGCCTGACCAGGAATTTCCGGCAGAATCGTATGGAAGTATTCCAGAATCCGCTGACGGGACTCCTCCGGTTCACGTTGATAGACTGTGGATGTGAAAGATTCTCCGAAAAACTTTTCCGGTGTAGAGTATTCCGCGACGCCCCAGCCGTATTCTTTCCCGAAGCGGTCTTTCAGGTAGACAAAATTGCTGATGATCACGTAGCCCTGCGCCTGCAGGCGGTTTATGGAGGTATCAAAACCTGTTACGCCGCCTTTCCTGTAATCACCCTCGCGCTTCAGTGTTTTGGAGAGCACAGGCGCATGGGCGTCCAACAGGTCAAAGAGCCGTTTATCTTTATAGGACGCCAGCTCATCGTCGTAACGCGCGTCGAAGTCGTATCCGTCCCTCCGATAATTGGCAAAGTCCGGGAACCATTCCTGACTGATGAAGGCAGCCTTGTTTTCAAAGAATTTCCCGTAGGCGCAGTGAGTCTCCTGGATGACCGGTCCCTTCCACTCCCATACGCCAGGCTCTTCGGAGAACCAGGCGGCGGAGGAAACATGCTCCTCCACGGAAAACCCAGAAATAGAGTTGCGGAACAGCGGCAGGAAGCCGATTCTCTCCACAGCTTCCATCAGATCCGATTTTGTTCTGATGATGAAATCAAATTTTTCTCCCACAAACATTCCCTCCCAGTCTCATATATACGTAGTTTAAACAGGCTTTGAACACGATTGCTTTTCATGCAAGCCTCAGCCCTTCATTTGTTCTAACATAATTCGTCAGGCATGCTTTTCTTGCCTTCTGTTTTTCAGCCTCTTCAGAAAATCCTTCCTCGGTTCGGTCCCCATCGGAATATTCTTCAACCCCGGCATATGCCGCTGCAGCATAATAAGCGTCATAATTACCGTAAGAATCCCGACTTCGTTCCCGTAGATGCAGAAGGCCGGGATCAGAAAAGCGGCGGGGATGAGGACGGCTCCGATCGGGAGATAGTGGCTGATCAGAACGCCAATCCCGCCAACCACACAGGAGAGCAGACCGTATCCAAAGGAAACGCTGATGAGTGCCGCACAGGTGCTGGAGACGCCCTTACCGCCTTTGAAATGATGCCAGACGGGAAAATTATGGCCGAGAATGACTCCCAACCCGGCATAGGCGGCAGATACTGCGCCCGCTTCCGGAAACAAAATCATTCGGCAGAGCAGGCAGGCAAGAAAGGTTTTGAGCAGATCCCCGGCTAATACAAGTATGGCAGGTTTTGTGCCGTCCAGCGCCGCGATGTTCGCCATGCCCGGGTTTCCAGTGCCTCTGTCAAAGGCGCTTTTTCCGGAAACCTTGCGTGAGACAATTTCAGCGGTCAGGAAATTGCCAAAGACATATCCGATCAGAATGCTCCATAATCTGTACATCGCCCTATCCTTTCAGCCTTAACGGTATGTTACATGTTCAGAAATTCAGGCACACTTATGATTTTTGGATTTGTCACAGACGATTCCAGAAAATCCTTATCGCCGGTGAGAAGCAGATCGACGTGTGCACTTATGGCTGCACGAAGAATAGGGCGATCTTTCAGGTCGCGAATCAGATCTTCCGTTTCTGATTCAGTCTCGGGAGTGGGAACCAGATGGATATACTGTATTGCATTAAATAGAAACGCTTCCAGCTCTGTCAGGCGTTCAGGAAATTTCTCGCGAAATTTCCTGTGCAGTTCATCCACAATGTAATCACACATAACAGGTTGATAGGATTCTGACAATGCCTTGTAAAATGCCTGGGCAGCCTTTCCATGAGGGAAAAGTGCAGCCGAAATAATGATGTTTGTGTCCAGCATGACTTTCATTCTTCATTTTCCTCACGTCGGGAAGCAGTAATCCACGCTGCAATATCCTCTTCAAAAAGAAATCCCGCTTTTTCCGCTTCGCCTTTCATCTGCTGCTGAAGCTTTTTCATTGCATAAACAGCAGAGTTGACGACCCTTACAGAGTCTCCCTCAACAATAAAGGTTACTCGATCACCGGTACTGACGCCAAGGGCGGTGCGAATGTTCTTTGGTATCGTTACCTGCCCTTTGGACATTACCCTTGCATCATTTACTAATGTTTCAGCCATAAAAGCACCTCCAAATTTTAAAAAGTAGGGAAGTAGGGAATCCCTACTTATATTATATCCATGCGCACGCAAAATATCAAGGTGGATCTCTGGGTTCGACATTTTTTAAAATTATTGCCGATTCCGTAAAAAATGAGGCCGCATTTCCGTTGCTTGCATTCCCTTTTCCGTATGCTTCAATAAAAGTGAAGCGGAAAAAGGGAAAGGAGCCAGCAGTTATGAAAAAGTGTTTGAAGAAGTGGGTCTGCATGTTTCTGGCCGTGGCCATCATTGCCACGAATGTCGGCAGCTTCACGTCTTATGCCGTGGAGTCCTCGGGAACGGCAGGGCAGTCTGTCGTGGAAGCTGTGGAGACGGAGGCAGAAGAGACAGTAGAAGAGCCTGACAGCGGGGAAGAAACTCTGGAGACAGAGGAGACGCCCGATGCGACTGAAGAGGAGAAATCAGAGGAGCAGTCGTCTGGCCAGGAAGCTTCCGGAGAGGAGAGATCCGGGCAGGAGGAGGCAGAAGCTGAGGATGCGGCTGGCTTGCAGGCCTCTGAAACGGAGGATGTGGCTACAGATGAAACTGGGGAAGCTGGGCTTACGATAGAGGCAGAGCCTGAGACGGAAGAGGAATCCGGCGAGGAGGAGAACCCGTATTCCAATTACTACTTCGGGGATTCTGCCTACAACGGCAATTATATCTATGGCTATGACGAGGAGGGAAATGAGATCCCGGAACTCTACACGGATGATCTGGAGACGATCATCGCGATGGCGGAGGACGGGATGGATCTGGCGCATTTCTTCCGGGGGACGATCTTCTCGGCTTTTTATCTGGAAGATCTTTATTCCATGCGCGAGGAGGGCTATAGCTTCGACCGGATCGTGTATCTTTACCTGAAGGGAAAAGAGATGCCGGAGTGGATGGCGCTGGCGCTCGCTTATGGGAATGATAACGGGATCATGCTCCTGTCGGAGGAAGGGGCAGTGAGCAGCGGCCCCAGCACGCTGACGGCCAGCGGCGTGACGCGGATGTCACAGTCGGAACTCGGCGTCATTCCCGCTCTGGGGAGCAGTGTGTATCACAGCTATTTGGTGCAGCTGCGCGCGACCGGGGACGATGGTGCCGCTTATTCTGCGTTTTGTGCGAGCTATGGCGGCAGCTACCGTACCGGTTACACGTATACGCCGGTTGACTACAGTGAGTGCGTGTCGCCAAATGGGAGAAACCTCACCAGCTACCAGTACAATCTGCTCACCTGTGTCGTGAATACCTATTATAAGGCGACCTCACAGCAGTCGCGGGATTACGCCGCGGCGCAGCTGATTATCTGGTACATCATCAACAACATGCCGGACGACAGCGTTTACTTTGATCCGGATAAAGCGTGGACGGAGGGCGGCATGCGCGAAGCAGCGGTCCTGATCGGCGGGGAGGACTACGCGGAGTTTATCCGCCTGACGATCCTGTCCTATTCCTTCTATATCAATATGTGGTGGGACGGGACGCTCGATATGGACAATTTCAGCCCGGTCGACTACTATCCCGGCCAACACGCGACGCTGCAGTTCTGGAGCTGTGACGAGAGCAATTCCCAGTGGATTATCACCTGGGGAATCGGGACAGGTACGGTCGAGGATGGGATTGTGATCCCCTATATCGACAATTATTATATGGAAAAGGAAGCGGTCACGGAGTACACCGTGGAGATCACGAAGGAGAGCATCATCACGAATGAGCTCCTCGAAGGCTTCCAGTTTGAGGTGGTCGAGAGCGAGGCCGATGGCTACGCGCTGGACTATGAGGTGATCCGCGGTACTTATGCGGAGGATGGGGAGGACTATCCGAACGCGACTATCGAGGCAGGGGACTTCGGGCAGACAACGTCCGTCACCGATCCGGTTCCCTATCTCGACGACGACGTGCAGCCGTCGGGAGGAGAGCACAGGACGGTGCTGACAACGGACGAGAACGGCTATGCCTCCACGACCTTTGTGCATACGCACACTTTTAAGGAGTTCTATTCTGAATGTTACTCCGAGCCGGGCATCCGGATCGACTATACGGAGTACCAGGCATTGTGGGCGCAGGCGCTGGAGAGCGCGGCGGAAGCGGGAGGGGAGGCCCTGACGGTCTCCTATATGGGAGAGACGTGTGAAATGGACGCTTCGGAGATCCAGGCGATCTACGAGAGCCAGCAGGTTGTCTATACGCAGACGCAGGAGCAGGCCAGCAGCACGATCGAGAGCCTTTATGACGCTTACTGTGCGAGAACGCACACCTATACCGTGACGGAACTGAACACTTACACGCGCGCCGCGGCGTCGGATTCCAACGGGAACGTGCTGGAGGAGATTGAGCTTCCGCTGGATGGCTACCGCAAGGATGTGAAGGACGCGACGACAATCGGGCCTTATGTGGAGGTGGTGGCGAATGGCGGTACGATGGCTGCAGGGGGAACCAACGACCAGGACGACAATACAGAGGAATATAACGTCACGGACGAGCCGTGGTACAACCAGATTTTTATCAACAAGACGGACCTGGAGAGCGGGAATCAGATCCTTTATGATACGGAGTTTGAGATCTACGAGTATTACCAGTATCAGGTGGAGCTGAGCGAGGTTACGCAGAAGCTCTATCCGGGGCGGCTTCTGAAGCAGTTCCTGACGGAGTACGGCTCGCAGGCGGTGCTCTCGGATATCGCGTCCGCGAAGCTGGTGGTCACAAATGAGTATGGGACGGAATATCTGAATCAGGAGCTCGATGTAAGCCGGCTGCAGGCGGCGGTTTCTGATCAGGACAGCTATGTTGTCGATTTTTCCGTGGCTGCAGCGGGCTGCTATGAGGCCACTCTTGTACTCACGATGGACTCTGCACTGAGCGTGGAAGGAGCCTGCACGAAGGTCGTTACGGATGGAGTGTTGGAAGAGGTGGGGAACTGCGCCTGTGAAACCGAGTGCAGTACAGATGCCTGCCCGGTATGCAGACTTAATGCAGATTACTGTGCGCTGAATGGAGCCAGTGCCAAACTTTACCGGCTGATGGAGAAGGAGAGTCACGAGGTCGCCATCGCGGCGGTTTCCTCCGGGACGATGACGACAGCGGATGGCGGAACCATAACCAGCTCCTATGACCAGGCGACGAACATCACGACCTACATCTATACCGAGGCAGATGGGACGATTCATACACTGACGTCCACCGACAACTGCGCGTTGGTTGACGCGGAGGTTTCAGGAAGCACAGTCACCTACACGTTCCAGTATGAGGAGGATGTGTTCACCGGGATTTATCTTTACTCATCCGATGGAGAAACTTTCACCGGAGAGGATGATGAGCGGACGTATGTGTCGGTGGCTGTAAGCGGCAATACCTATACGCTCTATTACTACGCATCCGGTGTGCTGGAGAGCGGCGCTTATGAGGTTTCCGACACCTTCCTTGTCTCTGCCGATTCGCTCAGCAAGCGTAGCGTCAATAAGGATGTCGATACGGATATCCATGATTACACGACCTGGGGGCAGGAGAACTACGAGATCGTGCGCGTCACAGCGGATATTGCGAAGCAGATGGGCTGGTCCGACACGACGATCGGCATGTACACGGTGCACCGCCTGTCCGCAACGGACGCTTATGCGGGGACGACCTTCTCATCGGCCTATGATGAGACGACCGGTGAGGCGTATGGCTATCATGAGTACGGGACGCTCTACTATACGCAGGCAAACCTTGGGAATTTTGCGATTGTGGAGAAGACTGCGCCCGCAGATGGGAGTACGAACGGCTATCTGGGGAATTATTCCGACCGGGATTACAGCAAGCTCTCCGATGAATCTTCGCAGAAGAATAACGACGGTGATCCGTATGCGACGGACGCCTCGGTGAGCACGGTGAAGATGGTGCATTATATTGACCTCTGCACCGACACGAACCAGTATGCCTCCTATATGCTGACGGACGGCTATCAGGAGTATGACGATACCTACTATACGAATTATGTGGAATCCCTTGATGACCAGGCTGGAACAGCGACGGAGGATGGTTATGACGCGCTCTACTATGCGCAGTCTTCGCTGATCTCCACGATTGGCCTTGAGCGTTTTGCCCTGGATGGTCCCATGCAGGATGTACTGAACGAATACTGGGACCGGCTCATGAACGAGTACCTCTATGAGAAATCGGGCATCCTTGTAAACCGAGATTCGGATAAGACGGATACCTATTTCGGCCTGCTGGGAAATCTGGATGTCGTGATGAACTTTGTCGGGACGACCATCAATAACGACTCCTTTGACGACAACCTTTCGACGGAGTCGGAGATTACTTATCAGGGAACATGGACGGATACGCAGATCAATTACCACTCCTACAGCGTGGATGCCGACACCCTGAACGCAAGGGACGGCTTTAACAGTGTGGAGTACCTGCAGGCGGGGACTGTCACCTATGATGACGGCGCGCAGGAAAAGCAGGCGCGGTTTTATGGGACGGAAGGAAGCGTAAG
This sequence comes from Lachnospiraceae bacterium Zagget2, assembly GCA_001941045.1. Classification (GTDB taxonomy): domain Bacteria; phylum Bacillota; class Clostridia; order Lachnospirales; family Lachnospiraceae; genus Hominiventricola. The sequence continues at coordinate 10,354 of MSHD01000042.1, forward strand.
CCTCGCGCAGGGTTATGCCTTTATCGATGAGCGGACCTATGGCTTTATCCGTTTTACGAAGTATGATTCCGAGGCGGAGCGCTATGTGGAAGGCGACCTTGCGGATGACTATGAGGCGGGGACGGACCATGCGGATGCGGACCTGGATGGCGCGATTTATTCCCTCTATGTGGCGGAGAGCAATACCTTCACGGTGGAGTATTATGAGGGGACTTATGATGGGCAGCTTTTCCGGGCACAGCCCCTTACCGGCGGCGGTTTCCGTGTGATCTGGGATGCAGACGAGGATGCAACAGACTTCACGGACACGGGGGAAAACACGTATACGGACTATTCGCACGCGTACTTAAGCGATGGGAAATTGTACTTTGACTACACGGACAACAGCGCGGGAAGCGTCAGCGTTATGTCCTGTGAGGAGACCTACTATGGCATCCAGCATCCGGACGGTATGTACGGCGGGGCGAAGCATAATGGATGGTTTGCGGTCCTGGAGGAGCAGCAGGTCTTCATCGACACGGACAGCGACGGCTATGCGGATACCTGGACGCTGCAGGACGTGACGCTCATGGCCGGGGCGAAGGTGGCGAGCGCTGAGATCCGGAACGGGGAGCTTCAGATTAACGGTCTGTACCTTGGAGATTACGACCTGGTGGAGGAAATCCGGGATTCCATTGTGGTCTTTTCCACGAACAACGACGACCGCGAGACGAGCGAGATCAAGTGGCTCTCCTTTGCGGCAGGGTATCTCGCGGAGACGGACGAGGATGGCAATCCGGTGAAGCATTCCTATTCCTTCCCCTACAGCGCTATCGTACAGGATGGAACGGTGTATGCGGCGGAGCAGGTCTATGTACAGAAGGACACCGTGCAGGTATCCGACCAGGAGGTGGTGAAAGGAGCCGGCTTCCAGCTTAAAAAGGTGACAAGCAGCGTGAGCAGCTCTTCCAATAATACAGCCGCGGAGGCGCTGGAGGGCGCGGGCTTCACGGTTTACCTCATCTCGGAGCTGAGCCTTATTAAGGATGGCACGATTGCGCCGGCATTCAATGAGGATGAGGGAAATATGCTTGTCCATAACAATGACCTTGTAGCCCTGTTTGACGATGCGGATAATATGGTCGGCTACCAGTTTACGAAGGAATATATTGCACAGCATCAGCCCTTCACGGAGAAATACGGCACAGACTATGACGAGGATACGGTGAACCGGCTCGTTTATGTCGCGGGGCATGGCTATTACTATACCGAGGATATCCTGGACGCGTACCGCAACCAGTATTATTCCAACGAGACACAGAAGTGGGATTTCTCCGCGGAAACGGATGCGATCGCAAGGATGTATGAGGATGATGAGGCCGCGGTAGCGGAGATCAATGCGGACTACGCCTATGTGGAGAACCGGCTGAACAACGGGTCGCCATGTGAGTGGTACGGTGTGAACGGTATCTCGGATGGCTGGGTGGCAACCGGTGTGAAGAATGAGTATCGGCTTTCCGAACTGTTCACCAACCACAATGGATCCTTGCGCTCGCCGGAGCTTCCCTGGGGCGCCTACCTGGTCATTGAGACGACGACCCCGGAGGACGTCTTCACGGTCGACCCGATTTTTGTGACTGTCACGGATTCCTCCGCGGCGGCGAACCGCGCGAAGGCGGTCAGTGTGACGGACGCATCCTTTGTGGCTTCGCTGGTACTTGTAAAGCGCGACGCGCAGTCCGGGCAGGATGTGCTGCAGAGCGGTGTGAGCTACCGGATCTGGGACTATACGAATAATCAGTATGTCCACAAATACCTGCTCGGGGAGAACGGAGCGCTCACCATGGTCGCGCAGTATGTCTTTACGACGGATGACAACGGCAGGGTGGATGCGGTCGCGTCCCTGGAAGTGGGGAAATACCGGATTGAGGAGATTACCGCGCCGGAGGGCTATTATAACCTCTACTGGGACCAGGGAAACCCGACAGAAGGGGAGATCCTGGGCGGCGTCGGCACGGACAGTGACCGTGCGACGGAGGACAACCTGTTCCTCCCCTATTATGGGACAGTGGATTTTGAGGTGACGACAGACCGGCGTTACCAGTCGTCCGGCATTGTCTCCTCCGGAAACCTCGATTATATCTATATCGGGGAAGACTACTTTAATGATGAAGCGGTAGGAAAGCTCAGTATCCTGAAGACCGGCGAGGTGCTGGTCGGATACAGCAATACGGATGGAATCGAGTATGCGGATGAGTATACGGATGTATCGGAAGCGACTTATAATTCCCTGAAGGCGAGTGCGAAGGACCGCGCCGTCTTCGAGGAGATGAAGGATTATTATGACCTGGGCCGGGATGGCGTCGAGTATCGGGAGGTGGTAAAGGAACTCACCGGCGTCACGGTACAGGAGGTAGATTACCTGGTGGTGGATGCCGCGGGGATGCGCATTGCAGCGGCTTACTACGATGAGGGCGGCACGCTTCGGACCATGAACGGCGGCATCGTGACGGAGGGCGAAGGCGTGATCTCCCTGGAGTATGAGCTTTCGACTGATACCTATGAGGGAGCCAGCCTGAAGGCAGCAACGAACCTCTATATCTATTCTGCCAGCGGCGACATCATGGACACGGCCTATCTGGTGACGGACACGGACGGGCAGCTCGTGACGAATGACGGCGGCCTTGTGGAGCAGGTGTCCAAGGATACCTACACGGTCACCTGGCAGGAAGCGATTTACGACGCGGATATCAACTATGCGTATATGCTGACCCTGGACGACGGGACAGAGATGAGTGTACGCCTCGTGACCTATGGCATCTATCTTGGTGAGGACGGGGAAATCATCCGGCAGCTCTCTGGCGGCGGGTACAGCGTTACCGATACGGCGGGAGATGGGAAGGAATATCCGGACGCGGTCCTGTCCCTTGCGGAAGAAAATACCGGCACGACCTTCGACTTTGTCTACGAGGAGCGGCCGCTCGCCGGAGCCACTTACGAGATCACGGCGGCGGAGGATATCAAAACGCAGGACGGCGGGGACAACTACTGGTTTCGCGAGGGCGACGTCGTGGCGACGGTCACGACCGGCGCGGACGGCGAGATCGTGAGCTACGCGCCGGCCTATAAGACCGCGGAGGACGCAGGTGGCGGAAGCTATGACTATACCTATTATTATGGAAATTCGGATGGAACCTATACCTCGCTCACCGGGGAAAAGAGCTATGAAGGCGAGGAATTTGCCACGAGCGGCGCGGTGACGAATGAATGGATCGAAAGCCGGATGTCGGATCTTGATATCGCGCTCTTTGGCGTGCCGGCTTATACCGATGAAACGATCTATTCCAATACCTTCTACCGGGAAGGGGAGCTTTCCATTATCCGCAGGCTGTACCGCGCGGGCGGAAGCAGCGGTTTGCAGGCGTCCGACTATGTGACCCGCCTGGAGGATGAGGGCGGCCTGACTTCTGAGAGTGCAGGCATCGTAACGGAGACCTCCGATGGCTACCGCCTTTCCTATACGAGTGTGAAGGAGTATCCGGGCGCGAAGCTTACGGAAAACGGGGATTCTTATACCTTGGCGCTTGCGGATGGAAATACGATTGAGGCTGCGGAGAGTGAGACGCTCTACCGTGTGACCGGAAGCAGCGTATCGCCATGGGCAGTGGGCGATATTGTGGAAAAGACCGCCGCCGGATACCTCATTACGCATACAGACGCCTGCGAGACGGCGGAAAGCCAGGGCGCATCGACGGACGGCGCGGCAGATCTTGGCTACACGTACCGGAAGACGTATCCGAGCGCGACCCTGAAGGAGAATGGCGATGGGACCTTTACGCTCTTCGACGCGGACGGGCAGGAAATCGTGACGATGGAAGGCGGCCTTCTTGTCACGGAGGCGGGCGGCTACGTGGAGAAAACGTCCGCTGGTTATGAAGTCACCTATTACAGGTACACGGATTATTCGGATAATTCCTATGTGGATGCGTCTCTCGCGATTGATAAGGCGACGCTGGTGGTCAAGTCGGAAACTTATACGCTGTTCTGGGACACGCTGAACCAGCGCTTTACCACGGCCAGCGGAACGCTTGTCACGCTTTCAGACGACTACAGCAGCGTTACGGTGACGACCGGAACCAGCGCGGTTACTTACGAAGCCTTTGACCTCACGATCGAATATATGCTGAGCTACGCGGAGAAAGAAGACATTGTCCGCGTCGAGAATGACGGCACGCTGGGGACTGTCTCGGTCTACCTGCCGCTTGGAAAGTACAATGTGCAGGAGATCGCGACGCCCTACGGCTTCCTGATCAGCGACCAGGTGCAGACGGTGGAATTTACTTACGCGGACCAGATAAAGGAGGTGGTCTTCAATACAGCGGAGGAGAGCACGGAATTTACGGATGCGACGATGGATATCTGGCTTTCCAAAGCGCTCTCCTGGTTTGTCGGCGGCGTGAATACGCTCGGAGAACAGCTAAAGAGTATCTTCGGCGTGAATTTCTGGACCTGGGGAACCTATGGCGACGCGGAGGTGCCGTATTATGGCGATGCGGAAGGATTCCTTTCCTTCTACGACCTGCGCGTAAAAGCCTGGAGTGATGAGAAGGTGCCGGAGACGCCAGAAGAGCCGGGAAATCCGGACGAACCGGAGGAACCCGACACTCCGGAGGACGACCGGCATCCGGACAGTGAGGAGAACCAGTGGAAGCTGGGCGTTGGCGTCTATAAGAGTGATGTGGAAACCGGAGAGGCGCTGGGCGGCGCAAAGTTTGGCCTCTATACCTCTGACGATATCTACAACGTGGACGGGAAGCTTCTCGTAAGCGCTGGGACGCTGCTCGCGACCGCGACGACAGACGAAAGCGGCTTCGCTAATTTTGCGGTAGACATCGCGCTTATGAGTAAGTGGCTCGATGAGGACGCCTCGGACGATACGCTGATCTATGAAAAGTCAGTGGTCTACACATATTCCGAGCTGACGGATTTAGGGGACGGGACCTGGCGGCTGTCGGCGGACGGTTGCGACGACCTGATCCTCCTTGTGGACGGGGACGGATATGTGACGGAAAGCGGGCAGAGCGTGACGCTGAATACGGCGGCAAAGACGGCGTCTTACCAGATCGCCCAGTCCATTGACGGCAATACGGCGGTCAATAGTGGAAAGTTCTATATCAAAGAGCTGACGCCGCCGGATGGGTATCTGCTGGACGACACGGTTTATGACGTACAGTTTGTCTATGATGACGAGTATACCATGTATATCCCGGTCTACGCGAAGCATGCCAACGAACCCACAGAGGTGACGCTCACCAAATATGACCTGACCGGTGAAAAGGAGGTGCCGGGGGCGCAGATCGCGGTCTACAAGGTGAATGATGTGAACGATGTGGATGCGGACGGCCTGATCAGCCATGCGGACGACAACCTGACGCTTATTGAAAGCTGGACTTCCACGGAGGAAGCGCATGCGGTCACCGGTCTTCTCCTGAGCAATACCGAGTGGGCGAGGCTGAATAACCAGGAAGTACGGGAGAATATTTACATTTTCCGCGAGCTGATCCCGGCGGACGGCTATGTCTCAGCGACGGATATTGAGTTTAAGATTTACCAGGTTTCTGACGAGGACGGGAACTGGCTTGACGAAAACGGAAACCTCTACGGTTATGAGGTCCTTGTAAGGCTTACCACCTGTGACCAGGATTACCTTTCCGGCACGATTGCCGCTCCAAATGAGAATGCGGACGACTGGACCTTACGCGGCGAAGAGGAGAACACCTGGGACTACAGCGAAAACCTGACGGCAGCCACCGCAGCAAAGTGGCTTCTGGTAAACGGGCATCTGGTGGTCTTTATTTCGGAGGACGCGACGCAGGAGACGATCACGAAGGTGCTGCGGGAGGAAGATTTTGAGGAGCTTCGTTTTACCGACGTCTATCTGGAGTTCGGCGGGGATGAATTCGAGGTGGATTTCTATACCGAGTTAAGGCTGAAGGAACGCGCGGAGGATTCCTATCTTGGCTTTACGCAGATGTGGACGACGCTGGACGACATCCATGTGGCCATGTATGACGACACGACGAAGCTCGCGTTCACTAAGCAGGATATCGTGACCGGAGAGGATGTGATCGGGGCAACGATCGTGATCACGGACAAGGAAACCGGAGAGGTGATCGACAGCTGGGTGACAGGCGAAGACGGCTATGACGAGAATGGTAATGCACTGCCGCATTACATCGAAGGAGAATTGGTTGTCGGGCGAACCTACATCATGGAAGAAACGCTGGCCCCGACGGAGGACGGCTATGTAAAATCCAACAGCGTGGAATTTACCATCCCGGACACCGGGGAGGTCCAGCGGGTCGTGATGCAGGACGATTTCACCAAGCTGAAGATCAGTAAGCAGGATATTGTAACCGGAGAGGAGCTGGAAGGAGCGCTTCTGGAGCTGTGGACAGCCGATGCAAACGGAGAGAAAGCTGAGCTCATTGAGAGCTGGGTGAGCGGCAGCGACGGATTCGATGAGGACGGAAAACCGCTCAGCCACTATATCGACTACCTGCCAACCGGGAATTATATCCTGACGGAGACGATGGCGCCGGAGGATTATCTGGAGGCGGAGGATGTCGCATTCACGGTGACGGAGACGGGCATCCTGCAGACGGTCATCATGTACGACGAGACGACGCGCCTTACGATTTATAAATACCGGACCGGTACGACTGAGTATGTGGCGGGGGCTACGATCAAAATTTACCGGGTGCCGGAGGAATACCTCGAATACCTGCAGGGCGATATTATCGTGCAGGCGGATGGCGGAGTCCTCGCGGAAGAGCCGGAAAACCAGTCTGCGGCCGTTTCAGTCGGTGGGACGGATTTAAGCGCTTACGTAAGCAATGTCAGTTTTCAGAATGTGACGCACGGCGCGGATTATGGGGCGGAGCTTCGGATGGAGTACGCGGTGGACGATGAAGATATGGAAAGCGCAGGCTACCGTTTCACGCAGCTTCTGCCGGATAGTATTACGCTGGACGAAAGCTATTTTGAGAAATCCTACGATGTATACGATGGGGAGACAAAGGCGTTCAGTTATCAGTTTAGTAAGAGCGCGGAAGGTATTCAGCTTGCGGTAACCTTTGAACAGGCCTATGTGGACGGCTATGACACGTTTCGTTTTTACCTCATGATGGAGGTTACGGTTTCGGAATCTGTGGCGGATGAAGATGGAAATCTTGTGCTGACCATTGGCAGCATGACCGTCACAGTTCCCGCGGAGGAAATCACGGAGCTTGACAGCGCGCCGGCCGATGCACAGACGATTGTGCTGACAGAGGAGGACCTGTGTGCAACCGTGGTGACGGAAAAGAAGGCGATGGTCGTGAAGGGACTCACGCCAGGCTGGTATATCGCGATGGAGACGAACGCGCCAAACGGCTATATCCTGGATTCGACGCCGCAGGTGTTCCGGCTTTTAAAGGCGAGCGGGGAACAGGCGCTGTATTTCTACAACACCGCAAAAAGCGGCGGAGGCGGGGGCGGAAGCAGCCGCACGGAGACCCCGGAAACGACAGGGACTCCGCTGATCGGGACGCTTACCCTGCGGATCAACGGCGGCTCCTGGTGGAACAATGTCCGGACGGAGGACAACGGGGAAAATGGCTATTCGATCCTGTTGAAGACGGGGAGGAATACGCCGGAGCCGATTGTCCTTGCAGGTATCCTTGTGCTTACCTGTGCGGCCATTGTAATTACGACAAAACGGAGAAAGGAGGAGAATGGCGATGAAGCGTAAATCCTGTATACTGCTTCTGCTTTTCGCCCTGAGCGCGGCCCTTATGGGCTGCGCGCAGAAAAAGAAGGACACGGTAGCAGAAGCAGAAAACGAATCCGACATGGAAGTATCCGTTACAGAGGATGGGCCGGAAGAGGAGGTCACGCAGGAATTTGAGTTTTACCTCGATGACCTTTCCGCAGTCTACTATAACTTCCCGCTTACGGTCGAAGTGGACGGCCATACCTATGAGTTGACAGAAGACATCGCGTATGAAGAGATCGGAACCAGGGACGTCGTGGAACAGGTGCTTGACCTTGAGGTGACGGAGCTTGCCGGGATTGAAGAGGAGATCGAGTATGAGGCAGAGTCTGGCGCGGTTTATACGCTGAAGCAGGAACAGGTCTATGTGGCGGAGGAGGGCATTATCAGCATCCCGGTGACGGACACGGTCGTCTATGAGAACCAGTA
>MSHD01000042.1:18735-69929 GCA_001941045.1 Lachnospiraceae bacterium Zagget2
GGAATCCCCGGTATGGGACGGTTATGAAAGCATGATCCTGACGTCCCTTGGCCTGACTTCTGACAATGCCAGGATCACATCCGCAGCCTGGGACGGGGAACAGTATACGCAGGACGGTTATGTGATGCGCGATGCGATCTACCGAGGCGACGTGGTGGTGACGGATTATACGGCGGTCTATGAGGGGACCGGCGAGGCCTACGGTTACAGTACGAAGGTTTTCTACCGTGCGGACGCGGAAGAGCTGGGTGCTGACGCGGCGGATACGACGACGGTGCTGCAGGTGAAAGCGATCGTGTGCTATCTTCTGGTGGAGGAGTGATGAAGGGCAGGAAGAATCCCCTTAATGGGACGCGGGTGATCGGCTTCGTCTATATCAACTGGAAATCGGAGAAGATCGCCTGCGATCTTTATGAAGGGAACAAGATCGTCAATCCGGACGGGCGAGTGGCGAAGATCTCCGATGAGAATTATCAGAAGATGTATGAGCTCTATCTTCTGGAGGTGAAAGCCGGGAACCGGATTCATACCGCAGCGGAGGCGAATGAGCGGATGCAGGTGCAGGACGTGCCTGTCTATACGGCTGACCCGCAGGCGGCTGAAAAAGAATATGCGATGCGAGAGACGGAGAAAGAGGAAGAAATAACGCCGGAGCCGGAAGAATTATCGGAAAACCTACAGGAAGACATTGTAGTGGAAAGGGAAGAGGCGGATGCAACAAAGGCAGCGCCAAAGATGGAAGCAGAACCAGAGGAGGCGGCGATAGCATCCAGACAGCGGAAGGGGCTGAAAAAGAAGAGGCCGTCAAAAGAACCGAAAAGCAAAGAACCATCCGAAGAGGCTGTAGAAAAGTTGCCTGCGGAGGAAGGAAAAACGAAGCGTCCGAGTCCTCGCCTTTCACTTATTTTTCTGACGGTCTGGTTGCTGTTCGTGAGCGTCGCACTGGTCTGGCTTTTCTACCTTGGCTATGCCGAGGAAGGGGCGTTCATCACAGCAGAAAATACGGAAGAAACTTCTACTGCAGCTTCCTCCGATCAGTCTGAGTATATCGTGGTCGCGCTGGCGGAAGATATCGAGATGGCGGACGCGATCGCGGAGGATGACATCAAGGGCGTGATTGTCTCCAGAGAACAGTATGAAAGCTATCAATCCGCGACTTACGTGGATGAGGATGGGGAGGTGCAGGATACGTCGCTGATCCTGTGGGAGCAGCGCTCCGAGGTGATCGGGAAATATGCCGCAGCAGATCTGAAGGCAGGCAGCCTTCTCTATGATACGGATTTTACCTCCCTTCATGTGGTTGCGGACAAGACTTATGTGGAGGCGACGATTAACGGGGAGGATGGAAGCTATGAGGTGGACACGGACTCCCTATCCGGAAATACGAAGATCCAGATCGTGGCGGTGGTGACGACGGACGGGGAGGAGCCGGTGCAGGTGCTGCTCACGCAGATGACGCTGCAGGACCGCTCCCTTGAAAGCATTTTTGACGCCGCGGGACAGGATATCTTAGAACAGCTTTCCGGAGCGGCAGAAGAGGAGGAAACAGATGAGGCAGCGGAAGCTGAAGAATAGCTGGATTTTCATCGCGGGGATAGCAGTTATCTTTGTATTGCTTATCATGATGGTGTTACGGATTCATAACTGGACGGATCAGTCAGGCGAAGGAACCGCCTCCGGTAAGAGCGCTCTTTTAGCACTGCAGGAGGTTTCAGGAGACAGTTATGTGGAGAGCCTGGCGAATATCCGGGAGGTAAAGAAACAGGATGACCCGCTGGAATACCTTATCAGCCAGTCCACCGTGATTCTGGATACGGAACAGATCGAGATGCTCGTGGACAGCCAGAAAGCGGGGGCGGAGTCAACGGCTCTGGCAGCAGGACTCAGCTATGAGGAACTGGTCGTAGGCGAGTGGGGATATGAAAGCGCCGAGGCTTATGAGGAGGAGTGGCGCATCGCCTATGAGGAGTTCATCACGGAGCGGCTCTGCGTCTATGAGGCGGCCAGAAAGATGCACGTCGTGATCCGGAAGACGGAGTACCAGCAGCTTCTACCCGAGTATGCACAAACGTTTGGTTATGAGGATGAAGCGTCTTTTACAGAGGAGTGCGAGCCGGACTCCATCGCGGCGGAGATGCTTTACGATAAAGTGATCAGGAAACTTGGCGGGGACTGATGATGAGAAAACTACTTAGAAAACTGTTTTTTCTGCTGCTTTTGCTGCTGGCGCTCTGGCGTTTCCAGGCCGTCCTGTCAGAGAAGTGGGCAGAGATAGAAATCCCAGTTGTGAAGATCCTGACTGGAGAAGAGCATGCGGAGGAGGAGCTGTCGGAGGACGAGAAGCTCCTCCTCGCCTATCAGGAGCTGAATCCAGACGTTGTCGGCATCATCCGGATTCCGGATACGGTACTCAACCATCCGGTTGTCCAGACGCCGGAAAACGAAGAATACTATTTGTATCGTGACCTGAACGGCGATTACAACAGCCATGGTGTCCCCTTTCTTTCCGCGGAAAGCGACTGGGAGAAGGAAGGGAGCAACAGCATAATCTACGGCCATAATATCCGCCTGAAGTCACGGGACGTGTTTTGCGACCTGGCCTACTATGAGGACGTGGCCTATTATAAGGAACATCCTTACATCGAGACGGTATCAGAAAGCGGGACGAGGCAGTGGGTGATCTGGGCGTACTATCTTGTAGACACATCGGATGAAGAACCGTTCCGCTACTCGGACGTGACAGAATTTCTGGCGAAGCGGGATTTTGAGGAATATGTTGAAAATATCCAGATCAGGAACTGGATTGATGTGGATATCCCGGTGAAATATGGGGATACCCTGCTCACGCTTTCCAGCTGTTCGGTGGAGCTGGCAGGGAGCGGGACGAACCGGATGGTGGTTGTAGCGAGGCTCGTAGAGGAAGGAGACGATTTTTCGGAAGCGGTCGGGCAGGCGGAAGCGGCGGATGAGCCGGTGCTGCCGGAGAAACTGACAGAGTAGTCGAGTATCTCTGAGGGATTTTGCGGGTTGGTGTAGCTCTCATAGTATTTTCTTTTTCTTAAAGATCAGCAGGCAGACGAGCACCACGGTTACGCTGACCAGGATGATGATCGGGTAGCCACTTTTCAGCTCCGGCATATTTTCAAAGTTCATGCCGTACCAGCCGGTGATCAGGGTCAGCGGGAAGAAGATTGTGGAGATGATGGTCAGGAATTTCATGTTGTCGTTCTGCTTCGCGTCTGCCATGGCCTGATAGGCGTCCCGAACCTGTCGGGCGTATTCCAACAGGTAGTCGGTGCGATCCTTCAGCCGGTCCGCACGGTCGGCGGCCGTCCCGAAATATTTCAGCTGCTTGCGGGCAAAATAGCGGTCTTCATTGTCCTCCAGTTCCCGGATCATGTCGGTGAGCTGGTCGTAGTAGCTGCGGAGGGTCAGAAGCTGTTTCCGGAGGGGCTGCAGGCGGTTCTGAAAGTGATCTGAAAGGCCTTTTGAAGCCTCATCCTCCATTTCCATCAGGGAGCGCTCATAGGATTCCAGCACCAAGGCGTCCCTTGAAATAAATTCTGCGATAAAATTGAAAAGAAAGCGTTCGCGTGTCTCGCCCTGATGCACCTTTTTGGTGCGGATGCGTTTCACCAGCCGCAAGGTAAATTCGGTGTTGTCGATCAGGATCACATATTTATCCGTGACAAAGTACGCGATCTGATAGCGCTTGCCCAGCACGTCCAGAAGCGGCGGGATGGCCAGCGTCCCATAGAGACAGTCCTGCTGGCTCTCCACCTTGCAGAAAAAAATTTCCCACAGGGAGAGTTCTATCTCCGCGTGGATATGCAGGGCGTCGAGAATACGCGGACATTCATTTTCCGTCGTGATGATTACGGCGGAGGAATCGTCCGTGAGAATTGCCTCCAGCTCCGTCTCCTGGAGCTGGCTTCCCAGTTGATAGATCATTTTCCGTCAGCTCCTGTAAAATAGGAGAAATTCATCTCATTCATGGCGATCTCTGCCAGATTCACACAGATGTTGCCCATACGGTCGATGCAGTGCAGGATCCGCATGAAAGGCACGGACATCTTTTTATTGCATGCGCCCCGGTTCACACGCTGCATATGATTTTTGCGCATTTCAATGTCGAGATCCAGCACCTGATCTTTGTGCTGCAGAAGCTCATCCAGAGCTGCGGTATTGCCCACGGACAGTGCGTCCACAGCGTCACAGTACATCTTTTCAATGCTGTCCAGGCTGTTTTCCAGTTCCGTCAGCGCTTCCGGTGAATACGCGTATTTTTTCCCGGTCCGCTCTAAAAGCGCGTCCGCCATTTCTGCGGAAAGGTCGCCCATGCGTTCAATGTCGCTTAAAACGTACATCAGCCTTGCCGTCTGTGTGGCCTGCTGTTCTGTGAGTACGCCGGATGAAAACAGATCGGCGAGATACTCGTCGATTTCGATGTGAAGGGTATTGAGCGCGCTGCCCTGATCCCGGACCACCTGAAGCGCATGTACATCCTCCGGCTGGATTGCCTGCCGGACCTGCGTCAGCATTTCCTGAACCATCTGGCTGCAGTGCAGGACTTCCTGTGCGACCAGCCGCAGAGCCGCAGCGGGCTGATTCAGCACATTTTTGTCCAAATAACGGGGCCTTGCCAGGTCTGCCTGCGCTTCTGTACCGTCCGGGATGATCCTGGTGACGAGCTTCACCATCAATCCCAGCAGACCGATCCAGATCAGAGTCATGGTGATGTTAAAGAGCGTGTGGGCATTGGCGATCTGTCTGGAAATTACTTCTACTTCCGCTCCACTGGGGGAAATCGACCGGATCAGGGCGGCGTAGGGGTTCACAAACCAGATAAAGATCAACGCGCCGGAAATATTGAAAATGCTGTGGGCGATGGCCGTCCGTTTCGCATCCTTGGACTGTCCCACAGAGGCTAACAGAGCGGTGATGGTGGTGCCGATATTGTCGCCCAGGAGGATGGGGATCGCGCCGGTCAGTCCCAGAACACTGGTTACGCCGTCCGCGCCTGCCTGAGAAGCAAAATTCTGAAGTACCGCGATGGTGGCGCTGCTGCTCTGAACTACCAGGGTCATCAGGGTGCCCACCAGGACGCCCAGCACCGGGCGCTCCGCCACCTGCGCGATCATGTTCGTAAAGACCGGGCTGGAAGCCAGGGGTTTCATCACGTTTCCCATCGTCTCAATGCCGAGAAACAGAAGGCCGAAGGCAAAAATGGTTCGTCCGATATTCTGAATCCGTTCATTTTTGCAGATAAAGGAGATGATAAAGCCGACAAAAACGAAAACATAAATATAATCTGTGATCTTGAAGGCGATGATCTGGGCGGTGATGGTGGTGCCGATGTTGGCACCGAAAATGATGGAGATGGCCTGAGGCAGGCTCATCAGCCCGGCGCTGACGAAACCGATGGCCATGACGGTGGTAGCGCTGCTGCTCTGGAGTACGGCGGTCACCAGCGCACCGGCCAGCACGCCCATGACCCGGTTTTTCGTCAGGAGCTCCAGAATGTGCTTCATTTTTTCTCCGGCTGCTTTCTGAAGACATTCGCTCATCAGATTCATACCGTAAATGAAAATGGCGAGACCGCCAAGCAGACCGAAAATAATTTCCTGTGTACTGTTCATTGTGTGTTTCCTTCTCTTTCTGTATAGATGATGCCCTTTTTCAGTATTGTGCCGTTAAGCCGGTTTTTTCATGCGTTTCGCAGCCGCGGGAATATCGCCGACCCCGTTCAGAATCAGTCGCGGACGGTAGGGAAAGTTCAGATATTCTTCCCTGGAAGTTACGCCGGATAAAACCAGCACGGTATCCAGGCCGGATTCAATCCCCGATACGATGTCGGTATCCATCCGGTCGCCGATGATGACGGATTCCTCTGAATGGACGTCCAGGAGTTTTAAACCTGTCCGCATCATCAGCGGGTTGGGTTTTCCCATATAGTAAGCGTGTTTTCCGGTGGCCAGCTCGATCGGAGCGAGCAGGGCGCGGCACGCCGGAGCGATCCCTGTCTCAGTGGGACCGGTCAGATCATAGTTGGTGCCGATCAGTTTGGCGCCGCCCCGCACCAGACGGATCGCCTTTGTGATCATGTCCAGGCTGTAGCCGGAGGGTTCTCCCACCACGACATAATCCGGATTTACTTCATTATAAGTAATGCCCGCGTCGTAAAGAGCGTTCAGGATTCCGTGTTCGCCCATCACATAGGCGCTGCATCCCGGCGCCTGACTGCTCAGAAAATGAGCGGTAGCCAGGGCGCTGGTATAGAAGTGAGATTCATCCACTTCAAGCCCCATACGTTCAAGATTTTTCTGCAGTTCCTTTGGCGTATATTGTCCGGAATTTGTCAGAAACAGATACCTTTTGTCATTCTTTTTTAACCATTCCAGGAATTCCTTTACACCCGGCAGGAGATGATTTCCGTGGTAGATCACGCCGTCCATATCGCAGATAAAGCCTTTTTTCTGTAATAATTCTTTCATATTCCTCCAAAAACAAAAAGATTCTTCTCTCTATCATCCTGCTTTCGTGTAAAATCTGAAATCGGGAAAATGTGAAATTAAGGTAAAATAATCGAATAGGATTGGAGCTTGCCTGCCTTGCAGTATGCGTTTTGCAGAATGGGCAGTAAACAATACAAAAAACGACCATAAAGATTTACCGTGATTTTACCTGAATTTCACGGCAAACGAAGAAATGCCTGCTATAATTCTTCCCTGATCGAACAGATCATCCTGCAAGCCAGGAAAGAAGAAAATCAGGAGGAATTCCCATGGTTAAAACCTATGTTGTCGACACGAATGTTCTGCTTCAGGCACCGTATGCGCTGGAAAGCTTCGAGGACAACCGTGTAATCCTGCCGATGGTTGTGTTGGAGGAGCTGGACCGCTTTAAAAAGGCGGAGAGGGAGATCGGGGCGAACGCCAGACGCGTCATCCGCTTTCTGGAACGGCTCAGGCAGAGGGGAAGTCTTCTGGACGGTGTGAGTCTGGAAAATGGCGGCATGCTGCGCGTAGAGAAAAATTTTGTGGATGTGAAGCTGCCGGAGGATCTGCCGGAAGACTCCGCCGACAACCGGATTTTGAAGGTATGTCTGGGACTCTCCCAGACGGATGGCGGGCAGATTATACTTGTGACAAAGGATCTTCTGCTGCGTATCAAGGCCCAGATCCTGAATCTCTGCGCGGAAGATTTTACGACCGACCAGGTGCTCGCGCATGAGGAGCAGTACAGCGGCAGATGCGAGCTTTATGTCCCGGAAGAAGCTTTTGAGGGATTCAGGACGGCGGGGATCCCTGTTGAAAAAGCCTATACTGTGGACGAGCAGGGGGATATCCGCACCGCTGAACTGACAGAAAACCAGTTTGTCATCATAAAGGCGGATCAGTCTGTAAACAAAACGCAGCTCGGGCGTGTGGAGAATGGCTGGATCCGGGAACTGGAATACAGGAAATGTTCTCCCTATGGGGTATCGCCCCGGAACGCGGGGCAGTATTTCCTGCAGGAAGCGCTCATGCAGCCCGCACCCAAAGCGCCGCTTGTCATTGTAAAAGGGCAGGCCGGAACCAGCAAGACCTTCTATTCTCTGGCTGTCGGGCTGGAGAAGCTCCTGAACAATCCCACCGGGGAATACCGCCGGATTTTGGTATGCCGGCCAAACTCGCAGTTTGACGACAATATCGGATTCCTGCCCGGGAGCGAGCAGGATAAAATATCGCCGCTGATGCGCCCGATTCGGGATAACCTGGAGCAGCTGATCGACTCTAACGAAGAGAAGCGCTATGAAAACGAGGTGGAGCTGCAGGGAAAAATCGACGAAATCTATGGCCGTGGGCTGATTCAGGCGGAAGCGCTCAACTTCATAAGGGGGCGGTCGATCGTAAACACCTACCTTATCATAGATGAAGCGCAGAATACAACGCCGGATCAGATCAAGGGGAGCATCACGCGGGCAGGAAAGAACACAAAGCTTATTCTTCTAGGAGACCCGAACCAGATCGACAGGCCGTTTCTGGATGAGAGAACCAACGGCCTGAGCTACGCATCCGAACATATGAAGGGCTGCCCGCTGTGCTGGCAGGTCACCATGAGCGCGAAGGAGTGCGAGCGCTCCGCGCTCGCGATGGAGGCGATCAAAAGGCTGTAATATCTGCAAAATCAGAAAAATGCTTGGAAGCGAGGAGACGGACATGAACAATGGAATTGACACACGCTACACACAGGACAGGGAGCTTTCCTGGCTGCGCTTCAACGAGAGAGTTTTGGCGGAGGCCAAGGACGAAAGCGTGCCCCTGATGGAGCGGCTGAAGTTTGCCGCGATCTTTGCCAGCAATCTGGATGAATTTTTCATGGTGCGGGTGGGATCGCTCCACGATATGAGTCTGGTGAAGGAACCGCATATCGACAGCAGGACGGGTAAAACGCCGCAGGAGCAGTTGGAAGATATTTTCCGGGCGGTCGTCCCGCTTTACAAACAGCGCGACCGGATACTGGAGGAGCTGGAGACGAGGTGCCGCGCCTGCAATATCTGCCGCCTGCGCTATGAGGAATTGGACAGCAGAGCGAAAAAGCAGGCCGCGGCATGGTTTGAGAATGAACTGCGCCCGATCCTTTCGCCGCAGATCGTTGATCTGCACCATCCTTTCCCACACCTGCCCAACAAGGGCCTGAGCATTATCCTGAACCTGCAGGCGGACGGAAAAGAGCTGCTCGGCATTCTGCAGATCCCCTCCTCGCTTCCGCTGTTCCTCCGGCTGGAGGAGCGCGGCGTCCACTATGTTCTGACCGAGGATATCCTGCTTGAATTTACCGATCAGATTTTTGGGCAGTTCGTAATCACGGATCAGGCGGTGATCTGTGTCACCCGCAACGCCGACATCAGCCCGGAGGACGAGGCCTACGAAGTGGATATGGATTATCGCCAGCACATGCGCAAGATTATGAAGAAACGCACCCGCCTGGCGCCGGTGCGGCTGGAAGTACAGGGAGGAAAGGACGGGAAGCTGGCGGAGATTCTCTGCTCCAGCCTTTCGCTGGATAGCGAACAGGTATTCCATATGAAATACCCGATTCATCTGAGCTATCTTTTCATGCTGGGGGATATGCTGCCCAAAGAAAGCGCCGCCGCGCTCTGCGACCCGCCCTACACGCCGGTCTATTCACCGTCCTTAAACCGGAACGAAAAAATCATTCCGCAGATTGAACGGAAGGACGTGCTGCTCTTTTATCCTTATGAATCGATGGATCCCTTCCTGCGGATGATCTCGGAGGCGGCTTCTGATCCCGACGTCCTCTCCATTAAGATCACGATCTACCGCCTGGCTGCCCGCGCCAGGCTGGCGGAATATCTCTGCGCCGCGGCGGAGAACGGGAAGCAGGTAACCGTCCTGATGGAGCTGCGCGCCCGTTTTGACGAGCAGAATAATATCCTGTGGGCGGAACGGCTGGAGGAGGCCGGCTGCACGTTGCTCTATGGATTTGAAGGAATCAAAGTTCACTCCAAGGTCTGCCTGATTATCCGCAGGGAACGGGGCAGGGTGCGCTATATCACACAGATCGGAACCGGAAATTATAATGAAAAGACGGCAAAGCAGTATACGGATCTCTGCCTGATGACGGCGAACCAGGAGATCGGGGAGGACGCGGCCCTGCTGTTCCAGAATATGGCGACCGCGAATCTGAAGGGGGAATATGCGCATCTGCTGGTATCGCCCTTCGCCCTCAAGGAAAAGGTCATCGCCAGCATCGACGGCGAGATCGCAAAGGGTTCCAAAGGATATATTTTCCTGAAATTAAATTCTCTGACTGACCGGAAGCTGATCGACAAGCTCTCGGAGGCCTCCCGCGCCGGGGTGGAGGTCATCATGAATATCCGCGGGATCTGTTGCCTGCTTCCCGGAATCGAGGGACTGACGGAGCATATCCGCGTATTTTCGATCGTAGGGCGCTATCTGGAGCACAGCCGCATCTACTGCTTCGGACGGGGAGAGAGCGCGAAGCTCTACATTTCCTCCGCCGATTTCATGACAAGGAATACGGAGCGCCGGGTGGAGGTGGCCTGCCCGGTGCTGGACAGGGAGGCCAGGACAAGACTACTTCATATCATAGACGGGTTGCAGCAGGACAATGTGAAAGCGAGAATCATGAGGCCGGACGGGACCTGGCACCGGATCAAGGACATGGAGACTTCCGTCAGCTGTCAGGAAGTATTCCAGCAGGAAATGCTGCGGGCGGAAGTGGAGCCGAAAGACAATAACAGAGGCAAGGCTTCAGGGAAAGGCTTGCTCGACCGTCTATTCCGGAGATTCAGGAGGAATGTCCATGGATGACCCGAACCCGATCGACAGATCGTTTCTGGATGAGAGAACCAACGGCCTGAGCTACGCATTTGAGCATATGGATGGTAGCACACCGTATTAGCAGACTACTATGGGTGCAGAGAATTTTGACAACTTGAAGTCACTTGTTGTGACTTCAAGTTTATTTTCAGAACCATTTGGCATAGAGTGATCGAAAGAGATTGCTTTCTATTGCTTTTACAAGTTTTTCATTTAATCATCCGTTTTTACTTTATTTTTACTTTCACAGCAATATCCCGAAGCTAAACTTCATCTAATTTTTACCTTTAGCCTCAATCGGATTTTACCTGGCTCTGCTAGAATAATACCTCGTAAGAAAGAGAGGAGACAGGTCATGAGTACTGCATTGACAGAAGGAAAAAGCAGGAAAAAATCCGCGTGGAAAAACGCGCTGACGGTGCTGCTGTTTGTGCTGCCCGCGCTGATACCGCTGATCATTTTCTGGATTTACCCGATTCTGCGCTCGGTGTGGCTGAGCTTTACGAACTGGGATTTTATGACACCAGATTATGATGTGGTGGGGTTGAAAAATTACATATCGCTTCTGAAGGACAGCCGTTTTTACAACGCGCTGTGGAATACCGTCGTCTTCACGGCGGGAACGCTGGTTCCGACGATCGCGGGCGGTCTGGGTCTGGCGCTGCTGCTCCGGAAAAATTTCCGCGGCAGCGGTATTTTCAAGTTTGTGCTGTTTTCGCCGTGGATCACGCCGACGGTCGCGATTTCCATCGTCTGGACATGGATATTCAAGGCGGACGGCGGTATCGCAAATATCGTGCTCGGTTTCTTCGGGCTTCCGGCGCTCAAGTGGATTAACAGCTCCAGTACAGCCATGCTGTCGGTCATCATCGTGACGGTGTGGAAGAGCCTGGGCTACGCGATGATCTTCTATCTGTCCGCTCTGGAAAAGGTACCGGCGGAGCTCTACGAGGCGAGCTCGCTGGACGGCGCAAAGCCGCTGCGGCAGTTTCTGGACATGACGCTGCCGAGTATCTCGCCGACGACCTTCTTCCTGATGATTATCACGATGGTGAATTCACTGCAGGCCTATGACCAGATCCAGATTCTGACGCAGGGAGGCCCCAGCGGAAGTACGAGAACACTGCTCTATATGTATTATCAGCTTGGCTTCCAGGAATTCAAGATGGGAGAGGCGACCGCGATCGCGGTCATCATGATCATCATCACGGTGCTGCTGTCGCTGATTCAGTTCACTGCATCGAAAAAATGGGTGCATTACTAGGAGGAATTTCAGGATGAAAAAGATAACGCAAAAAATCGGAACCGTGCTGAAGTTCGCAGTGCTGCTTCTGGTGAGCGCCTTCACGGCCTTTCCCTTTCTGTGGATGGTCCTGAGCGCGCTGAAGACGAAGGCTGAGGTTATGGACGTGAGCTCCCTGCTTCCGTCGAGTCCGCAGTGGTCGAATTTCATTTCCGTAATCTTTGACTCTCCGCTGCCGGGCTATATCTGGGACAGCCTGCTTGTATCCGTCATCATCGTGGCACTGCAGGTTGCCACGGGCGCGATGATCGCCTACGCGATGGTGTTTCTGGAGTTTAAGGGCAGAAATCTGCTGTTCATCGTCGTCATGGGAACCTACATGCTCCCTGTGGCCGCGACCTACATACCTGCTTATATCATTCTTTCGCAGTGGAATCTCCTGAACACACTGACCGGTGTGGTGATTTCCAGTACCGTCAGCATTTTCGGCATTTTCCTGCTGCGGCAGGCTTTCATGCAGGTGCCGAAGGGACTGGTGGAGGCGGCCAGGATGGACGGCGGTGGACATTTCCGCATCCTGTGGGAGGTCGTCTGCCCGATGACGAAATCGTCGTTTATTACTTTTGGATTGATGAGCTTTATTTCAGCATACAACAACTACATGTGGCCCTCCCTGATCACCAATGACTCCAGCAAATATCTGGTGTCGCAGGGACTTCGCAGCTTCTTCATCGAAGGAGGGGCTTACGGCACGGAATGGGCGCTGGTTATGGCGGGTAGTTCGCTGATCGTCATCCCGCTGTTGATCCTGTTCGCCTTCACGCAGAAATGGTTCATCAATGGAATCGGTGGAGACACCGGAATGAAAGGCTGAAAAGCCTGAAAGAGGAGGAAAAAGAAGATGAAAAAAAGACTGATTACAATGCTTTTACTCTCCGCGCTGACACTGAGCGCGCTGACCGGCTGCGGCTCCGGCTCGTCGACCGCGTCTGCGGCTTCCGGAAGCAGTTCGTCTGATGGCAGCGATGCCGTGACGTCAGACGGCGCGGTGGAGGTGGAATTCTGGTACGCGGGCGGCAAGACGGCGGTGAACGTCGTGCAGGAGATCGTGGATGAGTTCAACGCCTCGCAGGATACCTACTATGTCACGACCGTGACGCAGGCCGACTACACGGAAACCTATGAGAAGCTGCAGGCGGCGATCGCGGGAAGCGTCGCGCCGGATCTGGTGCTGCTGGGAACGAGCACGGCCCGGGTGCTCTCGGACAAGAGTGTGCTGACTGATCTGACGGCCTACACGGAGGCAGATGAAGATTACGACCGCTCGGATTATATTGACTCTTTCTTCCAGGGCGAGGATGACAACGGAAAGCTTTTCGCAATTCCGGCCTATGGAACGACGCAGGTGCTCTACTACAATATTGAAGCCTTTGAAACGGCAGGTATTGACCCTGAGAGCATCGAGACCTGGCAGGATCTGGCGGAGGCCGCGCGGAAAATCAAGGATGCAGGCTATGATTACGGCTGGGAGCCGATGTACGGCTATCAGAACCTGATCGACATCGCGATGAGCAACGGCGCAAGCGTGCTCAGCGAGGATGGCACGCAGGTCCTGATCAATTCCGAGGAGTGGGTGGAAGCCTGGGAGGCAGTCCGCGGCTGGATTCACGATGAGGAAATCATGACGGTGCACTCCGGCGGGCAGGGCTGGGAGTACTGGTACACGACGATGGACGACGCGCTGAACGGCGTGGCGGGCGGTTACACCGGTTCCTCGGGTGATCAGGCGGATCTGGATTTCAGCATTGTGGGTGCGATCGAGCAGCCTGCTTTCGATGAGGATTCCGAGTCCGCACCGCTGGCGGAGGCGCTGGTGCTCAGTGTGCTGGAGAGCTCCGGAGATGCGGAAAAACAGGGCGCATACGAGTTTATCAGGTATTTTACCTCCACGGCCAGCCAGACGAAATGGACGATGGCGACGGGCTATGTGCCGGTGAGAACCGATATGGACGAGGACGAGGATTACCAGGCCTATGTTGCGGAGAATCCGCAGGCGGCAGTGCCGGTTTCGCAGGCGACGCACGGTTCGATCTATCCCTATGACCCGACGGGCGGCGAGATCGTTGACGCGCTGTCCATCGCGGCGGACAAGGTAGAGCTGGAGGGCATCTCCGCGCAGGAGGCGCTCGACGAAGCGCAGGCGACGGCGCAGGCCGCGCTCGATGAGGCACTGGGACAGTGATGAACGAAGTAGAACTCACGTTCATGATCAGCTACAAAGCGGCTACCCGGCAGGAAGGAACCTTTGAGGTTCCTTCTGGCTGTGGCCGTCTGTGCCTGAAGCATGATCTTCCAGAAAAGTATACGCTCCTTACGTTCCTACTGGTAAAAGATCCGCAGAGACGCGTTCGCTTTTTGAAACAGCTGGGCTACAGCGAGTCGACAATTCTGATTGGACAGGAGAGCGTGGGCACGACGATTGGCGGCGTGCCGGGAGAGATTCCCGCAGGGCGCTGGAGCGTCAGCGTTTTTCTCTTCGCAGAGTATCTGAAATTTCTGGAAGGCATGCCAGACATCCTTTTTCATGTGAGCGTGTCGGATCGCTGGGAGTCGATCAATGAGGTGATCGGTGGCCGGATCTGGGCAGAGCCGGGTCTTGTCTACAGCCGCTATGATTTCTCTGAGATATACAGAAAAGGCGCGGCCTGGTACAAGGGCGACCTGCACACGCACACCCGGCTTTCGGACGGGAAGGAGACGCCGCAGGCTGCCAGCGGAAAGGCAAACCTGATGGATCTCGACTACTATGTGCCGACAGAGCACAATACGCTGCACAGCGGCTGGCCTCTGTGTCGGACGATGATCGTGCCCGGCGTGGAGATCACGACGATGCTGGGGCACGCGAATCTCTTCGGCATCGACCGGATGCCGGGGACGCTGGAGCGTTTTCTCACTGATAAAGAGGAGGAGCTTCTGAGAGCGGACTGGAGAGAGCTTCTGAAAGAGTGCGCGGAGCGAAGCTGGCTTTTCAGCGTCAATCATCCCTTCCTCCATATCTGGAAATGGCTCCTTGCGGAGCTGCCGCTCGCGGCGGTGGACTGTCTGGAGATTGTCAATGACCCGACTTATGAGGCGGACGCGCAGGCAGACGCACGCACAGCGAATGAGAAGGCGATTCTGCTTTCCGATCTGCTCTGGGAGGACGGCTGGCGCATCTGCGCGATAGGCGGCAGCGACTCGCACAACCGGATTGACGAGCGCTACGGTGACGCGGCGGAGCCGTCCATCGCGGGTGACCCGGCGACCTGGCTCTATATGGAGAACTTAAGTCCCGCAAACCTTCTGGACGCGCTGCGCTGCTGCCGCGCATACGTGACGCGGCACTGCGGGATCGAGAGCAGTGTGCATTTTGGAGAGCAGCTTCCGGAGGGGACACGAAACTTCCCATACCGGATTGTGCTGAAAGGACCGCAGGAGCAGCCGGATATCTTTTTTCTTCACAACGGTCGCTTTCAAAGCTGCCCCGTGATCCGTACCGAAGACGGGAGCTGGCTGACGGAAGGCGAGGCGGAGCTTTCGGAGGAAGGCTATCACTGGCTTCGCTTTGGCGCGCGGGAGCAGAGTGGCGCGTTCCTTTTCTACGGGAATCCGGTCACGAGAGGGAGAAAGGAGCATCGTTTTTCAACATTTGGCGAGATTGCGGAGGAGCTGGAGCGGCAATGGAAATAAAGGGAATTTTATTTGACAAGGATGGGACGCTGATCGATTTTCATAAGGTCTGGGTTCCTGCGGCGAGACGTGTGGCGGAGAGTCTCTGTGGGAAGTACGGGGTTCCGGACAAGCAAGAGGAAATCCTTCTTAAGATGGGAGTGGCAGGAGAACGGGTCGACCCGGAGGGTGCATTGGCCTGCAAATCTTATACGGAAATCGCAGAGGATCTGGCAGCGGTCCTTTTCCAGGAGGAGAATATCCCGGTGGAATGTCATGATGATAGAATGCCATCGCAGAAAATGGAGTTCTGCGCATCAGAAGAGAGAGTCCGTGAGCTGTCCAATGACCTGGAACGGCTGTTTTACGCGGAAGTAGGGGAGAAACTGACTCATTATCCCACGTTCACGAATGTAAAGCAGATGCTGCGAACTCTGAAGGCGATGGGTCTTAAGGTGGGTATCGCCACTTCGGACGGATGGAAATCGACACGAAGCTGTCTTGCGTCCTTAAGGGTGCTTGGCGAGTTTTCCTTCTTCGGCGTGACCGGCGTGAACCTTCCGGAAAAGCCGGACGGGCGGCTGATTGAAATGGCTGCCAGGCAGTGGAATCTTTCCCCGGAGGAGATCGCGGTCGTCGGCGACACGCCGAATGATATGCGCTTTGCTGAAAATGGACACGCGCTTGCGATCGCGGTGTGCAGCGGCGTGGGGACGGAAAGTTCTCTTACACCGCTGGCCGATTATCTGATTGATTCCGTGGCGGATCTGCCCGCGTTCGTACATAGCGTAAACAATGAGGAGAGGAAAAATGTCGAATATCGTATTAAAGCATGTGTATAAAAGGTATGAGAATGGTTTTGAGGCTGTGAAGGATTTTGATCTGGAGATTGAGGATAATGAGTTCATCATCTTTGTCGGCCCGTCCGGCTGCGGGAAATCCACGACGCTGCGGATGATCGCAGGGCTGGAGGAGATCACCGAGGGCGAGCTGCTGATCGACGGCGTCCGTATGAACGAAGTGGAGGCGAGTGACCGCGATATCGCGATGGTGTTCCAGAATTACGCGCTCTATCCGCATATGAGTGTCCGCAAAAATATCGGCTACAGCCTGAAAATCCATCACGAGAAGAAAGAGGAGATTGAGCGCAAGGTGAATGAGGCGGCGGAGATTCTGGGGCTCACAGAGGTGCTGGACCGCAAGCCCTCCCAGCTCTCGGGCGGGCAGAAGCAGCGCGTCGCGATGGGCCGCGCGATCGTCCGCAAGCCGAAGGTCTTCCTGATGGACGAACCGCTGTCCAATCTGGACGCGAAGCTCCGCGGGCAGATGCGCGTGGAGATTGCCCGGCTTTACCATCAGCTTAACACAACCTTTATTTATGTTACCCACGACCAGACGGAGGCTATGACGCTCGGCACAAGGATCGTCGTCATGAAGGACGGCGTCGTGCAGCAGGTGGATACGCCGGAGCGGCTGTTCCGCTATCCGGAGAACCAGTTCGTGGCCGGTTTCATCGGTACGCCGCCGATGAATTTCCTGAGTGGAAATGTGGTCTTTGAGGATGGGGCGCTTGGTATCAGGCTCGGGGAGAAAAAGGCCGCGCTGACTGTGGAGAAGGTGCGGAACATGCAGAATAAGGATGTCGTCGGAAAGGACGTTGACGTCGGCGTCAGACCGGAGCATGTGCGCCTCTGTGCGCCGGATGCGGAAGAAGCCTGCGGGACGGGTACGGTGGACGTCTACGAAATGCTTGGCTCAGAGGCGATCATCTACCTCAATCAGGATGGAACGAATGAAAAGTTGATCGTGAAGACAGGTACGGAGCAGAGCTTCCGCCCCGGAGACCGCGTTGGTTACGCCTTCAGCCTGGAGAATATTCATGTTTTCGATAAAGTTACCGGGGAGACCATCACGAACTGAGGAAATCTATATGGCTTATTTATTTCTTGCGCTGGCCATTGGCGCGGAGATCGTCGGAACAACGCTTCTGAAGTATTCGGAAGGATTCACGAAGATTATCCCGACGATTTTCAGTCTGCTGGCCTATCTCGTCTGTCACGTCAGCTTTTCCCGTGCCGTCACAGGCATCAATCTGGGTATCGCCTATGCGGTGTGGTGCGGCGTGGGCATCATCGTGACTGCGGCGATCTCATGGTTTATCTTTAGCGAAACGATTTCCGCCGCAGGTACTGTGGGAATTGGGTTGATTCTGGCGGGATGTGTGGTGATGAACTTGCTATGAGCGTGAGCGTTCCGCATGATATGTGACGCTTTCCAATCAATTAAAACAGCTTGAAGAAGGCCTGGTAAAACGGACGGAATACGTCCAGATTCCTCCGAAGGTAGAATATTTCCTTACGGAGATCGGGAGAGAGTTTCAGCCGGTTCTTGACAGCATTCAGGAATTTGGAATGAAATATATTCACTATATGAAGGATAAAAGCGTTGATGAACCGGCCGGATGAGTGGTCAGATTTTCCGCAGTTTGACATTCTTCATCCTGCTCTTATAATTTCCTTATAGACTTTAGCATCAGACACTGTAGAAAACAGAATCAACGAAATCAGGAAAAACTCATGTTGCCTCTTAACGGGGCGGGATGAGTTTTTTTCATGCCTGTAAGTCTGTATGAAAGTCGATGATGCGGGAGCAGGAAAGGAGAAAAAGAGATGATTTTAAAACAGTATTACCGGGACGAGATCGCGGAATATGTCCGCACTCTTCCAGAGGAGAGTTTCCGGAAAAGCGGATGGAGTCGTCCAGATGTCTTACAGGATCAGGGGATTCTGGAGCAGCTTTGGACGGCGTTTCAGAAGATGACGGAAGATTATGGCTGCGACGAAGACTGGTCGAAACAGGAAGCTGTTTGCGAAGTCCTGGGGATCGCGTGCGATGGAGTATAGTGAAAGGAGAAGGCAGATGAAGAATAAGGTACAAGGTGTAAACAATTCTGAGGAAAAGGAATTTCTGGAACAGTTTGAACAGTTATGTAGAGGACGAAGTGCGTGGGAAGCCTGGGCGGATCTTATGGCTGCCATGGCGTGCTGGATCAGCACGGCGGCTGACCACTCGTCGGAGCATTTTGAAAAGCGCAAAAAGGAGGCAAAAACGTGTATGGAGAAGCTGGGATCGGAAGAAATCGTTCAGACAATGCTCACGATTGTCGCGGATGCGCTTGATAAAAATCCGGAGCAGGATTTTCTTGGCGGCTTGTATATGCGTCTGAATCTGGGAGACCACTGGACAGGGCAGTTTTTTACATCCTACTGTATTTCCCATTTGATGGCAGAAATGCTTATGGGAGACTGCGGAAAAGAAATCGAAGAAAAAGGCTGGACTTCCATTTACGATCCCTGCATCGGAGGAGGCGCGATGATGCTTGCGGCCGTAAACGTGATGCAGAGTAAGGGGATTGCTTATCAGAACCAGGCGCTTTTTGCAGGCCAGGATATCGACCGGATTGCCGCAATGATGGCATATATTCAGCTTTCTCTGCGTGGATGCGCAGGATATATTGTGGTCGGCAATAGCCTTACACATCCCATGTCGGGAGATGTTCTTTTCCCACACGAAGGGGAAGGGCAGGAGCTGTGGCTTATGCCAATGTTCATGAACAACATATGGAATATGCGTAGAATCGCTGCAGTGATCGGAAATCTGGAAAGGATAGGAGACAAAGGATGAAACTGGATAAGAATACGTTTTATATGACGGAAGACCTGTTTAACGATATCATTGCAGAAGTAAAACACTTCGGGAAATGGCCGGAGGATCTGATTGACTATGCCTGCCCCAATTCCTGGCGGCCGGCGCAGATTTGGAATTATGAGTTTGATCCGGCCTTTGTGCTGAAAGCAGGCGGGTCAGAAGGATATTATCTTGATCTTGCAATCCAGGGTTTTTATGGACCCAAAAGAGGCGAACCAGGGGGCAAAGCTCTGGGAACGATCAAAACCCTCGGCGAGAGTGAAGATACGGTTCGCAGGATGGCGGTTCTTTATGGTGAGTGCCTGATCGCCTATGAAAAAATCATGCGTGAGAAGCTGGACGACATGACGAGGATAGGTTTCGATATCGACTGCTATATAGGTGAGACATGGGCCGGGGGATTTGCAGAGTTCAGTAAGAGGAAAGAGGCCGAAGCCAGGGCGAAAGAGCTCCTTGCAAAAAAATCGGACCTTACTCATGTGACAATTCGTGATAATCTAAGCCGAAAAATAACAACGATCTTAAGATGAAGGAGAACAACATGGAAGATAAAAGAAAAGGTTTTACAAGTACGCTTTTCTCCTCTCCGGAACGGGGGACAGGCGGGAAGGCGGGCTATCGCGGAAACTGCTGCCCCGGCATCATCGAGGCGTTTATTACGCAGTATGGGATGAAGTATCTGTCGGATTATGCAGTCGGCGGTGGGACGACGAAGGACGTCTGCGAACGGTTGGGCGTGAAGGGCTTCTGGACGGATCTGCGTTTAGGCTTTGATCTTACAAAGGATGAGATACCGGATATTCCGGAGAATATTTTTTACCATCCGCCTTACTGGAACATGAACGGGAAGATCGTCTACTCCAATACCGAGTATGACTGGCGGGAGGTAAAAGAGCGCTATGGCTACGACCCGCGGGAGAGCGATTTATCGCAGATTGCGGACTGGGAGCAGTTCCTGCAGAAGCTGAACCAGACGGTAATGAAGCAGTACGCGGCGCTGGAACGCGGTGGTCGGATGGGCATCCTGATGGGTGACATCAAGAAAAAGGGAAGGCTGTACAGTATGCTCTTCGGCATCGCGAAGCCGGGGACGGTGGAGCAGGTGGTGATTAAGCAGCAGTATCACTGTACATCTGACCGGACAGCTTATCGCAGCGATTCCTTCATCCCGCTCGCGCATGAGTACCTGCTGATTTTGAGAAAGGAGCTGCCGTTTACGCTGGATTACCAGATTACCCGGACGGTGCGGCTTTCGATGCAGGATTCCCTGTCCGTGACTTGGAAGGATGTGGTTGCGGCGGTGCTGAAGGAAGAAGGGAATATTTCCCTGCAGGAACTTTACACGTGCGTCGAAGGCTTCAAAAAATGCAAAGGGAATCCATTCTGGAAAGAGAAGATCCGGCAGACATTGTACCGGTATAACTGCTTTTCAAAGGAAGAGTCGGGGTGCTGGGCGCTGTGTGCGTAGTGGATGTTTTTGTAGTAAATTTGCAGGGCCTGTGCTATACTGGTACATAATTCACCTGAATGAAGTAATATTTACACATTGTGGAGAGCGTGATCGGAGGTGATTTGATACGGAAAATGTAAACCCGAATAATCCGATAGAGATCCGAATGACCGGGATGAAAGCATTGATGGAGGCGCTTGGTTCTATAGGGGTGGCGAAATTTATGCAACAGTATAATATTGACTATGGAGATTATACAATGGAAAAACAGAAGAAACCGGATATCAGCTTTGATGAGATTGATAGATGCCAGAAAACCGAAGAAAGTAGGGCTGCATTGAGAGAAATGCAGAACCTGTTTGCGGATGATAAAGGTTGGGGTTCTGAGGAAGAAATGCTGACGGACATGGCAGCATCCAGAAGGGAACACCAGACGTTGTGAAAAAGAGGAGAACTTTTAACAAATTTCTTCTTATTGGGAAAGGGGACTCGGCGGAGCCCCCCTTCTCAGGCCATGAGACGGTCATTACACCATTGTCATACTCGTGTCATCGGCTGAAACTCTATTTTTACTCGCATACCCAGCCCGGCAGCTAAGCGCCGTAAAGTTTTTATGGACGGATTACCGCCGCCGCTTTCAAATTTGCTTATATCGCTTTGGGATATGCCGGTTTTCTCCGCGAGCTGTTTCTGCGTTATTCCGGTTTCACGCCGCGCATCAATCATTGCCTGCATGAAAGAAAACTCCGGTTCCAGTGCATCATACTCTGCCCTAAATTCAGGGTCTTTCATCTGCTCATTCAAATAATCATCAAAGTTCGTCATGATCTTCCATCCTTTCTAAAAATTCCGCCCGGTATCGTTTTGCCCTGTCAATCTCGCCTGGTGGTGTCTTTTGCGTTTTCTTCGTGAAGCCGTTTGTTAAGATTGCCCTGTTGCCAATGAAAAAGAAATATAGTACCCGCGTTATATTATTTCCCATCTGCGCCCGTAATTCAAAAATTCCATCTCCAAGAGACTTTGATACTGGATCCCGTAATTCGTTTCCGTTATCCCTTAATAAACTGATTGTCCTGACCATTTTTGCTTTCATTTTTAGGTCCAAACTGTCCAGAAATTCCCGCACTGGTTCTTTCCCGTCTGGTGTCTCGTAAAAATATACTTCTATTTTCCCCATGTGAGTATTCTCCGCTTATCGGTTTTATCCGATATTTATTATATCGGTTTTATCCGATATTGTCAATATATATCTACCGCTGTTTGACTTCTCTTTCTCATACTCTATCATGGAAATAATAATGGAGAAAGCAGGTGAAAACATGAAGGAGAAGCACAGGCGGATTCTGGCTGCGGTTATCGCAGTGTTTTTATTCCTGATTGCGGCGGGGCAGGTAAGAAAGTGGTATATCCTCCGCGGCATGACAGAGGAGGAGCGGGAGATCTATTATGAGGTGAAGCAGGAGGAGAAGGATGGCTATCGACGTCTCTCCTCCCATCAGCTTGACGAGGTGGAGGAAGCGCTGAAAAGCCTGTATCAGGCACTGAAAAGTGGTGATACGAAGGCTTCCTGCGATGCGATGGGCGTGCCGGATACCTTTGATGCAGAGACATATTCGCAGTGGCTTACAGATACCGGCTTTGAAAGCCTGCTTTCGCTTGCGGAGGATGAGGTCGGCATCCTGGATCGGGAAGAGCAGGTCCAGATGAAACAGGGATTTAATACCCAGACCTATATAGAAGACGCGTACTACCTGTTTGATACGGACGACCAGTCCAGGAACGTCCGCCTGGTTTTTGAGGATGGATATTTCACACCGGACGGCGGCCTGGTGGGGGATTATACGCTGCTGGCTCCGTCTGCCCGGCTTTATGAGTACAGCACGGACTTAAGTTCGGAGGATGCCGCTGATCTGAGTGTATACATCACCTGTTCTGTGGACGAACCTTATCAGACGTCGGAGAACTGGGTCAGCGTCTGGTATCAGTACGACTTCCCGCGTTTTCTGAATACAGAGCCGCATTTCCAGATCCATTCAGACATTGGCAATTTCGATTCTTTTTATCTGGAACTTACCGAAGGTGTGCATACAGTTCTGGCGGATATCCAGGAGGAAGATGTGGAGGCGTATGTACAGACTGCGGAGGATCTGCTGAAGCATATTTTCTCGCTGCTCCAGGCGGGAGCGTCCGATGCAGAAATCGGGGAATATTTATTGTCGAGCGAACTGCTTTCGATCTGTTCCCCATCCGGAAGCAACTGGGAGATAGTCAGTTCCGGCATCGAAAGCGTGGAAGAACTGGAATTATATCTCAATACCGACGCGGAAGGCGTTCTGCCCGCGTCCTATAACTGCCGCCTTACGGAAGAGGACGGCGTTGTCCTGAAGGTGAACGCGCTGCTGCGGACGACAGAAGGGGAATGCCGGCTCACCACGACGCTCTATATCCGCTGCATGGACGGGGAGTGGAAGCTGATCGCGATGGACCGCTCCCAGAATAACAGCCTGTTCGAGAATATTTCCATCTATGACCCGCAGTGGTAGAGGCTACTGCATTTCCGTTGCTTGCTTTGAATCCTGCCGGAAATATAATGATTACATAGACTTGGTATCACTTGAGAACAGCGAAATACAGAAGGACCGATTGACCGTAGACGTCAACTGGTCCTTTTTTTGCGTCCAGGGATCGGAAAGTCTGAATATTTGCCCCGGATGGGGAGGAAAGGAGCGTTGAATGGACGTCAGGGAACAGAAAATGTTGTTTATGAAGGACTCCTACAGTGCGAGGGTGGCAGACAGCCAGGAATTTATGGAGCTGCTCACGAAGATGGAGGAGACAGGAACGTGGATTCGGGACGTGCCGCTTGACAAGCTGTATGTCAGGCCGGTATCGAAAGAACCGGAGGAGGTGGCAGAGGATTATCACATGGAGCCGGAGACGGTGGCGGACACGTCACGCAATAGCGGCCTGTTCCTGGTGTTGCGTGGTGGAGAGGCATACTGCCTCCGTTCCCAGGGAATCCGGTCACTGCATGAGCGCGCAGGGATCAGCGGCGCGGCTTACGCAAAGCTGCCGAAGGAAACAGAAGCCAGGCATCTGAACGATGGCTTAAAGGCCATGGGCGGGACAGGCATCCTGCGGATTATCGGGGATAAGTGCCTGGGAATCCACAGCTCATCCTACAATCCGTTCAGTATGTCGGAGGCGTATGGGGAAGCGATGGACTTTTTCGCAAAGGAATTTCCAGAGGCAAAGATGCTCCGGGCGCAGATCCGCTATGAGGGCGTACAGGTATGGTTCGATTTCAGTGCGTATAATGAAGAATTGTTTTCCGATCTTCAGTATGCGTTGGGAACAAGGAGAATCCGTCCAACCCTGCTGCTCGGCATGGGAGACGCGGCACTCAGCAGTATCTCTCTTTGCCCGCAGTGTGAATCGGATGGCCTGCGTATCCCGCTCGGCGGGAAAATAGAACTGCGCCATCGCGGGAAGGAGGATCTCATGCCCCGGTTTAAGAGGCAGCTGAGTCTGATCGAAGGGCAGTTTGAGCGGCCCGCCCGGCAGATGGCGCGGATGAAGAACGGGAATCTTGTATATCCCTGCGACACCTTTTTAAATGTCGCGGCAGAGTGCGGACTTCTGAAGAGCTTTGCGAAAGCGACGAACCAGGCCTGCGAGATGTTTGAGATGCTGACGGCTCTTCCCTACAGAAGGGAAGGTCGGGAAGTGACGCCGCTGGATGTATACCTGGGGCTTTGCAGGATCATTTCTTTTGTAGGTGACAGGAAGGAGACTGGAGAGAAAGCCGCGCTGAAAGCCTCCCAGATGGTGGAGCGGGCGCTTGGAAACTTTAACTGGGCGTCTTTCGATTATCCAAGGATGGGAGGGAAAAGGACGTGACAGGGAAAAAGCCGATGATCGTTGGTGACACGAAAGGCATGACACAGGAAGAATTTGCGCGTTCCCGCATTGGGATCGGAGGAAGTGACCAGGCTACACTGGCCGGGCTTTCCCCGTGGAACTCACTGTATGGTCTGTGGAGCAGGTGCCGGGGTAAGAAGCGGACGGTATTCAAGCCGGACGAAGAGGAAGACTACCGGATGGAAAAGGGACATCTTCTGGAACCGCTGGTAGCCGAAGTCTTCCGCAGGAAGACCGGGTTTCGCGTATTTGACGATACTTCCATCTTTGCGCATGCGGATTATCCGTTTTTGCGGGCCAATATCGACCGTTTTTACGAGCGGGAGAGCTTGGATGCGTCGGGAAAGAAGTGTACAGTGCGCGGGATACTGGAGCTGAAAACCACGTTCCCGGAAAGTCAGGATGTATGGAATCTGTGGAAAAAAGGGGTCTGCCCGGAACACTATCGGCTTCAGGTCCTTTTTTACATGATGGTGCTGGATCTTGACGAGGCATATGTCGCCTGCATGTGGGGCTTTGATGAGAAGAAGGACTATGTGCACATCCGGATTGAGCGGGACATGGAGGAGGAAGCGGAGCTTCTGAAAAGGAACGTGGATTTCTGGGATCAGTATGTGATTCCCGGGAAGAAACCGCCCCTTACGTTTTCTCGGAAACCGGAGGTGGTGATCCGTGACATCCGGGCCTATACCGGATTTGCCGATCCGGAAGCGCCCTGCGTGATCTTCCAGAGCGATTATCTTGACGACGTGCATGAGATCGAGGCGATCGACCGCGAGATACAGAGCCTGAAGAACAAGATGGACGGCCTTGCGGAGATGAAGAAAAAGCTGCAGATCCCTTTTGTGGAAGCGATGGGAAACTCGGTGACCGGTATCCTGGCGTGCGGCGACGGGGACTATTATGAGGTTGCATATAAGCCGCGCGCAAAAAGCGTGGTGCCGGTGGCGAAGCTTTTATATGGCTATCCCGATCTTGTCGAGAAGTACACAAAGGTACTGGTGACAGACCTGCGCGCGGATTATCCGGCAGTGTTTGAAAAGGTGAGTGAGAAGGTCGGGGAGGATTCCCGGCAATTCACGATCCGTAAGAAGAAATTTAACGAAAAAAGCCGCTCGGCATATGAGCGGAGATTAAAAGAAATCAGTTGAGAGTGGAGGTACAATATGACAACACATGAGGTAATAGCAGAGGAACTGGCAAAGAAAATTAGGTTTATCCTGAAAGATGAGGAAAACATAACTGGAGTCCGTCCAATTACAGTGACGAAAAACAACCGCAAGGAAGAAATAGGATTAGCCGTAAAAATGGCGGACACTCCGGTGGAAATGATTGTACATCTGCCGGGGTATATCCCGCGGGTCATACGGGGCAGTCTGAGCATGAATGACTGTGCGGAAGAGATGGTTTCTGTTATCCGGGAAAATATGAAAAATGAAGAGTATAAAAACCTGGTTCCCCCAATGGAGTGGGATTACTGGAAAGAACGTATTATTTTTTGCGTGATAAACAGAAAGGAAAACGAGGAAATGCTGAAGAAAATTCCGCATATTCCATTTCTGGATCTTGCGGTAATCTTCCGTCTGGTTATCGAACCGGGCTATGCAACAGCGGTGATAACGAATACAGTCATGGATCGTTTTGATATACGTCTTGTGGATCTGATCCGTGCGGCGGAGTCACAGTATGCGGAAAAGAATAACTTCGGATTTGAGCCAATGGATGAAATTCTTGCAGATTATCGGGCAGAAACAGAAAATCCGAAAAATGAGAATGTGATCAGGGAAGCAGAAAATCTGATGTGGGTTCTCAGCAACCGGGAAAAGGAGTTTGGAGCCGGATTGATAGCGGATCGTGCCGCCATGGAGAAGGTTGGGGAGATTCTGGACGATGATTATTACATCCTTCCGAGCAGTATTCATGAGCTGATCGTTTTGAAAGCGAGCTGCTCAGGCGTACCAGAAAGATACATGGTGGATATTGTGAAGCAGGTGAACAGGACGGCTGTCTTGGAGAAGGACTGGCTTTCCGATCATGTTTATTATTATTCCCGTAAACAGAAAAAAGTTTCCCTTGTAGAAGTGTAGAAAAAAGTGGAGGAAAAGATGGAACGTATGGTTACACTGCGTGCTTCCTACGCCGGGTTCATTATCTATGAATCCGGCGATTTCTCCATCTCCATGTGGGATACTTTGGAGACGGAAGAACTTCCGGCGTCTATTAGGGCGTCAAAAGGAAGGAAGGCACGGTTTTCAGTAAAAGGCTATCGGCTGCAGCTGTTGAAAGGGGTCACCTGTATTCTGCAGGGGAGTTGGCAGGCATCCGAAAAAGGATACCTAAACTTTGCGGCAAAATCTGCGATCCCGGTTGAACCAGATGAGCATGATACGGCCGGGGCGCGGGTTGCCTATCTTTCCAGCGGCCTGATCAAGGGGATTGGGAAGAAGCACGCGCTGGCGATCGAGCAGAAATTCGGCGCGGATTCGTTTGAGGTGATCCGCGATAATCCGGAGCTGCTCCTTGGCATCCCTGGCATCGGTATGAAACGGATGAAGAGCATAGCGGAATCCTACCGTCAGACACATTTCATTCAGGAGCTTCACGCGATGATTGGAAATGACGAGATTTCGCTGCAGGCTGCCGGGAAGATTTATGACGTACTCGGAACGAAGGCGGGGACGCTCATCAAAGGGAACCCGTATCTTATGACGACCGCAGCGGGGCTGCCCTTCCCAGTGGTGGACCGCGTAGCGGAAAAGCTGGGCGCTTCTCCGCTGATGGAAGAGCGCTTCGAGGCGGCCTTTTCGCATGTCTTCGCGCTCTATCGGAGGCAGGGGCATCTATTCCTGCCAAAGGCGTTTCTTCTGAAGGAGACAGGAAAGCTTTTAGAACAGCGGAAACCAGAAGCTCTCTCTGGAGATATGCTGGAGTGCAGGCTGGAAAGCCTGATAGCGGAGAAAGCTCTGGATGATGAGGGTCACGGGCGGATTTATCCGGCCCATTACGCGGATGTGGAAAAGGAGACAGCGGGAAAACTGATCCGGATGAAATGGAGCGCGCTGCCATATGACAAGGAGCGCTATGCAAAGACGGTCAGGGAATTTATTTTAAGCCAGCCTTTTCGCCTTTCGGAAAAGCAGATCGCAGCGATCACCTGGGCGCTTGTCAGCCGCGTGCTGATTATCACCGGTGCGCCGGGGAGCGGCAAGACGACGATCATCAAGGGAATCGTTCAGTGCTGGAAGAGCTTAAATCCGAAAAAGAGCCTGTATCTTCTGGCTCCGACCGGGAAAGCGGCGCGGAGGGCTTCCATGGTGACGGGAGAGCTGGCCTGCACGGTGGACCGGATGCTGCTGATGCTGAAAGATACGGAGAATAAAGAACTTTCTGATTCTTTCCGGAGCGGTCTGGTCTTGTGTGACGAGATGAGCATGGTGGACGCCGTAAAACTGCATGCGCTTCTGTCCCATATGGGCGAAACCGGCCAGTTTATCATGGTTGGGGATGCAGACCAGCTCCCCAGTATTGAGGCGGGGGATACCCTGCGGCAGATGATCGTATCCGGTTCCATTCGGACGATTTGCCTGGACGCAGTCTTCCGGCAGGGGGAGGATTCCCTGATTACCGGGAATGCGAGGCGGATCAACCAGGGTGAGAAAACACTGGAATATGGCGAAGGTTTTCGCTTTGTGGAGACGGATACGGACGAGAAGACAAAGACAGTGATGCTGGAGCTCTATCAGCGCTATATAAAGGAGTGCGGGTTCCAGAACGTTGCGATGCTGACACCCAGGAGGGTGAAATCCATCATCGGGTCGGATCATCTGAACCAGGCTGTGATGGAACGTCTGTCCGGACGAGGGCGCGGCGCAAAGCATGTCCACGCGAACGGAACGGATTTTTACGTGGGCGACCGTGTGATGGAGAACCAGAATAACGTGCGGGCGAACAATGGCGATGTCGGAACGATCATCGGGATAGCAGCCTGCTCGGAGGACGACCAGCTGAAGTATAAGGTGCAGATCCGGATGGACGGCTCGGAGGAACCCGTCGTTTACACGGAAAGTGACATGGCATCGGTTTCTCCCGGCTATTGCTGTACAATCCACAAATCGCAGGGCAGCGAATATCCGGTGGTGATCATTCCGGTTACGGAGAGCTGCAAGGTGATGCTGAAGCGGAACCTGCTCTATACCGGCATCACGCGGGCAAAGGAACAGGTAATCCTGGTCGGGCAGAAGAAGATGCTGGACTACGCGATCGACAACGTAGATACCGGGCGGCGGAATACAATGCTGGCAGAATTTTTAAAAAGAGAAGATACGAAAATGGAGGAGAAAAAAGATGCGTAAAAAGAGAAGGATGATAGGAATACTGATACTGGCGGTCGGAGCAGGAACCCTGCTTGCGGCAGGTATCTGGTGGAGTATTCCGCTGATGCCTGTCGTTTTGAGGATAATCGCGAGGGTTTTATTTGTGATCGGCGCCATTGTCTTCTTGCTGCATGTACATTACGGAATGCTGCCATATCTGAAGGAAGATGCGGAGACGCCGGATTCTGAGGCGGTGCCGCGATACTTTGTAGCCAGTATCCTGCTCATGGTGATAGCTGTGGTGATTCTATATCTGGCCAGATAAAAAGAAAGCTAGGGTAAAGTTTTTGTAGATAATATGAAATAGACAAAAAAGAAAAGTTCGGTTGAAGTCCATGTAAAAATGATTTATGATAAAAAAAACGTTATAAATCAGCATGTGACATTTACGAAGCTTTATGATGAGCTGGAGGTTGTCGTGATGAAGTTGTTTGATGATGAATATATTTTTAGAACCTATATAGCGAGTGAAAAAAGAGAAGCTGTAGAGGAAGCTGCAAAGAAAATCACACACAATCTGTCAGAGATGGGGATGTCTGTGGAGAATATTGCGAAAGCCGTGAGTGTGCCGGTGAAACAGGTAGAAGAATGGTCTGGGCTTTTGCAATAATGAAAGGAAAATGGTGGATTCATGGATCTGAAACGAAATATATATAAAAAACTCCTTGAATGGAAAGAGGACAGCAGCAGGACTACGCTGGAGGTCAGCGGGGCACGGCAGGTGGGAAAGACTTATCTCATCAACAAATTTGCAGATGAGTGTTTTAAGCGTAAAATTTACATCAACCTGTTCGAGCTGAGCGGGAAACAGTTCATGGAATGCTACAAAAAAGCAGTGGAGTGGACGCCGGGAAACCAGCGTCCGCTTAGCCCGCTTAAGGAGGCGTTCCGACTGTACGAACCCGGGTTTGTGGATGATGAGGAGACCGTCATTATAATTGATGAAATCCAGGAATCATCGGAGATTTATAATCGAATCCGGGAATTTACCAGGCAGTTTCGCGCGCGCTTCATCGTGACCGGAAGCTATCTGGGGCGCACTTATGATCCTGATTTCCGGTTTTCGAGCGGGGATGTAACGAAGCTTGTTGTTTACACGCTGTCGTTTGATGAGTTCCTGCAGGCGTATGATATGGAAACATATGAGAAATACAGGATGATAAGGGAATGGCCGCTGGATGAGGTGCTGCATAAACGGTTGGGAGAGATTTACGATATTTATTGCCAGATAGGCGGCTATCCCAAAGTGGTAGAGAACTACATCCAGAATCATGATATGGAGAAGGCCGAGGGCGAGCTGGTGCGGATTATCGACACCTTCACGAACGAGTCCATCCGTTACTTCACGGATATTCTGGACACGGCGGTATTTACCCAGATCTTTCTCAGTATATGCAGGATTTTAAACCGCGAGAAAAAAGGGCTTGCCGAGGACAGTATCAGCGAGGGACTTCAGAAGCTTGTGAAGAATGACTATTCCAGCAACATTTCAAAAGCGACCTGCAACCGCGCGATCAGCTGGCTGAAATCTTCGGGGATTATCGGTTTCTGCGGAAAGATTACGGAACTTGATATTCTGAATTTTAAAGCGGCGAGCAGATGCTATTTTATGGACTGTGGTCTGGCCAATTATTATCTGAGGCGTACCGGCACTGATCCGAGGGAACTGGC
Source organism: Lachnospiraceae bacterium Zagget2 (assembly GCA_001941045.1). GTDB lineage: Bacteria > Bacillota > Clostridia > Lachnospirales > Lachnospiraceae > Hominiventricola. The sequence goes on from MSHD01000042.1 coordinate 49,159, forward strand.
GGGGACGCTGAATGAGACTTATGTGTATATCAATCTGAGCAAGCGCATTGACCATCCGGCTGAGATCGCGTTTGAGTCTCCCGCTTTTGCAGTTTATAAAGGGGGCGAGATTGATTTTGTCGTACAGGGGCTGAAAACCGGCAGGCGGTATCTTCTGGAGGTGAAATCTGGAAAAGGAGACGCGCCGACGGCAAAGAAGGCTCTGGAACAGGGAAAGGCGGATCGTCTGCTGTACCTGAAGAGGGACACCAGAGGCGGAACGGCCGGGAAAACGGATACGCTTCCGATATACCTTCTGGAACAATATCAGTTTTAAGCTTTTCGTTTTCATTGCTTGATTTCGCCGTGAGACCGGCTATGATGGGCATATAGACACAGTACAGTAAGAAAAGCGAAATCCGGAAAGGATCTATTGGCATGAAGAATGCCCGTAGATCCTTTTTTTCGTGCTGTGTCTGTTTTACATAGATGCAGCCCGAAAACCAAATCACAAGTAGAGAGGAGATCAAAATGAGTAGCAAAGAGATAATGCATGAGGATGGCCGGAAAATAGTCTACATAGGAGAGGAGCATATCCGTCCGCATCCCCAGAATCCAAGGAAAGACCTTGGTGACCTGAAGGAACTGGCAGAGTCCATCCGCAAAAATGGGATTCTGCAGAACCTGACGGTGATACCCGTAGAGGGTGAACCCGGTGAGTATATGACGGTCATCGGCCATCGCAGAATCGCCGCGGGAAGGCTTGCCGGGATTACAGAATATCCGTGCCAGATCATCGAAGGCTTAAGTGAAAGAGAGCAGCTTTCGATGATGCTGGAGGAGAATATGCAGCGGGGCGACCTCACGATCTGGGAACAGGCAAACGGTTTTCAGCTTATGCTGGATCTGGGAGAGACGGAAGACAGCATAGCCAAAAAGACCGGCTTTTCAAAGAGCACCGTCCGGCGGAGGCTGAATATCGCGAAGCTGGACCAGAAAGTATTGAAGGAGAAGGAGGAGAAACGAGGCTTTCAGATGAGCCTGACCGATCTGTACGAGCTGGAGAAGGTTGAGGATATTGAGACCAGGAATGAGATCCTTAATAAGGCGACCGATTCCAGAAACCTGGCTTATCTTGCAAGAAATGCCGTTGAACAGAGGAAGAAAGAGCAGATAAAAGCCCTCTGTATCGAGAAACTTGAGAAGGCCGGTGTGAAGCCTGCCCCGGAGGAGATGGCGTATCAGCTTTATAGCGGGAAGTGGGAAATCGTAAAAAGCTTTCCGTATGATAAAACTCCGGAAGAGTTTTCCGGCCTGGAAGAAGAAAAAAGTGAGTTCTTTTATCTGGAGAGGTATAACTGCCTGAATGTGGTCCGGCGCGCGAAGAAGGTGAAGAAGGAACTGACTCCTGCGGAACTGGAACAGAAGCGCAAGGAGCGGAATAAGAGACAGCTGAAAGCGATCTGGAAAGGGATGGCGGTCACCAGAAGGCGGTTTATCGAGGACATTGTATCCGGTAAAGTACCGCCGCTTAAAGATGTCACTGATCTGGAAGCGGAGCTTTTCGACTTGCTTCTCTGGTATTCTCCCTTGATTTCGGAAAACCCGTTAAGGGATTTCTTTCTGGGAAAGGATTTTTACAAGGCCGACGAAGCGGAGGTTCGGGAAGCAGAGGAGAAGGTAAAGGGGCTGAGTCTTCTGCATAAGCTGCTGGGCCTTGTGTCCATACAGGTGGCGCAAAGCGAACTGATGGATTACAGGTTTGCCTACTTGGAGGAGAACGGAAAAAAGGCGCTGAAGTTTTATGACATCCTCAAGAAGTATGGCTTCTCATTCACAAGTGAGGAAGAGCAGGGTGTCGCTGATGGAAGCAGTGAACTTTATGAGAAAAAGAGTCCTGCATCTTTCGCGGCCGTTTCCGTTGCTTGATTTCAGCGCGGGGGCGGTTATGATGGGCGTATAGACACAGTACAGTAAGAAAAGCGAAATCAGGAAAGGATCTATTGGCATGAAGAATGCCCGTAGATCCTTTTTTGCTCTGTGTCTGTTTTACATAGATGCAGCCCGGAAACCAGTACCAGAAAGGAGAACAGAGATGATCAGTAACCAGATAACAAAATTCCAGAACAGCAAAAAGTTGATTGAGTTCGTGGACAAGCTTACACCGGCAGACCCGAGCGCGTATGCGCACCTGCATGCAGGTATGGAAGATCTCGAAAAGGGAGAGTCGAAGAAATACTCCCTGATCGGGATCAACATCCTCGACTACACGGCGGGGAAGGGCGACGCTTCCGTGTTCGCTTCCTTCAACCTCTCGCCCTGTGAGATTCAGCAGATTGCGGTCAAAATACCGCGGGAAATAGAGCACTGTGCGGATAAGAAGCTGCTGCAGCTGCTCGATAGCAAGGCATCTATTACGATGGCTGTGGCCTGCAATGCAGTTCAGCATTACGATGACCTTATGGGGGATCTGTTTTATTTCCTCTCGGAAGCCTATCCGGACAAAAAGGTTTTTCTGGATTACAAGATGATGGAAATGGATACCGAGGGAATCAGAAAGAAGCTGGCCACGCACTATAAGCTGGATGACAGGCTTGTATACAGCGCGGAAAAGTTGGTCGCAAAGCGGCTGGACAAGGACGGCTACGCAGCGATGAAAAAGTTTATGGTCAGACGCTGCGAGAAGGACCGCGACGGAAATGACCGGCGCTCACCCTGGCAGATTTTTATCGACAATGGGAAGGCAATCCCTGTGGAGCTGGAGAGCGGAGCAAAATGCGCGAAGAAGGATTCCTACATTTCGGAAAATCGGCGTCGGTATGGCTCTCTGACGACGAGATTGAAAAGCTGTTCCGTTCGGTGTGCAGCTACATCCGCGTTTTCGAGAATACGATGTGCTATCCGGCGATCCGCGAAGGACGCAGCGCCTACGCGCAGGAGCAGAGCCGGAAGTGGGAAGAGAGGCGCGCAGCATGGGGAGGTGACATATATGAAGAGGCTTCTTGATGATCTTTCTTACGAGGATTACCTCAGTGTACTGGCACAGTCCATGGAAATCCGGGATGGCAGGCCGTCCTTTTCGGTGACCAGCCGTCTGGAGGCATTAAAGAAAAGCCTGGATGAAAAGGAGACGCTGGAGATCAAAAGCAGTGTGGGGGCCGCAGATAATGCAGATTCCGTTACCGTGTGCGTCGAGCTTACGATTTTTGACGGAGAGCATGAGCCGGTCAGGAGCGTGGAGGCGTGTTCACGCGCTTTCATGGACGTCAATACGGGTTCCTATTATGATTCGAGAAACTATGCCTATAAAAACGCTTATTTTGGGGCGCTGGAGATTGCAGTCTCCCTTCTCGGATTTTCCAGTGAGCTGATTCTGCAGGAAATTCTGACGGGTGGCATGCTCTCAGGGAAAGAACTGGATGACAGGGTTCGCTCCGCAGGGATTCCGATGGAAAGCGCGGAACTGATCACCGGGGAAACCCGCCTTGCGGTGAAGGAAAAGATGGTGAAGGAAATGGAACCGCAGGAAACTGAGAAGCCGACAGATACAGCAACAGTCTCACCGGAGCCGTTGAAGGCGGTGTTGGCGGAAGAAGAGCCGAAGACGGTTTTGCCAGAAGAATCCAAAGAGGCCTCGATGGAGGAAACGAAAGAACCGTCCGCTGACCGGTCGTTAGAGGAAGAGTATGAAAATGCCCTGGAATACCGGTTGAGCGCAACGACCTGCAGGGGGAAGTCCCTGCGGGAGCTTCTAAGTGAGAACGGGGAAAACGGACTTATTTCCATCTGTCGGTTCATGCTGGAGCGTTATGGCAGGTCCGACCCAGGCTATGAAGCCTATCAAACGGTGTTGAAGAAGCTCGAAAAGAAAGCCGGCTAGGAGGAAGGAGGCATATGGCGAAAGAGTTCACCTTTGATGTGGCGTTTGTGCTGGACTACCTTGGTGTGGCACACCCGGGCCGGGGCTTTGGCGATGCAGCCTACATTGACTGTCCGGTTTGCCATGGAAAGCGGAAGATGCAGGTGGTCTACAGCAAGAACCTGGTGCGCTGCAACAAATGCGGCGCGGGCGGCGGAATGCTCGCGCTCGCAAAAGAAATGCTGGGCGTGGAAAGCCGCAGCGAAGCTGCCCGTATCCTGGGTGCTGCGCAGGGGAGTACTTCTTTTCGCTGTGTGCCGCAGCCATCGGAGGATCCCCGGAAGTATCAGGGCTGGGAGGCACAGTATAAGGCAAAGACGCTCAGTGTGGAAGTGCGGGATCATACATATACCCATTACCTTCATTACCTGACGCTTTCCGACGACCATTTCCAGCAGCTTACGAAAGTGCGGGGGCTTACGCCTCCGCAGATCGAAGCGTTCGGATTCAAAAGCGTGCCGATGATGGGAAAGCGGACAATACCGGAAGCCCTGCAGGATGAGGGTTGCCGGCTTCTGGGCGTCCCGCTCTTTTATCAGAAGGATGGCTGTGTACTGGCGAACCTGGGACAGGGGAAAGGCTTTTATATCCCTGTGCGGGATCTGGGTGGCCGTATCCTCGGTCTTCAGATCCGGCTCGACGAAGGGAAGACGCGGTATATCTGGGTGACTTCCTGGAGCGATCGCTACCTTATGAAAGCGGGGAGCAATCTCGCCGGTATCCCCAAATTCCATCATGTGGGCTTTGCAGAGGCGCGGAAGGCGGGAACGGTTCCGGTTTTCGGGCTTACGGAAGGGCCTCTTAAGGCGGACATCTGTACGTCCTTGGGCTATCCGTATCCGATGATCGCCCTGTGCGGGCTCAGCAACCAGCTCGGTCTGTATGAAGAGCTGAAGCGGCTGCGGGATGAGTATGGCTTAAAGACGGTGCAGGATTTCACCGACATGGACAAATTCGCCTTGCCGCGGCCGGGTGAGAAGAACTATGTAAAAGAGCATTGTGATACGATCTGCAGGAAAATCAGGGAGCTTGGCCTTCGCATAGAGCGGTATTCGTGGGATCAAAGGTATAAGGGATTCGATGATTTCCTCCTTGCGTTAAAGCGGGGAAACGCGGATGAAAAAAGCCTGCAAGTGTGGCAGCGGTGACGGCTTTTTCCGTTGTTTGACTTGGTAAGGCAGCCGCTTTATCATGAAAGCATAGACTTTGGATCATGTAGAGCAAGCGAAATCAAGGAAGACCTGTGAAGCCTTATGGCGGCATGGGTCTTTTTTGCGTGGCCCATGAGCCGGAGTAAATAAAAAAATGCCTTGCCAGGCATGGAAAGAGAGGAAACTATGGCAGAGAGAAGTTACACAACTTTCATGGAGAAGAACGTGGAAGGCAAAAACGGAGAGGTGAAGATCGTCTATATGGAGGGCTTCATCCGGACACTGAAGGACGGGAGTATCCTGAATGTGAAGAATGTCACACGTCAGGACGGCACAGAGCTTCTGGTGGCGACGCTCAACATGTCCGTTGTACTCGGAGATAAGAGGGCGGAACGGATGCTGGGCTATATCAACCAGGAATACGGCTCCTATTTTGTGCGGGTGAGCCTGTTCGGCATGGCGGCAGAACGTATTAAGAAGTATGATCCGGAGAAGAACCAGATCATGGGTTTCTTCGGCGAACTGAAGGTGAATACCTACGAATCAGCTACCGGCCCGAAAAAATCACTGGAGCTAGCAGCAACTGATTTCAAGGTAATCAAAAAGAAAACAGGGAACGAGAAGGGCGGTTCTGCATCGGAGGCAGTGCAGCCATCCGGAGGAGGAAAGTATATGCCGATGGATCTGGATCTTCCGTTCGCAGTTGACTGAGAAAAAGGGCAGGGCATGAAACATGTTCCTGCCCCTTCTTATGGAGGAAAGGATGGGCTGGTATAGAGAAAATTTTAGAAGCATCAATGAGGCGCTCCTCAATATTCCCTGGCATCTTACACGGATGGCGGAAAATATGAAGGCGCCGTTTTGCTGGAAAACCTGATCGAAATCCCGGAATAGGAAGAACCGCGGGAGATTGTAAAGGAGCTCCGGCGCGACGGGATGGATGCCGGGCTTGATGCGGAAGGAAGAATCAAGATTATATATCGGAAAGGGACGAAAGAATGGTAAAAGCTATTTTCAGTAATTTTTTCAGCGGCAAGGTGGATGTGTTCCCGCCGTTTAAAAATGAAATAGAAATGAACACCGTTGCAAAGAAGTATGGCGCGGCGACGCTCAGTAAATATGCTGCGAGGGCGTATAAATGCAAGCCTTCCTATGGAAAGATCATTCCGGGGGCGGTGAATGCGATCATCACATATAGCCGGATGCTCCTCGAATTGGCTGATGAGCGGACGCACGGGTACGCGGTGCTGGGAATCACCCCGGAAGGGGACTATCTCGGCGAATATCCGGAAGAAAGCGGCCTTGTCACTCTGTGTGTGGCGAGCCGGAATCCGTCCGGCGCGTTTTCCTTCCGTGCAACTGCGCTGTTGCCGACTTCCAGTGCGAAGTCCGGTGCGACTTATGAGCTGGATGATGACAAGGAGCACGGGGAAGCATTGATTTTCACGATCCTGCCGGCATTTATGAAGGACAGCGAGTTTCGCGAGACGTTTTTAAAATTCCATGGCATGTACAGTGAGTGGGAACGGACGAAAAATGTGGAGGACAGGCATGAGATGATTAAGTGTATGGCGCTCCTGTGCGACAACATGTACCGCCGGACGACGTATCCAAAGGAATGCGAGCTGATTGAGGCGGGAGGCGGACTGCCTGTCCAGGCGATGTACAATGCCCCAACCCAGACGCTTCTGGATGAGGATTTCACATCCGGCAGGTATACGGTGGAAAAGAACCTGGCGAAGACGCCGTTCCGGTTTTTTGGAGCGCGCACCAGAGCCGCGCGTAAATCCCGCACTTCCGAGACGAAGCTTTTCCTGCGTAAAAAGTGGAAGATGTCCGAGCTCGAAAGGAAGTTTCAGCGTAATCCGGAGCGCAGCCTGAGTGAAAAGGAGGCCCATATGCTGGAGGATACGAAAGCCCGCCTTGGAGACTGGTATATTGTCCCACAGCAGCTTATAAAAGCGGCGATGGCGGCGAAGGAAACCTATGGCAAGACGATCCAGTTCTCCAATTTTTATTTTTACGGGGAAGCGGGAGGAGGAAAATCCTCCGCGGCCATGGCGCTTGCGGTGGCGCTCGGGATTCCTTACACGCACCTGACCTTTTCGGCGAACACAGAGATCATGGACGTATTGCAGAGCATCTCGCCGGAGACGGTGGATGAAGAAGGCGAAACCATAAAGATGCAGGAAATCCTTAAGAAGTATCCGGATTCCATGAGCATTGCCATGGACCCGGCAAAGGCATATCTGGATGTGACAGGAATAACGAAGGCGGACGCACTTCCGGAAGAAGTCCATGCGGCAATCTATCAGGATATCGCGGAGCAGATGGACAGGAAAGGGCAGCGATTCCGTTATGTGGACTCACCACTTGCACAGGCCTTCCGTTATGGATATCTGTGTGAACTGCAGGAGCCGAATATCGTGACGAACCCGGGTGTCCTGGTGGGCATCAACGCGCTTCTGGACCGGACGGCAACTATGGTGTGCGCTAATGGAGAGATTGTCCGCAGGCATCCGGATTTTATTGCGGTGGATACGACGAACCGTTCGTATGCGGCCTGCCGTGACGTCAATGCTTCCCATCTCAGCCGGTTTCACATGGCGCTGCGCTTTGATAAACCCGGGAACGAGGAGCTGATGGAACGGATCAGGGCAAATACCGGTTTCTCGGACGAATCTGTCCTGCTAAAAATGCTCGACGTGATGAACTCCATGTGCGACGTACTGCGCAGCAGCGGGGAAGAAAACTATTCCTGCGGCACCAGAGAAATATGTAACTGGGTCACCTGGTATCAGATTCTGGGCGACCCTGTGGACAGCGCGATGGATACGATTGTGCCGCTGGCTACGCAGAATGAGGAACTGATCGACCAGCTGAAGACCTGTGTGCTCACGGAATTTTCAGCATGAGGAGGGGAAATGGATATTTTAAAAGACCTTGAGAGGAAAATAGCCAGGAATGTAAGAGGTATGGATGCAGGAACCTTGTTCCGGCACCCGGTATTCCGAAAATATGTGGATGACACCGTGACCGGAATCCTGAATGTCTGCTACCGAAAATGCGGAAGGAAAAACCCGCCGCAGATCAGCATCAGGCTGCTGCATGACGGGAAAAGCGAAGTGACGGCGATGACTGACTCTAGTACCGAGATTATCCTGAATACGGCAAATACCATTATCCAGAACGGGAAGACCCTGCAGATCCAGTTTCAGTGTGCGCTTGGCTGTGTGGCTCATGAGATTTCACATATTTTGTTCTTGGATGGGCCAGGCTGGGTACAGTTCCTGACGCAGATGAGGAATACCGGCGATATTCCGGAGATGAGCTTTGCAGATTCGACGCTTCGGGCTGCTTACGAAGAAATGAAAGAAAACCTTCGGGGTAAGGAGGAGGCGCGGGTGCTACTGGCTCCGCAGGCAAAATGGCTTGGCAATGCCCTGAACGATGCAGTCGATGAATATCTGCTCTGCCGCCTGATATCGGGATACTATAAAAAGTGCCTGTATATGGTGAGAAGCGTGATTTTCTCCGAAGCGGTATCGCTTGAGGAATCGGAAGCAGACTTAAAGGGCCTGTCACCATCCGGGAAAGCGATGGGCTTTGTCGTCCTTCTTATGAATCAGGTACTCTTGTATGCGAAACACGGGAAAATGAAGCTGGGTAGTTATGATGGCGTTCTTTTGCCGGATTTGTCGCTGATTCAGGATATGATTGACCGATGCCGTTACAGTAATGAGACAGTGGAGCTGCAGAAATGCGTGGTCAGTATTCTGACCGTTCTCTGGAAATATAACCGCGAAGTGTTGAAGGAGTATGAAAAGAGCACGGAAACGGAGGATGGAGAAGAAGATAAAAGCGTAGAAAGCTCCGAAGAAGAAAAACCTGCAGGCAGGGATGCGGACAGGAAAACAGAAGAGAAAGAATCGGACACAAAGCCAGAGGATGGGAAAGAGAAAGAAACGAAATCGTCGCTGGAGGATCTTGTAAAGAGAATGGCGGAATCCTGCGGTGCGGACGAGTACATGCCGGATGACTCCTGCGGTGAACTGGCGCGGGAAGAACCTGTGGATGGAATCTCTTCTGGTGCAGAACTACCAGGGGAGGAAGCCATCGCCGCCGCCCGTGATGGAGAAATTCTGATGCCAGAGGAGTCGATGGACAGCAATGAGGAGAGCGGCGAATCCGGACGCGATCCGGAACTGGAGCGCCTGATAAAGGGCGCTGCAAGGGAACTGGCGGTTGCCGATACGGAAAGGGGGCGCGCTTCCAGGCTTGCGATGGATGCGTGTATCTTTAAGGAACGGCTGGATGCGGAACATGATTTTCACAGGGACATCAACCTGAAGGTGATCCGCGCCGCCGCGGCGACTGCCAGAAACCGCGACGCTTACGAAAGGCTGTACAGGGAAGTCGGTCCGGTTGCAAAGGCCTGCTCGCGGAGGCTCAGTCATGAGATCCGGGAAAGGAAGGAGACAGAGAGGCGGAAAGGACTATATTATGGAAGGCTTGATCGCGGAAGCCTGCTGCGGGAGGATGGAAAGAATTTTTACCGGAACTCCACCCCGTTCGACAGGATTGACCTCTGCGTATGCCTGCTGCTCGATGAGTCGGGTTCGATGGAAAGTTTTGGCAGGATACCGGCGATGAAAAAGATGGCGGTGGTTGTCGACGCTTTTGCCAGAGAACTTGCGATTCCCTGCCTGATTGCAGGGCATTCCACGGATAACGCCCTGCAGATGGAGATCTATGATTACCGGGAGTTTGAATCCCTGTCAAAGCAGGATTCTTTCCAGATTATGAAGACGCAGGCCAGAAACCAGAACAGGGACGGCCTTGCGATTGAATACTGCGTGCACCGCCTGCAGGAGAGGACGGAAAGAAACCGTCTGCTGATCGTTGTCAGTGATGGGGAACCTTTCGATCCATGTGGCAGATATCCCTATACGGGAGAGGCGGCTGTAGCCGATATGAAGCGTGTGATAAAAAAGGCGCGCGTATCCGGTATCCGTGTGGTTGGCGCTGCGATCGGAAGCGATCGGGAGCGCATCCGGGAAATCTATGGGAAACAGTACTTTCTGAACATCGATGATTTGGACACGATGCCGGGGGCGATCGTGTCCCTGATTAAAAATTATATTGTGGTGTAAAGGAGAAGAAAGATGATTTACAGAGTGATAATTTTGGAAACCGTAACTGTTGTGGCGCTTTGCCTTTCTGCTATTTTTATGGACTGGGCAATGCGGATGAAAAATAAAAAAAGCAGGAAACGGAAAGGGCTTCCGACAGTAGAGAGCAAGCAGTATGCGTCGGTATATACCAGGCTGTATATACGGCTTTTGACACTTCGCCTTGCAGCATGTGAGAAGCTGGCCAGCGCCATGGGAGGCCTGGCAATCCGTTATTCCTGTGATGTGATCGCGGCGAGAAAAAGATTGATGGAATCGGAGCTGTAATTGTAAGGAAGGGCTGTTTTACAACGACGTGAGTGTAAAACAGCCCTTCCTTTTACACTAATTTTGTGTAAAACCACATGTAATTAAAACAGGATATCTTTGGTTGAAAAAATTTATTTAAAATCCTTTCCAATTACCCGAACATTTTGGATTTCCATTTGGGAGATAGAGTGAAAAGGGAATGTGACGCGCATTTTTTCACTGTTCGGGAGGAGGGGATTTTATGGGGAGGGAAAGCCTGGCCGTGATGAGTTGACGGTCCGGCATCAATTTGACCGACTTTGCTGCATGGCTTGAAAGGGGAGCTTGCGAATTACATCAGGGAGATCGAGTATCGACAGAAGCATGAAATCAGTTTTTCACAACTATCAGAGGAAGAAATGCTGCACTTGAGTGTGGAGCTGGAGTCTACGGAAGGAAAATGGTTTCAGGTTCTTGGTTATGACATTTTTGTGAGGGACATTCTGCTGGCGGAGGCTCTCGAATGTCTTAACGAGAGAAGGCTGAGCGTGACGCTCATGTCGTATTTTCTGGATATGAGCGACGCGGAGATTGGAAGGACACTGAATGTAGTGCGCAGCACCGTTTATGAGCACAGGAAGAAATCACTGGAAATATTGAGAAAAAAGCTGAAGGAGGGCATGGATGAGCAGGGGGAAGAAAAAGCAACAGGAGGATAATCTGCCTTCGTATCACACAATATGCAGGGCTTCCGAGGGTGACCCGGAAGCGATTCAGGAGCTGCTGAATCATTATAGGAACTATATCCTGAAACTATCTACCAGAAGGCTCTGGGATGAATATGGGCAGCCATATTACGGCGTAGATGAGACGCTCAAAAATCGTCTGGAAATGAAACTGATCACAGTAGCCGTTAAATTCAAAGTCGCGTAAGTTCTAAGCGAAAATTCCCTTTTCACTGCACATTGACAATTTCATATCCCCTGCGGGACGTAATGGAACAGCGGAGCGGGACAACCGGTACGCCATGACTGCCTGTGCATAAAACTTTGTGACATTGTGACGCAAAGCTGGCGGCATAAACGATGAGGAAATACAGTTTGTATGGAAATCCAAGGCACGAGCGATATCTGCCGGTCGGTCAGCAGAATCTCGGGGATTCTTGTGCGAGGATACTGTTCCTGATAATGATACTTCCGGAGAAAATCTCCGGTCCGTGATGGATGGTGAAATACCAATGCAGCCGTATCCCGGCGGCTGACCGCAGGGTTTTTAAAACTACAGGACAAGGGGAGATTGCATGATACAGAAGGCAAACAGAAAACGCTTTGTGAGGTATAAGGAAGGTGCGGAGCTATACAGTATGTGTCAGAGTAAGTTTGAGCAGGTGGCAAAAGATGCAAAGGCCATATATAAGATTGATAAGCTTGTACTTGTAAACTGCGATATTTTGGATGCATATCTGGAGACCTTTCGGGTAGATGGACAGTGATTACAGAGATTTTGCAGATAATGCTTGACTTTTCGTATACAGAAAATATAATAAAAGGTAGAAGTGATTGGAGGTGCATAGGAATGGCGAGAACTGGCAGACCGAAATCCGATTCACCCAAGCAGACTACGTTAAGCTTACGGGTGACGGATGAGGAATGGCACAGGCTGAAAGAATATGCGGACAGTCACGGAATGACCATAACACAGTTATTGCATACGGGGGTCGAGTTGTTGCTTCAGACACCGGATGAGGAGGTGCAAAATCTCTTTCCTTGATGAAAGGAGTGGAGATGGCAAAAGCACGAAAAGACAACAAAGGCAGAGCTTTGCGAAAGGGGGAATCCCAGCGGGCGGATAGTACCTATGTTTATACTTATACTGATCCGTTCAAGAAAAGAAGATTTGTTTATGCCAGAGACTTGCAGACACTCAGAGAGAAAGAAAAAGCGCTGGTGAAAGACCAGCTAGATGGTTTGGATACTTACCTGGCAGGCAAAGCAACCTTGAATTTCGTCTTTGACAGATATATGTCGACAAAATATGATTTGCGCAAATCAACCCGGGCGAACTATACCTATATGTATGATCATTATGTTCGAGAGGGGTTTGGACAGCGTTTAATATCTGAGATACGCTATTCGGATGTGCTATATTTCTATTATTATCTGTTGAATGAGAGGCATTTGCAGGCGAACACCGTGGATACAATCCATACCGTCCTGCATCCGACCTTTCAGATGGCGGTGAGGGACGAGATTATCAGAAACAATCCATCGGAGGGTGTCATGGCGGACATAAAAAGAAAAGCAGGGAAGAATAAGGGTATCCGACATGCTTTGACGCTTGAACAACAAAGAGCTTTCATGAACTACACGGCGAACAATCCTGTTTTTTGCCACTGGCATCCGCTGTTTACAGTATTACTGGGAACCGGCTGCAGGATCGGTGAGGTGATAGGGCTGCGCTGGGAAGATCTGGATTTTGAGAAAAGGGTCATAAGCATCAATCATAGCGTTGTATACTATGCATTGGAGGGTGCTGAAACGAGAAAGAGCGTTTTTCATGTATCGCTTCCCAAGACGGCGGCAGGTATACGGACAATCCCTATGATGGACGCAGTTTATGATGCGTTTCAGGAGGAATACGAAGCTCAGAAGGAGAACGGGTTTAACAGTACCATAATCGACGGTATGACAGGGTTTATATTCTGTAATCGCTTCGGTAATCTTCATAATCCGCAGACCATAAATCGAACCATCAGAAGGATTTTAGAAACCTATAATATGGAAGAAACGATACGGGCAAAGAAAGAAAAGCGCCCGCCGGTTATCATTCCTTATTTCTCCTGTCACCATTTACGGCATACCTTTTGTACGAGGTTCTGTGAACAGGAAACAAATCTAAAAGTTATTCAGGCTGTTATGGGGCATGCAGATATAGAAACGACAATGAATATATACGCAGAAGCCACAGAAGCAAAGAAGAAAGAAGCAATCGAGAACTTGTCACATAATTTAAACGTATTTTAAGGAAGAGTCCTTGAAATGCGAATGTGTGAAGTACTACAAATGATTCAAAATACTACAGTTTTACTACAAATTTGCTTTTTATAATACCGCATAATACTTGATAATACATTTAATAAAGAAAGCAAATACGCGGTAATACAGAATAATAAGACTGCTTGGTCCGTCCTGTTTGCTGTTCCCGACGATGAAAAGTTTAGAGAGATAGGCAGGACAGACAGGACAGGCGGAAAGTCTGTCCTGCCTGTCCTGTTTTTTGTATCTGAGATTATTCAGATGTCAACGCGAGGACTGCCGTAAAGGCAAACAGAACTGTCAAAGGCAGGTGTGTATAAGTCAATGGAAGGAGTAAAGAAATATGTGTCAGATAGCTGTCAGTATACAGGATGAAGTGCTTTATGATACAAAGATGAACATGGAAGATGCAAGCAGTTTTGCCAGAAAAGCTGTAGCTCTTGGATACTATACGCAGAGTGGAGTGTCTTTGGGATATTGTGCTCAGATTGCCGGGATGCAGGAAGAGGATTTTATCACCTATCTTGGTCAGAATCACATATCTATTTTCTGCTTTGATGACAAAGAAGAGTTTCTGGAGGAACTGAATAATGCGTAAAGTGGCTGTAAATTCTACACCTCTGATTGTGCTTTGTGGTATAGGCCGGCTGGAACTTTTAAAAGGACTGTACGGAGAAATATATATTCCGAGTGCAGTATATCAGGAGGTTACGGCTAAAAGGGATTCAGCCTGCACACAAATAAAAATGCAGTCAGTTGGATTCATGTTGTTGAGATCATGGATTCGAGTGAAAAGAAAATGTACAAGGCCAAATTGCATGACGGTGAAGTTGAAGTCATGATTATGGCTCAGGAGCAAAAGGCAGATTTGGTGATTCTGGACGACAATGCAGCGAAGAAAACGGCAAAATATCTTGGGCTTACGGTCTCTGGTACGTTAGGAGTACTGTTAAGAGCGAAGCGTGAAGGGTTGATTCAGGAAGTAAAACCATTACTATCAGAAATGAAAAGAAAGGGATTTTACGTCAGCAATATGGTCGAAAGACTGGTGTTGGATCAGGCTCACGAATGAGACTAAGTTCTGTACCAACCTTGTACCGGTTTTGCACCAAAATTTCGAAAATATATGCAGAATTATGAAGAGTATCCGCAGGGCAGAGAGATAATCTATCCTGTGGATTTTATTGTAGAAGAACGGGCATATGTCAATGCATATTTGGACGATTTCCGGTACTTGAAGGGACACCGTCCCATCGAGAAGAAAACTGATTGACAGGCTGAGACGCCGTTTTGCAAAGGGAACAAAATAATATTTTGAAAGCGTACTAAAGTCACGGATTGCCTGTATTCCATGCCCTTCGCCTTTCTTTATCTGGAGAATCAGGTGAAGACTGCGGTATCCGTTTGGCTTCGGGTAGGCAAATATAATCCTTTTTAGCTGCCATCTCAAATTCCGATCGGCTGCTCAGCCAGTCTGCAACAGCATAGACATCGTCTACAAAGGAACAGACGATGCGGATCCCCACCGCATCGTGCATGTATTGAAGGGCAGTATTTTTGTCTGGAGGCAGGTAGTAGTTCTCCAACCGAAAAACAGAGCGAAGTCGGTTGATAAATAGCTATATTGAATCGAGGGGGAATACATATCTTTTCCTGACTTTGGACCCTGTCTTTTGAAATCAAACTTGACATTTCCTGTATGGTCACGCTAATATACAGATATCCCTATGGGTACAAGGAGGACGATGAAGTGAAACAATGCATGGACTCTGAAAACCTGCATCGCAGGCTGAAAAAAATCATTGGACAGGTGCAGGCGATTGACCGGATGGTAGATGAAGATATTCCCTGTGAGGATATTCTGTCGCAGATCAACGCCGCCAAGGCCGCGTTGCACGGCTGTGGTAAAGTCGTCCTGGAAGGACATATTCAGCACTGTGTGCGCGATGGGATCGAGCACGGGGACGCAGATAAGACGATTGCTGATTTTACAAAAGCAGTAGAGCGTTTCGCTAATATGGGTTAGAAGCCTTTATCATTTTATGATGATTTCTTTAAAGCAGCCTGATCGGGCTGCTTTCTTCAACAAGTAATTTGTAAGCACCACCTAATCTTAATGCCATAACATTGACATTCATATACCCCCATGGGTATAATAACAGTATACCCGCGGGGGTATATGTGAGAGAAAATATATGGAACAGAGGACGCGTATGAACGATATCCAGAAGAACCGGATGAAACAGATCCGCAGGGAATCCCGTGAAGATTACCTGGAGGCCTTGCTTTTGCTACAGGAGCAGATGGAGGAGATACGCTCCTCTGATCTGGCCGCTTACATGGGTTTCTCCAGAGCCAGCGTCAGTCAGGCGGTTCTGTCCCTGGAAAAAGAAGGTTTCCTTGTCATGGATGAAAAGTACTGTCTGCATCTGACGGAGGAGGCGTTATATCGCGATGAAAAAACAGATTCCAAAGCTTGAGCGTCTGCTGGAACTGGGCGGAGTGAAAAAAGACATTGCCTGCCTTGTTGCCTCCGGAGCGGCGATTCTGTGCAGTCTGGCAGGGCTGTCGCCCTTTCCCTTCGACGTGGCATGGGTTGCGATCATCCTCTGTGGCATTCCCATTATCATGGAAGCTGTGATTGGGCTTGTGACGGAGTCCGATATGTCGGATGACGATGTCTATCGTTTCTGCGCGGCAGCGGAACAGCTTTCAGAGCATCCGCTGGGGAAAGCGATTGTAAAGAGCTATCAGGCAGAAACGGGAATATCGCTGCCGTCCTGCGAGCAGTTTGTCATGCTGCCGGGACGCGGTGTATTCGCGGTGGCCTGTGGGAAACAGGTTTTTGCCGGAAATCTGGAATTGATGGCGGACAAGAATGTTCTGGCTGCGGGAGAGACCTTCACGGAAACGGAAATCTACCTGAAGCAGGGCTGTACGGGGATCATGAAGAGGCAGCTGCTTCGATTGCCAGACGGCTTCAGATCAGGGAGATTCATGCCGGATGCAGCCCGGAGGACAAACTGAGGTGGATCGGCTCGTATCAGGAAAGACAGGAGATTGTCTGCATGATCGGCGACGGCGTGAATGATGCACCGGCGCTGAAAAAAGCGGATGTCGGCATTGCCATGGGCGGCATTGGAAGCGATATTGCGGTGGACGCCGCGGATATCGCACTGGTGGATGATAAGGTGGAAGAGCTTCCTCATCTGGTAGCGCTCTCTAAAAGGATGATGAGAACCATTAAGCTGAATATGACATTTTCCCTGACGCTGAATTTTATCGCAATCACCCTTGCGATCACCGGTATATTGAATCCGGTCATGGGTGCGCTTGTCCATAACGCAGGTTCCGTTATCGTGATTGGTAATTCTGCACTTTTATTAAACTGGAAACGGAGGTGAAAAGTATGATCTGGAGTGTAATATTTCTGGTGATCGGTATCATGGTTCTGGCTGCAGGGCTGTATTATTTCCTGAAAGAGAAAAATGACCCGGAGTCCAGAAAAATTTATGGGATCATCAGCGTGGCTGGGGCTGTAATTGTGGTTTACACAGCGGTGAAGCTGCTTGCTGGTTTTTAACGGATGGCCTTGCCGCGCATTATATTCAAGCACCCACTGCTCAAATGCTATGTATTTGTTGTTTTTACCTGTAGAAAAGTTACGCCTTTAAGGTGGGGATTCCAGGCATTCAGCAGTGAGTGCCTGGGTCTCCCGTTCTTGATGGTGAGGTGTCTGTTTTCCAGTAGGCATTGCCAATACCATGTTGAATTAAATTTAACATTTGCGCTATTACAACGTTGACATCCTCGCTTTGTCCTTCAGAATGCCATTTACATAAACTGCCTATGATTCCATCAATGTAGAACTCAAAGGAATATTCAAACGATGTAACGTTTGCCGGAGCGTACTGGGAGTATATCATTTTTCGGATACTATCTTTCATCTTCTCTTCATATTTGCTGTATGCCCTGTTATTTAACAGCGTAAATACCTTATCTCCATTCTCTATGTAATAGTTGGACAGCGTAAGGAATAATTCATTGGAGGAAGACAAATCAGGGACATGGGCTGCGTGGATCTGCCATTTCTCCACAAGCAGATCCTCTTCCTGCTCCAGCAGGTCAAGGATATCAACGAAATGCAGATAAAAGGTGCTTCGATAGACGCCTGCCCTGTCCGTTACATCCTTGATTTTTATCTTGTGCAGTTCTTTCTCTCTTGTTAATTCCCAGAAGGCGTTGACAAGTGCTCTCTTTGTATTTTGTGATTTTATCTCAAATTTGTTCATAGGATTTCTTTCCGAATTGCGCGACATTAAAAAAATACTGCGCATTGATTTCTGCCTGCCCTATGCCTACAATATGAATATACGACAGACTGTTGTGTAAGTATACTATACAAATGGCGATAAATCAAGAGAGGGGAGGCATTATGACACTGACAAGTTTCTATTATCTTGTGTGGCCATGGATCGGCCTTGGAGGCGCGGCAGTGATCCTGATTCTGCTGTTCGGCACAGATTTTTTAAGGAAAGATATGGACAAATCACGCTGGAGGGACGGAGCCTGGCTTGCCTGGCTGTCTACCACGGCGTATCTGTTACATAATGTGGAAGAATATGGGATTGACCTGTTTGGAAATCTTCACCAGTTTCCCAACACGATGGTGGAGATGATGAACACGAATCCGCCGGAAGCCTTTTATATGGCGGTCAATATTTCCATGTTCTGGATAGCATCGCCCATCGCCGCGAAGCTGGCCAGGAAGCATCCGCTTGTTGCAACGGGAATGGCCTGTGAGGAACTCATCAATGCCCTGTCGCATATCGCTCCGTTAGTGGGAGGAACGGGATATACAGCCGGAACATTAACAGCATGTATTATTTTCCTGCCGGTATCGCTCTGGACATTTTATGCGTGTTTTGGGAAGGGAAAGTTGAGTTATAAAGGGCTGGCGGCCAATGTCGTAATTGCGATTGTGAACCACCTGATTCTCATGCTTACGATTAAGCTGCATGTGGCGGGGGCGGTCAATACGCCTGTTCTTGTAATTATGGAAATTGTTAACGCCTGTCTGGCAGTTGCGCTGTGGATGTGCGCGGATCATTTTCTGGTTCATGATAAAAATAATACGGCAGGAGGCACAAAATGAAAGTAGAGTTAATTGCAAATGTATCTGTCAACGGACAGCTTATCCTCGCTGAGCAGTCCAGTGTTTATCAGGCGCCACAGCAGATATCCGGAATGGGTTTTGCCAGGGCAATGCAGGCCGGAAATCTGATCATGGGAAGGGCAACCTATGAAATGTTTGCCCCTATGATAAAGGATATGTCGAAAGATTTTGCTGTTGTTGTATTAACGGCAAAGACGATTGAAGGAGTAAAATGTGTGCGGTCAGCGCAGGAAGCGGTTGAATATCTTGAAAACGGGGGATATGAGACTGCATGCGTAGTTGGCGGTACAAAGACGTACAATGCCTTTATGGAAAGCGGCCTGGCTGACGATTTGTATTTCAATCTCTTTCCGGTCCTAATAAACGGTGGAGGTGTTTTGCAGGGCAAAATTGTGGAGTATAAATTGAAGGAGTCAAGCGTCAACGAAGGGGTAGTTTGCCTTCATTACGAAAAATAGAAAAGACGAATCCCTATATTTTTCTTGCTCTCGGAACGCATTTTGCGATCGCGATTGCCCTGCTGCGTATTCTGGTCCCTGGGGATCAGAATACGCTTGCTGTATGAAAGTGTTTCTACGGGAAAGCAAAGAAGCTGTTAAAAAAAGCGCTTTGATAAGCAAGAAGATCATGATGATCCAGACAAGGAATAAAGCTCTGTGATTCTGGTAGACAAAATTGCTGATGATCACATAGCCTTGTGCCTGCAGGCGGTTCATGGAGATTTCAAAACCGGTTACGCCGCCTTTTCTGTAATCTCCCTCACAGGAACAACAGCAAAGAAAAAAGAGGGAAATGGATTTGTCATGAGCAAGGTGATTTGCGTACAGGGTGCCGGTGGCACTCTGTACTGCAATGTAACCATATGAAAAATTCCAACAGATTGAAATTCTCTCACTTGATATGAACTGTGAATTACTCGACATTTTTCAAAAACGTGTTGTTCATTTGAAACAGAGCGGATGATAGGATAAACGCATAAAATATGAAAGAGAGGTTCTGGACATGAACACAGACAAAATTTATGCAGAGTCAATCGCTAACGAGTATTCCGTAAAGGAAACATCCAAGGTAGTCGCTTTGAAAAAACTGGATCGTAAGGCAAAAAGCGCAGCAAACATTTTCGCGTATACATTTGGAGTTGTATCTGCTTTGGTGCTTGGAATAGGCATGTGCCTTACGATGGAGGTGATAGGCAGCGGTACACAGATGAGCTTTATCTGTGGTATAATCATTGGCGTGATTGGTATTGCCGGAGTCAGCGTCAATTATCCAATCTATAAAAAGCTGAAGAAGCACGGGATGAATAAATATGCTGGTGATATTATCAGACTCGCGAATGAGATCAGCGAAAAGAATGAATAACACAAATATATGAGCGATCAAGGGAGGTGATTTTATTGAATAAGTTCGAAAGTAAATATTATGATACAGCGATTCGAATGGTAAAAGCATTCCTTGATATTCTTGAAACAAAAGATTTTGAATATATAACTGTCAAAGAAATCTGCATGAAAGCTGATGTAAACCGATCGACATTTTACCTTCATTATGAGACAATGGGCGATCTGCTCAAAGAGAGCGCGGAGTATATTTCAAATACCATGGCTGAATATTTTGATCAGGAAGCATGTATTCAGGATGTCTCCGTTATGGACGAAAAAGATTTATACTTTATCAATGCTGAGCATTTGCTTCCCTGGCTTACTTCTATAAAGGAAAACCGGAGATTATTTCAGACGGCGTTGAAGAAGGGCCACACAATAGGCATGGATAGATATACAGACGCATTGAAAAAAGATGTTCTTGAGCCGGTAATACAGAGACATGGCTTTGCGAAAGAAGACACAGAATATATGATAGCTTATTACCTGGAAGGTATTCTGGCGATGGTAAACGTGTGGGTTAAAAATGACTGCAAAAAGGACATAGGGGATATGGTGGATTTGATTATGATGTGTGTTGACAGGAAAGAGGAACCCAATGTTGAATGAAAATAAAAATCTGTAATTGTTGCAGAAAAATCTTTTTCCTTCCGGCATGGCTGACGGTACTAATCGCTGTGCCATCTTTCGCCGTATTGATTCTTTCATT
>MSHD01000042.1:69952-70116 GCA_001941045.1 Lachnospiraceae bacterium Zagget2
GTATGCTGGAAATTCCTATATACTGCTTATCAGCGTATGCGCTGTTGATTACCTGTACTGGAGTCGGAAGAATAATCTGCTGTATAAAGAAGCGTCTGCGAAGCCATGTTTTTTGGAAAAAATTGCAGGAGGATGCACATTTACGTACGATAGTGACCACGCTT
>MSHD01000043.1:0-43626 GCA_001941045.1 Lachnospiraceae bacterium Zagget2
TTCCGTAAGCCAGCGCATATTCGAGATTATCCGGAGTTGCTCCAAACAGCCCGGTTAATGGCTTGAGAAAAACAGAGCACACGATGAAAAACAATACTGCTACAATAATTAGCCATGAAAAGGTATTGTTCGTTCCTTTGCTTGCCTTCTCTTTGTTGCCGCGCCCAAGCTCCAGACTCAGATATGCAGCACCGCCATCACCAATCAGCAGAGCAAGAGCCATCATCACCATGTTCAGCGGAAAGATAACATTTGTTGCACTGTTTCCAAGGGTGCCGACACCCCAGCCGATAAACACCTGGTCAACGATGTTGTATAAAGCATTTACTACCAGTGCAATCACACTTGGGATTGCGTATTTCAGCATCAGTCCCCCGATGGGGGCTGATGCAAGCGTGTTCTTTTCAGTCGTTTCTGATGTCATAATCTATTAGCCTCCAATCACTCATTTTAGATTTCTTTGAATCTGTAGCGTATCTTAAACCCTATGATAATCATAGAGTCAAGACATTTTTGGTGGTTCCATATAAAAAGATTAGCATGTAAATACAGTAAAGAATGAGCGAACCCATCTGCTATCCAGTATTGTGAAATCTACTATTATGGCTGTAAGCATCGGAGTATGCGCTATGGGCATAAATGCGATTATAAAAAGCAGCTTCGACAAAGCTATAGCACAAAATCAAAGTTGATGGAGAAGAAGATATGTTATTTATTTGGTATCCAAAGTGCTCCACCTGTAAGAAGGCTCAGAAGTGGCTGGATGAGCACAGCATAGAATATGAAGAGCGTCATATCGCGGAGGATCATCCGTCTTATGATGAGCTGAAGGACAGGCTTCCCGCGATGAATGAGGATGAACAGCTAAAGCTGCTCGCCACCAATGGGATGCTGGTAAAGCGGCCATTGCTTACCGATGGTGACACTGTGCTTGTGGGATTCCGGGAAGCGGAGTGGAATGATAAATGGAATTAACTTATCCCCGTGTAAATTTCTTTACAACTCCCATCCGCTGCATTATAATGCAACTGTCGGAAAAACGCCGATATAAATAATGATTTACAGACCAAGGAGAATTCGGATGGGTATCAAGAGAAACCGTATTGTTGTCAAGGTGGGGACATCGACACTTACGAATGAGCTGGGAAAGAGCAATCTGAGAAAATTTGAGGATCTGGCGCTGATCCTGGCGGATATACAGAATATGGGAAATGAGATCGTGCTCGTCTCGTCCGGCGCGATCGCCGTGGGAGAGCAGAAGATGAATCTCCCGCAGAAGCCCACGGAGATGCGGATGAAGCAGGCCGCGGCAGCCGTTGGCCAGTGCGAGAATATGTTCCTTTATGACAAGTTCTTCGGGTATTACAATAAGACCGTCGCGCAGATTCTGCTGAACGCCGACGATATCCGGGATGAGGAGAAGAAGGAGAATCTTGCCAACACCTTTGAGGCGCTGCTTGAGCAGGGGATCATTCCGATTGTCAATGAAAATGACTCTGTCAGCTACCGGGAGATTGAATCCGACGACAAGCTTTTTGGCGACAACGACATGCTCTCCGCGGTGGTCGCCGTTCTGTGCAACGCGGACAAGCTCGTTATCCTGTCCGACATAGATGGATTTTTCGATAAAGACCCCAGATTATACAAGAACGCAGAGCTGATCAGCCGTGTGGAAAAGATCGATGAATCCACCTATGCGCTGGCGGGCGGCGCCGGTTCGCGAAGGGGAACCGGCGGTATGCGCACGAAGCTGCAGGCGGCCGATATCGCGACCTCGCAGGGCATCGACGTGATTGTCACCAATGGCAAAACGCCCAGAGCGTTATATGATATCATCGACGGAAAGAAAGTCGGCACGCTATTTGTCGCACAGAGATGAGAGGGCATTTTCAGAGAGTTGCAGCATCTTCTCTTTCATTCCCTCAATGTCCAGCACTCCACAGGCGAATCCTTTTTTTACCAGAGATTCCGGCAGGTACTCGTCGTATTTGTCGAAGATCGGCACCTCGCGGGGATATACAAGGCTCATCGGAACGATGGGCTTTTTCAGTTCCTCCGCCAGAATTTCCCAGAATTCCCGATCGGAGACCGTCATGACGAACTGCATGAAATAAGGGCGGGAGGAATCCAGTCCTTTGACGCCCAGACGCTTGCCACACTTGATTTTCAGGAAGCGTTCCAGGGCGAGGAAGGCGTAGGTGCCCAGCCAGGGGAAGAGGCAGTACATGTTGCCGCCGAGGCAGATCAGATTTTTGTCCTTCAGGCCTGCGTTTTCCGCGGCAGTGCGGGCGGTCTTCAGCCTCGCGATGGCATTTTTCATCAGATACGGGTAGGATTTCTCCTCGCAGAGTACGCCCAGCATCCGTTCCAGAATGTGGGTGTGGATATCGCCTGCGACCTCGCCGAAGTAGGCGGGGACTTTCCCCTTGATCATTTCGCAGTAAACCATGTGCCGCTTGTGGTCGACCTCGTCTACCAGCCAGACATGACCGGCGATGGAGAGCTTCTCCCCGGCAGGCGGCGGCTTTACCACCGTGCCCAGCTCCTCGGAACCGGCGCGGACCGTGTATTCTTCATTTTCCTGAAATACTGCATAGAACTTATAATTGTTGATGACGCGCTCTCCGGCAAGGCCCACGATGAGGCCGCCGCCCTCCGTCTGCTGGATGTGATCCGTCCCCAGCAGATGGCGCAGCAATACCCGGAAATCCTCCTGCGATACGCGCTGAAAATAGCGAAGCGACAGGACACGGGAGGCGAGCCGGGCGGGCGTCATCTCGCCGCAGGAGGCCAGCGTGCTCATGGTCTGGTGGTACAGAAGGCTGTAGGGCAGTGCATCCAGCCTCGGCGGCTCTACCCAGCGCTCCTCGAGATAGAGCTGCACCAGCGCGATGCCCTGAATCAGCTTCCAGGGAATCGTGACGGGCAGAAGAGCGCGCGCCTCCGGCGGCTCTTCGCGCATGACGAACCACATCTCCGGCGGCAACTCGCGCCGCCCGGTGCGCCCCAGGCGCTGCAGGAAAGCCGAGACGGTGAAGGGCGCGTCAATCTGGAAGGCACGTTCCAGCCGGCCGATGTCGATACCGAGCTCCAGAGTGGCGGTCGTCACCGTGGTCTGAAACTGTTCCTCATCCTTCATCACAGCCTCCGCCGTCTCGCGGTAGGATTCCGACAGATTTCCGTGATGAATCAGGAAACGGTCCGGCTCATGCCTGGCCTCGCAGTATTGCCGCAGCGTCGTCGTGACCGCCTCACATTCTTCCCTGGAATTGACGAAGACCAGGCATTTCTTGCCTCTGGTGTGTTCAAAGATATAGCCGATGCCGGGATCCGCCTCCTTCGGAGCGGTGTCTGTCTTCGGCGCGAGCGCGTCGTCCACCGGCAGCATCGCTTCCACGGGCTGATTGTGGATTTTTGTCGGCGCTCCGGGGTTGGTCGGTGGAAAAGTATAGAAATGTTCCATGGAGAGCCGCCACCGGACGCTGCCCTGCGGCAGCTTCGGAACGATGGTCCGGCGCCCCGTTCCGGCGGAAAGAAATTCGCAGGCGTCTTTCGGGTCGCCGATGGTCGCCGAAAGCCCGATGCGCCGGGGGTTGACGTCCGCCAGGCGGCAGAGCCGCTCGATCAGGCACAGCGTCTGGCCGCCGCGATCCCCGCGCATGAGGGAGTGCAGCTCGTCGATCACGATAAAGCGCAGGTCGCCGAAGAGTTTTCCTATTGCAGAGTGCCTGCGCAGCAGCATGGCCTCCAGGCTCTCCGGTGTGATCTGCAGGATGCCGGAGGGATGCTTCATCATCTTATTTTTGTGGGAGGCCGACACGTCCCCGTGCCAGTGCCATAACGGAATATGCGCCTCCTGGCAGAGGTCGTTCAGCCTGGCAAACTGGTCGTTGATCAGGGCCTTGAGTGGGCCGATGTAGATGGCTCCCACAGAAGAGGGCATCTCCTCCGTAAAGAGCGTGAGAATGGGGAAAAAGGCGGCCTCCGTCTTGCCCGAGGCGGTGGAAGCCGTCAGCAGCAGATTTTCATCGGTATTGAAAATGACGTCTGCCGCCGCGGCCTGGACAGCGCGCAGATTTTCCCAGCCATTCTGATAAATGTAATCCTGGATGAAAGGTGCATAGCGGTCGAAGGTATTCATGCGCGTGCTGCCTCCTTATAATGTAAACTCCGCGTATTCTCCCAGTTCGTCGGCCGCCTGTTCCTCCAGCGGCGTTTTCGCGTAGGAGAAATTTTCGGAACCCATGAGCTCCGCTACCTTCAGCTTTGGATTCTGATACAGAATGTCCAGAAGCTCGATGAAGTCGCGGATGATCTCCCGTGGCGTGATGTGGGAGTCTGCCCCCACGCGACTGTACTCGATCTGAATGAAAGTCATGAGATCTTCCTGCGTCAGGTGCTGTTCGTAAGCAAAGAGCTGGGCGTGAATGTCCGCCAGCTTCTCCACCAGGATCAGCATCTCCTCATTGGTCAGCGGCGAGAGTCGGATGATCGGCGCCAGCATATCGCGGGTATCCCCGCTGGAAAAGCGCCCTTCCGTCAGCCGGGAGCGCAGCGCTTCGTAGCTGTAGATGCCTCTGCGGGTGTCCTCAATGCACTGCGGCGTGCCGCACATGATAATGCCGAAGTACTTCGCCTTGCCCTGCAGGGTGTCGTTGTACATGGTCAGAATTTTCTCATAGTTGTACTGCCGCGTGATGGAGTTGGGAATCTTATAGATGTTCACCAGCTCGTCAATCAGCACCAGCATCCCGGCATAGCCCGCATTTTTCAGGAAGGCGGCAAATATTTTGATATATTCATACCAGTCGTCGTCGGTGATAATCACATTCACACCAAGTTCCTGCTTCGCCTCGGTCTTCGTCGTGTACTCGCCGCGGAACCAGCGGACAACTTTGGCCTTCGTCTCCTCGTCGCCGTCCAGAAAGGCCTGATAATAGAGCGTCAGGAGCCGCGCGAAGTCGAAGCCGTGTACCAGGCCGTTCAGGTCGTTAATGACCGCGAAAATCTTCTGCTGCACCAGCCGGGTAAACTCTTCTGATGAGAAATCCAGTCCGGTCTCCAGCGCCACCGAGCTCGGCACGCCGCTGATCCACTTATCCAGCACCAATGACAGCGCGCCGCCCTCCGGGCGGGTCTTTGTGGACATATTCTGGATCAGTTCGCGGTAGGTGGCGAGTCCCTGGCCCTTCGTCCCCTGCAGGCGGCGCTCCGGCGAGAGGTCGGCGTCCACCACCACAAAATTTTTGTCCATCACATAATTGCGGATCGTCTGCAGCAGAAAGCTCTTGCCGCTCCCGTATTTCCCGCAAATGAAGCGGAAGGTCGCTCCGCCGTCGGCGATGATCTCCACGTCGCGCAGCAGTGCGGTGATCTCCGGCTCACGCCCGACTGTGATATAGGGCAGGCCGATGCGCGGCACGACGCCGCCTTTTAAAGCGTTAATGAGAGTGTTCGCAATTCTCTTTGGAATCTTCAACTTGGTATCATTCCTTTCAGATCGTCCAGGTAATCCTCCACGAGGATGGGGGTATTACCGTCAAATTCGATCACGGTATCAGCAAATTCATCGTAGAGCTGTTCGTTGACCGCTTCTGCCAGAACGGAGGCCATCAGATGCTTTTCTGAGAGAAAGCCCTGCAGATCTCCGCCGTACAGCAAAATTCGGGTAAAGCGAAGCTCGTCTCCGGAGAGGATACAGTCGGTCATGGTATCCTTTGCTTCCTGCACCGCGGGCAGCTCCGCCTCCACATAGCGCTCCTCCTCCGTCATGAGCCTCTGACCGACGGCGTCCGAGCTCCTGCGGATACCGGACAGTTTGCTTAAGTCAAACTCCACTTTTGGAACAGCCGATTTTTTCTGTTCCTCGATGGCTTAGGAAAGAAAGCGTACCATCGTTTTGGTCTCCGTGCCCGGTTTCAGTGTCGGCTTTACACCGTAAGCCTCTCTTATGAGTCGGTCAGCTGCCCGGACAAAGACGCCCAGCGTCCGGTCACGCAGTGAGGAAAAATAACCTCTTTCCAGACTCCACTGATCCCGCTCGCAGCGGTAACACTGGACAGGACTGACGCGGTACTCGTAATGGTCGAATTTCTGGTGCCCGAAGAAGACGGCGGAGCGGAAAGGTGTATACCACACTCGTGCCGGATTGCCGAAGAGCTTCTGTGAATAGGGACGCCCATAGCGTCCGGCATAGCGGGCGTTCAGCCCGCGGTATGCCCTGCAGAGCACCTGGGAAAGCTCATCCGGATATTTCTTATAGGCTTTCGATTTCTCCAGATGATAGGAGGAGAGCCGCATAATGGCCGGAAACAGCGCTTCATCGTCTGCAGAATCACAGTCGCGAAGGGCGATCAGCGCTTCATCAAAATCTGCGTTCACATAGTCTCTGACCTGCTCCACAGGGAGATTGTAGTAGATGGCATAGTCCGCGATCCACCGCCTGGCATAGCGCCGAATATGTGGTTCAAGGGCGCTGTAATGCTCATAAAACCACAATAGCGCGTCCAGTCCGTCCTCCTTTGTCTCTGAGCCGATCTGATGCAGCAGTTCATAGAGATAGAGATAGGCATAGGACAGCGAAGTCTTTTCCAGTATTCCATGGCGCAGCCTGGTTCTCCAAGTAAAGTATCCCCGGAGTTCGGCCATGGACAGACTCTGATAGGTGGGAAAATAGTGCAGTAACTCCTGCGCGTAGGGACAGTCGTCCTCGAATCGCTCCATGTAGCGGGCCTGCAGGTAGAAGATTTTGGCGTCGTTGTTGCGCGAAAAAGGCGAACCAAAAGCGAGCTCCCGCATTTTCCGGTATTCCTTTGGCGGGAGATTCCCTGCCCGCTCCGGCGTGAGCCGGATGGGCTCGTCCTCATAGTAGTATTCGTGATTTTCAACCCATTTCATGCTACAAGTATAATAAAACTGGTAGTGGAAATCAAGCACTTGAAAAAATAGCACTCACCTCTTGACAGTGCTAACAATTCGTGCTATAGTTGCGCATAGAATCAAGAGAGCAAAAAGGAGGTGAATACGTGACGCAGGATCAGAGCAGGGATTGCGCCGCATTGATCAAACATATCGACATCAAGATGACAAAGTGTGCAAATGAACGTTTCAATTCGTATGGCGTTACATTCCGGCAGGTGCGTCTGCTGATGCTGCTTTACCAGATGGGCGCCGGAGACGTGCCGTTGAAATCACTGGAAAAGCATTTGGAGGTCGCGCAGTCTACAGCGGCCGGTCTTGTTGTCCGGCTGGAAAAGAAAGGTCTGGTGCAGGGATGCGTTCCTGCTGATGATAAACGGCAGAAGTTTGTCCGACTCACGGAGAAGGGAAAGGAGCTTTGTGTCGCACTCGAGGAAGATATGCGGGAAGGCGAGAGAATTCTGCTGGAGAGCCTGGATGACGCGGAAAGAGAGCAGTTTTACAGTCTGCTCAGAAAAGTAAATGATTCGATGAAATGAAAGCCCGGTTTTCTAAGCGGGTGTTAATTTAAAATGAATCAAACGCATGCTATTAAACATATGCTTTTGAAATTAAGAAAGGAAGGATTACTTACTATGTTAAAAACATTACTGAAAAGTGTGCGTCAATATAAAAAGGAATCTATATTGACGCCGCTTTTTGTGGCAATTGAAGTGGTATTCGAATGTCTGCTGCCGCTGATCATGGCGAGTCTGATCGACAACATGACAGGCGAGGCGATCGGGCCGATCCTGCGGCTGGCCGTCATTCTGATCGTTATGGCGTTGCTCTCACTGCTCTTCGGCGTGCTCTCCGGCGCGATGGCCTCCACCGCGTCCTGCGGTTTCGCCAAAAATCTGCGGGAAGATCTGTTCTTTAAGATTCAGGATTTTTCCTTTGCGGATATTGACTATTTCTCGACGTCCTCGCTGGTGACGAGGATGACGACGGATGTGACGAACATCCAGAACGCATACCAGATGATCATCCGTATCGCGGTCCGCACACCGCTGATGCTTATCTTTTCTCTGGTGATGAGCCTCTCGATCAACGTCCGGATGGCGCTCATTTTCCTCGCGCTGCTTCCGATCCTGGGCGTCGTCCTTTTTGGAATTGCGCTGCACGTGCATCCGATTTTCAAAAGAATTTTCAAGAAGTACGACGCGCTCAACAATTCCGTGCAGGAGAATGTCGCCGGGATCCGTGTGGTGAAATCCTTCGTGCGGGAAGATTATGAGCAGGAAAAGTTTGACAAGGCGGCGCGGGAGGTCTGCGATGACTTTACGAGAGTGGAGAAGATCCTCGCTCTCAACCGGCCCTTCATGATGTTCTGTATTTATGCCGCCTTCATGCTGATCAGCTTCTTCGGCGCAAACATCATCATCAACACGGCGGGTTCGAGCCTTACGACCGGACAGCTCTCCTCGCTGATCAATTACGGTGTGCAGATCCTGTCCTCCATGATGATGCTCTCCATGGTATTCGTCATGGTCAGTATGGCGATGGAATCCGGAAATCGTGTCGCGGAGGTGCTCACCTGGGGCAGCTCTTTGGAATCGCCGGAGAATGGACTGACGGAAGTGCCGGACGGGAGCATCGACTTCGACCATGTCTCCTTCCGCTATCACAAGGACAGCAAAAAGGCAGCCCTGTCGGATATCAGCCTGAATATCAAATCCGGGCAGACAGTGGGCATCATGGGAGGCACCGGCGCGTCCAAGACCACGCTGATCCAGCTGATCTCACGTCTGTACGATGTCAGCGAGGGCAGCGTGAAGGTCGGCGGACACGACGTTCGGGAATATGATCTGGAGACACTGCGCGACGCGGTCTCCGTCGTCCTGCAGAAAAATGTGCTGTTTTCCGGTACGATTAAGGAAAACCTGCGCTGGGGCAATAAGGAAGCCACGGATGAAGAACTGGTGGAAGCGTGTCGGGCTGCCCAGGCGGAGGAATTCATTGAACAGCTGCCTGACCGCTATGACACGCGCATTGAGCGCGGCGGCACCAACGTCTCCGGCGGGCAGAAGCAGAGACTCTGCATCGCGCGGGCGTTGCTGAAGAAACCGAAGATCCTGATCCTCGACGACTCCACGTCCGCGGTCGATACGAAGACAGACGCCCTGATTCGCCGGGCGTTCCAGAATGAGATCCCGGATACGACGAAGATTATCATCGCACAGAGGGTCTCCTCCGTGCAGGACGCGGACATGATCCTCGTGCTTGACGACGGGAAGATCGCGGAGCAGGGAACCCATGAGGAACTGCTGGCTCTGAACGGCATCTATAAAGAAGCGTATGAAACGCAGACAAAGAGTAAGGAGGCGGTCTGAAATGAGAGAAAATAAATCCAGAAAACCGGGCAGTTTCAGCCGGCTGATTAAATATTTGTTTCACTACTATCCGGTGCAGCTGGTCGTCGTGATGGTCTGCATCGTAGTTAGCGCCGTCGCGTCCGTCATATCGACGGCATTTCTGCAGCGGCTGATCGACGAGTGCATCACGCCGGGTATCACGAGCGGTATGGCGGCGGTCTGGGACAGACTGGTCTCCATCCTGATGATCATGGGAACCATCTATGTGCTGGGTGTCGTGTCATCCTTTATTTATACGAGAATCATGGCGGGCGTCACGCAGGGCACGCTGATGCATCTGCGTGAAGATATGTTTGACAAAATGGAGACTCTGCCGATTAAATATTTCGACACGCATGCGCATGGCGATATTATGAGTACCTACACGAATGATACGGACGCGCTGCGGCAGATGCTGGGGCAGAGCCTTCCGATGATCTTCCAGTCCGGGCTGACGATGATCGTGATTGTCGTCATGATGCTGTACTACAGCCTCTGGCTGACGCTGGTCGTGCTTGCCTTCGCCATTCTGATGCTGTTTATCACAAGGAATTTCGGAGGCCTGAGCTCAAAGTATATGAGGGCGCAGCAGAAATCCCTGGCCGAGGAGGAAGGCTTTATCGAGGAGATCATGGACGGACAGAAGGTTGTGAAGGTGTTCAACCATGAGGAGGAGAGCAAAGCGGATTTCCGGAAGCTGAATGAGCAGCTCTTCGAGGATGGAAAAGCGGCGCATCTCTACGGCAACATCCTGATGCCAATCCTGAACAATGTGGGCAATCTTCTGTATGTAGTCCTGGCGCTCGTTGGGGCGCTGCTGATCTGGCTTGGCGTGACCAATATCGGTCTGGCGGGGACGGAAGCGATTTCCGCCGGTATCATCATCTCGTTCCTGAGCATGTCGAGACAGTTCTCGCAGACGATCGGCCAGGTGTCCAACCAGGTGGCAATGATCGCTATGGCCATCGCGGGCGCAGGGCGTGTGTTCGCATTGATCGACGAGGAACCCGAGCAGGACAACGGCTATGTCACGCTCGTGAATGCTGAGAAGGATGAAGAAGGAAATCTGAAAGAGGCGGATCACACCACCGGTCTCTGGGCGTGGCGGCATCCGCATCAGGCGGACGGAACCGTGACTTATACGGAGCTGAAGGGAGACATCCAGCTGGAGCATGTGGACTTTGGCTACAATCCGGATAAGATGGTGCTGCATGATATTTCTCTTTATGCAAAGCCGGGGCAGAAGATCGCCTTCGTCGGCGCGACCGGCGCCGGAAAGACGACGATCACCAATCTGATCAACCGTTTCTATGACATTGAGGACGGCAAGGTGCGCTACGATGGAATCAATATCAACAAGATCCGCAAGCCGGATCTGCGCCGTTCTCTGGGTATCGTACTGCAGGACGTCAACCTCTTTACCGGCACGGTCATGGACAATATCCGCTACGGCAGGCTGGACGCCACGGATGAGGAGTGTATTGCGGCTGCGAAGCTGACGAACGCGGACAGCTTCATCTCGCGTCTGCCGCAGGGCTACCAGACGGAGCTTGCCGGAAACGGCGCGAATCTCTCGCAGGGGCAGCGGCAGCTCCTCTCTATCGCCCGCGCAGCCGTCGCCAACCCGCCGTGTATGATCCTCGATGAGGCGACCAGCTCCATCGATACCCGGACGGAGGCGCTGGTGCAGGACGGCATGGACCACTTGATGGAGGGCAGGACGGTATTCGTCATCGCCCACCGACTGTCCACCGTGCGGAACAGCAAGGCGATCATGGTGCTCGACCACGGGCGCATTATCGAGCGCGGCGATCATGACGATCTGATCGCGCAGAGGGGTACATATTATCAGCTGTATACCGGTGCGTTTGAGCTGGAGTAAATTTTAGAATAAGGCAGTAAGAGGGTACAGTTCGCCCGGAGGATATTCCTCCGGGCGAACTGTCGGTCAGGAATCCGGTGGCTCAGTCGATCTCGACCAGATTAATGTAAGCGTAGCAGGTTCCGGAGTGTCCGGTTTCAGAACCGCCGGTTGGCGAAGGCATCGTGGCATTGCCGGCGATCATCGTTGCCCCTTCAAAGACATATCCGGTCTCAGACAATGCACATCTGCTGTTTTCCGCAGCATTTTCCCAACTGTCGGCATTTTCGTAGTAACCGCTTATATAGCTTGAACCGCCGCCACCGCCGCCGGCAATTTTAGCGCCGCCGCCATACCAGCCGCCGCCACCGCCTGCGGCATGGTTGGTACCGGATTTTACCGGCAGTGCGCCGCCCTTGCCGAAAGAGCCTTTCAGTCCGGCCTGGGATTGTGTGGCGTACGATTTGGCCGTGGCGATTGCAGACCCACTCGCGACTCCGCCGACGAGCGCACCGCCATATCCGCCGTTTGTATAGTTCGTGTAGGATCCCGCACCGCCGCCGCCTGCAGCGACTGCAATACGGGAAGCGAGGCTGTCATAGTCATCCCAGTCGGTGCCTTTGACGGTCCGGATATCAGTGGCGCCGCCTCCGGAACCGGAACAGCCGCAGGCGGAAATGCCGCCGCCATTGTAGCCGGCTCCTTCGGTAGATCCGGAACCTCCCTGCAGGCCTGGTCCACCGACGTAGACATACAGAAGTGTTCCCGCCGTCAGGTGAATCCTGCCTGAAACATAAGCGCCTTTGCCGCCGGTCTTGCCGCCGGAACTTGCGGAGTTGCCTCCCTGGGCGCCCCATAACTGTACTTCATACCAGCCGTCTACCGGCGCCAGAAACTCCTGTGCGTCTCCCGTGTAGGTATAGTCGGACTGGTAATAAATCGCATAGAATGTCACACTCTCTGTGATCTTGCCATAGTTCTCCAGGTTCGTTCCCGTTCCGTCAGCCCTGGTATTCCAGAGAACGTAATGATAATTCTCTCTCGATCCGACGAGCGCGGTCGCCATCACCTGGTTGACATTATAAAGGATGCTGCCGGACGCTTCTTCTACAATTGCCAGTTCAGCTGCCGTGATGCCGCCGGCAATCTTTCCTTTGTTTGCATCGAAAATCACATAAGTTTTCCAGTTTGCATATAGCGTCAGGGTATCGATACTTGTGTCTGCGCCGATGGCGTTCAGGGAGGTATAGGAGTCATACTGGATCCCTGTACCATCGTCTTTGGTATTCCAGCCGGCAAACACATATCCGTCGCCCATGCTGAGGAGACCACCGTTATCGGCATCCTTGTAGGTGCCGGATGTTACATAATTTGATGCGGTATCCTCATCGTAGCCAAACATCATGACATTCCGCGCTGAGCCGTTCGCGAACGTCGACCCGTTCGCGTCAAAGTTGAGCTGAAACTTGTGGACTGGTTTCAAATCCACCGTGACACGGAAGGTGTCTTTCAGCGTCTGCCCTTTTTCAGAGTAATAGCCTGTAACCACAACCGGCTCGTCCGAATTCATCCGGTTTGTCACGCAGGATGGAGAAAGTGTAATATCTGAAAAATTCAGCGTTCCCGCACTCAAAGAGATGGTTGAACCATCGTCATAGGTGACAATGATATCTCCGCCAAGGCCTGGATCAAAGTCGGCTGCCGTGAAGGTATATGCGGTCAATGATTCACTGCTGATCGGATCACTTCCAGAATAGATAAGTTCTAAGGATACCGGGATTCTCATATTGATCCAGTTCGCGGCTCCGCCCGGTCCGTCGCCCCCTGGCGGCGGAGGAGTATTCGGCGGTGTGTTGTTGATTACAAGAGCAAGTTCGCTCTCATCGGATGTAAGTGTGATCGTGACGGTCTCTGTCTTATCATCGTAATGGATATTCTGGCTGTCACATTTCACATCGGAAATACCATACAGTGCATTTTCCGCCTCCGTGAGATAATACGTTCCCAGGGGAAGCTCCCGGAAGGAACAGGAAACCGTCGCTGTACCTTTGTTGGCATCATCAATTACTACATTTCCGGAATATACTTTTCCGGTGTCTGCACTCTTAAGCTGCATTACGAAGGTGAGCCTGTATTCGTCCCGCTCTTCTTCCGTCATTGTCGATGGAAAGCAAATTTCACTCAGCGTCTTGTAAACAATGATCGTTCCAAGAATATTTTTCAGGCCCAGATTCTGATTTTCCGCGGCTGTTTTCGTGATCCGGATCTCTTTAATCCACGCGGAACCGGCGAGCAGTTCATCCTGGTCTGTCAGAAATGTTTCTTCGGCCTCAGAATCAATCAGCGCTGCAGATGCGTCGCCGTTTCCGACCTGCTTTGCCGTGATTTCATATTGCTCCGGGATATAGTCAAAGACCAGATAATAGGTGCCGGATGTGACTCCCAGGAACGAATAATTTCCGGTGGAATCCGTGAGAATCGGGGAGAACATATTTCCGTCTTTATCGTAGGCACGGATCAGCCTTACCCCGTCGATGGTTCGATCCACATCGCCGCCATTGTTTTCGTCATAGAGCTTATACAGGGTAACAACAATGTCGCTTACTCCCGGCTCTGTCCCCAGCATCAGGCCATTGGCGTCTGTGTCTTCCCAGGCGGTTCCGGAGATGTAGAGATTTGCCACCGTTGTGACAACTACCTCTGAATTGGACAGGCCATTTCCGGTGGTGACATAGGCCTGGTTGTGGTAGCAGTCATTTACCTGCTGGTCAGTCAGATCTGTGAGATTCGCAGTCATCGTGAAACGGATGGATTCCTTCCAGAGAAGTCTGGTCGCAAATTTTACAGCGACGGCATCGGCCGGTACGCTGAATATGACCTTGCTTCCGTCTATGGAAGAACTCGCCCTCGTCCATTGAATATTTCCGGAACCTGCCGTTCCCAGCACTTTCTGTTCGTCCGCCTCACGAACCGCTGTATCTGTTGTGTAATAAAGTCCGGCCCGTTCGCTTTTCAGCCAGGAAAGAGTGGTCTCTGAGCCGCTGCTGTCCAGAATGACGCTCACATAGCAGAGCTTTCCGGAAAATGAGCTGCCCTCGTGGTTCGTGTCGGGGTCGATACGCCCGTCACCTGTATAAGGAAGAACATCGACCATCGAAAAGTCAGAAGCGTTCTCGTCCGGGTTTGTTGTTTCGTCCGTATTGGATACCTGTACATTCCAGACAATATCATCACCCATGGTGATGACCTCTGTATCTGTGGATTTCGTCACCTGGGGAAGCGGATTTTCTTCCACGTGAATCAGATAGCGGACAGTTCCGCGCCCTGTTTCGTCTTCTGCCGTGTTGTATGTGGCCTGTGCGGCGGCAAAATCCTTATCGCTGCAGTCGTACGAGGTGATAATCTCGCATTCGTGGTGCCAGATGACGGAACTCACGCCCTCGCCATATAATTGATCTGAATCGGTCATATAGGCTGATTTCTGCGTCACCTGTTCCGTCGTCGATGCGGATTTATTCAGGTTTCCCGTCATTCTGGATAAAATCACGGACACGGGTACCCATCCGCCATTTTCTGCATTGGTGACTTTCGTTCCGGATACGATTTTCACAAGCGCATCTTCAACTGTTTCATCTGCAGCATCGGCGGCTTCCGGGATTTGTGACGTGACGGTTACCCCGCCGCCAACTTTCATAAGCCCGGTGATTCCAGGTTCGTTTGCGGAATCAGACGCAGTAACGCCGTCCGTGCACACCCACCTGTAACTTACAATGTGCGGGTTTTCGCCTGTCAGGAGCGGCTCGTTCCCCTCATTGAAATCCAGAGTCTGTCCTTTCCGCAGCC
This sequence comes from Lachnospiraceae bacterium Zagget2, assembly GCA_001941045.1. GTDB lineage: Bacteria > Bacillota > Clostridia > Lachnospirales > Lachnospiraceae > Hominiventricola. The sequence continues at coordinate 15,016 of MSHD01000043.1, forward strand.
GGGTGTCGGCGGCAGTGACTTCCAGCTGGAAGATATATGCCGTTGTCGTTTCCTCCACCGTGCAGCTTTTCTGAGAGCCATCGGCTGTCGAACCAGTACTGCTGTAGGCTGTCGAAGAATAAGGATATAAGGTTTTGGTGGCGTCGTCGTCTGATGTCACATAGACATGCCCGATGGGAGAGCGAACCGTGTCCACCGGAGTAACTGTGCAGGTGATGGTGTATTCCCCGGAGATGGTGATATTGTCCTGCGTGAAACTCCATGTGAGGTTTGCTTCTCCGCTTTCGTTCACATAATATTCTGTACCGTGCGGGATGGTCAGCGTGCCGACTGCATTCCCGTTCGGGTCCGTTAATGTGTACAGAATATCTACAAATGCATTATTGATTCCGTCTGGCGTGTAGTTTGCCACTGCAGAAAGCGCATCGTTGGCTTCCAGATAAGCTGTTTTAGACAGATAAAGCTCCATCTCTGCCGTCTCTGCTGCTTCCTGAAGGGCGGAGTTGTCCGCATCCTCAGCCGCTGCCTTTTTTGCATCCTGCAGGGCCGCGACGGCGCCCAGATAGGCAGCATAGGCATTGTCGTTTTCTGTTTTCAGTTTTGAATACATTGGATCCGTATACCACAGGACTCCATTGTCGTCCGTGACAAGGTTCAGGAGTTCTGCGGTCTGCGGAGCATAGATTATGATGCTGTCACTGTTTATCGCATAGGTAACGTTCAGATCGACCACCGGGACGGGGTATTTTTCAATATAGCTGTTCCCGTCCGGATTTTTTCCGGTGTTTTCCGTCCATACCGGCAGGCTGGAATTGTTCGGCGTGGATGGATAAAAGGCTGTTGTATCCGGATTGTTGGTCGCAATATTGTTTCCGCCAAACGTGGTTTTCGCATTGATTCCGACAACCAGAATCAGTTTGTAGCCATAATCGCCGGGTTCATATTTCCGGTCATCCTCCGTAATCATAGAGGTCCAGTATTTTACACAATCCTTATCATAATCAGTGACGGCGTTTGCTTCGTAATCATAACCAGTGACTTTGATTGTGTTGCCGATGATTGTGCAGCTGACCTGGTCTGTGATATCTTCCCATTCATATTCAACATAATCGCCATTTTCGTCATAGGTATACTGCTCGCCCCAACGGAATTCTGCGACATTTCCCTTTTCATCCATATCGGTCGGAATTCCTTTTTCATTCAGATTTGCCGGGACCCAGGGAACCTGGTAAACTGTGATCGCAGACTCATCGGTAATCTCAAAGGGATCTGTAATTTCTTCAATAAAATAGGAAGAACCGCTTGCATAGCCGCTTTCCGTCACGGATGCGGTTGCGTCATTGCTGATCAGACTCGGTATGGAGCTGATGGATTTCACAATACCGTCTCCGCTGCTCGTAAAGAAAGAATATTTTCCAAAGTGATTTTCGGGATCCGCTCCATAAGAATAGGTGTAATTATAATATCGTCCCGAGGTGCCAAGCGTTCCGTTTCTGGGGTAGTCGGATGCGCACAGGGACATGAAGACAGCGCTGACCATGTGTTCCGCATAGATTTTCCAGACTTCCGTGTCCGTCTCCGCCGGTACATCGTCAATATTCCCTGTCAGCAATGCAGTCTGCAGCGCATTGCAGTTCCCGTAATAGACGTAAACCCCATAGATGGTTGTCCCGCCATCTTTTATTTTTCTTGCTGTGGTCAATGCGTCGTTGGCATGGGTCATGTCCGTTGAGCCGCCGTCTGTGATCAGGATAATATCCGTGGAAGCCGCGCGCGCGGAATAAATCCAGTTGTTATACGCATAGGCAAGCGCGACATCCGTATAGGTACCCTGCAGAAGACAGGATGCATCGAAATGTGCCTTGCCGGTCAGAGCTGCAATATCATTGCTGCTTGTAGGCGCGAGGCCGTCCCATCCGTCCCGGTACATGATTTTTACCGTGTCATTGTTATAGCCCATGATGCCGACTACGTGGATCAGATGGTCCTGCATCTGCGCTTCTACATCTGCGGCCGGATCAACATCGGAGTATTCTCCGTTTTCTGCTGCAGCCATATATTTGTTGTTGATGGCAGCGGCATTTTTGAAGAAGGCGGCAGTTGCCGCGTTTGTGTCTGCAATCCGGCTTCCGATATTCATCGTCAGAGACTGATCAATGATAATGATGACATCCCGTCTTTCCGGCGCCAGGCGCGCCTCTGCCTCCGGTTCTGAAGCATCAAGATAAGCAGTTTCCATGTAGATGTCATAAGTGCTCTGATTGTTAATGACTTCTTCGTTCTGAACCAGGTATTTATCGAATTCCATATAGACGGTTTCGTCCAGATGGGATTCTGCCTGGCTATCGTTCCCTGTGAGAACCAGTGCGTATTCTGATGCTGAATTTGACGCGAGAAGTGGCACGCTGTCTTCTGCATTGACTTCTGTTTCCGTTACTTCCGCAGATTCTGTATCCACTTCCGTAAGTTCGGTAGTTTCCTCATCCGCGGATTCTGTTTCTTCGGTCGTGTCCGTGGCTTCAGAATTTTCACCATTTCCGGACGCTTCCGCGCCCTCTTCTGTTACAGGGTTCTCTTCATCCGTTGATGCTTCCTCTTCGGAAGAATTTTCCGTGGCTTCCTCCGCAGCCTCCTCTGCTGCGGTTTCTGAATCTGAGGCGCCCTCCGGGACCTCTTCTGTGTTATCAGTGACATCACTGTCGTCGATGACAGCGCCGTTTTCGGGCTCATCGGTCTCTGCCATTTCTTCGACAATCCCGGTGTCTGCGGATTCCGTTGCCAGCACGACGCCGGAGTCGCCGACGGTGAGAGACACAGCCAGCATAAGCGAAAGAATCCGTTTTATCCATTTCTTTTTCATATGTTTTTTAATCCTCCCAATGCTGCTTTCTTCCGGTGACAAAGGATATATATGAGCCCGATGGCGCTTACAGAAAAGATCCCGCCATAGAGAAAGAGCGACATATTATCACCTGTCTGGCGGACGAGTGTCTGCTGCAGGGTGAATACAACGATTTTGGACACAAATTGTCCGGGAGTAATGATCTGGTCATTCTCATACTCTGACCAGATTCCATTTTCATCCATCTGGTATTCGTCGACGCTGACCTTTAATTGGCCATCCCAATTGATTGTATTCGCCGACGTTACCTCTGCAGCCTCTACAGTAACGATAATGGAAAAATCTTTATTCTGGACTTTTTCCGTCCATGTCGTCGGGAAGGTGACCCCCTCAATAAAGATTACAGAATCTCCGGATTTCACCGGATATCCGTAATAATACCAGCCGTCTTCCTGCTTTGTACCCCAGTTTGCGCTGAAGGTGATGAGATCATCATCCAGCTGGCTTATCCCGTCCTCGCAGTCATATTCGATTTTTGCGCGGAGCCGCCCTTCTGCCGGTGCAATAAGTCCGGCAGCCTTTGCGGGCCGGGCAGGGAAGCAGCAGAGCAGTAAAACGAAAATGAAAGCAAACATGAAAAATTTATTCCTTTTAAAAAACCGCATTCTCTCCTCCTGCATCGTTCTGAGTGAAGTATACCTCCCAGATGTTCGCGAGTTCCTCCGTTGTCAGGACTTCACTTTGCATGTCCGCCGTTGTCAGTCCGGTGATATTCTCTGCCTGAATCGCGTAAGCGAAGAGCGGGATTTCCAGTGTCTGTCCATCAAGCTGTCCTTCCACGAGGTTGATCAGACGAATCGCGTCAAACAGAGAATCCGTGGTCTTTCCGACCTCTATGACGTTTTCGCAGCCATACAGGCGGCGGCAGATAACGGCCTCTTTCTGCGCTGTTTTCTCATTGTTTTCGTCCAGATAGACAGTTGAGATCAGATGCCAGCAATCGTTGACAGAATTATATGTACCATCTGCGGTACGGAATGCAAGGAGCTCCCGATTCTCTTCAGACTGCCGTTTTCCTGCTTCATCTGTCACGATGACAGAAGCCATGGGGATGTCCACATGCAGAAAGGCGACGATCCGGTTCTTTCCGGAATTGTAAATCTGCGGATCTTTTGGGACTTCCTGCAGCGCGGTCAGATCTGTCGTCTCGTCAGAGCCATTGCCGGGGTAACCTGGTTCCAGAAGATCGATGGAAACTTCACCGATCGAAAATGTGTTAGTCACTGTTTTTGTGTTTGTCAGATATGCAAATGCGCCGCCCGCACAGGCAAGGCAGATGAAAAGGCATATCAATGTGAGCAGGGTAAATCTTTTTTCAGACATCCAGTAGTCCTCCTTTGTTTCCATAGTCTGCGAGGTTCAGCGCCAGAATGATGCAAACCAGGCTGAATACCGGTAACAGGAAAGGGGTCTTCAGCATCTGCAGGAGATACCCCGCACACGGTATGGAAAAGATATACAGGCCAAGGATCGATTCCTTCGGGACAGGAGTTCCGTCCGCGGTTTCGTTTGCGTCACCTTTGGTGATATAATTTCCCGTTTCCTCGTCCACACCTACAATCCGGTGAATAATCGCCGTCCCGTCGCTCAGCTCATAGGCGATCACACTTCCTGTCGTCGGCGTCATGTCCGTTGTAGAAATATATGCCAGGGAACCGGTTTTTACCGTCGGCTCCATGGAACCGGACAGTACCACGTAAGGGCTGTATCCGATGAGTTTCGGGAGCATCAGCGCTGCAGAGCCAAAGAGCATGCTCCAGGTTACAATAAGCGTTATAATATGTAAAAATTTCTGTGCCGTCTGCATCGCCCCCCTTACTGGTAATCTGCCAGGTAATTCTCCCATGCCTCCGCATAGTCGCTGCCGAAATAGAAGGGGACAGATTCTTCATATGCATACAGATAATAAGAACGCATGTCGATCGGCTCGTCGAAGACAGTTTTCATATACTGAACCAGCGGAGTCGTGATGATCGGCGCAGTATAGAAATTGGCGTCTTTGTAGTAATACTGCCCGTTCGATGTATCATAAGTGAGATCCCTGGCGTACTCCTCCCAGTTCCCGGCTTCCAGAATGCCGGTATAGTAGTAGAAGCCGTCCGATGAATGATAGACCCAGCCATCCGGCAGGTGACTGCTGTATTCATCCGGCGAATAGTAATTGTTCTTGTCTGAGGAGAAAAATGTCTTCGATTCGATGTCGCTGTCAGAGAAAATCAGCTTTACGCGAATATATTCATCCACGTATCCGGTATTGGCCACCTGGATGAGTTTGGTATAGTCGATGGTATTCGTTTCGCTCGTCAGCTCCGGCAGTACGGACGGGTAATACTCAACCAGTGTGGACACGCTGTCCAGCGCAATCGTTGTGTGATTCAGAAGCGGTTCAGAAATATCCGTCTGATAGGCCAGCGCTCCCGGCACCTTCGCGATCGCAAGGCACAGGATGAGGATTGCCGCGGAAATTCGTCTTTTCATATCTGAAGTCCTCCTTATAAACGGTCGGCATTCTGGTTAAAGAACACCTGATAGATGCTGGTGAGCTGTTCTCTGGTCAGTTCCCCAGATGTGTCCATTGCCGTCCCGTTCCGGAGAATCTCATCCGCCTGAATTGCATAAGCCTCGATTTTGATTGTTTCTGTCTCATTTGCCGATATAGTATGGCTGCCATACTTTTTGTTCTGGATTTTGTCAAACAGGTTTGTCGTTATATCATCCGCGGCGAGCCGGACATGGTAGCCAAAGATGTAGGTATAGCCTTTCTTTTCTGCGTTTGTTTCTTCGCAGGTAACAAACTCTCTGTCCAGCTCTGTAAGCTCGATCCAGTTTTCGTCCCAATGGTTTGCGTGGACGTCTGCGGAATCCTCTGTCTGTTTGAAGTAAAAAAGGTCAGCGTCCGCTGCCGCATGTCGGGTTCCGTCGTCCTCGATGACCACCAGCTCTTCGACCGGTGACGTGATCTTAAAGAACACGATGCAGTCGTTGGTCCCGGTGTTCTGGATCCGCGGATCTTTTGCTACCTCATCATAGGGCACCAGCAGTTCACTCTCATCCGGTACGCCGTTTTCATCTTCGTCCTTTGTCGGCCAGCCCGGCTCCCAGGCTTTGATATGGACATCGCCGATGGTTACTTTGTTGACAGACGTTTTTGCATTGGTCATGTAGGCATAGATTCCGCTGACAATCATCGCCGTGCCAAGAATCAGGGCGATACTCGCCGTAAGTCTCCATTTTCGCAAAATCAGGTACCTCCTCTCTTTCTTTTTTAATCCCAGTTTTCCCGCAGAATCTCGCTCCCTTGTATCAGGAGCCTTTTCTCTGACCCGGATGCTCCATAACAGGTGGAAAGCGTCACGAGATTCGCGCTGTCGCAGATCGCATCCGATTCGTTCATGGCTGTTGTGGTCATTGCGCTGTTTTCGTCTGTCACATAGATGGCGAGGACGTGGTACATGATCCGCTCATGATCTTTTGTCCAGATGAAAAAATACGGGTATTCGTTTGCCTCAGGTTCCCGATACAGCTTTTTCAGCGAGCCAAACATAGAACCGTTCCGCATATTGTGCCCATGGATAAAAGTGTTGTACGCTGTAAAATCCGCTGTGGCGTCAAATGGAAGGAACAGGCAGCCCGCGCTGTTCATCGAGCCGTCGAATGCAGTCTGCAGGTATTTGTTAATTTCCTCATAGCTTTCCTGTACGATCGGATGGTTCAGCTTTCCGTCTTCATAATAAATCCACGCGCAGAAGTCACCGTTCTCTTCCAGGAGCTTCTCCACGTCAAGGTTGATGTCGGGGAACGCCCCGGATGATTCCGTGAGCTGCACTTCCTGCTGTAAATCTTCATATATTTCTACTCCTTTGTTATATTCCCGCAGCGTTCGCAAAAAGAGAAAGCCGCTTATCAGAAGAAACGCTGTCAGAAAGGAAAGGGCCAGATGGCTTCTCTTATTCATCATTTTCGGCCTCGGATGCAGAGGAGAAGGAGAATCCGTCCAGCAGCCTGTCATAGATGTCATAGCCGCCTTCCGCGGCTCGCGTATCATACACGCTGCCAATCTGCTGTCCGATCCCCCAATGTCCATGTTCCTTTACAAGCGGAACAAGAATTGTCTGGCTGCCTTCTGTGCCATTGATGCCAGTAATAGCGATCTCCACGGTCAGAATGGATGCCTGTTTGAAACCGGCATCCGGAACGCCGCTTATTTTATAGTGATAATTCAGGTCTTCGAGATCTTCCTTTGTGTATTTGTAGCGGTTGGTAATTTCAAAAGAATATTCCCAGTCTTCCCCGAACAGGATTCCGATGGTTTCGATATAGTTCCGGATATCAGCGCCGACAAACTCCGGGATTTCCTCCTCTGAATTCACGCTGTCGATGGTGTCAGCGATCAGACGCTCATACAAAGAATCCGGAAACAGGGAGAGGATTGTATCAATGTCTCCTGCATAGCTCGCCTCGATGAATTTCTCTGTTTCCCGGGTTTGCTGTTGTCTGTTTTCCTGTGTCAGCCGGACCCGAATAAAGAGAAGGCAAAGAAAACAAAGCCCAATAAGGGTAAAAAAAACAGTATTTACTTTTCAATTGGTATCCTCCTTCGCGTTTTAAAAAGGGGTATTTGCAGGGATAAAGATCATATCCGTGGACATACAGATGTCCACCCTGCGTGTGAAAAATGCTGCGGCAAAGAATGCCGCGTGTTTGGTGTGTTCAGGATAACACGGGATCATGGAATAGACAAATAAATTTTTTATAAACTTGACAGAATGTGAAATTGGTCGTACAATGTACGCTATAAACGCAAAGGCGCATGGATGAATGCCATCCATGCGCCTTTTTCTGTGACAGAGAATCGAAATTTTCCCTGCCGCGGCGTTTGGAAACTGGAAACTGAAGTACAAAAAGGAGGAAAGTTATGAAAAAGAAAATGTTCAGTATGTTTCTGGCACTGACCCTGGCTGTGGGAATGACGGCCTGCGGAAGTTCAAGCTCCGGTTCTGAGACCACGGAGGCAGAGACGACAGAAGAGACCGAGGCGGCGAGTGAGGCCGAGGGCGATTTTGTCGGAACCATCACGCTTGGCATGATCGGACCGATGACCGGCAGCCTTGCCGTATATGGAACGCATGTTTCCAACGGCGTTCTGATGGCGGTTGATGAGATTAACGCGGCGGGCGGCGTTATGCTCAGTGACGGAGCCTATGAGCTGGCCGTTTCCTCGAAGGATGATCAGGGAGATTCTACGGAGTGCCTGAATGCCATGAATGCGCTGATTGCCGACGGCATCGAGCTTGTGATCGGTTCCGCGACTTCGGGATTCCTTCTCAGCAGCCTGCGAGACGCTTGGCATTGAAGTCGTAGCAGAAGAGTCTGTTGCGACGATGACGGAGGTGGATTACACGAACCAGTTCAACAAGATGGTATCCGCGGGAGCGGAGCTGGTGTTCGTGCCGTTCTACTATGACGTGACCGGACCCTACCTGGTACCGCAGGCGAGAAGCGCGGGCTTTGACGGCGTGCTGCTCGGTGCGGACGGCGTGGACAATACCGAGACCACGATCTCGGAGGGCACTGACCTTTCCGTTTACAACGATTTCCTGTTCGTGAACCATTATTCGACGGAACTGGCTACCAGCGATGTGTCCGTGAGCTTCGTGGAGAATTATGAGGCGACTTACGGCGATACGCCGAACAACTTCGACGCGCTTGGTTATGACTGCGTGCTGATTCTCGCGCAGGCGATGGAGAGCTGCGGAGCATGCGACGCTGAGAGTGTACAGGCCGCGCTGGCGGATACGTCTGTGACTTATGAGGTCGCTACCGGCACCTTCTCCTTTGATGAGACCGGTACGCCGATCAAGACGGGCGTCCTGATGGGTTACGAGTACAACGAAGGCGATGAGGAAGTAACGAAGATCGCTGTCAAGACCCTGAGTGTGGAATAATATCATGGTTACCTTTATCCAGTTTGTTATAACGGGACTGCGCCTGGGGAGCGTATACGCGCTGATTGCTCTCGGCTACACGATGGTCTACGGTATCATCAAGCTGATCAACTTCGCGCATGGCGATTTCATCATGGTGGGCGGTTACTCGCTGTTCTTCCTGATCCCGGTCTTTATGGGACTGGGATTGCCGGGCTGGCTGGCGGTGGTGCCCGCGTGTATCATCTGCGCCTGCGTCGGTATGCTGGTGGAGCTGCTCGCCTATCGCCCGGTGCGAAAGAAGGGAAATAAGCTGACCAGCCTGATTACGGCCATTGCGATGAGCTTCGTGCTGGAAAATCTGGCACAGGCGATTCCGGCGATTGGTCCCGACCCGAAGATTCCCTATACGTTGTTCAGTGCCACGCTGTCTATTGGCGGCGTGGCCGTCAGCAGCGCGACGATCATCACGATTGTAGTTTCTGCTGTCATTATGGTGGCGCTCTATTTCTTCACGCAGAAGTCCCGCATCGGCCGCGCCATGCGCTGTGTTTCCGAGGATAAGGAGGCTGCGATCCTGATGGGCGTCAATGTCAACCATACGATTATCATCACTTTCGGCATCGGCGCGGGGCTCGCCGCCGTGGCAGCGCTGATGTACATCGCACAGTATCCGAAGGTCTTCACCACGATGGGTGCGACGCTCGGTATCTATGCCTTTGTCGCGGCAGTGCTCGGCGGCATCGGTTCTCTGCCGGGAGCCATGCTGGGCGGCCTTCTGATCGGCATGGTGCAGTCGCTTACAAACACCTATATCAGTTCGTCCATGTCGGACACTTTTGTCTATCTGGTTCTGATCGTGGTGCTCCTGATCCGCCCGGCTGGCGTGCTTGGAAAGAATGTAGGTGAGAAGGTATGAAAAAGAACGGTATTGGCAGACGTTATCTGATTAACTTTATCGCCACGGCGGTATTTTTCATCCTTGCGCTGGTGGTCTGCGGAAATGGCGGCAGCAGGATGAAGCTGAGCGTTGTCCCGTCCATCTGGCAGTGCTGCTACCTGATTATCATGGCCGCTTCGCTGAACCTGGTGCTCGGCTTCCTGGGACAGCTCTCCCTCGGGCACTGCGGCTTCATGGCGGTGGGCGCCTACAGCGCGGCGCTGATCTCACTGGCCTTCCAGAGGGCCGGATTCTATGAGGAAAAGTCCGGTGTCGCCTTTTTGCTTGTGCTGCTGCTCAGCATTGTGGCGGCGGGCGTCCTGGCCGCGCTTCTCGGCGTGCTCGTTGGTATCCCGGCGCTGCGCCTGAAGGGCGACTATCTGGCGATCATCACGCTGGGCTTTGGCATGATCATCGTCAATGTAATCAATAATATCCCGTTCTGCGGACAGCAGGGGCTCGGACAGGGTTCTGCGTCCTCCGCGCTCTACGCGACGGGGCTTGGGTTTTCGAATGATGAAAAGGTGCAGTATCTCTGGGTAGCGCTCCTGACAGTGATTCTCTGCCTGAGCCTGATGTTTATGTTTGTCCGTTCGAAGTATGGCAGAGCGATTCGTTCTATCCGGGACAATGAGATCGCCTCTGAGTCCTCCGGCGTCAATGTGAACTACTACAAGGTGCTGACTTTCACGGTATCCGCATTCTTCGCGGGCGTGACAGGTGCGCTCTACGCCTGCAGTAACGCGGCGCTTGCGACGACCTCCTTCGCGTTCACGAACGGTTCGATCCTGAATTCTGTGTTCATCGTCGTCATGGTGGTCGTGGGCGGCATGGGTTTCCTGACCGGCTCGGTCATCGCGGCGGTCGTGCTCTTCCTTCTGAACTACACGATCAAGAACGGCGCCTGGGTGGCGGCGCTGCCGGCATTCCTGCAGAATGTATTTACTTACCCGATGCTCGTGTACTCGATCGCGCTGATCATCGTCATCGTATTCCGGCCAAAGGGCATCATGGGAAGCAGCGAGTTTGCGCTGTGCGATATCCCGAAGTGGAAGGGCTGGCTGCAGCAGTATTTCGCTTCGCGAAAAGCGGGAAAGGAGGAGCTCCGGCATGAGTGAGGAGAAAAAACCGGTACTGGAGACCAGAGGGCTCGGCATTTCCTTCGGAGGTCTGCACGCGGTGAGCGATTTTAATATTTCCATCTGTTCCGGCGAGCTGGTCGGCCTGATCGGTCCGAACGGCGCGGGCAAGACGACGGTTTTCAATCTGCTGACCGGCGTGTACGTGCCGACAGAGGGGACGGTGCTGCTGAACGGCGTCCCGCTGAACGGGAAGAAGGTGCATCAGTTCGTGGCCGCCGGAGTCGCGCGGACCTTCCAGAATATTCGGCTCTTCGATGATATGACAGTCATTGAAAATGTAAAAGTGGCCTTTACAAAGGATATCAAATACGGTCTGGTCGACGCGTTCTTCCGTACGCCACGTTTCTGGCGCGAGGAGGAGGCGATGACGAAGAAAGCCATGGAGCTGCTGGCAATCTGCGGTCTGGAGGACAAGGCGGACGTGCTGGCTTCCAGTCTCCCCTACGGGCAGCAGCGAAAGCTGGAAATCGCCCGTGCTCTGGCTACGGACATGAAGGTGCTACTCCTCGATGAGCCTGCCGCCGGTATGAATCCGACGGAGACCGCGGAGCTTCTGGCCTGCATTAATACGATCCGGGATTCCTTCGGTATCGCAATCCTGCTGATCGAGCATGACATGTCCCTGGTCATGAACGTCTGTGAGCGTATCCAGGTCATTGATTACGGCGTGACGATCGCGTCCGGACTTCCGGAGGAGATTGCGCAGAACCCAAAAGTCATTGCGGCTTATCTGGGCGAGTGAGGAGGGGAGAAAATGCTGGAAATCAAGGATTTACACGTACATTACGGAGCCATTCATGCGCTGAAGGGCATCTCCCTGACTGTCGACGACGGCGAGCTGGTCTCCCTGATCGGAGCCAACGGAGCAGGCAAGACCACGACGCTGCACACGATCTCCGGCCTTCTGACGGCATCCTCCGGCGAGGTGCTGCTGGACGGTGAAAATATTCAGAAGATACCGGCCAATACGATTATCCAGAAGGGGATGGCGCATGTACCGGAAGGGCGACATGTATTCGCGCGCATGACCGTGGAGGAAAATCTGCGGATGGGCGCCTATATTATCCGTGATCAGAAGCGGATCGCCGACAATCTGGAGAAGGTCTATGGACATTTTCCGCGGTTGAAGGAGCGCCGCAGGCAGCTGGCGGGAACACTTTCCGGCGGCGAGCAGCAGATGCTTGCCACGGGGCGCGCGCTGATGACCGACCCGAAGATTCTGCTGATGGATGAACCGTCCATGGGTCTGTCCCCGATCCTCGTGAAAGAGATTTTTTCCATTATTCAGACGCTGCATGAGAGCGGTATCACGATCCTGCTGGTCGAGCAGAATGCAAAGATGGCGCTGGGTGTGAGCGACCGCGCCTATGTGCTCGAGACCGGGAAGATCTCCATGGAAGGCTCTGCGGCGGAGCTGGCGGCAGATGACCGGGTACGCAAAGCGTACCTCGGCGCGTAGGGTAAGGAGGATTCGCATATGGAACATTATATCATCACAATTGCGCGCGAGACCGGGAGCGGCGGACACAGCATCACACGCAAGCTCTCGGAGGCGCTGGAAATTCCCTACTACGACCGCGATCTTCTGCGCATCGCGTCGGATGTCAGCGGCATTCACGAGAGGCTGTTTGGGCTGGCCGATGAGCGGATCGGGATGCGTGAGATGCTCTCCTCCGCTGAGAAGGTGTATACCGGAGAAGTGCTGCCGCCCGACAGCGACGACTACGTCTCCACAAAAAATCTGTTCAGCTTTCAGGCGAAGATTATCAAGGATCTGGCGGATAAGGAGAGCTGCATCATCCTGGGGCGCTGTGCGAACCGTCTGCTGATGGATCGCCCGAATGTTCTGAAGGTCTTCATTCATGCGTCCTTGGGGGAGCGGGTGGAGCGTGTTTCCGCCAAAAACATGACCTGGTCGTCAAAGGAGGTTATGAAAAAGATCCGCACGGAGGACAAGCGGCGCGCGGCGTACTATTACTATTACACTGGAGAGGAGTGGCGGGACGCGGGGGAGTACGACCTCTCGCTCGACTCCGGAAAGCTGGGAGAGGACGGCTGCGTGGAATTTATCAAAAGGGCGTTGCCTTTGTTTCTGCAATAACGTCAGGATAGCTGGCAGCTTCCGGGGACACCTGTTCGTGCAGGTGTTCTTTTTCGTGTTCGTAAGTTGAAACCGCTTGCAAAAGCGAAAAGGGCAGGACATAATAAAGACAGAGTATTTGAAATGGGGTGACTGTCTATGGTCAATATTGTCTCTGTCACGGATTTCACTGCGCCGGAGCTGGATATCTATGCACGTCTCTCGGAGCGGCAGCTTCTGCATTATTACGAGCCAAAGCCGGGGGTGTTTATCGCGGAGAGTCCGCGGATTGTTGAGAGGGCGTTGGATGCGGGATATGTACCCATTTTCTGTCTGGTGGAAGATCGGCAGTTGGAAGGCGAGGCGAAGGATGTTCTTGCGCGCTGCGGCGATATTCCGATTTTTACCGCGTCTTTTGATGTGTTGACGAGGCTGACCGGTTTTAAGCTGACCAGAGGAATGCTCTGCGCCATGCGTCGGCCGCAGCTGCGTACCATGGAGGAGGTCTGCGCGAACGCGAGGCGGATTGTTGTGCTGGAGCATGTGATGAATCCCACCAATGTAGGAGCAATTTTTCGTTCTGCGGCGGCACTGGGGATGGATGGGAGTCTTCTGACATCGGACAGCAGCGATCCGCTTTATCGCCGCGCGGTCCGTGTCAGCATGGGGACGGTGTTTCAGATTCCCTGGACTTATGTGGACGGCTGGCCGGAGGCAGGAATGTCCGGACTGCATGCGAGGGGCTTTCACACGGTGGCCATGGCACTTTGCGATGATTCCATTGGCATTGATGACCCGGAGCTGAAATCGCAGGAGCGGCTCGCGATCGTTCTTGGTACGGAGAACGACGGCCTGTCAGCGACGACGATCGCGAATTGTGACTATCGGGTGCGGATTCCGATGGCTCATGGCGTGGATTCCCTGAATGTGGCGGCTGCCAGTGCTGTGGCTTTCTGGGAACTTGGATCGTGATTTGTGCAACATTGACAAAAAATATGAACAATTTGTAAAGTCAGGTAACAGGAACGGCGAGGTATAGTATAATGTTCTCGTCCGAAATCTTTACAGACGGTATGATTATAAAAACTATATGTACATTTTACATTGACAAAATGTATAATATAACTTATATTTTAAATAACATAAAAAGATTCGGATATCTGAGATATCTGGCGTTTCGCCATATTTTCAGCAGGATAAATGAATATGGTGGGACCGCTTTTTCAGTGTAAGAACCATGATCCCGCCGGAAGGAGGATTATGGGAAGGGAAAATACGCTGCTTCTCTTTTATGAGAAGAGAGAGCATTTTGCGGATTTGGTGAATGGCTGGATTTTCGATGGAGAGAGCGTAATTTCTCCGCAGAGCCTCAAAAAGCTGGATCGTAGAACGGTGCAGCGCGAAATCCGCGGAGGTGAAGTAACAAATCGCTATAAAGATATTGTTCAACGTGTGGATGCGGCGGAAGACCTCCATACATTGTTAAAGTGGGATCGCATACCGGCGAAGATGCGCCCCTTTATAGAGAATTACAGGACGCATGTGCTCGATGTATACCATACAACGGACAGACGCCTTCTGGAATTTCCCGGAGATATGGGATATATGTTCCTGTATTTGAAACATCAGAAGAATAAAAACGAGCTGAAAGAAATATTGGAAAAATATTCTGCGTTTCGCACTCTGGCCTGGGACGTTTATGAGACGATTGCGGAATATACGAATACGCCGGAATTGCTGAAGCTGCAAAAAGAAAAGGAAGGAGGGGCAAACATGTGCGAAGGCCTGAGAGAATGGCTTGCCGATACCAGAGATGAAGGAAAAGCAGAAGGAAAAGCAATAGGCTACCAACTGAAGGTGATCAGTATGGTGTGCCGCAAATATGAAAAAGGAAAATCAGCGGAACTTATTGCAGAGGAAGTGGAGGAGCCTTTGGAGACAATACAGAAAATCTGCGGTATTGTGAGTAAATATGCCCCGACATATGATGTGGACAGGATTTACGAGGAATTGCAGGGAAATGTTCCATGTGTCATACAATAAAATACACTTTATTGAAGCATTATTTTGAGAACTTATCACCAGAAAGGAGTGATTCCGGACAGATACCAGAATTGCTCCTTTCTGTGTATTTACAGCGTGGCGATTGGACTATCCGTCCAATGATATTCTGGAATATGGCTTGCACTGTCTGGTTATTCTGGTATAATTGGGATATATTGCGGAGGAGGTCGTTGAGATGAGGAAGATGAAGCGTGTGGCTGACTCGCGGACGGAGCAGACCTACCTGGTCATGCAGCGGCATATCAACGGCTACGGCAGACTTTTTGGTGGTCAGCTGATGATGTGGATTGATGAGCTGGGTGGTATCGTGGCAAAGCGGCACGCGGAGCGTGAGGTTACGACGGCCTGTATCGACCAGATGAATTTCAAGAACGCGGTCTATATCAATGATATGGTTGTGCTGATCGGGCGCATGACCCATGTGGGACGCAGCTCCATGGAGGTGCGGGTGGACAGTTACGCGGAATCGCTGGACGGCACCAGACGTCTTATCAACACTGCCTATCTGGTGGAGGTGGCGATTGATCAGGACGGAAACGGTGTGGAAGTTCCGGGCCTGATCTGTGAGAGCACGGAGCAGAAGATCGAGTGGGAGGGCGGCGAGCGCCGCTATCAGCTTCGCCGGGAGCGGAAAAAGGAAGGGTTCTGAAAAGATGGAAGAGATAAATATCGCAGACTGTATCGAATTTCGGCAGATCCGACCGGACGAGGCGGAGCAGGCGGTTCGGATCGAGCAGATCTGTTTTCCGCCTAACGAGGCCTGTTCGGAGAAGATGATGCGGGAGCGGGTCAGGGTCGCGCCGGAGACTTTTCTGGTCGCGGTGGACAGCAGAACGGGGAAAATCGCGGGTTTCCTGAACGGACTGGCGACGAGTGAGTCGCTGTTTCGCGATGAATTTTTCACGGATGCGAATCTGCATGAGCCGGGCGGGGCAAACATTATGATTCTGGGGCTCGATGTTCTGCCGGAATACCGCGGACGCGGGCTTGCGCGCGCGATCGTGTCCAGATACGCGGAAATCGAGGCGGGACGCGGAAGACAGCGGCTGATCCTGACCTGCCTGGATACGAAGGTAAAGATGTATGAGAAGATGGGATTCCGGGATCTCGGGTTCGCAAACTCAGCCTGGGGTGGAGAACAGTGGCATGAGATGAGCCGTGCGCTATAACTTTCGGAGGGAGACGCTGTTTGGAGAAGGAACAAAAGGAACGACTGATAGAATTTTACAGAGAGCAATACCGACAGGCCGGGAATAAGAAACCGCGAAGGTCGATCAATGCCTCGGAGATGCAGAAGCGCACGGAGACGCTGTTTCGGGCGGTGAAGAGCTCCCGGGCTTCCCGGCTCAACGTCCACATGCTCGAGGAATATCACCGTCAGTTGAAGACTGTTGCGGTGTTCGGATATCGAAAGAACCGGCCGCAGATCGTGGAGCGGCTGAACGCGGAGATCCTGCCGAAGCTGGTTGAACTCGATCTTGGACTCCTGCTGGAGGAACAGAAGGAGGGGCTGGACGAGGAATTTCTCGACTGGCTGCGGCAGCAGGCGCCAACAAATTCAATCTGCCAGGAGTCATTATTTACGATCTGTCCACGTTATTTTCAGCACAAGGTTAAGGATCGGATCGTGGAGCTCGTGCCAACGAGGCCGGAACTGGAGTTCGCGGACGTTCGTGAGATGCGGCGGCATTTTATTCTGCATATCGGACCAACCAACAGCGGCAAGACTTTTCGCTCGCTTGAATGGCTGAAGCTCGCTTCGAACGGCGTGTATCTTGGGCCTTTGCGTCTGCTGGCACTGGAAGTCTTTGAACAGATGCAGAAATACGGCGTACCCTGCACGATGCGAACGGGTCAGGAATGTATCGAGGAAGAGGGCAGCCGGGTCATGGCTTCCACGATCGAGATGGCGAATTTTGAGGAAAATTATGATATCGCGGTTATCGATGAGGCGCAGCTTGTAGCCGACCCGGATCGGGGACATTCATGGACGAAGGCGATCCTGGGGCTGCGAGCCAAAGAGATTCACATTTGTATGAGCCCGACGGCGGAACAGGCGATCTGTCATCTGATTGAGCTGTGCGGAGATGATTACGAGGCGGAACGCTATGAGCGGAAGACAGAGCTGATCTGTGAGACAAAGCCCTTCGTCTTTCCGGACGATGTGAAAAAGGGCGATGCGCTGATCGCTTTTTCCAAGAAATCCGTGCTTGACGTGGCCGGGCGCCTCGAGGAGGCGGGGATGAAGGCCAGCGTTATCTACGGCAGTCTGCCGCCGGAGATTCGCCGCCGCCAGATGCATCTTTTTCATCAGGGGAAGACGAAGGTGGTTGTCGCGACGGACGCAATCGGTATGGGGCTGAACCTGCCGGTGCGCCGGATTGTATTTTTGCAGGCGGAGAAGTTTGACGGGGTGAGCCGCAGGCCGCTGACAACCTCGGAGGTCAAGCAGATCGCCGGACGGGCGGGCCGTTTTGGCATTTACAACAAAGGCTATGTAACCGCGATGGGAGAGCGGGAGCTTGAACATATCCGGACACATTTTGACCAGGAGGAGGAACCGCTAACCCAGGTGAATCTCGGGTTTCCGCAGATTTTGCTCGATATTCGGGGCCCTCTCGATGAGATTATGAAGATCTGGCATTCCGTAACGCCGACCGAGCCTTTTGTGAAGGAGAATATTGACGAGGCACTGTTCCTCTATGAGCAGGCGAAGCAGTGCAGGAATATGATTGACGGTTTTGAGGATAAGCAGATTCTCTACAAGATGATCACCTGCCCGATCGATATCAAAGATCACGAGGTGGTTGAGCTCTGGCTGAATTACTGCTGCAGTTATACGGCGGACGTTTCGCTCCTGAAACCGGTGCTGCTGCGGGATCGCAAGGGCGGCATTCAGCAGTATGAGACTTATTATAAACAACTGGATCTGTATTATCAGTTCTCGCAGCGGATGCAGAAAGTGATTGATGAGGACTGGCTGGCAGACGAGCGCGACCGGACGGAAGTGGCGATTATGCGTTATCTCACAAAGGGAAAGCAGAATTACATCGCGCGCTGCCGTTATTGCGGCAGACTGCTGCCGGTGGGCGCGCCGTTCCAGGTGTGTGACAACTGTCATGGACGAGGCTTTCTGCGCGGCTTCCGCAAGGGTGGACCGCAGCGGGGACGGAGGAATGAGGCAGAGGCTGTCTCTGAGAGCGCAGAGAAAAAACGCCGCCGCAGACGGAGATCTCACAGACGCCGGAAACCCGCGGAAAATGGAGAAAATCCGGGCGCACAATGATTTTTGTAAGAAAAATCTTGTACTTTTTGGAGGCTTGTGCTAAAATACCGTCAGACGCGGAGGAGGGACGCCTTCTCGCAGGGTTCGTGGAGATATAGCTCAGCTGGGAGAGCATCTGCTTGACGTGTAGAGGGTCACAGGTTCGAGTCCTGCTATCTCCACTTGAAAAGTCCTGAGGTTTCAGGGCTTTTTTCTTTTCCATGGATTTTTGAAGAGAGGAAAACACGGATGAAAAAGTGGATTGAGATA
This sequence comes from Lachnospiraceae bacterium Zagget2, assembly GCA_001941045.1. Lineage (GTDB taxonomy): Bacteria > Bacillota > Clostridia > Lachnospirales > Lachnospiraceae > Hominiventricola. The sequence goes on from MSHD01000043.1 coordinate 33,603, forward strand.
CGGAAAGGAGCGGATTTTCAGGCGATCGGCCAGCGCTTTGGAATCAGTCCTTTTACAGCGCGCCTGCTTCGCAACAAAGAAATCGTGGGAGACGAGGAGATTCAGAATTATCTCTATGGAGACCTTTCCGATCTGCACCCGGCCTCTCTTATGAAAGGAATTCCGGAGGCAGTGTGTCTGCTGGAGGCAAAGATCGCCGTCGGAGCGCGGATACGGATCATCGGCGATTATGATATCGACGGCGTATGTGCTACCTATATTTTGCTGCGGGGATTTCGTGCGGCCGGTGCGCAGGTGGACACGGATATTCCGGATCGGATCCGGGATGGTTACGGTCTGAACCGGGAGCTTGTGGAGCGGGCGTACAGAGCGGGTGTGGATACGATTGTGACCTGCGACAATGGGATTGCCGCGGTGGAGGAGATCGCTTATGCGAAGGAACTCGGTATGACGGTTATTATTACAGATCACCATGCGCTGCATGAGCAGACGCCGCCTGCGGACGTGACGGTGAATCCGCATCAGCCGGATTGTCCCTATCCTTTTAAAGATCTGTGCGGAGCGGCGGTAGCCTGGAAGCTGGTCGGTGCGCTTTGGGAATCTCTGGGGATTTCGACAGAAGCACTGTATGGAGATCTGCTGATGCTGGCCGGCTTTGCTACGGTGGGCGACGTCATGGACCTCGTCGGTGAGAATCGGGTCCTGGTGCGGGAAGGTCTGAAGCTTCTGCGGACGACGCATCATCCGGGAATGTCCGCACTGATTCAGGTGAATGAGCTGAACCGGGACAATCTGGCGGCCTTCCACATTGGATTTGTGCTCGGCCCCTGTATCAATGCGAGCGGGCGTCTGAGCACGGCGAAGCGGGCACTTGATCTTCTGGACACGGAAGATCCGGAAGAGGCTCTTGTGAAGGCGGCAGAGCTCAAAGCCCTGAATGATGAGCGAAAGTTTATGACGGAGCGGAGTGTGAAGGCGGCTTTCGCGCAGATCGAGGAAAATGGCTGGGAATATGACCGCGTCATGGTCGTCTATCTGTCCGATTGCCATGAGAGCCTGGCGGGTATCGTCGCCGGACGTATTCGCGAGCGTTGTTATCGCCCGGTCTTTGTGCTGACACATGCGGAGGACGGCGTCAAGGGCTCCGGACGCTCGATTCCGTCCTACTCGATGTTTGAGGAGATGAGCCGCTGCAAGGAGCTTTACACCCGTTACGGCGGGCATCCGATGGCAGCGGGCGTCTCCATGCCGGAGGAGAATGTGGAGACATTTCGCGCCCGGCTTAATGAGCTATGCAGCCTGAGCGAGGAGGATCTGACGGAAGTCATACATATTGATATCGTGCTGCCTTTCCGGTATGTGAGCGAGAGACTGGTGGAGGAACTGCGGCTTCTGGAGCCTTTCGGAAAGGGCAATGAAAAGCCGGTGTTCGCGGCGCGAAATGTGCAGATTCTGGAGCTGCGTGTACTCGGAAGGAATCAGAACGTACTGCGCCTGAAGCTTCGGGATGACAGCGGGAGCGTGCTGGAGGGAATTTATTTTCATGATGAGATGAATGAAATTCTGAAGGATTTGCAGAAAAATTCAAAGCTTCATATCCTGTATTATCCGGAGATCAATGAGTACCGTGGGCGGCGGACGCTGCAGGTCAGGGTGCTGGATTACCGTGCGGCTGTCTCGAACTGACCGGAAACGTTGCAGAATTGTACGAAATATGCTATATTAAAAACATCTGTGGACAAAATGCTGTCTGAACGTGTAAAGATAAAAGGAGCGGGTAAAAATGAAAAGGGTAGAGGATTATGTGACAAGCATACCGGATTATCCGGAGCCGGGAATTATCTTCCGGGATGTGACCAGTATCCTGCAGGATGCGGATGGACTGCAGCTCGCGATTGACGGGCTCCAGGATTGCCTGAAGGGGCTGGAGTTTGATGTGATCGCCGGGACGGAGTCGAGAGGATTTATCTTCGGCATGCCGATTGCGTACAATCTTCATAAGCCCTTTGTATTGGTCCGCAAGAAGGGCAAGCTGCCGCGTGAGACCGTGTCCATGAGTTATGATCTGGAGTACGGGAGCGCAGAGATTGAGATGCATAAGGATTCGATCAAACCGGGACAGAAGGTGGTGCTGATCGACGATCTGATTGCGACCGGCGGGACGATTGAGGCAGCCGCGAAGCTGGTGGAACAGCTTGGCGGTGAGGTTGTAGAGATGGTGTTCCTGATGGAGCTGGCAGGCCTGAAAGGACGCGAGCGGCTTAAGAAGTATAAGGTAGAGAGCGTAATCTGTTACGACGGAAAGTAAACGTAAAGTCAGGTGACTGGCCATGAAGGAAGATTGGGTGCAGGAAGTCCATGCGGAGGACAGGAGCGTCAGGAAGATGGAAGATTTCACAAGTCCTGATGAGCTCTATCAGACGCTGGTGAAGAGCGTGCTGAAGTATCATCCGTCCGCGGATATTTCCATGATTGAAAAAGCATATCAGGTGGCGAAGCGGGCACATGGGAATCAGCTTCGCAAGTCGGGTGAACCTTATATCATTCACCCGCTTTGTGTTGCGCTTATTCTGGCTGACCTGGAACTTGACAAGGAGAGCATCGTCGCCGGCATTCTTCATGATGTCGTTGAAGACACGGCCGTGACGATGGAAGATATCGAGCGGGATTTCGGCGAAGAAGTGGCGCTCCTTGTGGACGGTGTTACCAAGCTGGGACAGCTCAGTTATTCGGCGGATAAAGTGGATAAGCAGGCGGAAAATCTGCGCAAGATGTTTCTCGCGATGGCGAAAGATATCCGCGTGATTCTGATCAAGCTTGCTGACCGCCTGCACAATATGCGCACGCTCAAATATATGCCTCCGGAAAAGCAGCGGGAGAAAGCGCGCGAGACGATGGATATTTATGCGCCGATTGCACAGAGACTTGGCATCTCGAAGGTGAAGACCGAGCTGGATGACCTGGCGCTTAAGTACCTGGAGCCGGAGGTCTACTACGATCTCGTGGATCAGATTGCGGAAAAGGAGAGCGTACGGGAGAAGTATGTCCAGGAGATTGTCGAGGAAGTCCGCCATCATATGGAGAATGCAAAGATCAAGGCCGACGTGCAGGGGCGTGTGAAGCATTTCTTCAGTATTTACAAGAAGATGGTAAATCAGGATAAGACGCTCGATCAGATTTATGATCTGTTCGCGGTCCGGATTCTTGTAGAGTCGGTCAAGGACTGCTACGCCGCGCTGGGCGTTATCCACGAGATGTACAAGCCGATTCCGGGGCGGTTCAAGGATTACATTGCGATGCCGAAGGCAAACATGTACCAGTCGCTGCATACGACGCTGATCGGACCGAAGGGACAGCCCTTTGAGATTCAGATTCGTACTTATGAGATGCATCGGACGGCGGAGTATGGCATTGCCGCGCACTGGAAATATAAGGAGAGCGGCGGCAGTACGGAGCAGAATGTCGAGGGCAGGGACAGTGCGGAGGCGAAGCTGACCTGGCTGCGTCAGATCCTGGAGTGGCAGCGCGATATGTCCGACAACCGCGAGTTTATGAGCCTGCTCAAAAGTGACCTGGATCTGTTTTCTGACAGCGTCTATTGCTTCACACCGGGAGGCGATGTGAAGACACTGCCGAACGGCTCGAATACGATTGATTTCGCGTACAGTATCCATAGTGCGGTCGGCAACAAGATGATCGGCGCGCGGGTCAACGGCAAGCTGGTGCCGATTGACACCGTGATTAAGAACGGCGACCGCATCGAGATCATTACCTCACAGAATTCGAAAGGCCCCAGCCGGGACTGGCTGGGTATTGTCAAGAGTACACAGGCGAAGAACAAGATTAATCAGTGGTTCAAGGCGGAGTTCAAGGAAGGGAATATCCTCAAGGGCAAGGAACTCATTTCCCAGTATTGTAAGGTGAAGGGTATTCCGCAGGCACAGGTTGTGCGTCCGGAATTTCAGGACTGCGTCCTCCGGAAATATGGTTTCCGTGACTGGGATTCGGTCATGGCGGCAGTCGGGCACGGCGGCCTCAAGGAAGGCCAGGTCGTCAACAAGATGCTGGAGGAGTACGAGAAGGCGCAGAAAAAGACGATCACCGACGACAAGATTATGGAAAGAGTAGCGGAGACGAAGGAGCAGAAGCTGCGTCTTGCCAGGTCGAAGAGCGGCATTGTCGTCAAGGGAGTCGATGATGTGGCGGTGCGTTTTTCCAAATGCTGTAATCCGGTGCCGGGAGACGAAATTGTCGGTTTTGTGACGAGAGGACGCGGCGTGACGATTCACAGGACAGATTGTGTGAATGTGCTGCACCTGGCGGAGTCAGAGCGGGAGCGCCTGATTGAGGCGGAGTGGCAGCGCGGCTACAGGACCCGCAGCGGCGAAAAATATTCGACCGAGATTACCATATATGGAAATAACCGTACAGGTCTGCTGGTTGATATCTCGAAGACGCTTACAGAGCGGGACATTGATGTAACTTCGATGAACGTGCGCACCAGCAAGCAGGGGACCGCGACGATTACGGTGAGCTTTGACATTTCCGGCGTGGAAGAGTTGAATCGCATCATTGAGAAGCTGCGCCAGGTGGAGAGTGTGCTGGATATTGAACGCTCCGTGAGTTAGGCGGGCCGGGAGGAAGATCATGGGAAATATTACAGTGACGTCTGTTATGGTAGGAAATCTGGCAACGAACTGCTGGTTTCTGGTAAATGAAGATAGTAAGGAAGCGCTGGTCTTTGATCCGGGTGAGGAAGCTGCCCGCATTAAAAAGAAGGCAGATGATAATGGATGGAAGATCGGTGCGATTCTGCTGACACATGGACACATGGATCATATTGGCGGCGTGGAAGAGCTGAAGGAACGGAGCGGTGCGAAGGCCTACGCACTTGAAGAAGAGAGGGATTTTCTTGAAGATTCTAAGAAAAATCTGTCCGTGTTCATCGGCGGACGTTCCGTGAAGCTCACGGTAGACGAACTGCTGCGCGATGGACAGGAGCTGACGCTCAGTGGCATTACGCTGAAAGTGCTGCATACGCCGGGACATACGCCGGGAGGCGCGTCATACTACTGTGAGCAGGCGGGTTGTGTGTTCGCAGGAGATACGCTCTTTGAAGAGTCCGTGGGCCGCAGTGATTTTCCGGGAGGGAGTTCGTCGGCGCTGATTCGCTCGATCCGGGAGAAGCTCTTTCTGCTGCCGGATGAGACGCGTGTCTGTCCGGGTCACGGGGCTGAGACGACGATCGGGCACGAGAAACAGTACAATCCCTTCCTATAATAAATACAAAATGTACGCCGCCTTTTCGCCTGATAAGGCGGCGTTTTCTCAGGAGAGCAAATGATAGAGGTCATCGTAAATCATCCCAGTTATGAATATGATATCCATTCGTTGATTCAGGCCTTTTTCCCGGGGCAGCGTATACTGGTGCGTGTGCAGGAGACATTCACGGAGGAAACGTCTGTGCGTATGTCCGTCTTTTTTTCTGATGAGTCAGTCACTGTAGAACTCACAGAAGACGGAGCCAGGAAAGGTGGCGGTTCATGTCCGATTGATCCCGCAGACCGGATGGAGACGAAAAATCAGTTTAAGAGACTGATCTACGGAATCCTTTCAGAGTATACAGAACGCACCCTGCCCTGGGGGACGCTGACCGGTATCCGTCCGACGAAGCTGGCAATGCAGATGCTCGAGCAGGGCAGGAGCAATGTCGAGATCGCGGCGCATATGCGGGACACCTGGCTTGTGAGCCGAGAGAAGGCGTCCCTGAGCGTCATGATTGCGAACCGGGAGCGCTACATCCTGCGGAATATTGACTATGAGGATGGTTACAGTCTCTATGTCGGAATTCCCTTCTGCCCGAGTATCTGCCTGTATTGCTCCTTCTCCTCCTATCCCCTGGCGAAATGGAAGGAACAGGTTGACGCGTATCTGGACGCTCTCTTTAAAGAGCTTGATTATCTGTCCGGGCGTTTCCGGCATAAGAAGCTGAATACGGTCTATATCGGCGGTGGGACGCCGACGACGCTCGAGCCGCGGCAGCTCGACCGGCTTCTGACAAAGATACAGTCTTCTTTTGATATGGAACATCTGCAGGAATTCACGGTGGAGGCCGGAAGGCCTGACAGTATCACACGGGAAAAGCTGCAGGTTCTGTCAGACCATGGGATCAGCCGCATCTCGATCAATCCGCAGACAATGAACGAGCGGACGCTGGAGATCATCGGACGTCTCCATACGGTACAGCAGATCAGGGAAACTTATGGGATGGCCAGGGAAATGGGCTTTTCCGATATCAATATGGATCTGATCGTCGGCCTGCCGGGAGAAGTCTATGAGGATGTGGAACATACGATGGATGAGATCGCGGCGCTTGCGCCCGACAGCGTCACTGTGCACTCGCTCGCGGTCAAGCGCGCAGCCCGGCTGAAGCTTTTCCGCGACCAGTACGAGGAGATGGGTATGGAGAACAGCGCACGGATTATGGATATGACCGCACTGCGCTGTGCGGAAATGGGACTGTCCCCCTATTACCTCTACCGGCAGAAAAACATGGCCGGAAATTTTGAGAATGTGGGCTATGCGAAGGTTGACAAAGCCGGAATTTACAATATACTGATTATGGAAGAAAAGCAGACGATCCTGGCGGCGGGTGCGGGCGCGGCGACAAAATATGTCTATCCTGGCGGCGCAAAGATCGAGCGGGTGGAGAATGTAAAGGAAGTCGGACAGTACATCGAACGCATTGATGAGATGATCGACCGTAAGGAACAGTTTTTTACCAGAGTTCTGTCTGCATAGTTTAGAGAGAGGTTATGAATATGGCGATGAAGAAAAAACCGGTGACCGGCATGAAGGACATCCTGCCTGCGGAGATGCAGCTGCGGGACTACGTGACCGGCCTGATCAAGGATACTTATAAGAGCTTCGGCTTTTCGCCGATCGAGACACCCTGCGTGGAGCACATCGAGAATCTGTGCAGCAAACAGGGCGGTGAGAATGAGAAGCTGATCTTCAAGATCATGAAGCGCGGTGAGAAGCTGAACCTCGAGACTGCAGAGAGCGAGGCGGATCTCACTGACAGCGGCCTGCGCTACGACCTGACCGTGCCGCTCTCCCGTTTTTATGCGAATAACGCGAACAGCCTGCCCGCGCCCTTCAAGGCGCTGCAGATCGGCAGCGTGTGGCGCGCGGATCGGCCGCAGAGAGGGCGTTTCCGCCAGTTTGTCCAGTGCGACATCGATATCCTGGGCGAGCCGACCGCGCTTGCGGAGATCGAGCTCATTCTTGCGACGACGACTCTGCTCGGAAAGCTGAATTTCTCAGGCTTCAAGGTGCGCATCAATGAGCGCCGCATCCTGAAGGCGATGGCGGAGCGTTGCGGATTCCCGGAGGAGCAGTATGATCTTGTCTTCATTATTCTCGACAAGATGGACAAGATCGGCTGGGATGGTGTGAAGGCGGAGCTGTTGGAGGCGGGCTTCGCGGAGGACAGTGTGGAGCGTTATGTGGCGATGTTCGGCGAGATGGAGCAGGCGGAGGATCCGCTCAGCTATCTGGAGGAAGCACTCGCGGGCGCGCTGGAGGACGGCGTCATCGATAATCTGCGCATGATCCGCGAGAGCGTGGAGGCGGTCGCGGCGTCGCGCTTTGAACTGGTCTTTGACCCGACGCTTGTGCGCGGTATGTCCTACTATACGGGTACGATCTTCGAGATCGAGATGGCCGAGTTCGGCAGTTCCGTGGCCGGAGGCGGCCGCTATGACAAGATGATTGGCAAGTTCACGGGCAGGGACACCCCGGCCTGCGGCTTCTCGATTGGCTTCGAGCGTATCATCACGATTTTGCTGGAGCAGGGCTTCCAGATCCCCGGCGCGGCGGGAAAGAAGGCCTTCCTCGTCGAGAAGAACATGCCGGCGGACAAGCTGTGTGAGGTGCTGAAGACAGCGAGCGCGGAGCGCGAGGCCGGAAATCAGGTACTCGTGACGATGATGAATAAGAATAAAAAATTCCAGAAGGAGCAGCTCGAGAAAGAGGGCTACACGGAGTTTAAAGAATTTTTTAACAGATAGGGAGAGGAAAAGGACATGCAGGGAAGAACCCACAACTGCGGAGAGCTGAGGCTCAGCGATGTCGGACAGAAGGTCCGCCTGGTCGGCTGGTATGAGAACCTCCGCAAGGTCAGCAAAAATTTAGGATTTCTGATTCTGAGGGATTTCTATGGAACGACGCAGATCGTGGTGGAGACTGAGGAGATCATGGAGCAGCTCTCGGATTACAACTATGAGTCGACGATCGCGGTCGAGGGCGAGGTGCGCGAGCGCAGCAGCAAGAACGCGAAGCTGCCGACCGGCGAGATCGAGGTCGTGCCGGAGAAGGTTGAGCTGCTCGGCCGCTGCCGCTACAATGAGCTGCCGTTCCAGATCAACCATTCGAAGGAGGCGGACGAAAACGCCCGCTTGAAATATCGTTACCTGGATCTGCGCAATCCGGCGGTGAAGGATCGGATCGTCCTGCGCAGCAAGGTCGTGGCCGATCTGCGCAGCAGTATGATCGCGCATGATTTCATGGAGATCACGACGCCGATCCTGACCTGCTCGTCCCCGGAAGGCGCGCGCGACTATCTGGTGCCCTCGCGGAATCATCCGGGCAAATTTTATGCGCTGCCGCAGGCGCCGCAGCAGTTCAAGCAGCTTCTGATGGCCTCCGGCTTTGACCGCTATTTCCAGATCGCACCCTGTTTCCGTGATGAGGACGCGCGCGCGGACCGCTCCCCGGGTGAGTTCTATCAGCTCGACATGGAGATGGCCTTCGCGGATCAAGAGGACGTCTTCGCAGTACTCGAGGATGTGCTGCCGCCGGTCTTCTCAAAATATGGTATTTATAAAGAGGCTTCCAAACCGCCCTTCCGCCGCATCGCCTATCTCGACGCGATGGAGCGCTACGGCACGGACAAACCAGATCTGCGGATTAATCTGACCGTGCAGGATGCGACCGAAACGCTTGCGGACTGCGGCTTCGGACCTTTTGAAGGAAATAAAGTGAAGGCGATCGTCGCCCCGGCATTCTCCGGCACGCGCAAGGTCATCGACCGGCTGTGTGCGGATGTGGAGGTGCAGAGCGGTCAGAAAGCCTACTGGTTCCGCCTGGACGACAAGGGCGAACTCGTCGGCGGCACTTCCAAATTCCTGCAGGAAAGAAAAGAGACAGTCGTCGCGGCGCTGGGCCTGAAACCCGGCGACTTCGTGGGACTTACCGCGGGCGACCTGAAGACCGCGCAGAAGACAGCGGGCGTCCTGCGCACAAAGCTCGGCGGCCTCAGCGACGCTTATATGAAGAAAGACTGCTACGAATTCTGCTGGATCGTGGATTTTCCGATGTACGAGATCGGCGAGGAGTCCGGCGAGCTGGAATTCTGCCACAATCCTTTCTCGATGCCGCAGGGCGGTCTGAAGGCCCTGGAGGAGCAGGATCCGCTCGAGATTCTGGCCTGGCAGTACGATCTCGTCTGCAACGGCGTGGAGCTCTCGTCCGGCGCAGTCCGGAATCACGACCCGGAGATCATGGTGAAAGCCTTCCAGATCGTGGGCCTTGGCGAGGAGGATGTGAAGGCGAAATTCCCGGCCATGTACAACGCGTTCTGCTACGGCGCGCCGCCCCACGCGGGCATCGCCCCGGGCGTCGACCGCATGGTCATGCTGATCGCCGGTGAGGAGAGCATCCGTGAGATTATTCCCTTCCCGATGAACAAGAACGCGCAGGATGTCATGATGGGCGCGCCGGCCGAGGTCGAGCCGCGGCAGCTTGAGGATGTGCACATCCAGATTGTGAGAGAAGAGAAGTAAGCGAAGTGAAAGAAGGGAGCCTGCGGCATGTGCCGCAGGCTCTTTTGTGCAACTTCACAAATAATATGAACAATCTGTAAACACTGGTGACATAATCCGTTTTTTCGTGTATACTATCCCTATCCTGTCCGGCCGGACATTGAAAGCGCACATTGCGCAGTGTGCGCATCCCCTCATTT
>MSHD01000043.1:43818-62792 GCA_001941045.1 Lachnospiraceae bacterium Zagget2
CCCACTCACCTACGATCCCTTTTTCAAACGAATCTTTCACCCCGACATCCACCAGGATCGACTGGAAAGCCTCATCTCCAGCCTGTTGGGTGTAGAAGTAAAAATCGTCGGCATCCTGCCCAATGAGGACAGTATGCTGAGCGGCGAATCCTTTGTTGTCATGGATCTGCTGGTCCAGATCAATGGAGGCGGCTTGTGTGCAGTTGAGATTCAGAAACAGCCCTACGCTTTCCCGGGTGAGCGCCTCTCCTGCTACTCCGCGGACTTGCTCATGCGGCAGTACACTCGCGTGAAAGGCGAGCGGGGCAAGGAATTTACTTACCGGGATATCAAGAAAGTCTATGTCATTGTGATCTATGAGAAAAACTCGAAAGCTTTCTCGGATTGCCCGGAGTACTACATCCACTATGGAAGAACCGTCTTTGACACCGGACTCGACATGGATCTTCTGCAGGAATACTGCCTCGTCTCCCTTGACGTATTTCGGAATTTCCCGTATCATAAACCTCATAACAGACAAACGGCATGGTTATCACTTCTCGCCACGGAGACGCTCGCAGACGCGGATGCGTGGATACAGATCTATCCATGGTTGGAAGAAATTTACCAGGAGATTGCCATGCTCCGTACCAAACCTGGGGAGGTGCTCGGAATGTATTCGGAGATGATACGGACACTGGATCATAATACCCTGAAATTTATTGTGGAGGAGCTCCAGCAGAAGGTTGAGGAAGAGCAAGCGGCAAAAGAGGCTGCTCAGGCTACCGTGAAAGCTCAGACTGAAAGAGAAAAAGCTCTCCTTGCCAAAATCGCAGAGCTGGAGAAACGTCTTACGGAGGTGGAAGGGAAATAACGGCGGGAGCCTGCGGCGTATGCCGCAGGCTCCCCCTTATCGTATATCCCGGAAAGCTGTAATGACGGACATCAATCCCACGCGTCCCCAGTATACTTGATATAGTTCTTCGTCAAAGAGAAGTTCTGGACTGCGTAGTAGTTGTAATATTTTTTGCCGAGTTTTTCCGCGAATACGGAAACGGCCATTGACTTATATGTCGTTCTCTTCATGTTCTCCAGATGGGCGGAACTCTGGTACCATATTTTATAAAAGTTGTTACCCAGGAAGGTTGAAGTGTACGTAAACCCGTTAAATCCAGTCATCATTGCGATATTTTCACCAACTGACCAGGTATTTGAGATAGATAAGCTCTCTGTCGGGCGTACGTGCGTGTAGGAATATGTCATCTCCAACGCCCTGACATTGGCAAGGTTCTGCAGGCTTGCATCCCCGGTTACGATTGTCAGTTCGGCAATCCCGTTCTCAGCTCTCAGTTCATTGACCTGCTCTGCGATCAGCTCAGCGGCCTCCGTATCGAAGTGCCCGATCACCATCTCCATGACCGGTTCGCCGTTCTCGTATCCGGTACAGATATAGTAGACGCTGTCTGTTCCGTCCGTGAGCAGCATATCCGTTGTCCGCGTGTCCAGGACCTCGCCGCAGTACGCGCAGCAGAGGCTTTCCTCCCCTTCCACGCCAAGCTCTGCAGCTTTGGTTTCTACCCACTCACCTTCTGTGTGGCCGGTCGCCTTGATGGTTTCCGTGTAGCTGTCCTCGCAGCCATCGTGGTCGCATGTGTAGGTGATGGAGCCATCCTTCTCGCAGGTGGCTTCTACCCTGCTGGTTTCCACGTAGTTGTGGCCAAGATTCCCGATAGCCGTCGAATATTCGTCCCCGCAGTTTTCGCAGGTGTAGACGATCTTTCCGTCTTTCTCACAGGTCGCCGCGGTGACACCGGTCTCCTTATAGGAATGGCCGCTTGCCGCTGCTGTTACCGTGTAGGAATCCCCGCATTTCCTGCAGGTGTAAACGGTATACCCATCCTCCGTGCAGGTCGCTTTCTTCTGGTCTGTCACCTCGTAGTTGTGGGTGTGGGCCAGCTTTTCAATGACCTCGGTGTTGACCGTTTCCCCACAGACCGTGCACTTCTGGACTTTTAAGCCTTCCTCGTCTTCCGTCGCCTTTGTCTCCACTTCCCAGTCACCCGGGATATGGCTGAGTCTGGCGCTGGTCTCCGTATAGGAGGTGCCGCAGGTGCCGCACGTATAAGTCTTGCTGCCCTCTGCCTTACAGGTCGCAGCCGTCTCGTCTGTCAACTCATAATCATGCGTGTGCGGTTCGGCTTTCTCGATCACGACTGTCTTCTTGTCACCGCAGGAGGAGCACTTATAGTAACCAGAGCCATACTCCTCTTCTGTGGATTCCTTCGTCACGATAAGCTCGCCGTAGGAATGCCCGGTGGCCGCGATGGACTCTGTCGCCAGGGCTTCGCCGCAGACTGTGCATTCCGTGTGCCTTGAGCCGTCTGCCGTACAGGTGGCTGTCCTGTCGGTTTTCCATCCACTTTCTGTGTGTCCGGTGGCAGGGATGGTCTCCGTGTCCGATACATTTCCGCAGGTGCTGCACAGATAGACCTTTAAGCCATCCTCTGTGCAGGTGGCGGCTTTCTCTGTGGACCAGCTGTAGTGATGTCCGGTCGCATCGATGGTTTCTGTATAAGTGTCGCCACAGATCTCACATACATAGCTGGTGTAGCCGCCCGATTCACAGCCGGCGTCCTCATGAGCTGTTTCTTTATAGGAATGCTCATGGGGCAGGACAGAGATTGTCTCAGTATCCAGCAGCAGACCACAGGTACTGCAGCGGAGTTCTTTCCGTCCTGTTTCTGTATAAGTAGCCGCTCTTACCGTCTCCCATTCCCTTTCCGTGTGTCCGGTGGAAGGAATGACTTCCGTATAGGTGTCGCCGCAGTCACTGCAGGTGAAGGTTCTTACGCCATCTTCCGTGCACGTGACTTTTTTTGTTATCTCGCCCTCGTCATAGCTGTGCGTATGGGTGCTTTCTGCCGGGCCCGGATTTTCATCCTGGGAGGGGCTTGTTTCCACGCCTGTGTCAGAGGAGCTGCCTGAGCCGGAGGCCGTGCTTCCGCTGGAGGAGCTGCTCGAACTGGAGGTTGCGTTTCCGCCGGAGGAGCTGCCTGAGCCGGAGGTCGTGCTTCCGCTGGAGGAACTGCTTGAACTGGTGGAGGTTGTGCTTCCGCCGGAGGAGCTGCTTGAACCGGAGGTTGTGTTTCCACTGGAAGAATTGTCCGAACCGGATGCAGTGTTCGCATCTGTGGCCGTATCTTCGCCCGCAGTCTTCACTTCCTCGTCGGTATTTTCTTCGTATGCGATATACTGATAGTCGAGAATCTTCCCACAGCTCGTGCATTTCTGCCCTTCGTAATAGCCGTTATCCAGCGCATACAGGTATTCCCACTCGCCGGGACTGTGGTCGGTTTTGGAGGTCGTCTCCTCATAGGAATAATCGCAGTCGTCCAGCTCACAGTAGTAACGAATCGTGCCGGAGTTGCTGCAGGTGGCCTCCTCAAGTGTTTCCTGTGCCAGTACATGTTCATGTGTAGCAGTCTCCCCGGAGCTTTCGTCTGAGGTGCTGTCATCGTCTTCATTCTGGCTGTCTGCGGCATTCGCAGCGTTCTCGATCATTTCCAGCAGCTTTCTGGATCCGGAGCCAGAGTCTGAAGTGGACTTTGCCGTGTTTTTCCACAGGCTGCAGCCGGACAGACTGATTACGGTCATTGTACACAGGAGGGTCATCAACATTTTCTTTTTCATTTGGTTTTGTCCTTTCCGCGCATGGTGGCGCTTTTGCTTTGTACGTATGTTTTTCCCTTCTGGTACATAGTTCCCGAAAATTTCCATCTGATTTTATTTTTTTAAAATAAATTGGTATCTGTTCAGAACAGCAGGCCTTGAGAACGCCGATGCTGTTCTGAACTGTTACGCAAAAAAAGTCGGCTGCGAATTTTCCGCAGCCGATGAAGGAAGGCGAAGTTGCCGGTATTTTTCTGTCAGGGTTCCCAGTACTCATAGGTATATTCGATCTCAAGATAATTGCTGCTGCTGGCAGGGTATTCGCCCTGAAAAATCAGATTTCCGTTCTCGTCATACTCGTAAGTGTATTGTCTAATCAGGGTGTCATCCAGGTGCTTGTCGGTTTTGGAGACAACATTCCCGGCGGAATCGTAGCTGTACTCGGTCACGGTGGTGTGTGACAAATCCGTTCCGAATCCGTCGTGATAGGTTTGTGAGAGAATCGTCCCGTTCTCATCATAGACATAGCTGTATGTCCCTGTACTGTCCGGCTCGGTATCACTCCAGTCATTATAATAATCGATCGTGATGACATTGCCGTAGTCATCGTAGGAATACTGTTCCACCCAGACGAGGGAGCCGTCTCTTTCATAATAATCTGTCAGGCAGAAGCCCTCATCGTCGTAGGAATAGGTATGGGCAGTTTCCGTTACCGTGCCATCCGATTTATAGTTGACATTTTTTTCTGTCCGCAGATTTCCGTCCTCGTCATAGGTCCACTCGTTGATTTCGTCAATGCCATCCAGGTTACTGGTGATCTCAGACAGCATATTCCCCTGAGAGTCATAGCTGTAATCTGTCTGGTTGGTGACGTTCCCGGCAGTGTAGTAAGAGTACTCTGACAGAAGATTCCCGGCGGAATCATAGCTGTATTCCGTGTACTTCGTATGGGCGTTTTCCCTGGCCTGAAGGGAAGTGCTCATGACGAGGTAGCCGTTCTCGTCGTAGCTGTAGGTATAGCTGGTGTCATCGATCGAGTCCGCGGAGTTGACGGAATAGAACCGCTTTGCCGTGAGCAGATACTGCGCCGGCAGCGCTGCTGCCCGTTCTCCGTCCGCTTCGGTCTCATCCGTGCCGTCGGTCCCGACGGAAGCGGAACCACTGTCCGCTCCCACCGAAACGTTAGCACTGGCTTCGGATGCTGCACCCTTTTCACCGGCATGGCGCAGGCCGAAATACGCGCCGCCTCCCGCTGCTACGCAGACCGCGAGGACGATGACGACGATGGTGCCAATACCGGGCCTGACCATTTTCCTGCCCGTGGGGTCAGTTTTGTTCTCCATATGCTCAGATCTCCGCATCTTCCACGCTGGATTCACAGTTGTAACGGTCGATATTCTTCGTCACGCAGTTGGTGTAGAGCTCATCCAGCGTCTCGTATCCCTTATAATGTAATGTTACATTGCTCCAGAAACTTTCTTCCCATAAAAGCCGGCTGATCTTTTCTGAGCACAGGCTGTAATCGGTCAGATCTACCGAGCAGCTTCCGTCCGCTTCGATGACGAGGTCATAGAACGCGATAGTGGTGTAATACTCATAAGTCGTGTCAATGCCGTGCTCCTCGTTGTATTCATGGGACTGAATCTTGTAAACCATGTACAGGTCATTTTCCGTGCCGCCGCTCTTGGGCGTGAGAAGATAACTGCCGAGACAGGTCATGCCGTTCAGGAACTGCGCTTCGGTGTTCCAGTCGTTCGCCACATAGGCGCTTATGACATCCTCGCACTGCGACTGAAGCTGCTCCAGCGTGGAATCCGGGATCTCGCTCAGCGCCGTGACATAGCTGGCCAGTCCATCCACTGTATATTCCTTTGTGGTCTCGGAGGGGACCATTCCATAGGTCTCCGCGAAATAGTCCATATCCGTGTTGGAGAGGGATACCACCACGGTATCGCCGTTGCTAAGGCCGCTCGAAGGATTCACGGAGAAGCGGAGTGCCGAGACGGCGTCGAGGGTGGAAGAGTTCTGGACCTCCACATAGCCGTCCGGTGCGGTGCCGGAATAGACAAGCTCAATATCCGCGAAGGGATCGAAGGAAGCGACGCTCTCCAGACCCTCGACGGTGTATTCGATGTCGCTGAACTTGACGGAGTAGTTGAAGCACTCCTCGATTTCTTCCAGCGAATCGTCCGAGATGGACCAGGTAAAGGTAATCACGTCGCCGTTTGACAGCCCGCTGCTCTGGTCGAGCGAACCGGATACATAGCTCGCCAGCGTCGACGGCGCGTCGATATAGTTCAGCCAGTCTCCGAAGGTATCCTCCGCTTTGCTCGAAAACTTGATTTTGTCCTCGTAGTCGTCCAGAAAGCTCTCTGTGTCAAAGGTATAGGACGCGTTGCCCACCGTGTCGTAGCCGGAGGCGGTGATCGTCAGATAGTTATTCAGATTGATTTTCTTTCCGCCCATACGGGTGACGATGAGCAGCAGGAGTACGACGACCGCAGCCGCGGCAATGAGGAACCCCGTCTTCTTTGAGGGCGTTGCTTTTCCGGAAGAAGAGGGTTCCGCTGCCCGTCTGCTTTCGCCGTCGGGAGCCGTCACGGATTCCCGGACTGCCGATGCGTCCGCAGGCGCGGCTTCGGGTGTCGGTACAGCGGTTTCCACCGTTTCGTTCGGTTCCGGCGCGCCTATCCTTGCGCCGCATTTTTCACAGAATCTCGCGCCATCTTCGATATGGGCGCCACAATGATCACAAAACATAATCAAACCTCCTTCTTTCAGTTAAAACAGGTAATTCCACATGCCGCCCAGCGCCTTTTTCAGCGCGCTCATCACGAGGCTCTTTCCGATGAGCAGCGTCAGGATGGTGAGGATCAGCGTCACGACCAGGAAAATATGATATCCCTTTGCGGGCTGTTCCCGGAAAGCTGTGCGGATGGCGCCCATATTGGAGAGCGTGCCGCACACAATCAGCATAAACAGCATGGTCAGAATGAGCACATAATTGTCAATGCCGAGCAACGTCAGCAGAAACAGGATAAGCGAGCAGAGAGCATCCGGTACACTGGCCGCGCACAGCAGAGCAATGTGATCCTGTACTTTCTGACTCTTGTCGCCGGAAAACAGATAGCAGCACAGGGCGTAGACCACTTTGATGACGAGCGCTACGAGACCAAGCAGGAACGCGGGGCCGAGAGCCTCTCCAAAGTCCATGCCGATTCCTGTAAACAGCTTGATGACAAACAGGAACACGGCGATGAAATAGATGCCGCCGATGATGTACTGCGGGGTCTTGTCAGGGTCATCATGGGCGTCCTGCAGCGTCTGGAAGGGATTGCGGAGCATACCGGTCAGCAGTTTGCCGAGCTTCTGCGCGACGCCGCTCTCCTGAATCGCGGACTTGGCGCGCTGGATGGAATCCTGCATCGCCGCGGCCGCCTGCTGTGCGGCCTGTCCCGCGTCAGCCTGCTGAGAAGTCTGGTTCTCCGTGCTTCTTTCCTTTACACTCTCCGGGCAGTCGCAGAGTTGATTCTCCGCGAGCTGCTTTCCACAGTATTTACAAAACATAATACTTCCTCCTTTGATTTTGAATTTTGATTTATAGATTGTCCGCGTTCTGGCGGATCAGTCCTTCTTTTTCCAGCTGGATGACAATTTTTTTCCACAGTCTGCGCCGTGCCAGATCCTGTTCCAGCATCTGTTCCCGGATCTGCTTCCCGGTGCGTATGTCCTGTCTTCCCGGGCCGCGTATCCTTGCCGATTCTCTCATACGGATCCCTCCTTGTCAGTTTGTCTCTATGTCGGAGATGGAGAAGAGGAGGAGACTGCTGCCCGTCCTCGCCGCATAGGCGTTTGGTATGATGACGAAGGTCATTTCCGCTTCAGCACCCTGCGCGGTGCTGTACGAGGTGCGCACGCTCCAGCTTCCATCACCATTGTCTTCCCATGACTGTATGCTGTAGTCGTCGACCCACGGCAGATCACCGAGCAGAAACCGGTAGGAGCCGTCCGCATATTCCACCCATGAGGTCCCGGCTACCTCCGGCAGTCCGGTGAAGTCCGCAAACACGGCGGCGGCGACCTGCTCCACGACAGAGGCGGAGTAGCTGATGTACTGACCGGAAACGCTGCCCTCGGGGAACCAGGATTCGCCATAGAGGTAGCTGACGACCGCGTCCATGATATTCCAGAAAGAGGCCGGGTCATTCACATTGTAGTCGGCGTAACCATAGCCGGTGAACATGCTGATCGGATAGAACAGATCCTCGACGCGGGCCTGCTGCTCCTCCGTCAGCTGGGGAATCTCCGTTTTGGCGGCGTCCTCATACGCTGTGAGATCTGCAAAGCGGCTGTACTCATACTCGCTGCAGGAATAGCTGGTCGCCTGCAACGGATCATTGTCAATCATTCCATAGGAAGAAATGCAGGAGGCCGTATTTCCATATTCATCGTAGGTATAGGTGATCAGTTCTGTCTCTCCATAAAGATCTTCCGTCTCGCTCAGTAAAAGGCCGTTTTCATCGTAGGTGTAGCTGCGGGTCGATGTCTCTTCGCCGTCGACAGTTTTCTTTGACAATATGTTTCCGTTTTCATCGTATGTATAGAGATACTCGACAGTTGAGGAAGGGGTCGTTCCACTCGCTTCACTATAGTAATTTTGTTTTACTTCATTGCCATAAGAATCGTATTCGTATGTGCAATAGGAACTGGTTTCCGAATAAGAATCCTTATGTGTACTGTATTCCGCGATTCGGTTCCCGTTCTCGTCATAGCTGTATTCTGCAGTATCAGACAGAAGAAATTCCCCGGAATAGTACAGCGTATACACTTCCATTATCTGGTTTCCATCGGTATCGTATTCCCACGTGTACGAGTAATCAGTCTGTCCTGCACTGTCATACTCGATCTCGCTCAGCAGGTTGCCGTTTGCGTCGTAGCTGTACTCGGTCCGGTTGGAGACTTCCGCAACCTCCTCGTATGGATCCTGTTCGGTGCCAACTGTCGTTTTCTGTATGAGCCAGCCATTCTCGTCATAGTAGTAGTCGATCGTGTATTCCGTCGGCCAGCCCTTATAGTAGCCGGTATAGAGCTCTCTGGTGACGAGATATTCAGGGTGGGTCGTTTCCTTACCTTCGGCCTCTTCTGAAATTTCCTCCGCCTCTTCTTCTATGTTTTCTGCATCCGTGAGATCGGTCTCTGAGAGCCCGGCCTCTGTTTCCTCTGTGATGGCTTCCGAAGCGTCATCGGAGGAGAGCGCTCCGGACGTGACGAGGTATGCTCCGCCGCCGACGAGCGCGCAGGCGGCGATCACGATCGCCGCGATCTTCGCTCCGCCGATGGAGGCTGCAGCCGCGCCCGCGGCACTTCCCATGGCGCTTCCGGTCGTCTGCGCTGCCTGCGTGGCGGAAACGGTCCGGTCTGCCTGTACAGAAGCAGAGGCTGTTCCACTTTGAAGCTTTTTCGCGATCGAGGCGAAGGAAGCCGCGCCTTCTGCCCCTGGAGCAAGGGCGCCATTTTCCCGGAACTGCGACATGATCCACAGGAAGAAGGGGATCGGTGCGAGGCCGTAGAGCTTCGTACCCTGCTTCTCCAGCAGGAGGACCTTGTTCTTTATTTTTTTCTTTGCATAATTTACGTTGCTGTTGACCGTCCCTTTTGGAATATCCAGCTGTGCGGCGATTTCGGCGGTGGACAGCCCCTGCTGCCAGAGCGAGATGCACAGACGCTGCATTTCGGGCAGGTCGCCGATCATCGCGTCCAGCAGGCGCCGGGTCTCCGCAGCGTCCAGCTGAACCTGCGGATCCGCGAAATCGCCATACTCCTCGTCTGCGGCGATGGCATCCATGCCCTCGTACTCGTCGTCTGAATTCTGAGGACGGAAATCGTCGAGCCCCCAGTGACGGTCAGCGGTGCGGATGTGATGCAGCGCTGTGTTCCGGCAGATTCCCTGCCCCCAGCGCAGAAAGGATTTCGGTTCCGCCAGCTTGTCAAGACTTTTATAAATCTGGATGTAAGCCTCCTGGAGTACGTCTTCGATGTCCTGTTCACTTTTCAGCATCGTATACAGATAAGCCCGGAAATTCTGGATGGACTTATTATATAGAAACTCGAAGGCTTCCATGTCGCCCATTCGGGCTGCGATAACGCTGTCTGTAAAATCAATTGTAGCCATGTTTTCTCCCTCTCAAATCATAGGACTTTTGAATGCTCTGTTCATCATAGCGTATTTTTTTTTTTTTTTTCAATGGGACCTTACAGAAAAGCGCTATTGTTTGACAAATCGCTCCCCGTATACAGTGCCTCCCGTGATGATCAGGTCGCCGTCGTCAACCACCGCGTCGAATACGGTATCTGCGTACCAGCCGCCGCCTCCGATCTCGAGCCGGTATCCGTCGTCGCTCTTTTCGTAGGAACCCTCGAAGTTCAGTCCGCTCTGATACCAGGTACATTCGTCCTTGCTGTCGAAGGAGACGCTGTAGTAACCGGATTCGCTGGTGTAGGTTCCGGATAGTCCGCTGCCTCGCGATAGAATCACGGCGACGATCGCGATTACAAGAACGGCCGCGCCGATCAGCAGCGGCATTTTATGGCTCTTCCTGCGCGCCGGTTTCCTTACCGTGTGCGGCGTGGCCGGACTCAGCGTTGCCCCGCAATTGGTGCAGAAGCGCGCCTCGTTGTTAACAGTTGCTCCACATTTCGTACAATACATTTTTCTTTCCTTCCTTTCTTTTGTTTTGTCTTACACCTGATAGTTCCCGGTAATTTTGATCTGATTTTATTTTTTTGAAAAATTTTTATAAAATTTTTTGCGCGGGATAAAATGGGGAATTTATGTTAAATTTACGAAGTTCAGGTAAAATATGATCCGACCGGGGAAGCCCCCGGTTGTTTTTACTCCAAAAAAATTGTATACTGAAAGACAGCACGGAGAACGGAAGGACTGGAGGAGAGATGGAAAAACAGACCGAGGAGAAAAAGAAACGTCTTCCGCTGATACCGCTTGTCTGTGGTGTTCTGGCAGCGCTGCTGCTGGCGGTATACTGCGGTGGGGTAATTTACTATCAGAATCGTTTCGTGAGAGGGACGCTCATCGATCAGGTGGACGTGTCGGGCATGACGATAGCGGGATTAGAGGAACGGATCGAGAGCTACACGCTGCGCGTCCTGGAGAGGAAAAGCGATGGAAGCACTCTGGAGGAAGAGATCGCCGGTACGGATATCGGACTTTCTTATGCTTCGACGGAGCCTCTTCAGGAGATTCTCGAGGGGCAGAATACCTGGCTCTGGTTTCTTGTACAGAACAACGAATACGAGCTGGAGGATGTGATAAGCTGGGATGAAGAAGCGATAGAGGAGGCGGTGCAGGCGCTGCATGGGTTTGACGCCGACTTTGCGGTCGAGCCAGCAGACGCTTATATTTCGGGCTATGTCTCCGGCAGCGGCTATTCGATTGTAGAGGAGACGCAGGGAAATAAGCTGAACCTTACACGTACGCTTACGGCTGTCAGTTCCGCCGTCGCGGAGCTCGAAGAAGGAGTGGACCTGGATGCGGAAGGCTGCTACGAGGCGCCCCAGGTATGTGCTGACGATGAAGAACTTGTGAATCTTCTTGCAAAGTTGAAAACCTATGAGGATCTCACGATTACCTACACCTTCGGGGACAATGTGGAGGTGCTCGATGGCGAGACGATCTGCAGCTGGCTCAGTGTTGAAGATCTTGAGGTAACTCTGGACACGGAGCAGGTGGAAGCGTTTGTCGCCACGCTTCGCCAGAAATACGACACGATTTTTCGCTCCCGCACCTTTGTGACCAGTTATGGTACGGAGGTCACGATCAGCTCCGGCGATTATGGCTGGTGGATGAACTATGTGCAGGAGGCGGAAGAGCTGGCTGAGATGATTGAGAACGGGGAGAGCGGCGAGCGCACACCGGTCTATTATCAGACGGCTGCTTCTTATGATACGCCGGATTATGGAGACACTTATGTAGAAGTCAACCTGACTGCGCAGCATCTTTTCTATTATGAAGACGGGGTGCTTGTGATGGAGTCGGATTTTGTCTCGGGAAATTCCGCAAAGGGTTATGACACACCGGCCGGTGTGTATGGCATTACATATAAGCAGCGGGACGCCACACTTGTAGGTGAGACCTACGAGACGCCGGTTTCCTACTGGATGCCATTCAATGGAAATATCGGTCTGCACGACGCAACCTGGCGCTCGAGTTTCGGCGGCGATATCTACAAGACGAACGGCTCGCACGGCTGTATCAATCTGCCTTACGCAAAGGCGCAGGAGCTCTACAGCTATGTGGAGACGGGAACGCCGGTTATCTGCTATTACCTGCCGGGAACGGAGCCCGCACCTACGGAAGTGGATACGTCCGGCGAGACGGAGGACAGTGTGCAGACGACGGAAGAAACAGAGTCTGCAGAGACGGAAGTTACAGAAGAAACTACAGACACAGGAGGAACTGCCGAATAGGACAAATCGAAGAGAAAAGGAGAGGTATTATTGGGCTATTATGAGAAATGGAGAAACACAGCGCAGAAATACGAAACGCTCTGCGTGAAAAACGACACAATTTCCGATCATTTATTTCAGGAATACGGCGTGAACCGGGGACTTCGTGATGTGAATGGGAATGGTGTGCTGACTGGCCTCACCAATATTTCCAGGATTGATTCCTTTAAAATGGAAGATGGGAAAAAGATTCCCTGCGAGGGACGGCTCTGGTATCGAGGCTACGATGTACGTGATCTGATTCAGAGAATACCGGATGGACATTTCGGCTTTGAGCGGATTGCCTATCTTCTGATGTTCGGCGACCTGCCGACGCCTCAGGAAGAAAAGGAATTCTTTGATACGCTTGCGAGCGGCCATGAGCTTCCGACTAATTTTACGCGGGATGTGATCATGAAGGCGCCCAGCAAAGATATCATGAATTCCATAACGCGGAGCATCCTGACGTTGGCGTCCTATGATGAGAATCTTGACTCAAACAGCCTGGACGACGTGATCTGCCAGTGTCTGAATCTGGTCAGCGTTTTCCCGATGCTGGCAGTCTATGGGTATCATGCATATAATCACTATGATCGGGATGGAAGTATGTATATCCATCGACCGGATCCGACACTTTCCACGGCAGAGAATCTGCTGATGATGCTGCGCCCGGATAAGAAATACACCTACCTCGAGGCGAAGGTGCTGGACGTGGCATTGATTCTTCATATGGAGCATGGAGGAGGAAACAATTCTACATTTACGACCAGGGTCGTCACTTCCTCCGGATCAGACACCTACTCCGCGATCGCAGCGGCCATGTCTTCCCTGAAGGGGCCAAAGCACGGCGGCGCGAATATCAAGGTTATGGAGATGATGGATGATATCCGTGCTCATGTGAGCGACTATTCGGATCGGGATGAGGTCGGCAGTTATCTCAGTAAGATACTGGCAGGCGAGGCGTTTGACGGAAAGGGCCTGATCTATGGAATGGGTCATGCGGTATATTCACTGTCTGACCCGAGAGAGCGGATTTTCAAGGGCTTCGTGGAAAAACTGGCGGCGGCGAAAGGCCGTGAGGAGGATATGACGCTTTACAGCAACATCGAGCTGCTTGCGCCGGAGCTGATCGCCGAAAAACGGAAGATTTATAAGGGCGTCAGTCCGAACGTCGATTTTTACAGTGGATTTGTCTACGATATGCTCGGTATTCCGCAGGAGCTCTACACACCGATTTTTGCAATCGCGCGAATTGTCGGATGGAGTGCTCACCGCCTCGAGGAGATCGTGGGAATGAACAAGATCATCCGTCCATCTTACAAGAGTGTGATGAAAGAGAAAACATTGACATAAAGAGAGGGCTTCCCGCGGGAAGCCCTTTCGTATACTCATATTCAGTCGGACTTATTCGAGCACCAGCTCGTCCCATCTGGTGGTGGATACGAGTGCAATGTAGGTCTTGCCGGTATTCAGCGTGATCTCGTTGCCGTCCGCGTCGTAGAACTTCGTCGGCTCCATGTCATGGCCCTTGGACCAGGTGACGGGAATCGCCTTGCCGCCGGTGATATAGTAACCTTCGCCGGACTCATTGATGATGTTGAACTGCATGTAGCCGTTGCTGTCATACTGCGTATGCGATGCGCACTGGATGATGACATTCGTGAACGCAAGCTGCTTGCTGTCGTTTGCCAGGTCGATATGAGCCATGCCGTACTCGGAGTAGAGATAGGTGCCGCTCTCCTCGTCGTAGTCCAGCTGTGAACCATTGTGGTCGAAGGGCAGGTCGACAAGTACGCAGTCAAGAGAATCGGAGGAGTCACCCAGGTCGACCGGGTTGGACTCGCTCGCAAACTGCCAGTGGGCTCCCTGATAATACTCATTGTAATCGACATCAATGCCCGCGGACGCCATGCGGCTCTCGACCTCGCCGGTCGTCACGTACTCCGTGAACTCTCTGGATTTTCCGTTATTAATACGGGAAAAGCCGCCGCTTAAGTGGTCCACCCAGTCATTTTCAAGGAAGGCGTCGATGTAGTAGGGGCCTCCGTCGTGGATCACGACCGCATTGTATTCCGGCGCAATCATAAAGTTGGTCGGGCGCACGCTGCGGATGCTGCCGAACTGCGTGATGCTCGCATAGTCTTTTACAATGGCCATGAAACGGGTGATTTCACCATTTGCAGTGCTGTTCATCATCTCATAGACGATGTCTGCCTGCGTCAGGCCGTAGTGGTAGAGGGCGGTCTTCTCATTGTCAACCATGATGGCGACCGGGCGCTGACTCTGCAGGCTCTCATCAATCCATTCGTTGGTCAGCTCGCTGCGGTAGTATCCCTCGCGGGTCTCTTCTTCCTCGACAACTTCTTCTTCTGCGACTTCCTCTTCCTCAGTCTCTTCTTCCTCGGAAATGTCGGTGACGCTCGGCGCCGCCGCTTCCTCCGTCTCAGAGGAGCCGCCGCACGCGACCAGCGAGAAGCACGCGATAAGGGCTGCCAGGAAGACAAGTAAAGTTCCTTTCTTCATAAGTAATAAAATCCTTTCTGTGAGATAATCTTTAGACAGTATACACCACTTTTGAGATTTTTTAAAGTATTAATCACAAAATCACAATTCGAACACATTTCGTTGTTATAACTAATGATACAGAAGATTTTAGCCGTTTGCTTTTACCTGGCAGCCGACTTCCTTTTATAGTACAAAAATATATTAAAACACAAGGAGAAACAGCCATGTATGACGATTTGAATAATAATGATACAACAGGCAGAAATTACTATGACACCGGGAGCAGCTATACGCATTATAATTCATCGGACGCGATGAATCAGCCAAAGAAGAAAAAGAAAAAAGGGGGATTTGGCAGAACGGTCGCCAAATGCCTGGTGCTCGCAGTGCTGTTCGGAAGCGTCTCCAGCGCGGCGTTTATGGGTGTAAATTATCTGGGTCATCAGTACCTGGGAGATGCGGTGAGCGCACAGGTTGATACAGATACTGCCGGAACAGAGACTGATCCCGGTGAAAGCGCAGTCGCGAGTACGACTACCGGTTCTGCCGGCTCGGATGTTTATGATGTGTCGGATATCGTGGAGAACTGCATGTCGTCGGTCGTCTCGATTACAAATGTGAGCACGACGGAATTCCGGACGATGTTCGGGAGCTATTCGCAGCAGAGTTCCTCCAGCGGTTCGGGTATTATCATCGGACAGAATGACAAGGAGCTTCTGATTGTAACAAACAACCATGTAATCACGGGGGCGGATGAGATCAGCGTCTATTTTAACTCAGATGGCGAGGAAGCGGACGAGAGCAATGTTTTCTCCGCACTGGTGAAAGGAACGGATACCAGCAAGGATCTGGCAGTGATTGAGGTGAACTTAAGCGATATACCGGAAGAGACGCTGGCCACGATCAAGATTGCGACGATCGGAGATTCCTCTTCGCTGAAGGTCGGAGAGCCGGTTGTAGCAATCGGGAACGCCTATGGTTACGGTCTTTCCGTGACGTCCGGGATTGTCAGTGCGCTGAACCGCGAGGTTACGCTCGAATCTGACGGACAGACGATCACGAGCAAGCTGATCCAGACCGATGCGGCGATCAATCCGGGAAACAGCGGAGGAGCCCTGCTGGACGCAAAAGGAGAACTGATCGGCATCAACTCTGCAAAGTTTGTCTCAGAAGATGTGGAGGGCATGGGCTATGCCATTCCGATCTCGGACGTGGAAGAGATTATCAATGAGCTGATGGACATTGAGATCCGGGATAAAGTGGATGAGAGCGATCAGGGTTATCTGGGAATCTCGGATCTGGTCGATGTGACGACGGATGTATCGGAAAGCTACAATATGCCCACCGGTATCTACGTCCGTACTGTGATAGACGGACTGGGAGCGGACACGGCCGGTATGGAAGCCGGAGACATTATCACAAAGCTGGGAGGCGTGACGGTGTCAGGTTACAGCGAGCTGAAGGAGCAGCTCACCTACTATGCAGCGGGCGAGACAGTCGAAGTGATTGTCCAGAGAATGGAAAATTC
The DNA here is from genome assembly GCA_001941045.1 of Lachnospiraceae bacterium Zagget2. Classification (GTDB taxonomy): domain Bacteria; phylum Bacillota; class Clostridia; order Lachnospirales; family Lachnospiraceae; genus Hominiventricola. The sequence continues at coordinate 60,002 of MSHD01000043.1, forward strand.
ATCTTATACGGAGAAAACGCTGCAGGTGACGCTTTGCACGGAGGCGGAGGTCAACGCGGCCCAGAAAGAATAGTTTTGCTTGCTCTTAAGACCTCCTGTGCGATATAATAACGGAAAAGGAGATTCTTATGGATTTTGAAGATAAAGATACAGAGGTGAAGGAACAGGCTGACACACAGGAGCAGGGGGACGAGTATGAGGACGTCTGCTTTATGTGTCACCGCCCTGCGAGCAAAGCGGGGAAGATGATCCATCTGACAAAGGATATCCATATCTGCGCGGAGTGCATGCAGAAGGCTATGGATACGATGAATAACGGAAACGTGGACTACAGTAAGATCGATTTTTCAAAGATGCCGAACATCAGCATGATTAATCTGTCCGATCTGCAGAATATGATTCCCCGCCGCCAGCGAGTGAAGAAAAAGGCGCCGGAGCAGAATGAGCAGTCAAAGCAGGAAAAGAAGCTGGATATCCGCAAGATTCCTGCGCCGCACCGGATCAAGGCGAGCCTGGACGAGTATGTCGTGGGACAGGAAAAGGCGAAGAAAGTAATCTCTGTGGCCGTGTATAATCATTATAAGCGCGTGGCCGCCGGAGCGGATGCAGACGGCATTGAGATCGAGAAGTCCAATATGCTGATGATCGGACCGACCGGCTGCGGCAAGACTTATCTCGTGAAGACTCTGGCCCGGCTTCTGGATGTTCCGCTCGCGATCGCGGACGCCACGTCGCTGACGGAGGCGGGATATATAGGAGACGATATCGAGAGTGTGCTCTCGAAGCTTCTGGCCGCGGCGGACAACGACGTGGAGAAAGCGGAGCAGGGGATTGTCTTCATCGATGAGATCGATAAACTGGCGAAAAAGAAGAACACGACCCAGCGTGATGTCAGCGGCGAATCGGTGCAGCAGGGGCTTCTGAAGCTGCTCGAGGGAGCGGAGATTGAGGTCCCGGTAGGCGCGAACAGCAAAAACGCGATGGTGCCGCTTGAGACGATCAACACCAAAAATATCCTGTTTATCTGCGGCGGTGCGTTCCCGGATCTGGAGGATATTATCAAGGAACGGCTGAATGAGCAGTCTTCGATCGGTTTCCGCGCGGATCTGAAGGATAAATATGATAAGGAAAAGAACCTGATCAGCCGGGTTACCGTCGAGGATCTGAGAAATTTCGGCATGATCCCGGAGTTTATCGGGCGGCTTCCGATCATTTTTACACTCGACGCCCTGAGCGAGGATATGATGGTGCGCATTCTGAAAGAGCCGAAGAATGCGATTCTGAAGCAGTACCAGAAGCTGCTGGCACTTGACGAGGTGAAGCTGGAATTCACGGACGATGCCCTGAGCGCGATTGCGAGAAAGGCGATGGAGAAGGATACAGGCGCGCGGGCGCTGCGCGCGATTATTGAGGAATTCATGCTGGATATCATGTATGAGATTCCGAAGGATGACAATATCGGCCAGGTGACGATCACGGGCGACTATATCGAGCACAGAGGCGGGCCTCTGATCACGCTGCGCGGCGTACCCGCGCTGGAGATGCAGGGTTAACGCTTATGAAGATGTTTTTTGCAGGTATGACGCTCGCTCTGTTTCAGACCGATCTGGCGGTAAAACGGGAAATCGAAGAACTGCCGGCCGGCAGCGGGGAACAGATGCTCCCGGGCGGATTTGCAGGCATCACACGTCTGCACAATTATGGGCTGGCAGGAAGCAGATGGGCCGGACACACGACAGGGATCGTGAGAGGCACCGGCCTTGTGACAGCCGGCTGCGTCGGGATGCTGATTCATCATCTGGTGACGCCGGGGCAGGAGATCCGAACAGCAGGTTTCGCGTTTCTGACAGGCGGAGCGCTTTCGAATCTCTATGATCGCTGCAAAAGAGGCTATGTGGTCGATTATATTCGTTTTCATACGCCGTTTAAGAGGCTGAATCGACTCGTGTTTAACCTGGCTGACTTCTTTATTTTCATTGGAGCAGTCCTGATATGTCTCGGAAATGGAGGCCACTCTCAAAGCTGAGAGCTTTTGAGGGTGGCTTTTTGAAAATCTGTGAGTGGAGGAAAATACTATGGCACAGGAAGAAAAGAAAAGAGAAGCAGAGCGTCCGGAGGAAAGCGGCACACAGAAGGAAAAAGAGCTGAGCCCGACCTGGAATGAGGACTGTCTGACGGAACTGGACGACTGGATTGAATCGCAGGGAGTTTACCTCAGACAGTAGGAGCTGCCGGGAGAAGCCATACCCGGCAGGAGACTAGTTCTGCGCCTTTTCGAGGGCAGACTGGATCGCGCTCACGAGCAGGAGCGAGGTGTATTGACTGTCCTCAGAGTAGGACAGGTTTTCCAGGGACTGTGTTTCACAGATCTGAGCAGCCAGAGACTCCAGCGCCGGTTCCATGAGCGGATACATGGCGGCGACGGTCTCGTCGAGCTGCCGGAAACGGATGGAAGAGATATAGTCATTGTCAACGGTGACGGCGATCTCCATTGTGTTTCCGGAAAGCGTGAGCGAGGAAGTATAAATGCCGGCGGTATAGCGCCCTGCGGATTCGGTAGTCGGCTCAGTGACTGTGTTCTTCCGGCCTGACGAAAACATAAAGATCAGCAGTAAAAGAAAAAGGATGCCCAGCACGACAAAGACTGCTGTGTAGATCAGCTCCTTCATGTGGAATACCCAGATTTTGGTTTTGGCGCTCATGGCAGGCTCCTGTCGTTGATGATGCTTTGGTTATACTATATGAGGCAGACCGGCCGGGCATGCATAAAAATAAAAATAGCTCTTTCCTT
>MSHD01000044.1 GCA_001941045.1 Lachnospiraceae bacterium Zagget2
TACACCGTCTACATATACCTCGACATCATATTTACTAAATAGCCAGTTTTCCTCACATTCCACTTCAATAGAGACATCAAATTCAGGCTCCTGTAAAGAAATATAGATAACATTGCCCCCTTTGTATGATACTTCAAGCCTGTACCCTTCGCTATCTTCAGCGAAATAATCCTTTTCACTCTCAGAAGCCTCATTCACAAAGCCACTGTCAGCACAAGCGCTAACATATTCTTGAAAGTCCTCTATTGGCGTGTTGTCTACATACGCACAAAATCCAGACTCATCATTCTGGCTGACTTCGCCTATATCGGATTTTGGAACAGGCAACATACTGGCAAAACCGCTTTCCGGCCAATCAAGCGTACCATATTGTTTTGCTTTCGTTACGCTTATACGCATCATTCTGTTGTCCTCTTCGTAATCAAGAGAAAGCTTATTACCTTCAGAATCGTATGCATAAAAATAATATGTCAACTCTTCTGTATCTTGGATAAATCCATACTCTTTGCAAACTTCAATATAATCGTCATATTGTGTCTGATTTGTTTTGTACAAGTCAATCATCAGGCTACTTTCCGAATTTACATGGATTTCGCCAAAATTAGATTTGGGTTCTGGAATCATTTCTCCAAGTACAATATCAGACCATTTAAACTTCTCCGCATTTCCATAATTGACGCTGTATATACTGCTATAAGGAAATATTAAAAGAATTGCCAGAATCAGTGGTATTATATTCAGCCACTTCATTGGTATCTTAATAATTTCCTTTTCCATTAATACCGCAATGATTATTAATAGAATCTGCACAATAGCTATTACACTGGCAATTATTTTTCCATTAAGGAAAGCAATAACAAACATAATAACAAAAACAATAAATGCCACCAGTGCAATTTTCTCAAAAATGCTTAATTTATCCCAAATGGACTTGCCTTTCTTCGCTTTTTGAGACTTGGACTCTTCCCATTTCGAGGTATCAAAATCAATAACAGGTTCCGTTTCGTCAAAATCTTCACCAACATAAGCGTTATGGTCATCCTGCCTTTCAGTCACTTCGATTTTTTGACCACAGTATGAACAAAATTTTGTATCCTCTGTTAATTTGGCACCACATTTTGGACATATCATCTGTTTCACTCCCTCTCTTCTCATGTCTCCGTCGGAATCGGCGGCATGCTGACAATTATATCTTTCAATTCCTCTATGGTTGATGCTTTTTCCCACGAAGTCATGCCATTCTTCCATATCAGGCTCTCTGTTGTGACCTGACCATCAAGTGACATTTTTGATAGTGTATCCTTGTTATATGGACCAGAAGCCTGTCCATTCACAGCGACATAATACTGTATTTTCGGAATCGGCGGCGGTGTCGAATCTGATTGAGGAGTCTGATTCATACCTCCCATCATGTTATTCATAGCACCGGCAATATTCTGACCTACTGCTCCTCCGACAGCCATACTGGCCATCATAGCTGCCATATTGAATCCTCCGCCATCTCCAGAATTACCTAAATTTATGTCTCCGGCCCCATTGGCGCCCATCTGCCCAAGCGCTTTTGCGCCCGCTATTCCGACTTCAGCCTGTTTCTCGGTCTGGAACGCACCAATATTAGCTGTCTGTGTAGCTTTATGCTGCGCGTATTGTCCCTCTTCCCGCTGAATACGGAGTGATTCTTCATAATGCTCGGCTTCAATTCGCTGTTTTGCGGCAATGTCTTTGATTTTCGCCTCTGTCTCAGCCTTTACAGTTGCTCCGGCAAGATCTTTTGTTACACTCATAAGCTGCTGGTAACTTTCACTGAATTTATCAATCTCAATCGCTCCAATATCAACGCCTGATACAGAGACACCAAAATTTTCTTTCAAACGCTTACTCAAATCATATTCAATCACATCATTCATCTGAGCCGTTTTGCTCTCAATCTGGACAACCGGAATATTATGTGCAGCCGGAGCGTTGGCAACCGTATCTTTTACATAACGAATGACTGCATCTTTAATTTCTTTTTGAAAAGTCTCCAAATGAAAGCTGCTAAGCCTGTGAAGCTTAATAAATTCCCTGTAATCATTTATGCGAAAACTCACCGTACCCCTGACAGCGACGGGCACTCCGAAATCCTCAAATCTCGGATCAAATACATCAAAGAAAGGAACGCCAAATTTTACCTGCACAATTTGCGCAAGATTGATAAAATACACCTCTGCCTGAAACGGCGTACCACCTTCATATGCCAGTCCGACAATACTTGCCAATACAGGAAGATTATCCGTTTTAAGTATCATATCGCGGGGACCTTCTATGTACTCCTGAAATATTCCATTCTGTCGCGAATAAACAAAGACCGCAACTTCCCCATCTTTCACACGCAGAGAAGAACCCCATCTTATAGAATTTTCTCGGTTTCCCTCTCCGGTACGCACCCCTGACGGATGCCATTTCCATATCAGATATGACGGTTCATCACATCTGATCTCGTCCATAAATCCACCTGTTCTTTTACGCCTGTCAAACAAAGCCATATCCACATCCCCCTTTTCACGTTCTTTTGAATAGGATAATTCCTATGAGTATTAAGAACACTACAAAAATCGCTATGATAATAGTAACCTTTGGATTCCAGAGCAAGCCAAGTAAAAAGAACCATCCAGCAATAAGCCCCACCCATTTCAGTACGTTTCGTATTTTACTATTCTTGATTTCCCTCATCTTACGATTATAAATAGCTTCTATCTGCGCAAAGTCCTGATGATCGCTCATTGATATTTCTGCCCTTTGATACACCTGCTCCAGTTTCGAAAGCCAGGCTTTCGAAACTACATCATCAGTCCCCCGCTTTACATCAATATTAGAGGCTGCCAAAATCATAAATTCCAGCATGTCCTCTTTAGTGTTTGGAACAGAAAAATTTATAATAAGAGAGGCCTCCTCTTTCTCTTTTTGATATTCAAAGTTTCTTCTTTCCTTATCAGCCGCTTCTTTGTCCTTTAAATCTGTACCAAACACCTTCTTCATTACAGATTCATCTTCATCATGAGTCGGCATTTTTTGCGCTGATATCTTTTCAAGTTTAAAGGCAAGTTCCCTTACAGAGGTTGCCGACTTTGTATCACGGATTTCATATCCACAGGACGGGCAATGGGTAACAAAGGCTTCTATAACCTCCCCACAGTTTGGACACTTATGTATATATCCCTCATAAACAGATTTTCGCTGAGAAGGATTTTCCTCTGCTGAATCCTCTTGCTTTGACCCATATTCTTTTTGGGCATTCACTGAAACTGGCTCTCCACAATTTTTACAGAATCTCGCACCATCATCCAACTTGCTCCCACAATAAGAACAGAATTGAATTTTCCTGTTTTCCATCACTTTTTCCTCCCTGAAAAATTTATCAGTCAGTATATTCAACCCGGACTGCATCACAAACATCTCCTATATTGCAATCCAAATATTCACAAATACGAAGAAGTACTGATAATGCGACTTCTTCATTACGTCTCATTTTTGTCATGGTTCCCGATGCTATATTCAAATCTTTTCTAAGAGTAGCCTGACTTATTTCCCTTTCTACAAGCAATATCCATAATTTTTTATAGCTAATTTTCACAGCCATCACCTATTGGAATTCAATATCCATCCTAACCAAGCGCTAGTATAAACCAATTATAAAAAATACTCTGTTTCATGTCAATAAAATTTGTAATTTTCTTGGCGAAAAGTATCAACTTCTTGACGTTTGCATTCTCATATTGGTAAATTGAGCAAAAAGATTGGTGCTAAATTTAAAAACTAACGCCTAAAAAACAAAGGGACGGCTGATGCCGCCCCCGTTCGTTTCCAACATTATAATTGCCCTGCCGTCCAAACACCTGAACTACATAATACCAGTTTCCACTGCAATATCATTTTTAAAAGACGAGCGGTTCATCCGGATTCTGTGTCCACTCCGTATCCACATGCGGGCGGCTGTAGCGCTGCTCCGAAATCTCCCGGTAGAACGCGGCTCTCGCAGCCTCCTGATACGGGCCGACCCAGAGGGAGGCGACGCCCCACGTAAGGTCTGATAACAGAATCCAGCCTATAAAGCTGACGTCCAGCGTGAACAGCTCCCATTTATTGCCGCGCATCAGGCGCTTGGACTCTGAGATCGCCTCCATCACGGAGAGGTCGTAATTTTCCGCGAGAATATAGGGCGTCATCGCGTAGCGGTAGCTCGCGATGATACCGGGGATTATAAAGAGCATCGACCAGAGCAGGATCATCATGCCGCGGAAGAACTGCATGCAGAAGCCCTCCCACTTACGATTGATATGGCTGAACAGGTCGCTGAAGCGCGGGTCCCTGTCATCCGCAAGATTCAGGTTGAACTGCGCGTAGCCGAGAGACACCGCGCCGCCGATGACCAGCACAATCAGCAGATAGATACACAGTACAATGAGGGCACCGATCAGCGCCGGCAAAATCGTCTGGAACAGATCACTCTCCAGAAACTCCTGCACCTGCAGCATAAGCATGTCGAATTCTTCATCGCTGATCGTCGCCACAACATCAAAATTATTGCGGATCGCAGCACCCAGCAGCCCGGCCACGAGTCCCGTGCCGACGCCGAGCTTCCAGCGACCCCGCAGATTTTCCTTTGCAATTATTTTATAATCTCTCGATAAAAGCATCTCATTATCTCCCGTAAAATCTTCTATGATGTACACTGACGAGGATATTGTAGCATTAAGCACTGCATTCTTCAAGACGTTTCATTTGTGGTAAGGCTCATGATTCCGAATCCGGAAGCTGCGGTAAATCTGTTCCAGCAAAATGACTCGCATAAGCTGATGCGGAAAGGTCATACGGGAAAAGCTGAGCTGATAGTCCGCACGCGCCAGCACCTCATTTGAGAGTCCCAGAGAGCCGCCAATCACGAAAACCATATGACTGACGCCGCCCACGTTCCAGCGCTCCATCTGCCTTGCCAACTCCACCGAGTCCGGCGTATGTCCATCGATCGCGAGTGCGATCATATATACGCCCTCCGGGATTTTCTGAAGAATGCGTTCACCCTCCCGTTCCCGGATCTTAGCTTCCACCGCTTCCGAAGCGCCGTCCGGCGTCCGTTCATCTGGCACCTCAACGATCTCCAGCCTGCAGTAGCGTCCAAGGCGCTTCGCATATTCTGCCACTGCGTCTGTCAGATATTTTTCTTTTATTCTGCCGACTGCAACGATCGTGATCTTCATACAGGCTCTCCGGATTCCGTCAGTTTTCGATTGATTATACCACAAAAAGCACTTATAATAAATATATATGTGAAAAAAGGAGAGACTGATTATGCCATGGTGTCCTGTCTGTAAAAGTGAATATGTAGAGGGGAAAACGCACTGCCCTGACTGTGATGTAGATCTGGTGGACGAGCTGCCCGCTGAGCAGCCGGAGGAGGAAGAAGTTCCCACGCTGACTGAGGAGGAACGGGCGGATATTCTCGCACGTCGTGCCGCCGCTTCCCAGGCACGCACCTATACCTCCGCCAGGGAGAAGCAGTCGGAAAACCGCTCCTCCGCCTGGACTTTTCTGCTTGTGGGCGGCATCGGGCTTGTGGTGATCACGCTGGCACTGCTCGGCATTGTAAAGCTTCCGCTGAATACCTTCTCTCTCGCCGTGATGGAAGTGATCTTTGTCATCTTCCTGATTATCGCCGCACAGTCCTTCCGAAAGGTCATGCGTCTCATGGACGATATCGCCCGCGAGGACACGCTGGACGAGAAGGTTCATACCTGGATGCAGGAGAACCTGACAAAGGAGGAGCTGCTCGCAGACATCGATGCGGATACCACGGAAGAGCTGCAGTACTTTATGGTTTCGGAGAAAATCCGCAGACGGCTCATGCTGCAGTTTCCCGAGATTGAAGATGCTTACGCAGAGGAAGTGACGGAGAGTTTTTATAACGAATTATTTCAATAGAAAACCAGACATAAAATGGCCGGGAACCCTATAGCTCCCGGCCGTTTTGTCGTGAAAAATTATTTGTTGCTCAGATACTCATGAATGCCCTTTGCGGCCGTCTTGCCAGCGCCCATGGCGAGGATAACGGTGGCCGCGCCGGTCACGGCATCGCCGCCGGCGTAGACGCCCTCTTTCGAGGTCGCGCCGGTCTCCTCCGTCACGACGATGCACTGCCTGCGGTTGATCTCCAGGCCTTTCGTCGTCGAGGAGATCAGCGGATTCGGCGAGGTGCCGAGCGACATGATGACCGTATCACAGTCAATGTCGAACTCAGAACCCGGAATCTCTACCGGACGGCGTCTGCCGGAAGCATCCGGCTCGCCGAGCTCCATGCGGATGCACTTCACACCCTTAACCGCATCATTCTCGTCGACCAGGATTTCCACCGGATTTGTCAGGAGATCAAAGATGATGCCCTCCTCCTTCGCGTGATGGACTTCCTCCGCACGGGCGGGGAGCTCCTCCTCGCTGCGGCGGTAGACGATGTGTGTCTCCGCACCGAGACGAAGCGCGGTACGCGCCGCGTCCATCGCCACGTTGCCGCCACCTACGACGACGACTTTCTTGCCATGGACGATCGGTGTATCATACTCCGGATTGAATGCCTTCATCAGGTTATTTCGGGTCAGGTACTCGTTCGCAGAGAGCACACCGCAGGCGGTCTCTCCCGGGATACCCATGAACTTCGGAAGTCCCGCGCCGGAGCCGATGAACACAGCGTCAAAGCCCTCGTCCTCAATCAGCTCGTCCAGCTTTACGGTTCTGCCGATGATGACGTCAGTCTCAATCTCAACGCCGAGCGACTTCACATTCTCTACCTCAGGAGCAACCACACGATCCTTCGGCAGACGGAACTCCGGAATACCGTAGACCAGCACGCCGCCCGCTTTGTGCAGAGCCTCGAAGATCTTGACCTCGTAGCCAAGCTTCGCAAGGTCACCCGCGCAGGTCAGGCCTGCAGGGCCGGAGCCGATGACAGCGACCTTCTTGCCATTCTTCTCGGCAGCGGGCGTTGGCTTGATGCCGTTCTCCCGCGCCCAGTCCGCAACGAAACGCTCCAGCTTGCCGATGGAAACCGGATCGCCCTTCTTTCCGCGGATGCAGACGCCCTCGCACTGGCTCTCCTGGGGACAGACACGCCCGCAGACGGCCGGAAGTGAGGAAGACTCGCTGATAATATGAAACGCGTCTTCAAAGCGCTCCTCCTTGACTGCGGCGATAAATCCCGGGATGTTGATCGATACCGGGCATCCTTCCATGCATTTTGCCTTCTTGCAGCCAAGACAGCGCTGCGACTCCTCTACTGCCTCTTCTTTATTATAGCCATAGCAGACCTCTTCGAAATTCGTCGCACGAACCTTCGGCTGCTGCTCCCTTACCGGTACTCTTGTCAATCCTGCTGCCATTATTTGTCACCTCCGCAATTTCCGCATCCTCCGTGATGGGTCTCACCTTCCTGGTATTTCAGAAGTCTGCGGCCTTCCTCTGTCTTGTACATGGCGGCGCGCTTCATCGCCTGGTCAAAGTCAATCTTGTGACCGTCAAATTCCGGCCCGTCTACGCACGCGAATTTCACCTCGTCGCCGACCATCACACGACAGGCGCCGCACATGCCGGTGCCGTCCACCATGATCGGGTTCATGCTGACCACAGTCGGGATGCCGAGCTTCTTCGTTGTGAGACAGGCAAACTTCATCATGATCATCGGCCCGATCGCGACGCAGTGATCAAACTCTCTGCCCTCGCTCACAAGCTTCTCCAGCATGGCGGTGCCGACGCCCTTGAAACCATAACTGCCGTCATCTGTGCAAAGATGAAGGTTGCCGACGGAACTCATCTCCTTCTCGAGAATCAGCAGATCTTTTGTCCTTGCGCCTACAATAATATCACATTCAATACCGTGCTCATGCAGCCATTTGGCCTGCGGATAGACCGGAGCAGTGCCCACGCCGCCCGCTATGAAGACGATCTTTTTCTTCTTCACTTCTTCGAAATCGTCCGTGACCAGATCGGACGGGCGTCCCAGCGGACCTACAAAGTCCAGGATCGAATCTCCGGCCTTCAGCTTCACCAGCTTGTAGGTCGATACACCGATAGGCTGGAATACGATCGTAATGGTACCCGCTTCCCTGTCATAATCACAGATTGTCAGCGGAATACGCTCCGCGGTCTCGTCCACGCGTACGATGACAAACTGCCCGGGTTCGCAGGATTTCGCGACACGCGGGGCGAGAATCACCTGTTTGTAGACATTTGCAGAGAGCTGCTCTGCCTCCAGAATTTTAAACATACTTGTCCTCCTTTGACAAATCATTAACTATTATCATAATCCATCTTCCCGGATATTTCAACAAATTCCGTGAATTCCTTTTAAAAAATATTTACCAGGTCACCTCCTCCTCCGATTCGACCGGTTCGGTTACGTGATAGATAACCTCCTCAATCCCGCTTTCCCGGTTTTCTTCATCAATTGCGATCGCCTGCAGGACGGTCAGACCTGGATTGATCAGAATGGCGCCCGTGTAGAGATTGGAATAGCGATCCGGTTCCTGGCCATCTGTCGTGTAATAAATCTTACTGTCCTCTCCTGCAGAGATAGTCACATAAAAGCTTTCCGCATATTCCCCGGAAGGCATACTGAAGACCGGTTCATCCGGATAGGTAAAGACAACCTCATAGGTGCCGTCCGCTTCCATGCTCTGTATTCCATCGTTACGAATGAAAACTGCGCGGAGCACGGTCGTCCCCTCATCTATGTAAACCTTCCGGTTATAAAGAGTGCTTTCGGCATCCGGCGTTGTTCCATCCGTTGTGTAATAAATATGACCATCCGCAATCTCCTCGTGAGAAATCAGGACCTGCAACGTGTGACTGTAGGTGCCGGGAGCGATGCTGAATGTCGGCTCCGCAAGAAGGAGAATCTCCTGCACCTCATCATCCTCTGCCGCATTTGCGCGGTTCCCAATCAGGCTGTAAGCCGCCTGGAAAGCGAGAAAACCGGCTGCGAGCAGCAAAAATGCGCAAAGAATATATCTGCGCTTCTTCCCTTTTGACTGCTCGGGCGTAACGGTCGACGCAGGCTCTTCTTTCGTTTCTTCTTTTTCGGTGCCGATCTCTATATCGTCGTCAGGACTATAGTCCGGCACCATCTGAATTGCGGCGCCGCACTGTTCACAGTAAATCTTTCCCTCCGGAATATCGGCTCCGCATTTCTGGCACTTCATAATGAAAATGCGTCCTTTCGTTAAACGTACTCGTCTATGTACTGTTCGAACTGTTCCATGGACATCAGAATCTTCCGGGGCTTTGTGCCCTCCTCCTCGCCTACGACGCCGGCATCAGCCAGCTGGTCCATGATGCGCGCCGCCCGGTTAAATCCGATCTTGAACCAGCGCTGCAGCATACCGATAGACGCCTTGTCCTTTTCAATGATGAATTTCCCGGCTTCCGCAAACAGCACATCTCTGCTGCTTCCGCCTCCTGCCGCAGTTCCTGGCTCTGATGCAGTATTCTCCGCCGCGGTCTGCATCTGCTGAATCTGTTCGGCAATCGCGGCGTCAGCCTCCGTCGTCTCCTGTTTCTGGCGGCTTAAAAACTCCACCACCGCACCGACTTCTGTGTCGGTCACAAGTGCTCCCTGTACACGCAGCGGCTTGGGAATGCCGGACGGGGCAAACAGCATATCGCCCTTGCCAAGCAGCTTCTCCGCGCCGTTCATATCCAGAATGGTCCGGGAATCCACACCGGATGACACCGCAAACGCAATTCTCGAAGGCATATTCGCCTTGATAAGTCCCGTGATAACATTGACGGAGGGGCGCTGCGTCGCGATGACCAGATGAATGCCGGCCGCACGGGCAAGCTGTGCCAGACGGCAGATCACATCCTCGACTTCCCCGGGCGCAACCATCATCAGGTCAGCCAGCTCATCGACGATAATGACGATCTGCGGCATCTTCTCCGGCTTCTCTCCTTCAATATTCGCGAGCGACTCTATCTTGCTGTTGTAGCCCTCGATGTTCCGCACGTTCGTCTCTGCAAACCGGTTATATCGTCCCATCATCTCATTGACGGCCCAGTTCAGCGCACCGGCCGCTTTCTTCGGGTCGGTCACAACCGGAGTCAGAAGATGCGGAATGCCGTTATAAGCGCTGAGCTCCACGACCTTTGGGTCAATCATGATCAGGCGCACCTCGTCCGGTCTCGCCTTATAGAGAATGCTCATAATCAAAGTATTGATGCAGACCGATTTTCCGGAACCGGTGGCTCCGGCGATCAGAAGATGCGGCATCTTTGCAATATCCGAGACCATGATATTTCCGCCGATATCCTTGCCGACTGCAAAGGCAATCTTTGAAGGATTCTTTTTAAACTCCTCCGACTCGATCAGTTCGCGTAAAGGAACGGCTGAATTTTCCCGGTTCGGCACCTCGATGCCGACCGCCGCCTTTCCGGGAATCGGCGCCTCGATGCGCACGTCCGGAACCGCGAGATTCAGCTTGATATCATCTGCGAGCGATACGATCTTGCTGACTTTCACGCCATGGGCCGGCTGTACTTCGAAACGGGTCACCGCCGGTCCGCAGCTCACATTCGTCACGGTAGCGTTCACACCGAAATCTTCCATGACCTGCTGGAGATGTCCGGCTGTCTCCTGGAGCTCTGCGGCCGTATTCCGCTGACCGGAACTTCTCTTTGGCATCTTGAGCAGCGAGAGCGGCGGGAACTGGTAACTCTGCTTCGCAGGCTGCGCCTTAGCGGCTGTCTTTGCGTCTTTTTCCGGCATCGCCGTCGGTATCTCCTCCGTAACCTTCGGTTCAGGCTGAGGTTCTTTCTTTGAGACAGTCTCCTTCTGTATCTGCTCTCTTTTCTGCTCCTGCTCAAATTCCTTTTTGTTCAGCGCATTTCTCATCAGATCAACTTCGCTGAAACCAATCTCCTGCACGCCGCCGGTCAGACTTTCCTCTTCTTCATAGTGTTTCGGTTCCGGACGATGAATCGTGATAATGGGCTTGCGCGGCAATGTCCCCTCTTCCTTCGCAGCAGGTGTTTTTGCTGTCTCAGGCTCTTCTTCCTTCGTTCCGCCAAGTTCAACCAGGCCATCGCCCGTCGGCTTCGGAATCGTCAGATCAGGTGTGACGCCGCTTGCCTTCTGTCCGCGTCGGCTCTCTTTTCGCTGTTCAGAGAGTTCTTTCCGGCGCTCCATATTTTCTCTTGTAGATTCATAGACTTTGCGGCTGCCGTCCGACATGCCTCTCACGAAAGACCGGCCGGTGATGATGACCGTGCAGATGATCAGTATGCCGAGCAGAATAAGACCGGCTCCGATCGCGCCAAAAGCACTGTGCAGCAGCGTCCAGATACCGCCGCCGACAATGCCGCCGCCGGTGTGATACTCCCGGCACCACACAAAGATTTCGCCGATTCCTTCCACGTCCGCCTTGCCCATCGTGAAACAATGCAGCAGCGCATCGATCGCAATTCCGCCCAGGACCATACCTGCGACTTTCAGCTTTGCAGCCAGATTCTCCCGGTTTGCCAGGGAAAACAGAATGACCAGCAAAAGCAGTAACGGAAAAAGATAGGCGAGCAGGCCAAAACATCCGAACAGAAGACCGCTCAGGAACTCTCCCACTGCACCGCCGACTCCAAAGTTACTGACAAATAAGAAAATGGCAAAAATGATAAACAGTACAAGGAGAACTTCATCCCAGATTCCGTTACCGGACTCCGTGAAAGTCGTTTTCTTTACACTGTTTTGTGTATTTTTTTTCTTTGTTCCTGTTGTCTGTTTCCTGCTTCCGCCAGTTTTCGTTCCACTCATGCTTTTTCTCCCATCTGGAAAAAAGGACTCGCCCCGGCGGACCAGCCCTTTCAACGTTCTGTATTATAGCATAGAGGAAAAAGCTTGTCAAAGTATCCGGAACTTACAGGGATTCCTCGAACAGATTCTTGTAGCCTTCCCCATAGATTTCGCTTGCACTTGTGATAATCAGGAAAGCTTCCGGATCTTCCGCTTTTACAAGCTCCTGTACCTGCGGACCCTGTGTGCGGCGAACGACACAGAGAATGACCTGCCTTTCACGTCCTGTCCAGCCGCCTGAGCCATGCAGGTAAGTGATACCCACCTCCAGCTCCAGCAGGAGCCGTCTGCCGATGTCATCCGGTTTTTCTGTAATAATGTAGATCAGCTTCGCCTCATCTCCGCCATAGATCACATAGTCGAGCGCGCGTCCGCTGATGAGTACGGCAATCATCGCGTAGAGTGCAATGTTCAGATCACGAAATACCAGTCCGGATATTGCCACAATGATCATATCTGTACACTGGAAAAGGAAACCGGTTTTTAAATAACGGTATTTCTGCCTCAGAATTTTGATAATGATATCGGTGCCGCCGGTCGTCGCTCCGGCCTTGAAGATCAGGCCAATCCCCAGGGCAATGAGCACGCTGCCCGCCAGCGCCGCGAGGAGCAGATCATCCGTAACCGCGCCAAAAGCAGCCAGAAGATTTGTGAAAGTGGACGTCAGAGCGACAGCATAGGCCGTCTTCCCCATGAAACGCCAGCCGAATTTCCATACGCCAAGGAGAACAATCGGTATATTCAGCAGAAAGTAAAGGGTACCTGTATCAACGCCGGAAAGCCGGTTCAGAATGACAGAGATCCCCGTCACACCGCCCGGTGCGAGATTGTTCGGGTCGAGGAACAGGCTGATACCTGCAGCATAAATAAAGGCTGCGACAGTGATAATCAGAAGATCTTTTTTCATATTCAGTCAACAATGCTTCCCATATAATAGAATCCCTTACATTCTTCCAGGCGAACCCTGACGATCTTCCCGATAAGGTCCGTTCCACCCGGAAAGTGTACAACATGATTATTGCCCAGCCGTCCGGTCATATAGCCGTCAAGCTGTTCATTCGGCTCCTCCACAAGCGCTTCCTGTACATTTCCGGTAAAGCGATCTGCCATTTCCCGGGAAATGTCCTGTACGGCAGTCAGAAGCCGGTCAAAGCGGTCCTTCACGATCTCGTCCGGCACCTGATTTTCCATGGCGGCCGCCGGAGTGCCTGTCCTTTTGCTGTAGATAAAGGTGAAGGCGCTGTCATAGCGCACGGTTTTCACCACGTCGAGCGTCTCCAGAAAATCTTCCTCCGTCTCGCCCGGAAAGCCGACAATAATATCCGTGGAGAGCGCGATGTCAGGCATTGCGGTGCGTATTTTCTGCGCAAGCTCCACGTACTGTTCCTTCGTGTAGCGGCGGTTCATCACTTTCAGGATACGGCTGCTGCCCGACTGCAACGGCAGATGCAGATGCCGACAGATCTTCTCTGACTGCGCCATAACCTCGATGAGCTCGTCCGACAGATCCTTCGGATGCGAGGTCATGAAGCGGATGCTCTTAAGGCCGTCGATCTGTTCCACTTCCTTCAGAAGCTGTGCGAAGCTTACGGGCTGCGGGAGCGTCTTGCCGTAGGAATTGACATTCTGCCCGAGCAGCATAACCTCGCGCACACCGTCGCTTACCAGTGCCTCGATCTCGCGGATAATATCCTGCGGCTCACGGCTTCTCTCCCGTCCCCGCACATAGGGCACGATACAGTAGCTGCAGAAATTATTGCAGCCAAACATAATGTTCACGCCGGACTTGAAGGGATATTTGCGCTCCGTCGGCAGATCCTCAACAATCTGATCCGTATCTTTCCAGATATCGATGATCATCCGGTCAGAGCTGAGCGTTTGTACCAGAAGCTCCGCAAATTTGAAAATATTGTGCGTTCCGAAAATCAGATCGACAAAGCGGTAGCTTTTTTTCAGCTTCTCGACCACGGTCGGCTCCTGCATCATACAGCCGCAGAGCGCAATCTTCATATGCGGATTCTTCTTTTTATAGCCGTGCAGCACGCCAAGGCGTCCGTAGACGCGCTGATTCGCATTTTCCCGCACGGTACAGGTGTTGTAGATGACGAAGTCGGCCTCCTCGCTTTCTGTCTCCACATAACCCGCCTCGCGCAGGATACCGGAAAGCTTCTCCGAGTCGCGGGCGTTCATCTGACAACCAAAGGTGGTGATATTTGCAGTCAGCGGTCTGCCCAGGCGCGCAGACTCCTCCTCTACGAGACGCCTTGCCTCCTGCATGTACGCATACTGCCGATCCGTCTCTGTTCCTATCTTGTCCAGTTTATCCATATTTCAAACATTCCTTTAAAATCTCTCACTGCACCAGCCCGGACAGTTCCGCCTGTATCGTCTCATAAAAGCTCTCGTCCGTAACTGCTCCCACGACCTGCTCCGCCGTGACACCGAAAAAACTCGTCCCGGTCAGGCTCATATAGGAAAAGCCCCCGAAAAGAATCAGGCAGATCATGAAACGTATCTTGAATACAGTCAGAAATCCGGATGGCTCCGCGCAGGTTTCTCCCATGAGCTCGGCCCTCCGGCTTCCGTAAGTCTCTTTTAAAAGCTGATCGCGGTATGCGCCCATCTTCTCACCCCGCTGCTAGGATATGCGGCGAAAGGCTCCGGCATACCTATCTTTTCGAGAGTTCCTCCGTGATATCCTCCCAGGTGACGCCGCGCTCGACCATCAGCACCATCGCATGATACAGAAGATCGCTCATCTCGTACTTAATCTCCTCCGGGTCCGGATTCTTGGCCGCGATGACGAGCTCCGTTGCCTCCTCACCGACTTTCTTCAGGATCTTGTCAATTCCCTTGTCGAAGAGGTAATTCGTGTAGGATCCTTCCTTCGGGTTCGCCTTCCGGTCTTTGATCACGTCATAGACCTCCTCAAAGACCCGCAGCGGATTCGAAGTATCGTATTCTTTTTTCAGAATATCCCGGTAGAAGCAGCTGTAATTGCCGGTATGGTAGGCCGCACCCACCTGGCTCACCTTTGCGAGAAGGGTGTCGTTATCGCAGTCGACGGACAGCGCCTTCACATACTGGAAATGTCCGCTCGTCATCCCCTTGACCCAGAGCTCCTGACGACTGCGGCTCCAGTAGGTCATCTTACCGGTCTCGAGCGTCGCATAAAACGACTTCTCGTTCATATAAGCAACCATCAATACTTCCAGCGTACGGTAATCCTGCACGACGACAGGAACAAGCCCGTCAGAGTTCGGACGCAGCTCCTCCCACTCCATCTCGCTCGTCAGGACATGCATCTGAAGCCCGCGCTCAGCTGCCGCTGCCTTAAGACCCATGAAGTCCGCTACCTCGGAGGAGAAATAAGCGGTCGCAATGCCGTCCGCCCACTTGTTGGACAACACATTGATCACTGCCTCCTCAGTCGCAGCGCCGCTGACGCTGATGACCGGCAGCTTTCCGCCAAAGGGACAGTATTCATCGGAGCCGGACCAGAATGTCAGGCTCCCCAGTTCCGGAAAATTCGCGGCATACTGCGATTCATCGGAAATGCTGAAGGCAATTTTATCTCTGCCAAAACGCTTTGAGACCTCTTCCAGCATTTCCACGTTGCTCGCCCTTCCACAGTTCAGCACGGCTTTGTGACAGCCCGCATACAGAATCTTTTTTACGTCCTCCACACGGCGGATGTGGCCGCCCGCGTAGACCGGAATCTCGACCCGGCGCACAAGCTCGCGCAGCATGCCGATATTCTGTTCGTGCTCCTCATCGGACTCGGACAGATCAAAAATCAGGATCGCATCCGCGCCGTTATCACTGTAGAAGGAGGCAAGCTCTACACCGTCCCGTCCACCGGCCATTCCCTTTCGCACCGGCATAACCGGTACCAGGTATTTTTTCTTCATATCAGAGGCTTCCCTTCGTTGATAAAACGTCCGTAATTCGCGGATCCTGTGAGGTCGCCATATCGAGCGCCTTTGCGAAGGCTTTGAACATCGCCTCGCAGAGATGATGGCTGTTTCCGCCTGCGAGCACCTTAAAATGCAGGTTCATCGCCGCGCTGTAACTGACTGCATAGAAAAACTCACCGATCGTCTCCGTATCAAGCTCTCCAATCATCGGCGCGCTGAAAGTAGCGTCCGATACATAAGAGGGGCGTCCGCAGAGATCGACTGCACAGAGCACCAGCACCTCATCCATCGGCAGGATGCAGCTGCCATAACGCCGGATTCCTTTCTTATCGCCTGCCGCCTCGCGGATCGCAGTACCAAGCACAATGCCCGTATCCTCCACCGTGTGGTGACAGTCTACATGCAGGTCGCCGTCCACCTTGAGGTCAAGGTCAAAAAGACCATGACGCGCAAAGCCATCCAGCATGTGGTCAAAAAATCCGACAAACGTGGATACATTTGCCTTTCCGCTTCCATCAAGCTCCAATGTAAGCTGGATCTTTGTCTCCTTCGTCTCTCTCTCTACTGTAGCCGTTCTGCTCATAATTTATCCTCCTTTTCAAAACGCACCGCGATCGAATTCGCGTGCGCAGTTAACTGTTCTGCTTTTGCAAAATATTCAATATCATCATGCGCTTTCTCAAGCGCTTCCTTCGAGTAATAAATAATACTTGATTTCTTGATAAAATCATCAACTGAAACCGGGGAGAAGAAACGCGCCGTGCCGTTCGTCGGCAGGATGTGATTCGGCCCTGCGAAATAGTCTCCGAGCGGTTCGCTGCTGTAGGGTCCGAGGAAAATCGCCCCCGCATTGTGCACTTTCGTCATGACCTCGAAGGGGTTCTCCGTCACAATCTCAAGATGCTCAGACGCAATCTCATCGACGGTCTCAATCGCCTGCTGCATCGATTCTGCCACCAGAATATAACCGTAATGGTCGAGCGATTTCTGTATGATTTCTCTTCGCGACAAATGCTTCACAAACTCATCGACCTCGGCGGATACCTCCTCCGCCAGTTTCCGGCTCGTTGTCACCAGAATCGCGCTCGCCATCTCGTCGTGTTCGGCCTGCGAGAGCAGGTCCGCAGCCACATAGCGGGCGTTCGCGCTCCCATCCGCCAGAACGAGGATTTCGCTCGGACCGGCGATCGAGTCAATGCCGACGATACCGGAGACCGCCTTCTTTGCCAGCGCGACGAATATGTTACCGGGACCGGTGATCTTATCCACCTTCGGGATCGTCTCCGTCCCGTAGGCCATCGCCGCAATCGCCTGCGCGCCGCCTATGCGATAAACCTCGTCTACGCCTGCTTCTTTCGCCGCGACGAGCACCGCCGGATCAATCTTTCCGTTCTTGCAGGGCGTACACATGATCACGCGCCCAACGCCGGCGACACGGGCCGGCACAATGTTCATCAGCACCGATGAGGGATAGACCGCCTTGCCGCCCGGCACATAGACGCCTGCGGTGCGCAGAGGCGTAATCTTCTGCCCAAGGAGCGTGCCTTCGTCCGTCGTGTCAAACCAGCTGCTGCGCTTCTGTTTTTCATGATAGCTGCGAATATTATGCAGGGATTTGCGGATCGTTGCTAGAAGTCTGTCATCGATCTCTTCATAGGCCTCCTGCATCTCCTCTTCCGATACGCGCAGATTGTCCGCACATATGCCATCCCAGTCAAAGCGTGCCGTCAGCTCGATCAGCGCCTTATCCCCGGCCGTGCGCACCTGATCGAGGATGTCCTGCACGGTGTCTGCGTAGTCCCCATAGTCTGAGGTACTTCTCTTCAGGAGCTTTCGCAGCAGATCCTGCCGGGACTCCTGATTCAGTGTCACAATTCTCACCTTTCTTATGCCTCCTTCAGCGCGGCTTTCAGATCGCCGATGATCTTTCCGATCCGCTCCTGTTCCATCTTCATGCTGACCTGATTCACAACCATACGCGCCGATAGCGGACAGACCTCCTCGAGCACGGTGAGACCATTTTCCCGCAGGGTCGAGCCTGTCTCAACGATATCTACGATCACCTCGGAGAGCCCGACGATCGGCGCCAGTTCGATCGAGCCGTTCAGCTTGATGATTTCAACAGTCTGATGCCTGCGGTTATAGAAATAATCCCGCGCGATATTCGGATATTTGGTCGCCACCCGGATCAGTTCCTGATGCTGCAGGTATTCCCGCGCGGATTCCGGACCGCAGACGCACATCCGGCATTTTCCGAAACCAAGATCAAGCACCTCGTACATGCGCCGTCCCTCTTCCAGAATCGTATCCTTGCCCACAACGCCGATATCCGCCGCGCCGTATTCCACATAGGTCGGCACATCAGGCCCCTTCGCGAGAAAAAAGCGCAGTCCATGCTCCTCATTGACAAAAATCAGCTTCCGGCTGTCCGGATCCTTCATCTCCTCACAGAAGATGCCCGCCCGCTCAAAGAGCTCCATCGTCTTTTTTGCAAGGCGCCCCTTCGTGAGCGCCACTGTCAGATATCTCATATCACAGCTCCTCCTTGGCGGCTTTGCCATCCTCAAAATACAGGAAGCGTCCCGCGCCCGTCCGTCCCGCATAGGCACGATAGTCATCCAGGCTTTTTCCTTCTGCAGCGCAGAGCAGTTCCACCTCTCCTCCCTGTCCGCGCAGCTCCTTCGCAAGCGCCAGAGCTGCGGCGCGATCTTCCTCCTGATAAACAATGAGGATGCCTGTGCGACTGCTCCGGGACACAAGTTCCTGCCGTGTAATCGCACTTAAGAGCTGGTCGGTGACAACCGCAAAGCCAACTGCCGGGGATTTCTTTCCAAAATGCTCGAGCAGCGTGTCATAGCGTCCCCCCTTTACAACCGGCTCGCCGGTTCCGTAGGTGTAGGCCTGGAACAAAATGCCCGTGTAATACTTGTATTTGCTGACAATGCCAAGGTCGAAGGACACATAGCGCTCGTAGCCGTAAAGCTTCAGAATTTCGTAAAGCTCCGCAAGACGGTCTACCGCCTGCGCACCGGCCATATTGACGGCAAGCGATTTCGCCTCCTCAAAGACTTCCGAGGTCCCGTAGAGATAAGGCAGCCGGATGAAAGCGCGCCTCACCGCGTCGTCGAGATCAAGGTTCGCCACAAATTCCTCCACGCCAAAATAGTTTTTATTGGAAATGAGTTCCCGCAGGGCAAGCTCGTCTTCTTGCCCAATACCCGCTTCCATGAGAAAACTCTTGAAATATGCGATATGCCCGACGCTCACCTGAAATTCTGTAAGCCCCGCGCTCAGCAGGGACTCAATCACAAGCGCGATGATCTCTGCATCCGCGTCGATCGAGGCGTCGCCCATCAATTCTGCGCCCAGCTGCGTGGTCTCCTTGAGGCGCCCGCGGTAGCTCGCGCTGTTGATGAAGGTATTTCCCATATAGCAAAGTCGGATCGGCAGATCCTCCTCGAGAAAATACTTGGACGCGGCGCGCGCGATCGACGGGGTAAAGTCCGGCCGCAGCACGAGCGTATTGCCCCCACGGTCAAAGAATTTATAAAGCTCCCTGGAAGGAACAGTGCCGACCTCGCGGCTGAACACGTCGAAAAACTCGAAAGTCGGCGTCTCAATATCGCGATAGCCGTAACGCCGCAGCGTGTCGTGAAGCTGCTGCTGCAGGCGCAGCTTGCGGCTGCACTCTTCATTGTAAATATCGCGGACACCCTCGGGCGTATGTAAAATCTGCTGATTCATAATGTGACTCCTCTTTTAAGCAGGATGTGAAAGCGGATTGCTGCATGTATGTGCACAGACACAATCACCGCTCAATATTATAAGCTATCCGCTCCTCCCATGTCAACCTGCGCCTCGGTTTCCAGGTCATAGCTGAGCGGCTTCAGATACGGCACAAGATAGCCGTCAGAACTTTCAAAAAAATACGCCGGGTCAAGTTCCTCATAAAGGAAACTCTTTCTGCCACCCTCCTGTGCACGCTTCCAGAAGATCATGAGCTGGCGGATATGGAGATAGTAAAATTTCTGTTCGGAAGTAAAATGAATGATCAGGAAAGCCTTACCGCCCTGCCGCTCAAAGTCCTCCATAAACTGAACCTGATGCTCGTGCACATTATGCAGCGGAAAGGTGCGGACATGGCACTCCTTCGCGTCAAAACAGACCGGTATCCCCTGCACGGCTCCGATATAGTCGACCGTGCTCTTCTGGTCAAAATAAGCCAGCGTGATATGACGCTCTTCCTTATCGAAGCGGATCGGCGTGATCGGGGTCGGCACCTTCTGGATCAGCGCGAGTCCCTTCTGCCGATAACGCTCGTTTGTACGGTTGATGAGTTCCTCCAGGGCGGAGCCGCGGAGCCCTCTCGAATTCCAAGTAGCCATAATGTTTTTATGTCACCTTTCCGTGCATCTTCTGTAAGACTTTCCGAAAATCATGCGGAAGATCCGCCTCGAAGCTTTTCCCGGAAAGATTCTCCAAAGGCGGCTCCATCTGCGGAAATTCGATACGCCAGGCGTGGAGCAGCTGACACTTTGTGCCGTACTCTCTGTGAAATGATTCGTTTACCGCTTGATCTCCGTATTTCCCATCTCCAATGACCGGATGACCGATGGAGGCAAGATGTGCGCGGATCTGGTGCGAACGCCCTGTAACGAGATGAACCTTCAGAAGTGTCGCCCGCTCAGATACGTTCAGCGGCTCGAATTCCGTGATGATCGGAAGCGCACCATCCTGCTCTTCTGTGAAAATCTCCACGCGGTTGGAGGAGGCGTCTTTTTTCAGCCAGCCTTCCAGGCGCTGTGGGCTCTCCACTCTTCCACTCACAAGACAGAGATAATATTTTTTCAGCTCGCGGCTGCGCAGCAGCTCCGCCATGCGTTGCAGCGCAGACATCGTCTTGCCGCAGACGACGAGGCCGCTTGTGTTCCGGTCGAGACGGCTGCAGACGGAAGGACGAAAGGCCTGCTCTCCTGGACTCCACTGCCCGCTGCGGACGAGATAGCCGAGCATATACTCGTTCAGCGAGACATCCCGCGGGGAGGACTTCTGGCTCAGCATCCCGGCGGGCTTGTTGACGATGAGAATCTGCGTATCCTCATATATGATGTCCAGATGCGCTTCCGGAAAGTGTTCTTCCTCTTCGCGGCTCGC
The DNA here is from genome assembly GCA_001941045.1 of Lachnospiraceae bacterium Zagget2. GTDB lineage: Bacteria > Bacillota > Clostridia > Lachnospirales > Lachnospiraceae > Hominiventricola. The sequence continues at coordinate 20,935 of MSHD01000044.1, forward strand.
AAATTTCTCATAAGTTTCCTCCGACAGGAAGATACGTATCTCGTCGCCTGCACAGAGCCGCTCGCTGCCGTCAGCCTTCTTTCCATTCAGTGTAATATTCTTTTTGCGAAGCATTTTGTAGAGGAAGCCGGTGGATGCGCCGCCCAGACGGCTTCCGAGCAGCTTCGTGAGACGCTGCCCTGCTTCCTGTTCCTGCACAATGATCATTCTCATACTTTACTATACCAGTCAGTCAATTATAACGATTCCATCTTCTTTGGAGGCTATATGCCACTTGCCGGTCAGTGCACAACAAATTTCACTCTCTACAGCGAGATAGAGTTCAGCACCTCGCGAATGACCTCCTCCCGGCTCAATCCCGGATAACGGTCGTCTCCCCTGAACGGCACCTCCTCCGGCATGCGCTGCGCGAGATCCCGCGCCCGCGACAGGAACGCCTTCCGATCCGTGATAATCTTCACATTCTGCTTATAGGAATTCTGTCGCAATATTTTTGTCAGATGCTCCGCGGCTGCAACCGTATCCAGCTTCGCGTCGCTGCTGTATCCGGCCAGCTCGCGCCCGGAAATAATGATGCTGTCTATATAGTAATTCTTCTCATAGGTTGTGAACACATATTCATAGACGGCGAGCCGTTCGCCTTTGGCCTCCTCCACTTCTTCGTAGAGCGTCCGGTCAATCGAGTGATAGCGCGTCGCGAGAATCGCGTGCACGGTCTGATTGCAGCCGGGGATACAGCCCACGAGAACCATCACCGTGATAATCGTGATCTGCTCACCGTTGATCAGCAGCACGGCGATATAGACCGCGATCGGGATCGACAAATAGAGCAGCGCCTTAAGCCACTCGTGCACCTTCAGTTTATTCAGATAGCCAAAGCTACCTTTCTGCAACGTATTTTTCATTGGTTATTTTCGCTTCCTTCCCTGTGACACTTCCCTCCTGTTTGAAGAGTGTGAAGAACTCTGCTTCTTTTCATGCGGCCTTCCCGTCTCCGGGCGAATCAGACATTTCGGGCCGTAGCCGATCAGATCCTCGCGTCCGGCTTTTTTCAGTGCCTCCACGACAAGCGCGCGGTTTTTCGGATTCCGGTACTGGATCAGCGCGCGCTGCATTTCCTTCTCATGCGGATCCTTCGGCACATAGACCGGCTGCATGGAGCGCGGATCGAGCCCGGTGTAATACATGCAGGTCGAGATCGTCGAAGGCGTCGGATAGAAATCCTGCACCTGCTCCGGCATGTACCCCAGGTCGCGGCAATACTCGGCGAGCTCGACGGCCTCCTGCATGGTGCTGCCCGGATGCGAGGACATGAGATACGGCACGAGGTACTGTTTCAGGCCGAGCTTCTCGTTCATCTTCCGATAACGGCTGCTGAACTCGCGATAGATGGACGCGGGCGGTTTGCCCAGACAGCGCAGTACCGGATCCGACACATGCTCCGGCGCAACCTTCAGCTGTCCGCTCACGTGATAGCGGCAGAGCTCCTCGAGAAAATTGCTCTTCGTATCCGCCAGTACATAGTCAAAGCGCACGCCCGAGCGGATAAAGACCCTTTTCACGCGCGGCAGGGCGCGCAGCTTTCTGAGAAGCGCGATGTAATCGCTGTGGTCGGCGATCAGATTTTTGCAGGGCTTCGGGAACAGACACTGCCGGTCCGGACAGACCCCCTTTGTCAGCTGCTTCTCACAGGCCGGCGTGCGAAAATCCGCAGTCGGGCCACCGACATCGTGAATATAACCCTTGAAGTCTTTTTCCTGTGTCATCCGCTCCGCCTCGCGCAGAATCGACGCATGGCTCCGCGTCTGGACGATACGCCCCTGATGAAAGGTCAGCGCACAGAAGGAACAGCCGCCGAAGCAGCCGCGGCAGCTCACGAGGCTGAACTTTACCTCGGAGAGCGCCGGTATCCCGCCTGCGGCGTCGTACATCGGATGCCACCGGCGCGTGTAGGGGAGATCATAGACCTCGTCCATCTCCTCCTGACTCAGAGGCTCCGAGGCCGGGTTCTGCACAACGAAACAGCTTTTCGAATAGGGTTCGACCAGACGCTTCCCGCTGAAAGGATCGGTATTGCGATACTGCGTGGCAAAGCTCTCCGCATATTTTCGCTTATCCGCATGTATTGTATCATAATCCGGGAGCAGTGAAAAGTCGCTGATTTCCTCCAACGAACGCACTTTACAGACAGTACCCGATATCCAGGTGATATCCCGCACAGGCATACCCGCGTCGAGAGCCTCCGCAATCGCTGCGATCGAGCGCTCTCCCATCCCATAGGAAATAAGATCCGCGCCGCTCTCGAGCAGGATCGATCGCCGCACGCTGTCCGACCAGTAGTCGTAGTGGGCAAGCCGCCTAAGCGAGGCCTCGACGCCGCCGATGATGATTGGTATATGCTTATATTTCTGCCGGATCAGGTTGCAGTAGACGATGACCGCGCGGTCCGGCCGCCTTCCCATCTCACCGCCCGGCGAGTAGGCGTCCGTCTTTCGATGATGCTTCGCAACCGTATAATGGTTCACCATCGAGTCCATATTTCCGGAGCTGACGAGGAAGGCCAGCCGCGGCTCTCCAAGCTCTGTGATGCTCTCCGCACTGTGAAAATCCGGCTGTGCGAGAATACCGACCGTGTAGCCGCGCGCTTCCAGCAGACGGCTGATGATCGCCGTGCCGAAGGAGGGATGATCCACGTAGGCGTCGCCGCTGATATAGACAAAATCAAGCTGCGCAATCCCCCGCACCGCCATATCCGCCCGGTTCACCGGAAGAAATTCAGTTTGCATCGCCTGCTCCATCCCGCGTTCCTTCTTCCTTCTTTAATAGTGTGATTTCTTCTTCGCTCAGCCTGCGCCACTCTCCGGGCGCAAGGCTTTCATCCAGCGCGAGACTCCCCATCGAGAGCCGCTTGAGATAGAGTACCTCGCAGCCAAGCGCCTGGAACATTCGCTTCACCTGATGATAACGGCCCTCGTGCAGCGTAACGAGCGCTTCGCTCTGCGCGCCGCTTTTCTGTATCTCAAGTTTCGCCGTAAGCGTCATTCGCTCGTCGCCGATGTCCAGGCCCTCCTGAAAACGCAGGATATCTGCTTCCCGCAATGTTCCCCGCACCCGCGCAAAATAGCGTTTATCCACATGGTGACGCGGAGATAAGAGGTGATGCGCGAGCGCCCCGTTGTCGGTCAGCAGAAGCAGGCCTTCTGTATCCTTGTCCAGCCTGCCGACCGGGGAAAGCTCCCGCCGCAGCTCCGCAGGGATAAGATCGAACACCGTCCGCTCCCGCCGGTCCGACCGGGCTGTCAGCACGCCTGCGGGTTTATATAACATAAGATAGGTAAACTCCCTGTAAACGGCCTCTTTTCCACCACAAAAAACCGTGTCGGCGTACTCGTCCACCTTCCGCTCCGGCCGCTTCTCCGGCTCGCCGTTCACGCTCACGAGTCCTTTTTTCAGGAGAGCTTTCACCTGACTGCGCGTGCCGAAGCCGGTTTCGCTTAAGAATTTATCCAGTCGCATCATGCGTTCATCCTCCAGCCGGAGAAATATTTATTCCGCAGCGTACCGCGGATGAGCTTGCCCCACCCGAGCGGGTAGCCGTCCACGCAGACGAGCTGCCAGCCCTCCGGGTGCGTACTCTCATGCTCCGCGATCTCGATCGTCTCGCCCTTCAGGTAGCGGAAAATCCGCTCATCTGTTGCGGGCAGATCGATCGTGGAAGCATACTCTTCCTTCTTCAGCACCATCGCAAGCGCCTGACTCGGCTCAAAGCGCTTCTTTAAGTTCTCTCCCATGTAGAGTCCCGCGCGCAGAAAGCGCAGGCCCGGATAAGCGCCCACGCCCTCCGGCATCAGAAAGACCTTCGTGCCGCGGATCTGCAGGCGCGCGCGGTCGACCGGCATCGACACATCCTGGAGAAAATCTTCCAACTCGGCAGGCAGCTTCACCGGACGACTCTTCGGCAAGACCGCTTCCGCCCGACCCTCTCCGTCCTTTTGCAGAAGTGCCAGAAAATGTCCCTCTCCGTCGATCCGGTGCGGGAAGAGGCGGACACATTTCTCCAGCGGATGACGGCTGTCCACCAGCGCAGGCTGCCCCGGACAGAAACCCTCGCAGGACGGGATGTCCTCCAGATGGAAATCCGGATGCCGCGTAAGGAAGCCGTCGACGCTTCCCTCGTCCTCAAGCTGTGAGAAAGTACAGGTCGAATAGAGCATCATCCCGCCCGGGCGCAGGAGCTCCGCTGCCTGGTCGAGAATCTCGCGCTGCATCTTCGCAAAGACCTCCGGTCCCTGCTTCTCCCAGGCCGCGATCATATGTGACTGCCTGCGGAACATGCCCTCGCCGGAGCAGGGCGCGTCGATCAGAATCTTGTCAAAATATTCATGAAAATAGCGGTCCAGCTTATCTCCCATCTCGCTTGTCACGAGGATGTTCGGCAGGCCGAAGACCTCGAGATTCTTGAGCAGCGCCTTCGTGCGGGAGGCGCTCGCGTCGTTCGCGACGAGCAGCCCCGTATGGTTCAGCTTCGCGCCGAGCTCCGTCGCCTTTCCTCCCGGCGCCGCACAGAGGTCGAGCACGCGCTCCCCTTCCTCGACCGGCAGCACGCTGGCCGGCGTCATCGCGCTCGGTTCCTGAATGTAATAAAGTCCGGCGTAATAGTAGGGATGCCGGGTCGGCTCGTCCTCCTCCGTGTAGTAAAAGCCATTCGGCGTCCAGGGCACCCTTTTTAAGCTGCGAAAGGGGCTGATCCGCAGGAATTCCTCTACAGAAATCTTCGAGGTGTTGACGCGCAGGCCTCGGAAGCCCGGCTTTCCGAAGCTCGCGAGGTAATCGTCGAGCTCCGGGCCAAGGATCGTTTTCATATTTTCGATAAAACGCTGTGGCAGTTTCATTTAATTTCGTCCTTCGTATTTATTTAGTTTTTACAAAACTCTCTGCTTGACAAACACAGACAAAACCCATAAAATAAGCTAAAAGGAAGCGGGTTCTCTTACTGAGTAAAGTCTTCGGACTGGAAAAGGTTTCTCGTTTCTTTTTTTATTTCCATAATATCATACAAATAAAGTTTTCCATCCTTTGCATGGCGCATCAACATTAATGCATGGAACACGTTATATCGCTCTACTTCCCCAGATTCATCATAAACCGGAAGTGCAAAACGTGAATCATAACGATACCATCCCAATTTTGCATCCTTATTATGTTTATCTTTTTGATTTTCCTCAAATCGTTTCCCATTAGCAATTTCAATCATTTCGGGAAGTCCCTGCGATGCGTTAGCCTTTGCTTTTGCACTTCCACCTTTCAGTCTGGCTGTATAATTTGATCTGGTATATTCATCTGGCAGATCAGATCCTATGTATACAATTTCACCTGTTTCTGCGATAGAATAAAAATCGCCAACGTACTTTTTCAGATAATTTCTACATCTTCCCAGTTTACTTTTCTTTTCCCTTTAAATAGTATATCATTTATCAGTACAATTTGATTACCGTTTAAATCCTTGATAATGCTCACATTTCTATCCACGGGTTCCTCCTCTCTAAACAGAAATATCCATTATACAGATGTCACATAGAAAAATGTTGGCTATAGATCTTCTCCGTTTTTTCTTTTCTGGTAACGCACGATGATAAACGAGAGGCCAAAAATCAAGACCAGCGCGAATATAACCGCGAACAGGGAGACGAGCCACCCGCCGCCGGTAAGCCCTGCCGCCACGGGCATTGACAGACAGGTGAGAATGATGTCTCCGATCAGGCAGCCCATGATCAGATTACTGTCCTTCGCTCTTCCGATCAGGTTCAGAAAGACACCGATCAGCACCACGGAAAGGATGACCCATATATACAAGGGCGCGGCCATTTTCCCTGTGAACGACATGCCATGAACTTCCTCATAATCTCCGGTCATGCAGTAGATGCACAGATAGAGGTAGAGGAAGATATAAAGGAGGATGCAGAGCGCGGCCAGGATTTTATTTCGGCGTTTGAGGCCGGTTGCGGTGGCGTTCTCCTTTGAAGGGCTCTTCGCTTTTTCTGTAAATTTGCTCATCTATGTTTCCCTCATGTTACTCATTCTTTTTTGATATTTTGTGCTTTTATAAGAACCCGTTATTGTTTTCCAGATATTCGTCCTTCAGATCCTCAGCCAGATATGCGTCGCTCATACAGTGCATATCGGAAACACCGTCTTTGACAAGCTGATATACCTCCGAATGATAGAAGAAATCCAACGCCTTGTCCAGTGTCAGATCCGAAATCTCTGCAAAACGGGCGACGACCCGTGCATATTTCATCTGTAATAAAATGGGATTTGCATTCATAGCGTCCTGCTCCCTTCGAATTTTAAGCATCCTTCTATGGTTTTCTGGGTTCGAAAAGCGATCTGTGCGTTTGGCTTCTCATCCCGGAGTCGCTTGATTGCTTCTGCTTTATCGATTAACTCGTCATTATACAATTCGACGGTATTAAACACCTTATCATTTGCGACTCCACCCATCACAATGTCATACTCCGTTTTATCTCTTCCTCTTCTACAATTCACAATAAAATCAAGCCAGTCCTCAGAATAAGAATCAAAACGCAGCACACGGCACTTTTTCAGAGCCTCCTCGTTAAAATTATATTGATTTAAAATCGCAGCTTTTCCCTTCTTTCGGAACTTCTCACACCATTTCTCCGCCTGTCCAATGAGCGGCGTCGTATAGAATCCTCGCCCAAAATCCACCTCCACTCTGGAGTGCAAAATATCCGGCTTTGTAATTTCTACATAGGATGCGTGAAATAAAATCATAGCGTCACCCCCTGCTCTCTCATCATGTCAAGAATATCATTGATGATATAGTCCTTTCCCTGCGTGTGAAGCACATCATAGCATGGAACAATATAGTCATACAAGATATCACTTTTTTTCGTCAGCGCATCATAAACCTGTTCTGCACCGACTCCCAGCCTGTCTGCAACATTCTCAATACAGAAGATGGCAAATTCCAGTTCGTTCTGGTTTTGAAGTTTTATATTATTAAGCATTTAATAAGCCTCCAATGTTTCCTCTTCATTTTAAAATCCCAAAGAACTCGAAAACGATCTGATCTAGCTGTTCAGCAATAACCGAGAACTCCTGGTTTAAATCCAGCGTCTTTACAGCAATCCGGTTCCCACTCATCTGATACGACTGATCCGGCTGAATGCCTTCGTCCGTGCGAGCGTACAGCAACATTCCCGAAACAGTGTGCGGTCTGTCCGCAAACTCCGCATCTTTGTTTTTGACATAAGTGAAAATCTGATACAGATTGCTTGAGTGCAGGGTATGGACACCATACTGCTCCTGCGTAGTGCGGGAGTAATACTTGGCATCTATAATCAACACCGTGTTCTGACAGGAAAGCATGATATCGCTCTGCATAACAGGCAGCATCGTTCCGATGCCGTCATCCAGCGCCCAGCTAATCCGGGATGCGGAAACGTGTAATCGCGGAAACTCTTTGCTGTAATATTCAAGGATAAATTTCTCGTACAGCCGGCACATCCGCTGCTCATCCACAAAGGACGCAAGTCTGTGTTCTCCATGCTCTGTTGTCAGCAGCATTCCCTGCAGAATAAGCTGGCACAGGCTGATGAGCATCTGATAGGTCTGGTTGTTCCGATGAAACCGAACCTGATCCCATTGGATAGAGGATGGCTCAATCAAATCAATATCCGAGAAGTACAGCATTTCCTTTTTCAGAATATCCTTATATTCTGTGTCAACATCACAACTCCTGAGCAAAAGCATGGCCGTCGTCTTCAAAATCTGATTCAGAAAATTGTTCTCTGACAGCTCATCATATTCGCAGGTCAGTACCTGCTCGTGGGCAATCTTGTGTCTTATAGTTCCAGACATATCAATCCTGCCTCGCAATGTCGGAAAGTCGTCCGTTTTATTCTGATACTCCCGATATAGCCCTTGCTTTAACTGCTGCCCGATTCCTTTGCTCAGGATGGACGCAAACAGATTTTGTGCATTATCAAATTCCTCGGTAGCCATGTCGTCGAAGTTTGACTGCCACAAAATCTGAAATGCATAGGACAGCATATAATATATATTTTTTATCAGAATGTTCTGATTCTGCTTCATTGAAATACCTCGTGCAGGATATTACTCCAGCGCTGCAACTTTGCTGTGTCGTCAAACCAGTATTCATCCAGCATCGGAAGAATATCAAAGTCGAGGGCAGCCTGCATCTTTTCATCTGTACTTTCCTTCCAGTTGCTGAAATAGCTGTGACCAATGCAGAAGCCCCTCCCCAGAGACCGGTCGCTTGCAATCTCTTTATTCAGCTCTTTGATTTTCTCAATGAGCTGATTGAAGGTTTCATTATTCAACTCATTCTGATACCGGACAAATCCCTCCGAATCAAAACCCGGCTCCATCTCAAAAAAACTGAATCTACGACGGAGAGCATAGTCGATCATGGCAAGGCTTCTGTCGGCTGTGTTCATCATGCCGATGATATAGAGGTTTGCAGGCACAGAAAATGAAATTCCGTTATAAGCCAGCGTTGTCTTTGTGCCGCGATAGTCTTTTTCAATCAACATCAGAAGTTCGCCGAAAATCCTGCTCATATTCCCGCGATTGATCTCATCTATGATAAAAAAGAAATCTTTTTCCGGCTGATTTGCAGCCTTCTGGCAAAAACGATAGAAAATGCCCATTTTCAGCTCAAAACCATTCTCTGACGGCTTATAGCCCATCATGAAATCTTCATAGGAATAATTCTGGTGAAACTGGACGAACTCAATGCGAGTATCATCCTTTTCGCCCATGATGGAGTAAGCCAGCCTCTTAGCTGCGAACGTCTTGCCGACGCCGGGCGCGCCCTGCAGGATGATATTCTTCTTATTTTTCAACACAGCTACAAGCGTATCATATCGCTGAGCGGACATAAAGACCTGACTCAGAAAGTCTGTTTTTTCATATTTTTCTGTATTTTGTTTAACAACCAACGGATTTTTATCACGAATCAAATCCATAAGGAAATTATATTCACCTCTTGTAAGCTTAAATAAGCTCCCCTGCTGCATACTGAAATATTCCATATGCGCTAATTCCGGACAAGCCTTTAAGGTTGCATAGTCTATAGGGATACTGAGCCCCTCTGTCTTTTCAAAATATATCTTTTCTCCGTCCTGTTCTGCGCTGATTTTGGCAAGCGCCACAATTTGCTTCACCGGAGTGGACTCGTAACCGATGACCATATCCCCCGCTCTGGCGTCAAGAAAATTCTGAAATATGCGTCGCTTATTCCCATTTTCATTATAGAGCGTATATGACTGAACTGCACCAACTTCAATCCCTGAAAAACTCCAGATTTTCGGACTTGCATTGAGCATCCAGTATCCGTGCTCCGAATCGTCTGCCATATGAACATACAACTCAACTCCAGACAAATCAAATCTGTCCAGTGCGGCTGCCAGTTCGTCGCGCAACTTCCAGATATACACACCTTCATCGTCCTTGCCCGCTTTTCGCCCAACGTACAGAATCGGCCACCACTTAATACTGTCATCCTCCGCAGGCATAACTGGGCAACCTGTTTTGTCTGCCACACGACGAGCCAGCGCCGTAGACCCACTATTGTAGAAATTATGAGACTCTCCATACTTCGTAGCGAGCTGACTTCAGGTAGCCTGTCCCCCATAATCCTTCATACGTTTCATAATTTCCAGACTGCTGTCCGTGAACACTTCGGAATCATGCAAAAGCTCCATCCAGATATCCGTTGTGATTTCCGGAGAATAATCTTTCGGGACCCACTCCTGCAGTGTAGCGGATTCTTTCTGCGAATAGTTACGGCTGATATAAAATCCCACATCAGCGGTTAAAGTCTTATACTCAGGATCCGGATAACAACTATCCGTAAGCTGCGCCTGAAAAAGGTCGAGTAATTCTGCATCGGTACGTATGTAATCACAGATTTCATCATAAAAACTATAGAAATTCCGGAGGTTCTCGGTATAAGCGCCTTTCTTGAAATGATAATCACTGCCAAGTTCATCCGCGACCGTTTTTACTTCGCTGTATTTGTAAATATAGTACTTATCAGGATAGCGAAGCCATAAATAGACACTGATTGCATTCTCATACTGATAGTGCTGGGCCGCACCATTCCCGTATTTTTCAAGAAGAATGGAGGAATGATTCTTAAACGTCATGATGCGTTCAATCACATCCACGCTTTCATCGAACAAGGCAATAAACATCGCCCGAACTTCTTCTGGCGCTGTCTTTGCGAATCCAATGATCATCCTTGCAGGGAAGTTGTTAACAGATGCCAGCAGATTATATGTCCTGGACAATGACTGTGAAAGCATATCCGCAAAATCCGCGGCATTGACGTCCCAGTTATCCTGAAAGGCCTTAATTGCCTCCCATTTATACTGTTCTTTTTTCCACTGTATGGAGACAAAATCCTTCTTGTATTCTACTAATACATCTTTCAAACGAAACTCGTCAAACATCGTGTTCCTCCTTATGCTTCGCGCAGGCTCTTGTAGATCTCGTCCGTAAAGATTCCAAGAACCTGACGTTTCAACTCATTATTATCAAGCAACAGTGTGAAAAAATCTTGATTCTGCGACAATCCCTCTACCAGGGCTTCATCAATATCGTCAAAGTAGGAAAGTTCAAAGTCCTGAACCGTATTGCTTCTCGCACTGGTTCTGAGCCGTTCCGATTTCATCAGAATATCTTTAATTTGCAGCATTGCTTTCACCGCGATATCATTGTCATAAGCCTTTCCGGTGCGGGAGTTGATTCCCGCGATAATCTGAGAGAGCCGTTCTTCTTTCGCCTCGGTAAGTTCAAAGCTCTCAGCCGTCGGCAATTTTGTGATCGGCTGTGCTACCAGTTTGTTTTTTGTATGTTCCTCGGCCTTCTTCTGGACAAAATTCGTCGCTCGGATTTTTCCATCCAGATCATAGCCGCCGCCAGGATGCCTGATATTTATGTAAGAGAGCAGGTAAGTCATAAAATTATATTTTTTATGCAGATCCACATCCTCAAAACAGGACGCCTGCAGCAAAAACTCATAGAAACGAATGAAGCTGCGCATGAGAGACACAAACTCCATCTGTATTTTCACATCATAAGTTTCGATCATATTCTTTGCCCGTCTGAAGTAGAAGGTCATTTTCTGCTTATCCTTGGAAGAAATTGTTCCTTTGCGAAGCAGCTCACTTACCTTATCCACATCGTCCGGGTCGATCACGGTATAAGCATCGATTTTTGCTTCGAGGTCATAAATGGCAGTCGGCGTGACCGAGTTTGACAGCAGGGTCGTCGTGTAAAATTTAGAGAATGCGCCTGTTATTTCTTTGTAATCATTCACAAAATCCAACACAAAGGTTCTTTTCTCAAACGGCGGACAGATACGGTTCAACCGGGACAATGTCTGTACGGCAGAAACGTCTTTCAGCTTTTTTAGCACATATATCGCACAAAGCTTCGGCTGGTCAAATCCTGTCTGATATTTATTAGCCACAAACAAGATATTATAATCATCCTTATCAAACTCTTTCGGCAGTCTGTTTTCCGGAAAGCCGTTCATTCCGACCTCGGTATACTCTGTCTCATCACCGGACAGTTTCACTTTCCCTGAGAAGGCCACCAGTGCATGAACATCCGAATAGCCCTTCCTCGTAATATAGTTCTCAAAAGCCATACGGTATTTCACAGCTGCCTGTCTGGATGCCGTCACCACCATGGCCTTGGCATTCCCGCCGAGTTCATTCATTACACTGCTGCGGAAATGTTCCACGATCACCTCAAGGCGCTGCGAAATATTTGTATCGTGCAGATCGACAAATCTGGCAATCTGCCGCTTGGCGTCGGAAGTTTTGCAACGGGGATCTTCCTCGATTTCCTTGTTAATCTGATAAAAGGTCTTATAGGTCGTATAATTCTCCAGCACATCCAGAATAAAGCCCTCTTCAATGGCCTGCTTCATGGAGTAGAGATGGAATGCCTCCCGCTGTCCCCTGGTGTTCAGACGTCCAAAGAGCTGCAAAGTTGTCGGCTTCGGCGTAGCTGTGAAAGCGAACATCGAAACATTTGCCTGCTTTCCATTGCGGCGGATTTCGTCCGTGATCATATCCTCCGCGTCCATCTCCACCTGCTCCCCAATCCCAAGTGCCTGTGTGACAGCCGCCATGTCTTTGCCGGATGTGGAAGAATGTGCTTCATCAATAATCACGGCAAAATGCTTCTCCTTTAGTCCCTTGGCGCTGTCCACGATAAACGGGAACTTCTGAATCGTAGTGGCGATAATCTTTGTATTTCCCTTCAGTGCGGCGGCAAGATCAGCAGAATTACATTTTTCATCCATCACGCGAATCAGACCTGCTTTATGTTCCAGCCCCATAACGGCCTTCTGAAGCTGCCGGTCAACCACCACTCGATCCGTCACAATAATCACATTGTCAAAAATAATTTTATTGTCCGCATCGTGCAGAGAAGTCAGGCGGTGCGCCAGCCACGCAATGGAATTGGTTTTGCCAGAACCTGCACTGTGCTGAATCAGGTAGTTCTGCGCAGTCCTGTTTTCCTGCACATCCGCCAATAGCTTACGGATGACATCTAGCTGGTGATAGCGTGGAAAGATCATGTTTTCGGACCGTTTTATTTTTCCTGTCACCTCATCTGCTTTTTCCTTCGTCTCGATAAAGATAAATCTGGAGATCAGGTCCAGTATCGTGTCCTTAGCGAGAATATCTTCCCACATATACGACACACTGTATTTATCCTTGTAAGTTGGATTGCCAGCCCCGGCGTCAATACCCTCCCCATTGCCCTTATTGAATGGGAGGAAGAAGGTGGCGTTCCCCGCCAATCTGGTCGTCATATAGACTTCTTCCAGATCCATCGCAAAATTTACAAGCACTCCGGCCTTAAAAAGGAACAGGCGGGTCTTCGGATTCCGCTCCGTGCGATACTGGTAAATCGCATCCTGATAGGACTGCCCCGCCATATTGCATTTCAGTTCAAAGCTCATGATCGCCAGTCCATTCAGGAAAATGACCAGATCAATACACTCATCATCGCTGGCCCACACCTCCTCCATGACAGAGAAAATGTTCTTCTCGTACTTCGCAAGCAAATCCTTGTTGAAGGTGGTGGCAGGTCTGGTGTACATCAGCTTCAGCGTCAGATTGGAAATCTCAATACCATGTTTTAACACATTTAAAAGGCTACCTCGCGCCTTTGTCACTTCTGCTCCTATAAAGCTGACGATCGTGTCCTTCAGATCCTCCTTGTAGATTTTCCGCAGAGTCGCCATCTCGTCCGGCTGGGTGTCGTTCAGAAAACGGAACAGGAGTTCCCGGTCGCAGGCAAAATAACGGTCATAAGAAGAGGCCTTGCGGATCTCATAACCATTGTCCTCTCTCAGCCGTTCCATGATAAAATGCTGATATTCCTTTTCGGACAGAATCGAGCCATGCCCGGAAACTTCTCTCGAATAATTTGCCAGACGCTCTACCTGCTCCGGGCGCAGTTTTGCTTCCTCAATCATCAATCTGCCCTCTTTCTTGGTTTATTCGATTCATCTGGCGGGATGTCTTGCTTGAATAATTAATATCGAAATCGTATCCATCTTTGCTTGTAACTACAGGAATGATCTCACCCTCCGTAATTGCATATACTTCACACCATGAAGCCTCCTCATTAATTTGGGTTACAAGCGCAATAGTGCCAGCTTTCTTAATGTGGCGAAATGCTTCTTCCAAGTCCCTGTTACTGATGTGTTTTGTACATTGGTTTTCTCTGACATAGGCCCGTACAGCAAAAAGCAGATTTAAGCGGTCGTTTCCACAAGCTTCATAATTAACATGTTTATATTCGGCAGAAGAAATGTGAAATTCAATTCCTGCTCCTAGAGAAGAAGTTATATATTCAACTTTCATGACAAAGGAACCTCCTTCTTTCCGGTCACATATTCGTAGATGAGCGACTTCTTGTATTCAGCCAACGTATCGAGCAGAGCTTTTTTTCCAGAAATAATCGATTCAACACCTGAACACTTGTAATCCAAATAGTCGCAAATCTCGTGTTGTTCTTCTATAGAGGGGAGCGGAATATAAATATCTTTAACTTTCTCCCAACTACGAAAATCGCTGGTATTGCCTCTTACACCGTTGGAAATTAGTTTATAGACCCCTTGATAGGCGAGACTTTGTAAATAATAAGTTATAAAGCGCTTATCTTCGGAGCTATCACACACATGAACGACTCGTGTTATTTTCCCATCATAATCCGAAATTGCTATTGCTCCATGCCATGTGTCCATACCATGAATCGCTATATCACCCTTATTGATACCCTGCATGGCATTATCATCACTTACCATTAAGCCAACAGCATTATCATCGCGAACAAGCACCTTCCCTTTATTTGAACAAATAAGAGCTGTATCTCCAGGTTCAAAATTGCGTGATAGTTTACTGCACACATAACCGATTTCAGAAATTGACCATGTGGCTTTTATTGGGCCAAGATAAAAGACTCCGCTGTCCTTCATCTCTGCATCAGGATTCAACCCCTTCGTGACTGTCTCAGTGATAACACTCCTCTTATACTGCTCAAGTGTCTCAATCTGTTTTTCTACATCAGCGGTGAGAGCATCAATTTCAGCGCACTTGCGGTCGAGGAAGGACACAATAACAACTTGCTCATCTTTCGAAGGAATCAAAACATAATATCTTTGGAATTCGGAAAAATTGAGAATTTTACGAACTCCTCCGCCCATGTTATGCAATGCCTTACAACCATCGTATCCTTTGAATAAATAGGTGGCATATTCTGGGAGCATATAAGCAGCATCTTTCACCTTAAAAGCCATATACGCCGACGTAATTACGCCTTTTTCTTTTACTAAGCCTATCCTTTGACTTCCAAAGTCAAAGTTCAGATTAAGACCATTGAGCATAATGGTTCCTGGTTCTACAATGGTGTAGTTAAGAATAGTGTTCGCGACATAAATATCATCGTCAGCATCAAAATTTTCTTTTCTGACAATATCCCCATATGTAAATTTCAACGCCGTTCTGACATCACCTCTTTGGTTCTTTTCGACTACTTCCTCAAACACGGCTCGAATTGGCTTCACATCCCATTCGCACGGAATATAACCAACCCACTCAATTCCACTGTCTTTCATTTCGCGCATGCCGACGCCACCTCACTCATTCGCCTTCGTCTCGAATAGTTTCCAAATACGTGTAAAGGAATCTTTGACAACTGATTTACAATTCGCAGCTACGGTAATCATCACTTCATCCGCTTCTGAAGCTCCGCCATCGGCAGCCTGACCTTTCCACCGTTATGCTTCATCAGCTCCCCAATGCAATGATGAAACTCTGCCTCCTCAATATAGTTTTCCTCATAGAGCCGGTCAAGAATCCCGATGGTTCCCATCACTTCCACGCCCTCCGCGGCTGCCGCTTTCCTTAAGGGACCATCCCCGGTCAGCAGAGTAATTCCTCTCGTCTTCGCCACCGCGAGCGCAATACAATCATATAAAGACGGTTTTGCATATCTGGCAACATACTCCTCCGCCAGATAAAATTCCTCCTCCATCAGTTCTATCTTTTGTAACCCGTACCTTACCAGATCCTCGCTCAGTCCAGGCGGGTTCAGCAGTTCATCCTCCGCCGCCTCCTCATTCATCAGATAAGTGAATGGCAGCCTAAAGGGCAGCTCCAGACGGTCAATCGTCGCGAAATCCAGCCAGACGTTTGTATCGCTGCTGATATCCACAAGGGACGCCCTTCGGGTGTATTCCATCTATCAGCCCTCCGCGGCAAAGCATTGATCCGCCACAAATGTGTACGACTGTTTCAGAAGCTCTGCACCTTTCTGGACAGAGATTTCACTCTCACTCACCGCGCGCAGGACCAACTGCAGAAACAGCGTCGGCTCTTCCTTTTCGATACGCACCGGCTCATTCTTTTTCCATCCGCATTTGTTCGCTTTGATATAAAAGTCTTTTTCCACACTGCTGTTAATAATACCGCAGAGGGCGGCGCGCTTCACCAGCAGATACATGGAGATGCCGTACTCCTTACAGATCAGTGTCATATCCTTCGTGACCGCGCTCCTGCGGATTCCCAGTTCACGCTTCGCATCCTTTTCCGGGAATAAAAATGCGCCGCTGATTGCCGTAGCCATCGTCTCGATATCCTTCGCTGCCAGATCCTCCGGCCAGACAAAAATAAAATGAGCCATCTCATGCGCGATCGTAGAACGGATCCGCTCCGGCGTCATATTCTGATTGATGATCATATACGGCCTGTCATTCACCAGCCCGTTCATCCCTGAAAAAGCGTCATTATCAATGTCGCAGAAATACACCAGAATCCCTTTATTCTCCAGCAGTTCCACCAGATTCCCCACCGGACCGAATTCCGCGATTCCAAGATACCTTCGCATGGCAACGGCGTCCTGCTCCGGATCCTCATGCAGCTCCACCCTGTGGCTCTTCGGCGCGTCCGGCAGCACCTCACCCCCAAGGATATCCACCGTCTGATAAAAACGATTCAGATATTCCTCCACGGAGGCCTTAATGTATTCCTGCTGCTTCTCCGACAGCTTACTGTTCTTTCGGAACTCCCCATGCGTAAATACCAGGTTCTCATCCCGGTTCACGAGGAAATCTGAAACCCGCACATCAAGAGCCCTGGCCAGGGATTTGATCACGTCCATCCCCGGCTTCCTCTCGCCCTCCTCATAATAGGTAATTGACATCGGACTGACTCCCACCAAAGAGGCCAGCTCCTTCTTCGTCATGTTCTTTTTCAGACGATAATATTTCAAATTCTTATGAAACATCTCACCACTCCCCTTCTGTTTATATTTTATCATTTTTTCAAAGAAAGTAAACAGTTTTGGGGAATTTTGAGGCAACCACTTGAGCTGCTGCCCGCCTACTCAAACAGCCTTGCTACACGCTCGGACACCGACTTCTCCAGTTCCAGGAACCGGCGTTCCAGTTCTTCACTGGGTATCGGCTGCTGATATTTATAGAAATACCGCGTGAACGGAATCTCTGCGCCGGTGCGGATGACCGGCGTCTTTTTGGACAAATCCTCCTCAAAAAATGCCTTTGCGTCGGGGATGTGGGGCAGGACTTCCCGTGCCATATAGTCGTCGATGCTCTCTTCAAACTTTACGATTTCTATATCCTTTGTTTCCTTATCATAGAGAATATTGCCCTTTTTATCCCGCTGGATTTCCGCCGTCTTATCCATCACGGAAAGCCCGTCTGCAATCCTGGCAAGCAGCTTTTTATCTGTGGTCACATCTTTCAGAGTCGCAGCCAGCACAGGCTCAAATGTACCGGGAGCTCGATACACAGTATCGGAAACCGCTACTGTCAGTGTTTCCACGATGGAATCGTATAGCAGTTTATTCTTCTCATAATTTTCCAGCTTTTTCTGTTCCTTGCCGGTCAATTCCTCAGCATTTTCCAGCTCTGCCACCTTCGCCTCATCATAAAGTCCGGACAGCGCGCCCTTTGATAGCATGGCAGCGATTCGCTCTTCCGTAATGGCATAGCTGCGCTGAAGCGGCTGCATTACCACATACTCCCGATACAGGAACTCCGTATTGTTATAAATCTTGCTGTATTCATTCTCGTCGAAATCAGAATACAGCTTTGTGATGGCAGACCGGTCTTCCGGAGAAATCTCGTTTTTCTTGTTGCCAAGCGCCTTGCGAAGCTTATGGTAAATATTTGACGCGTCGATCAGCTGAACTTTTCCCTTACGTTTTTGCTCCTTATTTTTAGACAGAACCCAGATATAAGTGGCAATACCCGTATTGTAAAACAAATCGGTGGGCAGAGCGATGATGGCTTCAATCAGGTCACTTTCCAGCAGCCAGCGCCGTATCTGACTCTCACCGGAAGCCGTCCCGCCGGAAAACAGTGGAGAACCATTTTCAATGATCGCGCAGCGACCGTAATTGTCATCCATCTTGTCGACTGCCGACTGTAAAAACAGCATCTGCATATCGCCGGAGCCTGGCAGACCGGCGCCCCAACGGCCATCCAGCCCCTTAGCATATTCCGCCTTTACAGCATCCTCGACTCCCTCAGCCGCGTCCTTGCCTCCCCAGGCAGTCCCAAAAGGTGGATTCTCCAGAACAAAGCGCATCTTTACATTCTTGAAGCAGTCAGCTTTCATAGTATCCTGATAACAGATATGATCAGCATTCTGGCCTTTGATCAGCATTTCTGCGAGGCACATGGCGTAAGATTCCGGATTGATTTCCTGACCAAACAAGTGCACATCTGCCGTCGCGTTTTGACGCTTCACGAAAGTGTATCCCGTGGAGAGCATCCCGCCTGTGCCTCAGGCCTGATCCAAAATTGTGATGACCTTGCCCGGATCATAGATATCGTCACAACCTTCTGCCAGCAAAATATTGACCATCAGCTTGATGATATCCCTGCCGGTATAGTGATCGCCAGCCTCGGCATTTTCAGAAAATTTCCGAATCAGCTCTTCAAATATGTAGCCCATCTTCACATTGTCGATAGTGCGAGGGTCTAAATCCAGTTCTGAGAACGCCTTCACTACAGACAACAGCCGATTGTTCTTATCCATCTTGTCTATCTGCTTGAAGAAGTCCAGGCCCTTCTCCGCGGAGATCAGAATTTCTCTCACATTTGGGGAAAAGCCTGAAATATAATTTTTGAAATTTTCCGCAAGGAGTTCGGATTCGTTGCACAATTCCGCCAGATCATATTTGCTGATATTGTAAAACTGAAAACCGGAGATACGATACATCGCTTTGGGCGGAAAATGGGGATTTTCACTATATTTATCCACAACGGCCTGTTTTGTCGGTGCAAGAGCGCACTCGAAACGCCGGATGATGACCATCGGTATGATAACGTCCTTATACTTGTCACTCTGATATGTCCCTCGCAGCTTATTTGCGATAGACCAGATAAAATTTACCTCTGTGGATACATCAACGGGTGCATCATCCCACATTGCATCAATTCCTATATCTCCAACCATTTTTATACCTCGCTTATTCTTTCATCATCATAACATACCAAAATCAGATTTACAATTGAGGAATCCCATGGATGGGCTGATGAAGCAAAAAAACAAATGCAGCCTGATGGGCGTTCTGGCACAGCAGGCACTGAAACACGGCACGGAAGTCATCGGCGTCGAGCCGGTATTTTTTGTCGAGCAGGAAATTCAGCTGAAAGGTCTGACGCAGCTCATCGTGGCCGCCGATATGAGAGAGCGGAAAGCCCGGATGATGGAGCTTTCCGACGCCTTCATTGCCTTTTCCGGCGGGACGGGGACGGCGGCGGAGATCGCCGAGGTGATCAGCGCCTGGTCGCCATTACCGGGGCGGGCATCTATGGTTATTATAATGTGGACGGCTATTATGAGTTTGCCCGAAGCGGCTATAATCAGATGGTCTCGCAGGGTTTTCAGTCCCCGGATAACAGGGGAAAGAACAGATTCTGGAATTCCATCGATGAGATTGCGGAGCGTTTTGTCTTTAATCAGACTGCTCCTGACAAACGGACACATAAGCGGATTCAAACATACACGGTCGAGAGACTCATCTGTGTCATCAATCAGCGCAGCAGTGGCACTTGGCAAGGAAAGAATGCCCTTCCACCGGCTGTGCGCCTGCATCAATTTCATCCAGAGCTTCGTTGACGAGCGTTGCTGCCTGTGCTTCCGCCATTGTTTTTTCATAAAGCGGAATGCTCATGAGAACCATTTCTCCATATCCGTTTTTCGTAACGATGATAGGAACATCACTCTCCTTGCAGGTCTGGGTGATCTGCGCTGTGTTTTTGAGTTCATTGATCGGTATTACTTTTGGTAACTGCTGCATCATAGCTATACGCCTCCGAAAATTCTGTGCTAATTATATTCTTATTGTACCGTAATTAGCACAGAAGTCAATAGGCACAGAGGTAACAGAATTCATACTTTTATCGATGATTGGGGAGCAATTGATTCCTCGTATTCAAAAAATGTTCCCCAAAAAGCATTGACTGCCGGGGAACATTATGGAAAAATAATATTGGTACAACACTTACAAGAGAGGAACCATCCCACGATGAATATCGCAGTCTACTTAGGAGCAAATGAAGGGAATCTCCCCGTTTACAGGGAGCGCGCCGCCGAGCTGGGGCGCTGGATCGGTGAAAACGGACACCGTCTGATCTACGGCGGGAGTAAATGCGGCCTGATGGGCGTTCTGGCGCAGCAGGCGCTGAAACACGGCGCGGAGGTCATCGGCGTCGAGCCTGCGTTTTTCGTTGAAGAGGAAATTCAGCTGGAGGGTCTGACGCAGCTCATCGTGACCGACAATATGAGGGAGAGGAAAGCCCGGATGATGGAGCTTGCCGAAGTCTTCATCGCGTTCCCGGGCGGCACCGGTACCGCGGAGGAGATCGCTGAGGTGATCAGCGCCGGTTCGCTCGGCCACTTGCATGGTATCTACGGTTATTACAATGTGAATGGCTATTATGAATTTGCGCGAAACGGCTATGATCAGATGGTCTCGCAGGGCTTTCTGTCCCCGGAAAACAGGAAAAAAATCAGATTCTGGAATTCCATCAATGAGATCGCGAATGAATGCACCCACGGCTGACCATTATCAGGAGAACCATTCCGGATAAAGGAAAGCCGCGGGCACTTCGTTGTCAAACTTTCACATTCGTTACTCAGAACATGATCTTGCTCATGTTGTCGATCTCCTCCGAGAGCGCCTCATACACGCCCGGGAAGGTGCTCATGGCGAGTCCCTGAGAAGCATTGGGAATGAAGTACAGCTTTCCGCACTCGCGGCAGGCTCTCTCGACTTCCCGCCTCACAACGTCCTGCGTCCATCCCTCATAATCTACCGAAGCGCTGTCAATACCTCCCATGAAGGAAATCTGTCCGCCATATTTCTGGATCAGCTCCGGAATATTATTCGAAGTCATGACACCCTGCCAGATGTCGATGCCCATATCGATCATATACGGGACCAGCGTCGCCGCATAGGAATCGGAGTGGTGCACGATCAGTTCCACGCCATGGCTCTTATAATAGCCATACACTTTCTTATATGCCGGCAGGAAAAACTCTTCGAACATATCCGGCGATATAAACGTGGACTTCTGGCTCCCCCAGTCGTCATGATGGAAAAGTGCATCCGGCTTGATATACTTGCAGATTTCCTCTGCCAGCGCCAGTTCCCACTCGGTAATATACTCTATCAGCTCCAGCAGGGCTTCCGGCTCCTCGTAGAAGGCGATCAGGCAATTCTGAATCTCCATCAGATAATGGCACTGTTCAAAGATGCCCGGCGCTATGAATGAGGTCACGAACTGTTCATTCCGGTCCACAGCCTCCGCCTTCGCGATGTACGGCTCCCACGCGGAAGCAGGGAACACCACATTCGGCGCGTGAACATACTCTCTCCAGCGCGTCACATCCTTGCAGACGATGCTCTCCTCGTCATGCACCGGAAACGCTCCCGGTACCCCTTTGGGCCAGGATCTCTTCACGCCCCAGGCGTTTATGACGTTGAGTTCGCCCGGCTTCGGCGCCGGATTGTGCTCGCTGAACGGGGTACCGACCTGCATGGCAAACGCTTCATACTGATTGACAAATCGATCCGGCTTGCCTCCGTGAATCGTCTCCAGCAGATTCTGTCTTTTACTTAACATTTTCTCTCCCGCCTTTCACTTGTATTTCTGTCCTGTATATGATCATACTTAATATTTCCCGTATTTGTCAAGCGTCTCGAACATCGCGTCCAGATTCTCCGGCTTGCAGTTCTCCAGCAGCGCATTGAAATCAAAGATGTAACCGCCGCCCGGCATGCAGTCGTCGAGAAGCTGCCTGGTCTGCCGGATGACTTCTTCCTTCTTGCCGAACTCCATGACGCTGGCGGAGAGGTTGCCGGAGATGCAGGCGGTGCCGCCGAGAATGCGCTTAGCCTCCTTCATATCCACTTTTTCAAAGTGATACAGGACTTTCCCCTTCGGCACATCGGTCAGGAACTCGAGCCGCGTGTTGTACGGCCCCTCGGAGTAAATGAAGGGAGTCACGCCCCACTCGATCAGAGCCATCATGATCTTTTTCAGCGGCTTCCAGTACAGACGCTCATATTGCTCACTGTTCATAAAGCCGTCCATGGCCTTGTGCAGCGGGAATAAGACCCTCTTCACCGGCATGTCGACATATTTCAGATACTGCAGGGCCTGAATCTGCTGTTCCGCAAACATGTCGCAGGCCCGCTCCATGTATTCCTGCATGTCTTCATCAATCAGATCTTCAAAGATACCCATCGTACCGCGGAAATAGTCGCCGAGAATGTCGTAGGGAGCCTCCGACATGCCGGAGACATAACCGGGGAAGCCCAGTTCCGTGAGCTTCTGCCTGTATTTGCCTGTGGCAGCTGCGGCCTCCCGGTCCGCCTCACCGATCTCATTCAGAATCTGATAAGCATTCGCCATATCCTGACTGGTGAACGTCGCCAGCAGGCTGGTGCTCAGAACAACCGTCGGGCGCAGGTTGATCCCCGAGAAAGCTTTCAGCGACGGGAATGCGCGGGGAATGTACTTGCGCAGCATAAAACCGGTGAAATCATCCAGCATCTCCGGATACTCTTCCTGGGTCATGAATTCCCGCTCGATGACCTGATGGGAACTGTAATCAGAGACGCAGGTGCCGGGTTTGCCGGGCCAGTCGATCATCTGCGAGTCGGCGAGCTCGTTAGCCCGCCCGCTGGTAAATCCGGTAAAGGTTTGCATATCGCACATGGGATGCTCCGCATAGAACTTGACGGCAGCCTCCCCCGCTTTCTCATAGTCATAGTAAAGATCCCGGTAGCAGGAACCGTTTGCGCGCTGCACATACGAGCTCATAGAGGGAGCGACCGGCACACGGTCCGGCGTCCCCAGAGCGATCGCTGTCTCTATGCGCTGCCTCCGCTCTTCAAACAATTTTGCATTTTCTTCTGACATAAACTTTCCCCTTTCTGACTGAATTTTCTGATATCTTCATTATAGGATGATTTCAGGAAGATTCACAGCCGTCATTGGTTGTTATTTTCTGTCTTAGATGCTACAATATGTAGCGGGGTGAAAAATTTGAAAATCACGTCAGAAATGCTGTTCTTTCTTCTTTCAGAAAAATACCCGCTCAAAACAGAGCATATCGGGCGGGCGCAGCTTCCGATCAAACGAATTCTTCCGTGGAAAGAGGAAGAGACTTTACAGGACGATGTTCTTTATCTGGTTCCGGGAGAAGAGACACCCATGGGAAAGTCAAATCGAAAGCCCGGGAATTTTCTGTTTGCAGGCACTTCCTGTGCAGATATGCCGGAAATTCTTTCGGAGGACAACTGCGCGGTTCTGCATGAGAAAATACAGGCAGCCGAATTTACGCTGGCCGTGATGGAGCTGTATCAACGGCTGACGCAGTGGGACGCCCGCTTTCTGGAATCGATTCTTTACAGGAAGGATTATCGGGAAGCGATGTCTCTGGGAATGGAGGTATTAAGCTGGAAATATGCGGTGATTGATGTGAATATGCAGCTTCTTTATGCCACACCTGACTATATTAAATCGGTTTCAGGAAATCCGGAGCATGTCCCGAGGGATACTGTTGGGATGCTGCTGATGAGTCCGGAATTTCACGAAGCGGTGCATTATCATGGATCATTTTATTATTTTGATAAATACAACTCGGAGAATCTGTTTTGCCGTAATCTGATGCTGGACGGAAAATATTTTGCCAGGCTCGTCATGCACATTGGCAGAAAAGACAGCACGATTCCTCTCGGGGCGCAGGAAATCTTTGAGACCTTCGCCGTACATCTGGAGGTTTTGATTCGTTCTGATACACATGTTCTCAACGAACGTTTCATGGATCAAATGCATCGGCTGTTTCAGTCGCTTGCGGCCGGAGAAAAGCCGGATCCCGTTTTTACATCCGCCACGCTGAAAAAGACTGGCTGGAAAGAGCAGGACTCCTATACCGTTGTTAAGCTGGTTTTTTATGAGGGGAAGGGTTGGAAAACGCAGCTTGAGATCACGCTTCCTTATCTGGCGCGCGAGCTGGAAAACCAATGGCCGCATTCCTGTGCGGTCGTGGAAGGCTCCTCGATCCTCCTGATCATTAATCGAAGCCTTTCCGGAACGGATGTGGATTCCCATGATTTCCGGCAGCAGGTTGCCTCGTTCGTGCGGGAGCACGTATGCAGCGCCGGACAAAGCTCCCGTTTTCATGGGCTTTCCAGGATTCCTTCCGCGATACGCGAGGCAGAGGTGGCGCTTCAGATCGGTCAGATTAAAAACCCACAGTTCTGGCTTTTCCTCTTTGACGATTATCGGCTGGAATACATGCTTGGCAAGATAAGTGAGGAACTGCCGTTCTCCTCACTCTGTCATCCGGCGATCTCGCAGCTTCTTGCTTATGACCGGGAGCATGGCACCGAACTTAATGAAACACTTCAGGCCTATCTGCAGTCTCACATGAATATGACCGCAGCGGCGGAGCGCATCTATGTCCACCGAACCACCTTCTGCAGAAGAATGAATCATATCCGCAGCCTGACCGGCCTTGATCTGGATGACCCGGATACTGTTCTGGAACTGATGCTGTCCTACCGGCTCTCTCCTTAAAATGAGAAGCTCAGCTTCCGGTTTTCCAGATACCGCAGCATCCAGTAGGGATTTATCGCCATCTCCTGATCTGCCCCAAGCGGAATATAGATGCCGACATGCAGATGCACGGGGAACTGCCCCGTCGTGCCCTCCTCACCGTAGCCGGAGTCGCCCATGTAGCCAAGGATTTCCCCGGCGTACACACGGTCCCCTGCCTGCCATTCTTTTCCATAGGAGTGCAGATGCGCGTAGTAGTAATAATTCCCGTTTGCGGAGCGGATACCGATGCGCCAGCCGCCCTTCTCCAGCCATCCCACTTTCTCCACCGTTCCGTCTGTCATGCTGAGCACGGGATAGTAACCGCTCTTATCGAGATCGGCCATGATATCGATGCCTTCGTGACTGCGCGTCCCGCCGTAGGTTCGCTCCGCATGCCAGGTATTTTCGAAGGAAACGGTCGCAGATGCGTTCGACTCCGACTCCGGAACCGGAAAACAGGAAAGCTCTTCCCAGACGCCGTCCAGCAGCATTTCATATGCTTCAAACCCGTCGTTTATATCAGAATCATCCGGCATTCGTTCTGTCAGAAGTTCGTTCAGCCAGAGAAGTTCTCCTACGATCAGACAGACCAGCAGAAGCACGGCAAGAAGCATACACGCGATTCGTCGGATGGAATTCATAATTCGCCGCCCGCCCCATAAACTGTACAAAGTCAGTTTACTTATATGGTGGCCGCGTGAAAAAAATACTTTATATCCTTTGTTGTATCGCCGTTCTCGTACTTTTCTTTACGCATCCGGCTGCGGTCGCGCTCGGCTGCTCTGCAGGCTTAAATCTCTGGTACACGGCGGTTCTGCCCTCTCTGCTGCCCTTCCTGATCGTGTCGGGTCTGCTCGTCGGCACCGGACTCTTCCGCTATCTGAACCGCTTCTAGGCACCGCTGCTTTCCCGTCTGCTCGGCATTTCGCAGGAGGGCTGCTATGCGGTTCTTATGGGCTTTCTCTGCGGCTACCCGATGGGCGCAAAGGTCACGGCGGATCTCGTACGCGAAGATCATATTTCAGCAGATGAGGGAAACTATCTCCTGAGCTTCTGCAACAATGTGAGTCCGGCTTTCTTCCTGAATTACATCTGCCTTGCGAAACTCGGCTGCCGATCCGTGCCCTGGCCGCTGGTCGGCGTCTTCTATGCTGTTCCGCTGCTGTATGGAGTTTTCACAAGGCCGCTGCGGCATTTTCAGAGGGAAACCGGGCAGACAGCAAAACAGGCACCTCTGCATCGGATTGATTTTCCGATGCTGGATGCCTGTATCATGGACAGTTTCGCGACTGTCACCCGCCTTGGCGGTTACATTATCTTATTTCCCATTCTGACCCGGCTGAGCACGCTGCTGCCGCTGGGAACGTCTGCCAGCATATTCCTTGGTGCGCTGCTGGAAATCAGCGGCGGCATTGACGGTATCGTCCAGTCAGCTACCGGCATTTCATCTGTGCTTCGAACTTCTTTCGTCTGTGCCTGCGCGGCCTTCGGCGGCCTCAGCATCTGCGCACAGACCAGAAGCGTCATCGCGGATACTCCGCTTCGTCTGCGCAGCTATCTCACGGGGCGGATCGTGGTCACTCTTCTGACGCTTCTGTCGGTGCTGCTTCTGCCGACTGCGGCGCCAGCTCTGCGCGATTGCTGGTGATCACATTGTAGAAATCCTGGAAATTGTTCATCATCGCCGTGTAACGGGTGTTCGAGGTCTCGACCACATTGCTGACCATCGTCTGCAGATTCGCCAGCATGTCGTCCGTGTACTGGATCGCGCCGAGCCGGATCTCATTCGCATCACGTGTCGCATTGTCCAGAATCTCCTGCGCCTGTGCGGTCGCCATCTCGATCACCTGGTTCGCCTGCGCGTAAGCCTGCTGCATAATCTCATGCTCATTAACAAGCTCCTGATTCTGGATATTCGCCTGAGCGATGATCGCCTCCGCCTTCTGCTGCGCGTCGGCCAGAATTGCGTCCTTATTTGCGAGGATCTTCTGGTAGCGCTTGATCTCCTCCGGCGTCTTCATACGAAGCTCACGGAGCAGCTCCTCCATCCGCTCGCGGTTCACGACAATCTTGTCTCCGGATCCGAGCAGCGGTCCCTTACAGGTATCGATATAATCCTCGATTTCTTCTATAATCTGTTCTATCCGACTGTTGGCCATAGTCTCATTCCCCTTATAATTAAATTCAGGTTTCCCTGTTCTTTGCCATTATTATGCTAAGTATACCCCACGAAAATCAATTCCGCAAGAGGCGGGCGTATGAATATTTCCATTTCTCCTTGAATTCCTACTATTCACATAGTATAATAGGCTCATCTTTTGAAACAGAGGATCCCATTATGATGATTTCAACGAGAGGTCGCTACGCGCTTCGCCTTCTGGTCGACATGGCGGAGCACCAGGGCGACGACTATATGCCGCTTCGCGAAATTGCAGAGAGGCAGGATATTTCCGAAAAATATCTGGAGAGTATTGTCAATCTTCTGGTTAAGGGAAAGGTACTGACCGCCCTTCGCGGAAAGAAGGGCGGATATCGCCTGCGCAAATCTCCCGATCAGTACACAGTACGCAGCATTCTGGAGCTGACGGAAGGCTCTCTCGCCCCCGTCACCTGTCTGGACAGCGGGCAGAAGACCTGCAGTCGGCTGGCAGACTGCCGCACGCTGCCGCTCTGGCAGGGGCTTGACCGTGTGATTTCTGAATATCTGGACAGCTACACGATCGAAGATCTGATGCGGCGGGAAAGTTCAGGAGACAATTACGTCATCTGACGCTGCATCCGCCTGTAGAACACCAGACAAATCACAATCCCGCATACGGTAGCGGTCGGTGCGGCGAGCCCAATCCACGTCAGCGAGGCATTTGGCTGAATACTCATGAACCAGGACATCGGAAGCCGGATCAGGAAAGACTGGATCAGTCCCTGGATCATGACCAGCATCGAACGGGAATGCCCGTTAAAGTAGCCATAAAAGCTGAACAGGATGCTCGTGACGACCGCCTCCGGCGCAAATCCCTTCAGATACTCCGCAGCTCTTAAGATAACCGCTTCGTCTGTTGTGAATATTCCGGCCAGCAGATCTCCATGGAAAAATGTCATATAGCAGATAAAGACGCCGATGCCCGCGCCGATTGCCATACCGCATTTCATCGCATCCCTTGCGCGGTCTTCCTTTCCGGCCCCCACATTCTGCGCGACAAATGAGGCCATCGACTGCATGATGGACGACGGAATCAACATGACAAAGGATTGAATCTTCTGTCCGACGCCGTAGCCGGATGAAGCGTCCAGGCCAAGGCGATTGATAAATGCGCAAAGCGCGAGGAAAGTAATATTTGTCAGCAGCTCCTGCAGTGCCAGAGGCGCGCCGAGTGAGACGAAACGTCTGATCTCAGCGTTAAAGTGAATGTCTTTTACGGTCATACGGAATGGCAGTTCCTGCCGCCGGATGATGACAAGCGACATCACAACGCTGACCGCCTGTGCGCCGATCGTGGCGATCGCAGCTCCGGCAACATTCATATGAAATCCGGCTACCAGTATCAGATCTCCTACAATATTTACGACACAGGCAATCGCAACAAAGATCAGCGGAAGTCTCGAATTACCAAGGCCACGGAAAATACTGCTGATTACATTGTAGGCGACCACGAATACGATACCGCCTCCGCAGATGCGTATGTACAGGACCGTCAGGTCCATTGCTTCTTCCGGCGCCTGCATCAGCACCGCGATCGGACGCGCAAATACGAGGAGCAGAATGGTCAGGACGACGGACAATGCAAGGAAGAAACAGATAACTCCGCCAATCACCTGTCCAACCTTTTCCTGCCTTCCTTCTCCCAGATACCTGCCGATCAGCACCGTCACGCCCATGGCAAGGCCCCCGACGCTGAAGGTAACGAGATTGATAATATTACTGCCGGTGGAAACGCCGGAGATTCCCGCCGTCGTCCCGAATCTTCCCACAATCATCAGGTCGACGGCACTGTACATCGCCTGCAGAATCAAAGCTCCCAGTATCGGGAACATAAAACTGATCAATCGGACAGGGATACTTCCCTGTGTAAAATCCTGTTTATTTTTTATATCTTTTCTCTCTCATCTTACTATGTACTGCTTCCGCCACATTCGGCGGAATAAACTGACTGATATCTCCGTCAAAATACGCGACTTCGCGCACGGTCGTGGAGCTCAGGTACGCATACTCCAGACTTGTGGTCAGGAACATGGTGTCAAGCGCCGGGTACATCTTCCGGTTCGTCTGCGCCATCTGCAGCTCGTATTCGAAATCTGAGATCGCACGCAGGCCGCGGACGACCACCGTCGAATCGGTCTGTCTGGCAAAATCAACCAGAAGGCCGGAAAATGACTGTACGCTCACATTCGGCAGTTTTGCGGTCACTTCCTTCAACATTGCCACGCGTTCTTCAATTGTAAAAAGCGGCGTTTTTCCGCCATTGTTCAGGACGCCGACGATCAGCTCATCGACCATGCGCGATGCACGTTTCATAATATCCAGGTGTCCGTATGTTACCGGGTCAAAGCTGCCCGGATAGATCGCTCGAATCATTCTCTTCTCCCTCTTCGTCACTGTCTTTCGCAATAAATACATGTTGACTTGTCTTGTATTTCTTATATTTATATGCCCGATAGCCCAGTTCTTCCAGATATGTAAAATCGGTTCGCAGGGAAGCCTCCACCACAATCATCGTTTCTTCATCTGCCAGCGTGCTCTTCGTCAGATATGTGAGTACCTGCCGCTCCAGATCCTGATTGTATGGCGGATCCATAAAAATAATATCAAAGGGCTTCTGCCCCTCCATCCTCTGCAGAGCCGTCAGCACACTGCATTTCTGCAGTTCTCCCCGCTCAATGAGTTTTGTAAAGCGAAGATTTTCCAGGATACAGGCACAGGCCCGTGAATCCTGTTCCACCAGCACCGCGTGCTCAGCGCCGCGGCTCAGCGCCTCGATCGCAATCGAGCCGCTCCCGCTGAAGAGGTCCAGGAAATGGCAGCCCGGTATATCGGGCTGCAGAATATTGAACAGGGTCTCTTTTGTCTTATCCGTGGTCGGCCTGGTATCCAGTCCCTTCACCGTCCGAAGCGGCATGCTGCGTGCCGTCCCTGCGATTACTCTCATTTTGATCTCCTATGGTGTCAGTATCCGGTCTTCCGTCACAATCATCTGCGGCAGAATGTCGTGTTTCTCAAAAGGAACCTCCGGAAAAATCTGAAATTCAAAGGCAAGTGCAATATGTACCAACTCCGGATGCGATTCCAGATAGCGATCATAATAACCACCGCCGTAGCCCACCCGGTGACAGTGCTCATCGAAGGCGACTCCCGGCATCAGCATCAGCCCCTTCCCAGTCTCGCATAAGGGACAGTTGCTTGTGGGTTCCAGAATGCCGAAACTTCCAGGCTCCAGATCATGAAGACTTTCAATATTATAATAGTGCATGATCCCTTCGCCGTCCACGCGGGGCGCTGCAACCTTTTTTCCATCCTGCCAGGCTTTGAGCATCAATGGCCTGGTCTCCACTTCCCTCTTTGCATCCACATAAGCCAGCAGCAGAGAAGTCTCCCTGTACGCTGCGAGCGAGGTAAATTGATCAAGAATGTGCGCACTGTCTGTGTGTAATGTCTCCGGCTCCGCCTGCGCTCTGCGTCGTTTCACCTCTGCACGAATCTCTTTTTTTGTCATGCTTATCCTCCTGTGACGTTGCATCCCAGATATGGGAAGCTGGCGATCCGTCCATGACAACTTTACATCATATTTTCGTCTGTGGCAATCCTAACTTGTATAATTTTCAAGAAAATTATAGAGCTCTTCTTCGCTTTTTAAATACTTGCCCTGCTGAATTTCATTGCGCAGGGACTCCGGCAGGGCTTCAAAATTTACATCCGTATATTCAAAGAGCTCCTTCCCCGGGAGCTCATAGACAATCACCGCGTCATTGCTCTCAAGGAGCAGAAAACGGAAGACGGACTCCTGTTCCGCCTCCGCTTCCGTGCTGGTCTCTGTCATGTCGGTTTCTTCTGTCTGAGCAGTCTCCGGCTGCTCCTGTACAGGAAGCAGTTCCACCAGCTCTGTCCCGCTCTGCTGCTCCGGCTGCGCCTCCATATTTTTCCTGAAAAGCATCACGATGAGAGCCGCTGTAATCACGACTGCCGCGCCGCACAGTGCGATCCCCAGAATTTTCCTTGTCATAAGCCCGTCTTCCTCCTTTTTCTTCAGTATGAACCGAGAAGGAGATTTTTATACTTTTTTTGTATGTTCATTTCACTTTTTCGGTATTTTAAACAAAATTGTGCGAGTAGTATAATAGGTGAGTAAAAAAGAATTGGAGCTGATAAGCTCCGCAGATTACAAAAGGAGGGTAAATGAATGATTAGCTTTTTCCTATGTCTGCTCCTGCTGATCGGCGGGTATTTCGTCTACGGCAAAATAGTCGAAAACACCTTCGCGCCTGATGACAGGGAGACTCCCGCCGTACGTATCAACGACGGCGTGGACTACGTGGTGATGCCGCAGTGGAAGCTGTTTCTCGTGCAGCTGCTGAACATCGCCGGACTTGGTCCGATCTTCGGCGCGCTGGGCGGCGCGCAGTGGGGACCCATCGTCTTTCTCTGGATCACCTTCGGCACGATTTTCGCCGGCGGCGTCCACGACTATTTCTCCGGCATGATGTCCGCGAGGCATGACGGCGCATCGATCGCTGAGGTCTGCGGTATCTATCTCGGACCGGTCATGCAGAATGTCATGCGTGTGTTCTGTGTCGTGCTGCTGATCATGGTCGGAACCGTGTTCGCAGTCGGACCGGCAGGCCTTATGAAGGTGCTGATGGCCAACAACGGTATGGGCGGCGTCCTGGCAAACCAGATGTTCTGGCTGATTCTGTTCCTGGTCTACTACTTCATCGCAACCTTTATCTCGATTGATAAGATTATCGGTAAGGTCTATCCGATCTTCGGCATCTGCCTGATCATCATGGCAATCGGTGTTATTATCGGTATCCTGACCAATCCGGCTTACACGATCCCCGAGATCTGGAATAATTTCCACAACATGCATTCCAGCGGCACGCCGATCTGGTCCGTCATGTTCATCACGGTAGCCTGCGGCGCGATCTCCGGTTTCCACTCCACGCAGAGTCCTGTCATGGCGCGCTGCCTCAAGAGTGAGAAGCAGGGGCATTTCGTATTCTATGGCGCGATGGTCGCCGAGGGCGTCATCGCTCTGGTGTGGGCGGCAGCGGGCTGCTCGCTCTATGAGATCAGCGGCGGTCTCACGACCGGCCTCGCGGAAATCTACGCGCAGGGCCAGTCAGTCGCGATCTACGACGTCTGCCAGAAGACCATGGGCGGCATCGGTATCGCGCTCGCCATGCTCGGCGTCGTCGTCTGCCCGGTGACTTCCGCGGATACCGCTTTCCGAAGCGCCCGTCTGACCGTCGCGGACTGGTTCAAGATTGACCAGACCAAATGGCAGAATCGTCTGAAGATCTGTATCCCGGTGCTCGGCGCAGGCGCAATCCTCGGCATCGGCAACACGCTCGGCTACATCAACTACACGGTGATCTGGCGCTACTTTAGCTGGACGAACCAGACGCTCGCAATGATCGTTCTGTGGACCGCCAGCATGTACCTGTTCCGTGA
The DNA here is from genome assembly GCA_001941045.1 of Lachnospiraceae bacterium Zagget2. Lineage (GTDB taxonomy): Bacteria > Bacillota > Clostridia > Lachnospirales > Lachnospiraceae > Hominiventricola. The sequence continues at coordinate 53,322 of MSHD01000044.1, forward strand.
TAAGAAGAATTACTGGCTCACCGCCGTACCGGCGACCTTCATGAGCGCGGTCTCCATGACCTACTTCTTCTATGCAGGCGAGTGCCTGAACCTCGGCACGACGATCGCCTACCCGGCCGGCATCATCCTCGCGGTGGTCTTCCTTGCAATCTTCATCCGTGCAACGAAGAAACCGGCTCCGACAGCTGCGTAAGTACAAATATCTGCCGCCGCGGATTCATCCTCCGCGGCGGTGCTTTCCTAAGGGGGATTTCCTATGTTTCCGACAAAAGCACTGAGCACAAAAACGCTGGAGAAAGAAGAGCTTCGCAAGGATAAGGGCGAATGCCTGCGCTTCGGCCCCTGCGGCGTGGGCCGCAAGGCGCTGTATCTGAACAGCTTCTATATTGACCGGCACTACTACGTTCCCTACAGCGCCGTCTCGCGCGTATTCAAGCGCGTTGCAATGAGCAAGGGCGGATTCACAGGAAAAGGTATGTTCGCCACGCTTGCCTACCTGGTTGTGCTCTACGACAATGGGCAGGAAAAGCAGTGTCTGTTCAAGATTGAGGAAACTGTGGATGAGATGCTCGACGCGATCCGCGCGGAGCACCCCGAAATCAAAACGCTCAGCGCCGCCGCGGAACAGAAGCTCAAAAAAAAACGCGCTGAGGAAGCCGCAAGACCGCGCCCAAAGCTCAGCCCCGAGGCGGAGGAGACAGCAAAGAAGCTGGACCGCGCCATCGACTACCTCGAAAAGCGGCCCGCGCTCTCCCGCTCTCTGAGTTACTCTGCAAAGGCGAAACGCGTCAATGAGCGTTCAAACCCCGCCTACCGCTGGGTAGCGCTCTTCATCGTGCTCATCGGCGCGGCGATGGCCGTCTACGGCGTCTGGGCAATCCTCACCAGCGCGGGCTTCGGCATCTATTTCACGCTATTCGGCCTCGCAGCGGTCTTCCTCTTCGCCGGAGCAAACGTACTGCCGACACGCAACAACAATAAAAAATATATCGACACACAGCTTGCGGACGCCTGCGCCGATATGGAACGTTATCTGAATTCCTATGAGGGAAACTTCCCCGTACCCGCCTGCTATGCCCATCCCATCACGCTAAGAAGGATGAAGCGGCTCGTGCTGGAGGGAAAGGCTGAAAAGATGGACGAAGCCTTTGAGAAAATGAAAGAGGAGCTGAAGGCGCTGAACTCTGATGTAAAGGTCGAGCAGGAAGAGTACGACGAGGTCGTCACGATCAAGCCGATGTTCCTGGTAAAAAATTATGAGTGACAGGAAAAATCCTGTCACTCTTTTGTGACATCTATTGCGACTTTCTTTGTGACATCCTGTTCATTATAAGAATATCTGTCACCCTTTCTGTAACCATATCTGTAACCTTTTCTGTAACCTTTCGTGTAAATCAGTTCTCACATCAGGTGCAGCTTCTTCACCACCCGCAGCAGCATTCTCCCCTTCGGGAAAGCCAGAATCTCCTCTTCTTTCAATCCCTTCAACAACAGCAGCGCGACCGCGTAGACCGGCACTGCAGCGACGATGGCCACGAGCGTCGCGAGCGTGTTGCTGCCAAGCGCGGCGTAAAGACCATGGTAAACGCCCCAGGCCACAAGTCCCATGACCGCGGAGGCGGCGATCGGGACGAGGAAGGTGCGCAGAAATTCCTGCCGGTAGCGCATGTATTTTGCGATCGAGCGGGAGTTCAGCACACACATCAGGAAGGCGAAGAAAATATTCGCCCAGACAACCGTGTGAATATTCAGATCGGTCAGCATGATCAGTCCCACGAGCAGGCCGACGTGCAGCGCCAGAGAGATCGCCGCATGAATAACCGGCAGACGCATCTTGTCCATACCCTGCAGGATGCCGTTCGTCAGCGTCGACATGCCATAGAGCACGACGGAAATACTTCCCGTCTGCAGGAGCAGCGCGGAAGTCGCCGTATACTCCTCCTGCCCGAAGAGCAGCGTGAGGATCGGCGCAGCGAGAACAGAAAGCCCGACCGCGCAGGGAATGCAGATTACCATGACGAAGCGGACTGCGTTCCCGGTCTTGCGCCGCATTTCCCTGCGGTCGCGCGCCACACGGGCTCTCGTAAGCGCCGGAATCGTCGAGGAGGCCATCGCCGAGGCCACCGCGATCGGCACGTTAGTCAGCAGCTTGTACTCTCCGCTGTAAATACCCCAGAGTTCGTCGATCTTCATGCCGTCGACGCCCTTATATTCCATCAGATGTTTGAAAATACCCTGATCAATAATGCCGCTCAAATTGTAGACCGCTGTGCTGAGAATCACCGGCACGATCGTGACAAGCAGAAGCCAGTAGATCTGCGCCGTCGATTCCTCGCGCTCCCGTCTGTCAGATTTCATCCTGCTGCGCATCGTGCGCCGGTAAGCAAGAATCAGGAAAACGAGCAGGAGCAGTCCCGCCAGCGCGCCCATGCCGGTGCCGAGCGTGCTGCCCGCCGCCCCGTAGGCGTAGGCTGCCGTCTCGGTGCCGAGCAGATTGTCCAGCTTCGTCCCGTAGCTGAACAGCAGATAGGCCGCGCCGATACTGACCGCCGCGTTGACGATCTGCTCGACGATCTGCGAGACCGCAGTCGGCACCATCGTGCCCATACCCTGGAAAAAGCCGCGCAGACAGCCCATGATCGCCACAATCAGAATCGTCGGCGCGAGCACCTGCAACGCGAGCTTACTCTGCGGCGTGTTTACAAGCGTCTCGCTGAAAAATCCGGCGCCGAAGAAGATCAGCAGCGCCGCAATCCCGCCCGAGACGAGCGCAAAGACCAGAGTACAGCGAAAAATCTTGTACGCACTCTTCACCTGTCCCTTTGCCATGCGCGCGGACACCAGCTTCGACACCGCGAGCGGCAGACTGAAGGACGAGATCAGCAGCATCATCGAGTAGACCTCATAGGCCGCCGAGTAATAGCTGTTTCCTATCGGACCGATGATGCGGGTGACAGGAACGCGATAAAGCATCCCGATGACGCGCACGATGACCGATGCCGCCGCCAGGATGCCTCCCTGCACGATATAGTTGGAATTGTCCTTTTTCTTATTGCCCATTCGACGACTGATCCTCTCGTGTAATGTGAAGCTGCTCCAGCACCGCGCTTTGTCTGCGTTCCATGTCCGCGGCCTCTTCCTCTGTCATGTGATCATAGCCCAGCAGATGGAGCATGCTGTGAGCAATCAGAAAAGCAAATTCACGGCGGACGGAATGTCCGTAGAGCCTCGCCTGCTCTGCCGTCCGGTCCAGGGAAATCACGATGTCGCCGAGCAGCAGCTCGCCGGAATCCGGATCAAAGCAATCCGCCTCGTGCGCCTCCGCCCAGGAAAAATCTGCCGGTCTCTCATACTCCGTCTGCGGAAAGGACAGAACGTCCGTGGGCCTGTCCACATCCCGGAATTCCCGGTTCAGGCGGTGGATCTCCTCGTCCGAAGTCAGGAGGACGTTAACCTGCGCCTCGTAGGGGCAGCCCTCCGTCTCCAGCACGCGCTCCGCCACCAGGCGGACCGTTTCCTCGCAGTCAATCTCCAGATCAAGACCGTACTCGTCTTCCAGATTTACCGTCATAACGCCCCTCCTTCCCGCGTGCCATCTTCTTTTCGTATTCTTCATAGGCAGTCACGATCTGCTGCACCAGCGGGTGGCGCACCACGTCATGACTCGTCAGCCTGCAGAAGGAAATACCCTCTACCTTGCCGAGCACCTTTTCCGCCACCTCGAGACCCGATTTCACATTGGGGGCAAGATCCTTCTGCGTCTCGTCACCCGTGACAACGACCTTTGAGCCGAAGCCCACACGTGTCAGAAACATCTTCATCTGTGCCTGCGTCGTGTTCTGCGCCTCGTCGAGGATGATAAAGGCATTGTCAAGGGTCCGCCCTCTCATGTACGCGAGCGGCGCAACCTCGATCAGGCCCTTCTCCATATTTTTCTGAAAGCTGTCCGCGCCCATGATCTGGTAGAGCGCGTCATAGAGCGGCCGCAGGTAGGGATCAACCTTGCTCTGCAGATCCCCCGGCAGAAATCCGAGCTTCTCCCCCGCCTCGATCGCGGGTCTCGTCAAAATGATGCGCTCCACCTCGTCCGCCTTGAATGCCGTGATCGCCATCGCCATCGCGAGATACGTCTTGCCCGTGCCCGCCGGGCCGATGCCGAAGGTAATCATGTCCCTGCGGATCGCGTCCACATACTGCTTCTGCCCGAGCGTCTTCGGCTTGATCAGCTTGCCGCCGATCGTATGGCAGATGAGCTCGCTGTCGGCCTCGAGCAGCGCGCCGCTCTTCTTCTCCATCGCCATCGCGAGCGCGTAATTTACATTCTGCTCGGTGATCTGATTTCCCCTCGCGGAGAGCTCCAGTAATTCTTCCAGTACTGCGCGTGCCCGCTCCACCTGCGCCGCGCCGCCGATGAGCTTCACACCCCCGTCGCGTGCGACCATTGTCACGCCAGTCGTCTTTTCTATCTTCTTTAAATACGTATCAAACTGTCCGAATACGTTCTGCGCGTGTTCGGACGGAATATCCAGCAATTGATCCTGCAATGCCACCTATGTCCCGTTTCCTTCCTCTTCCGAATCGTCCTGCGTCTGCAGGCTCATGTCCGGGGCGCTCTCCTGCACAGCCTCTTCGTCGATCACATACGTTCCCGAAGCGGTGCACTGCTCCCCGTCCGTATCTATTTTAACATTATTTTCAATAATTTGAAGTCCCTTT
>MSHD01000045.1:0-555 GCA_001941045.1 Lachnospiraceae bacterium Zagget2
GGATGGTGGATGAGGACATTCCCTGCGAAGATATTCTGGCTCAGATCAATGCGGCAAAATCTGCCCTGCATGGGTGCGGCAAAGTTGTCCTGGAAGGACATATTCAGCATTGTGTGCGTGACGGGATCGAACATGGCGATGCTGACAAAACGATCGCTGACTTCACAAAAGCCGTAGAACGCTTCGCAAATATGAGCTAATCTTCTTTGAAAATCCATATTGAAATGATACGAAAGCAGCCTTTCACGGCTGCTTTTGTTTTTTTCCCGAAAGTTTCCCGGAAATCCACTACTTCACATCTGTACAGGATTCAAATCTGTTAGCACCTCCTAATCTTCGTGTAGATCGCTTGACATTCCCATACCCCTATATGTATAATAAGCCCATACCCGCACTGGTATAAACCAAACAGGCAGGGAACGCCAATGAACGATACGCAAAAAAATCGCATGAACCAGATTCGTCAGGAGTCCAGGGAGGATTATCTGGAAGCTCTGTTTCTGCTTCTCAAAGATCAAAACGAAGTACGCTCTTCCGACCTTGCGTCCTTTATGG
>MSHD01000045.1:577-14755 GCA_001941045.1 Lachnospiraceae bacterium Zagget2
TGGGCTTTTCCAGAGCCAGCGTCAGCCAGGCGGTTCTGTCGCTGGAACGGGATGGTTTTCTTTTGATGGATGAAAAGTATTGCCTCCACCTGACAGAGCAAGGCTCTCTGACAGCAGAGAAAACGCATCGTAAACATAGATTTTTCGAGAAAAATCTGGTGCTTGCCGGTGTTGATCCTGCTTTGGCAGACAGAGAAGGAAGCCGGATGGGTCACTCGTTAAGCAATGAGAGTTTTGAACGGATTGCGGCGGGCGGTATGCGAAAAGAGGAGGAACTAAGCTCATATGAAAGCAGTGATTTCCAGACTTGAATGGGTATTGGAATTAGGGGGAATCAAAAAGGATATTATTTTTCTTATCATATCAGGGGCAGCGGTCATATGCAGCCTGACCGGATGGTCGCCTTTCCCTTTTGATGCTGCATGGATTGCTATTGTATTTTGCGGAATCCCGATCATTATGGAAGCCATCATCGGCCTTGTGACGGCTTTTGACATAAAAGCGGATGTTCTTGTCTCCATTGCATTGATTGCCTCTGTGATCACCGGTGAAATTTTTGCTGCCGGTGAGGTGGCTGTCATCATGCAGCTCGGCGGACTTCTGGAAGAACTGACCGTTGCAAAAGCGAGAAGCGGCATTGAAAAGCTCGTGAAGCTGACCCCGACGACGGCCCGGATACTGGGTGCAGATGGGAAGGAAACCATCGTCCCCTCTATGCAGGTCAGGGTTGGTGATAAGATTCGGGTTCTTCCGGGAGAGACGATCCCGGTGGACGGTGTGATTCTTTCCGGTCAGACTTCAATCAATCAGGCAGTTATGACCGGCGAATCCATGCCGGTAGATAAGACCGTCGGGGATGAGGTTTCCTCCGGAACGGTCAATCAGTTTGGCGCCTTCGATATGGAAGCGACAAAAGTCGGCGAAGACAGCTCCATCCAGCGAATGATACGTCTGGTGCAGTCCGCAGACGCGGGGAAGGCAAAAATCGTGGGGATCGCAGACCGGTGGGCGACCTGGATCGTAGTGATTGCGCTCTCTGCCGCAGCCATCACCTGGCTTGTGACCGGACAGATTATCCGGGCTGTGACGATTCTGGTTGTGTTCTGCCCCTGTGCATTGGTTCTGGCAACGCCGACAGCAATCATGGCGGCAATCGGAAATGCCACGAAGCACGGCTTTCTCGTAAAAGAAGGAGATGCACTGGAACGACTGGCAAAGGCGGAAAAGATCACATTTGATAAAACCGGTACCCTCACTTACGGAACGCCGAAGGTCATTTGCGCAAAAAGTATTCTCCCGGAGCTGTCTCTTAAGGAAATCTACTCCTTCTGCGCCGCCGCAGAACAATTATCAGAGCATCCGCTGGGCAGGGCGATCGTAAAGAGTTACATCATAGAGACAGGGAACGCCCTTCCCTCCTGTGATCAGTTTGCCATGCTGCCGGGGCGCGGGGTATCTGCTGCGATTAACGGGACAGCGATTCTTGCCGGAAATTATGAAATGATGGCGGAAAAGAACATCGCAGTCACAGAGACGGTGCTTACGGAAACAAAAGCATTCCTGAAACAGGGCTGTACGGTGATTTATGTGAGCGCGGATGATAAACTGGCTGGTTACCTTGTCCTTTCCGATACGCCGAGGGAGAACAGCGCTGCCATGATTGACCGACTGAAAAGGCTCTCCATCGAGCCTGTTCTTCTTACCGGAGACAACGAGGAAGCTGCCACAGCGATTGCGGGGCAGCTGCATATTGAGGAAGTCCACGCAAATTGCCTGCCAGAGGATAAGCTGAAATGGATCGCGTCCTGGAAGGAAAAGCAGGAATCTGTCTGCATGATCGGCGATGGTGTCAACGATGCACCGGCACTGAAAAAGGCAGACATCGGAATCGCCATGGGCGGTATCGGGAGTGATATTGCGGTGGACGCCGCTGATATTGCCCTGGTAGACGACAAGGTGGAAGAACTGCCCCATCTTGTGGCGCTTTCCAAACGAATGATGACTACTATCAAGCTGAACATGACATTCTCTCTGACACTCAACTTTATCGCAATCACCCTTGCGATCACAGGAATATTGAACCCGGTCGTGGGCGCTCTTGTCCATAATGCAGGTTCTGTAATGGTAATTATTAACTCAGCTCTTTTGCTGAACTGGAAAAGGAAGTCGGAAGGGAGCCAGATGCCTGACGGGCATTCGCCCAGTGTGGAACGGATCGGAGCGGAGATCGGATGAAAGGTTATAAAAACGTAGGAATGAGGAAAGCGAAACAGCCTTCTGTAAACAAGGAACGCAGAAGGCAGGAAAAATTTTTGCAAACACAACAGAAAAACGGGCGAGAGAGCAGGAAAACTTCAGGCACAGGCTGGAAACCAAAGATGAATATCGATTCTGTTGCCATTCAGGGAGATGTACTATGATAGCGCTGTCGCTGGCGAAGCCGGGCAGGAATTATACGATCAGGTGGAATTGCAGCTGTGACGCTGAACAGGAAATGAAACAGACAGGCCTCTGCCCCGGGGAAACAATCTATTTATTAAACTCCTATTTTGAAAATGTAATTGTCCTTGTCAAGGGTAAAACAATCGCACTCAGCAGGGAAATCGCATTTTACATTAAAGTATAGTAGAGGGCCGGTGTGTCCGGCCCTGTTTTAAGAAACCCAGGTTAGTTCACTCTAATCTTAAAGACGAGGGAAAAAGAATGATACCATTATTGTTGGCTGATACAGGTTCAGAGCAGACTGTACAGATGATAAAAGGAAACGATAAAACAAAAACATTTGTTCAGAAAATGGGGATCGTTCCAGGCGCTAAGGTTACCATTGTCGCGTCGCATGGAGGTGACCTGATTGTGTATGTCAAGGATGTAAGAATCGCTCTGACGAAGGAGATTGCCTCCAGAATTATGGTATAGGGCCAGATGGCTTTATATATAAGCAACAATTCAGAACAGCAGGCCACAGACCGCCTGCCAGGCAGGCTATATGCCGCTTACGCGTCATATGTCTGAGGCTTGGTGGGCGTTCCGCCCATCCCAAAATGAAAATACAGCCTTTAGCAGATAAATCTGCACAGTCTGTCTTTTCATTTTGAAGCTGTTCTGAACTGTTGTACAAAATAAATGAAGGGAGAACGACGAATGAGAACACTGCGTGATGTCCCGGTAGGGGCAACTGCAAAGGTGGTCAAGCTTCACGGAGAAGGAGCCATCAAACGGCGTATTATGGACATGGGTGTGACAAAAGGCATTGACATTTATGTACGAAAAGTAGCGCCGCTGGGTGATCCTGTGGAAGTGACTGTCCGCGGATACGAGCTTTCTATCCGCAAGGTTGATGCTCAGATGATTGAAGTAGAGTAGAGGAGGAGAATGAAATGGATAATTATACACTGGCGCTGGCGGGAAATCCGAACAGCGGCAAGACGACAATGTTCAACGCCCTGACCGGCGCGATCCAGTTTGTTGGTAACTGGCCGGGCGTCACAGTGGAGAAGAAAGAGGGCAGGTACAAGAAGGATAAGAACATCCGTATCATGGATTTACCCGGCATTTACTCCCTGTCGCCGTATTCCCAGGAGGAGGTCGTTGCCCGTGAGTATCTGGTCAACGAAAGGCCGGACGCTATCATCAACATTGTGGACGCGACAAACCTGGAGCGGAATCTGTATCTGACAACGCAGCTGCTGGAGGTTGGCATCCCGGTTGTGATCGCGCTGAACATGATGGATCTGGTGAAGAAAAATGGAGATGAGATCCATACAGATGTGCTTTCCAAAATCCTTCGCTGCCCGGTCGTTGAGACTTCCGCATTGAAGGAGGATAATATCGACCAGGTTGTACAGGCTGCTGTCGATGCGGCAAAGAAAGGAGAGATTCCGGCCTGCGTTCCCTTTGATAAGCAGACGGAAGGCTGGCTTACTAAGATTCAGGAGCAGCTTCCGGCTGATGTGCCGCAGGTACAGAAGCGCTATCTCTCGATCAAGCTGTTTGAGAAGGATACCAAAATCCCTTATGGGAATGCCGAAACAGCGAGGATCATTGAAGAAGCGGAGGCTGCCCTGGATGACGACACTGAAAGCCATATCACCAGTGTCCGCTATGATTACATTACCGGTATTATCAACAAGGTGCGGAAGAAACAGCATGGAAAGGAATCCATGTCTGACCGGATCGACCGCATCGTGACAAACCGCTGGCTCGGCCTGCCTATCTTTGCACTGGTCATGTTAGTCGTTTACTATATATCCGTCACGACTGTCGGCAGCTGGGTCACGGACTGGACAAACGATGTGTTTGTCGGGGAATGGATTCAGGCTCCTGTGGAAGCATTCCTGATGAATGTTGGCTGCGCGGACTGGCTGACGGGGTTAATCTGTGAAGGTATTATTGGCGGTGTCGGTGCTATGCTGGGCTTCATGCCGCAGATGTTTATCCTGTTCTTCTTCCTGGCCATCCTGGAGGACTGCGGATACATGGCCCGTATCGCTTTCGTTATGGACAGGGTATTCCGTAAATTTGGTCTGTCCGGCAAGTCCTTCATCCCTATGCTGATCGGCACCGGCTGCGGCTTGCCCGGCATTATGGCTGCCCGTACCATTGAGAACGAAAAAGACCGGCGGCTGACCATTATGACTGTCACTTTCATGCCTTGCGGTGCAAAACTGCCGCTGATCGCCTGCATTGCCGGCGCTCTGTTTGGCAACAACGGTTTGATTGCGTTCTCAGCTTACGTGCTGGGTATCGTGTCTGTGATTGTGACCGGTGTGATGTTGAAAAAGACAAAGCTGTTTGCCGGGGATGTGACGCCTTTTGTTATGGAGCTTCCGGCCTATCACTTCCCTACCGTGAAGAACGTGTGGCACAGTATCTGGGATCGTCTGAAGGCGTTTGCAAAGAGAGCTGTCACGGTTTATATGCTGGCTGCTATTCTGGTATGGTTCCTCTCCAGCTTTGGATGGACGAACGGCGTTTTCGGCATGGTAGATGATCTGGAACAGAGTATTTGCTATTACATAGGAAATGCGATCGCCTGGATATTCACTCCCTGCGGATTTGATAAGTGGCAGGCAGTTATCGCATCCATCCTCGGCCTTGCGGCGAAGGAAGAAGTGGTTGGCGTGCTGGGTCAGTTTGCTGCCATGTCGGATGCGCTGGATGTGGTGGAATCCGGCGGAAGCCTTGCCCCGATCGCTGCCCTGCTGGGCAACAGCGCTCTGGTGGGCTACTCCTTCCTGGCGTTCAATCTGCTGTGCGCTCCCTGCTTCGCTGCCATCAACACCATCCGTGTGGAGATGCAGAACGGCAAGTTGGCTGCATTCGCGATCGCCTATCAGTGCGTGTTTGCCTACGCTGTTTCCCTGCTGATCTATCAGTTCGGTTCTCTGTTTACCGGAGGCGGTTTTACAGTGGGAACGGTTGCCGCGATCCTCGTTCTGGCCTTTATCCTCTTTATGCTGTTTAGGCCAGGGTACAAGCCTGCAAATGACAAAAAGGGGATCGCAAACGCCGCTGCAATGTAATATGCGAAGAGGCACACTTTCAACGAAGTAGTGTTTTAATCGGAAGACAGGCATTTCAAAAGAGATGCCTGTCTTTTCGCGAAGGGTGAGAGGCGACTGTGAGTATTTAATTGGCAGCGCAATACCACCGATTAAAATACAGTTCCTTTGGACTACAGTGTGGTTCATAAGCCTGACGTGAATTCTGCTCCTGTTCCAAAATGTCCATGTACTCCAAACTGGCTCCGTGGATGGGGAGTTCCTCCATGATGCTGAATTTTATCGCGATTGCCCTTGCGATCACAGGCATACTGAACCCGATTGTGGGGGCGCTGGTACACAACGCGGGTTCCGTGCTGGTGATCGGTATCATGGTTCTGGTTGCAGGGCTATATTATTTCCTGAAAGAGAAAAACGACCCGGAGTCCAGAAAAATTTATGGGATCGTCAGCGTGGCTGGGGCTGTAGTTGTGGTTTACACAGCAGTGAAGCTGCTTGCTGGCTTTTAACGGATGGCCTTGCCGCGCATTATATTCAAGCGCCCACTGCTCAAATGCTATGTATTTGTTGTTTTTACCTGTAGAAAAGTTACGCCTTTAAGGTGGGGATTCCAGGCACTCAGCAGTGAGCGCCTGGGTCTCCCGGTCTTGATGGCGAGGTATCTGTTTTCCAGTAGGCATTGCCAATGCCATGTTGAAGCAAATTTAACATTTGCGCTATCACAACGTTGACATCCTCGCTTTGTCCGTCAGAATGTTATTTACATAAACTGCCAATGATTCCATCAATGTAGAACTCAAAGGAATAGTCAAATGATGTAACGTTTGCCGGAGCGTACTGGGAGTATATCATTTTTCGGATACTATCTTTCATCTTCTCTTCATATTTGCTGTATACCCTGTTATTTAACAGCGTAAATACCTTATCGCCATTCTCTATGTAATAGTTGGACAGCGTAAGGAATAATTCATTGGAAGAAGACAAATCAGGGACATGGGCCACGCGGGTTTGCCATTTCTCCACAAGCAGATCCTCTTCCTGCTCCAGCAGGTCAAGGATATCAACGAAATGCAGATAAAAGGTGCTTCGATAGACGCCTGCCCTATGCCTACAATATGAATATACGACAGACTGTTGTGTAAATATACTATACAAATGGCGATAAATCAAGAGCAGGAGGCACAAAATGAAGGTAGAGTTGCGCTGGTAATCACTTCTGCGTTTATACCAGCATTTGAAATTCCATAATGACCTGATCATATTTGTATGTGTTCGGCGACATACTGCTTACAATGACATCCACCTGCTTCCCGTCAAATGATTCTCCGGGAAAGACAGCGGTCGGGTTTGAATGGATTTCCCTGGCTTCCTGGAAGCAAAGATAATTTCCTGCAGATAAGGTCTCTATTTCGGGAGAATTTCCGGGAGTTGTTTCCATGAACATTCTGGAATGCTGGTACGTTCTGTCCACATATGTGGAAATAATTCCGTGAGGGAAGGAAACATGAAGGCCATTTTCTTTTGCGATATTAAAAAGATGGCTCAAATTCTTTTCATATGTTCTGGCATCCAGTCTTTCCTCGCAGGGAATACTTATGATATATCGTGCAAAGATGTAGCGCGTATAAAAACCATCCCGCCCCTGAAATGCCTGCTGCGCATGGATATGTTTTAATGTCCGGTCAATCGAGTTGATTCCAGCGTTTATTTTCTTTATTTTTTCCTCTGCAAGCTTTCTTCAGTCCTTCAGCAGTCGTTCAAACTCCAGCTGGCCGGAATCATCGACGTATTCCTTTAGCTTCTTGAGCGGAATACCCAGGTCAATACATAAAATAATCGTGTCCAGCACCATGATCTGTTCCAGCGAATAATAGCGATAACCGTTTTCCGGATTGACATATGCAGGAATTAAGATGCCCAGCTTCTCATAATAACGAAGCGACTGGACGTCAATGTTTCTTATTTTTGCAACTTCCCCGATTGATAAATAACTTTGCAAGTGAGCAGCCTCCTTCATTACCTCGGTTTATCAATAATAGGATATCTGCATTATAATTTCAAGTTCTTATTTAACAATACGAAAGGCACTTAGGCCGCAGCCGAAGCTGTTGGATTTAAGTGCCTTTTCATTCGCAGCCAATGCTTTTGATTATTCCAGCTCAAATGCCCCTGTGTACAGCTGATAATAAGTTCCCTTTTCCGAAATCAGCGCATCATGACTGCCCCTCTCAATAATCCGGCCATGGTCTAATACCATGATTGCCTGACTGTTGCGCACGGTAGATAGTCTGTGCGCAATCACAAAAACGGTTTTGCCTTCCATCAGGTTATCCATGCCATCCTGAACCAGTGTCTCTGTCCTGGTGTCGATAGAGCTTGTTGCCTCGTCCAGAATCATACAGGGCGGGTTGGCAACGGCTGCACGGGCGATAGAGATCAGCTGCCTCTGCCCCTGTGACAGGCTTGACCCATTTCCGCTAAGCTCCGTCTGGTAACCGTTTGGCAGTCTGGTAATAAAGCTGTCCGCGTTTGTCAGTTTTGCAGCGGCGATACATTCCTCATCCGTAGCGTCTAATCTGCCGTAACGGATGTTTTCCATCACAGTTCCGGTAAACAGGTTGACATCCTGTAGCACAATACCGAGTGAATGGCGCAGATCAGGCTTTTTGATTTTATTAATATTGATGCCGTCATAACGAATTTTTCCATCTTCAATGTCATAGAACCGGTTAATCAGGTTGGTGATCGTTGTCTTACCGGCTCCGGTGGCTCCGACAAAGGCAATCTTCTGACCAGGCTTTGCATAAAGCGAGATATCGTGCAGCACCAGCGTATCCGGTTCATATCCAAAATCCACATGATCCATCTGAATATCGCCCTTTAACTCTGTATAAGTAACAGACTGGCTTTCCTTATGCGGATGTTTCCATGCCCAAAGCCCGGTCACATGGTCTGCCTCTGTAAGATTGCCGTGTTCATCCCTTTGTGCATTTACGAGTGTGACGTAGCCCTCATCCTGTTCCGGTTCTTCATCCATCAGTTCAAATACCCGTCCTGCTCCGGCAATTCCCATTGCAATCATGGATACCTGCATGGATATCTGTGAAATGGTCTGAGAAAACTGCCTTGCCAGGCTCAGGAAAGAGACAATAATGCCGGTTGAGATGATCCCGATTCCGGCCAGGCCGATGTTGGTTACACGAAAATAGACCAGCACCGCTCCAACGAGCGCCAGAATGACATACATCAGGTTGCCAACGTTATTGAGGATCGGGCCCAGGATATTTCCGTATGTATGAGCTTTCTTACTGTCCTCAAACAGTTTATCATTGAGCTTTACAAAGTCTTCTTTGCTGTCTTCTTCATGGCAGAATACTTTTACTACTTTCTGGCCATCCATGATCTCCTCAATGAACCCTTCTTCATCGGCCAGGGATTGCTGCTGCGCGACCATGTAATGCGAGCTGGCGCCTCCAAATTTCTCAGTGATCAAAAGCATGGCCACGGCAAAAACAACCACCACCAGCGTCAGCCACAGGCTGTAGTAAAGCATCAGGGCGATAATTGATATCATTGCCAGGATTGCGTGAAACATCTGCGGCAGGCTCTGCCCGATCATCTGCCGTAGGGCGTCGGTATCGTTTGTATAGGTGCTCATAATGTCCCCATGGGCGTGGGTATCAAAATAGCGGATCGGCAGGGTCTCCATGTGGTCAAACATATCTGTCCGAAAATGTTTCAGCATTCCCTGCGTAACAACAGCCATAATCCTGGTATAGATAAAAGCAGCTACAACTCCAAGTACATAAATACATCCCATGGTAATCAGGATAGAGACCAGTTTACTCCAGACCGCCCCCATTCCCGAAGTGATACCAGGTGTAATACATTCATCAATCAGTCGTTGCAGAAATGCTGTAGCTGCGACAGATGCAATGGAGTTGATTATAATACATACCATAACAACGATCAGCTGCACAGGATAATAATGGAACATATATTTAATCAGGCGGATAAAACTGCCCTGTTTCTTTTTTTGCTTCATTTAGACCGCCTCCTTACTCTTTGTCTGCATATCGTATATTTCACGGTAGATTCCATTCTGCTTCAGCAGTTCCTCATGGGTGCCCTGTTCCGCAATATGGCCATCCTCCAGCACAAGGATCATATCTGCGTCCTCAATGGAAGAAACTCTCTGTGCAATGATAATTTTTGTGGTATCAGGTATCTCCGTCCGAAATGACTTGCGGATCAGCGCGTCTGTTCTGGTATCAACAGCAGAAGTGGAATCATCCAGAATCAGCACTTTCGGCTTTTTCAGCAATGCGCGTGCGATACACAGACGTTGCTTCTGGCCTCCGGATACATTTGTGCCGCCGCGCTCAATACGCGTATCATACCCATCCGGAAACTGACGGATAAACTCATCCGCCTGAGCAGCTTTACAGACCCGTACCAGGTCATCATCCGAAGCGGTTTTGTTTCCCCATCGAAGATTTTCTTTGATCGTGCCTGAGAACAATACGTTTTTCTGGAGAACCACGGCAACGGCATCCCGAAGTGTCTGTAAATCATATTCCCTGACATCATGCCCGCCGACTTTGACACAACCCTCGCTGGCATCATACAGGCGGGAAATAAGCTGAATCAGTGTTGTTTTGGAAGCACCGGTTCCCCCGATAATTCCCACAGTCTGCCCCGGCTCAATCGTAAGGTCAACGTCTGACAGGGCATTTTTTTCACTGTCTGCATGATACCGGAATGACACATGTTCAAAGGAAATACTGCCGTCGGGTACTTCCAAAAGACCGTTTTTCGGAGAAGTCAGCGTACTTTCGTAAGTAAGTACCTCAACGATACGGTGTGCCGATTCGGATGCCATGCTGACCATCACAAATACCATGGAAAGCATCATCATGGAAGAAAGTATCTGAACCCCGTAGTTGATCAGGGAAGAAAGCTGTCCGGTTGTCAGGGAAGACCCCGCAGTGTTAATGATCATCCGCGCTCCGAAATAGCTGACCAGCATAAACGCGACGTAAATGCAGAACATCATAAATGGATTGTTGATTGCGAGGATTTTTTCCACGCTTGTAAAATCATCGCACACATCAGAAGCTGCCTTGCCAAACTTTTTCATTTCATGGTCTTCCCGTACAAAAGACTTTACCACACGGATAGCGGACACATTTTCCTGAACAGAATTATTCAGTGCGTCATATTTTTTGAAAATACGTCGAAAAATCGGGAAGGTGTAAATCGCAATTCCAAACAGCACAACGCCCAGGATCGGGATCAGAGTCAGGAAAATAAACGACATTTTCACGCTGATTGTCATGCACATCAGTACGGAAAATATAAGCATGAGAGGCGTGCGGATGGCGATCCGGATAATCATCTGGTAAGCATTCTGTATGTTGGTAACATCCGTTGTCATTCTCGTGACCAGCGAGGATGTAGAAAAATGGTCAATATCCGCAAAGGCAAAATCCTGTATCCGGAAGAAAATATCCTGACGAAGATTCCTTGCAAAACCGCAGGAGGCAGATGCGGCTGCTCTGCCGGACAGAACGCCGAACAGCAATGAAAACATTGCCATGACCACAAGGGCAATTCCGAGCTTGATAATCGGCCCGAATGATTCCCCGCTCATACGGTCGATCAGCTCGGCCATAACCAATGGCAGCATACATTCGATGGCCACCTCACATGCCACAAATATGGGAGCCAATATAGAATCTTTTTTATATTGACGCACACTTTTCAGCAAAGTTTTAATCATAGTAAATCACGATCCTTTCTTTATTTAATCGCTTGCTGATAAACGTTTGGGTTTAAAAGCAAGCGTTTGATATATCTGAAATAAATGCCTGGCCATGTCTGTCAGGCGATTGTTTCAGATGATCATCTATTTTTTTCAACAGCCTGTAAAACTGAATACGCTCCTCCTCATCTAATCCCGAAAGTAAAATCCGGTCTCCTTCTTTCGCCTCTTCTTCTGAAGAAGCGCAGATTTCTTTTCCTTCGTTTGTCAGCCGGATGATTTTCAGCCGTTTGTCTTCCAAAGGAGTAAAGCTTATCACCAGCCCTTTTGCTTCCAGGCGGGTGACAAGCCCCGCTGCTGTAGACTGGGCAACCTCAAATTGTCGTTCCAGCGATTTCAGCGGTACGTTTTCTTCTGCCATACGGTATAGAGCCATGAGTACCTGCATCTGGGCAAATGTAATTCCAAACCGTGCCAGCTTTACATTGGCGCCTTTTTCCATTTTTTCATCAATGCGCTTCATCAGGCCGGCGCAATCCATAGTATCCATCACATATATGACCTCCTCCTAAAATTCTTTTCCGGAAAGCAGCTGTCGGCATACCGGTAATGACATATTTTCAGCAGAAAATGTATGCCGACAACCACGCAGATTCTAAGTATCTTCCTCCAGAGAAACAATCGGTTCTGCCTGCCTGATTTTTTCGAGTGACGACCTGGCAGCACCCAATACTTTTTCATCAGTTTCCTTTTCACAATAATGAGACAACTGAACTTCAGCATAAACGGTTCTGGCATTTCCAAGCGCAGTTACTGCCGCCAGACGGATGTCAGAATCGCTGTCCATCAAAAGGGCCAGCAATGCGTTTTCAGAAGACTCCCCGTCTGCGATTTCTCCTAAACCCTTAATGGCTGCCAGCCGGACAGATTTTTCCTTATCATAAATGGCAAATGTCCTGAGCTTATCTGCCTTTCCGCTTTTCACATATCGGTTGATCCGCTTTGTTTTGTCCATCATCATTACTTTCATGAAATCTCCGGTTCCTGGTCATTTGCCGGAAGTGTCTTTTCCAGATTTCTGATTTCGCGCCGGATTTTTCTCTGCACACCAGCATTTTCCTTTTCGCTGGCAGTCAGTTTGTTCAGCCTGTCTTTTAATAATTCAATTTTGTCTTTCGCGTCCATTTCTTCCTCCTGATAATTTAATTTTTTCTGTTTTTGTATGTATCCTTTGCCGGAACAGCGTGGCAATGGTTTGTCACGAATCCAGCCCGGCTGTCGAGCAGATGATTTTTGCGCAATTCTCGAAACCAAGTATGCCGCTGTTCAGCATGATATCGTAATTGCGCCGGTCGCCCCATTTCTTATCAGTAAACGCGCTGTAATGACGGGCGCGTTCCCGGTCGGAGCGCTCAATTTCGTCCTTCGCAGTTTCTTTTGACATCCCATAGGTCTCTATACTGTGCTTCAAACGCTTCTCCATATCCGCATAGATAAAGACTCGAAGCACATCATCCCGATCCTTCAGAATGTCGTCGGCACACCGGCCTACAATGACACAGCTCCCGGACTCTGCATATTTTTGAATGACATCCCGCTGGGCATTGTATATCTGTTCTGTCAAAGGCAAGGTCTGCTTATTCGCACTTTGCAGGATGCCATAACCGTAGCTGCTTCCCATAACCAGGTTGTACAGAAAGCTGTTGGTGGCCCGCTGCTCGTAGCCTTCGACGTATTTGGGCGACAGGCCGGTTACCTTCGCCGCCTCATCAATCAGTTCCCTGTCGTAATATGGAATACCCATACGGTTGGCGACCATTTTTCCAATCGTCCGTCCGCCGCTTCCTAACTCACGACTGATAGTGATAATTCGTTTCATATGATACCTCCGTTCGTTTTTTATGATATGACCCGTTCATTTCAGGCCGTTTCTTTTTTATCAGACAGGTCTTTCCCCAGCTTACGAAGCTCCCAGATGATAAACAGCAGAGCCAGAATAAAAGCCAATCCGTCTGCCGTCGGGCCAGCCCAGAGTACACCATTAAGCCCAATCGATCCGCACAGAATGATAACGGCGGGAATCAGGAAGATAATCTGCCTGCTTAACGATACAAGGCCGGAAATAATGGGCTTTGCAATCGATTGGAAGAAAATTGCAACAACCGTTGTAAATCCGTTTAAGAAACACAACATCGGGAAAATTCTGAACGACATCACGGAAAATTCCGTATACAGGTCTCCCTGGTTACCAAAAAGTGCAGTAAGCTGATAAGGCATAAATTGAAACAGCAGGAAGAAAACAAATGCAGTGATCGTTGCTGATCCGGCTGCAAGGTAAAAGCATTTTCGTACCCGTGTATAATTTCCGCTCCCGTAGTTATACCCCACAATCGGCTGCGAACCGGTTGCGATACCTGTTACAATGGAGGTCAGAATCGTATTGAATTTCATTACAATACCGAATGCAGCCAGAGGGATGTCTGAACCATATTCTGATTCCGCGCCGCAGTGAACGAGGTAATAATTGATAACTGTCATGACAACCGCCACAGCGATCTGAGAAACAAAGCTGGATACACCAAGCCCGGAGATTCGTTTCAGCATAGAAAACTGCGGTTTCATTTCAGAGAACCTGATTTTCACGGTCTTAAAGCGTGGTATATACCACATACTGATTGCAAAATTGAGAATCTGTCCAATTACGGTCGCGATTGCGGCACCTTCCATGCCCCAGCCAAAGCCGAGTACAAACAGCGCATCAAGAATAACGTTGGATACGCAGCCGACAATCATAGCAATCATGGTGAGCTGCGGTGTCCCGTCGGCACGAATCAATGAGCAAAAGCCACAGCCTATCATCGCAAACGGGAAACCGATCAGGATAATCCTTCCGTAAGCCAGCGCATATTCGAG
>MSHD01000046.1 GCA_001941045.1 Lachnospiraceae bacterium Zagget2
GGTACTCATGTTTGAGTATTTACGATATCTCTCACAAAAATTCCGTAGTATATCAGATTCAGAATTACAGCAACACCTATGAATGGAAATAATGATTTATTCAATATCATTCCACTCTGCAGATCCGTCTTGATTGAAATTTCACCTAGCATCAGGAATGATATTGCAAATATTACTTCTATGATTATCATCCCTGCATATTTTCCAATCCTATTAGATAGTTTTCAAATTCTTTTATGGTTCTTTCTTCATTATATTTACAATGAATAAATCTCACTACAAAGCAATCTCTTTTTTCACTAACCATGATATTTGCAATATGTTTATATTCTGTTTTAGCCTTGTCAATATTCTTACTGGAAAAGAGTTCCTGTTTTAACACCAACTTTTTCATTTGTAAACCAATCTTTCAATATTGCATCCTCTGAGAATTGCTCCTCTGAAGATATTTCATCATGCTCCGAATCTTTATCAACAATCACACTTGTTGCCATAGCTCTTGCCATCAATAATTCACGGATATTCTTTGTTTGTAAATATACTTCATGTCTAACGCTTTGTGCTAACATTTCATTGATGAAATCATTTTTTGTTATCTGAATCTTCTCATCCTTTAAGTCAAACTCTACATAGTAATATGTATCATCCGTATCTAAATGCAAGTAGGCACGATCACTAAAATTATACGCAGCCTTTATTAAAGAAGTCTTTGAATACAACTCTTTATTAAATTTCATTTTATACTTCATCTTCTGAGCTCACTTTCTTAAATATCCTTTTCTCCAAATATTCTACAGTAGATATTTAATCCTGACCAACTTGTATCTAGACATATCCAAATTAAACTATCTGAAATATTTATATCTCCACCTGATTATTTTATTTTTACCATCACTCCCCAACATACATATAATACAGCTCATCGTCCCCGACCGCTTCCCGGATCTCCTCATAGAGCTCCGCGGAAGCCTCCCGCATCTGAGCGACTAACTCATCGGAGACCTCGACGATTGTCGTCCCGGCCTCCTCGCAGATCGCGATGCGGTCGTCCACGCGGGCCTGGGCCTGCTCACGCGCGTGGGCGCAGGCGATCGTTGCGGCCTCGCGGATGATCTCCTGCTGCTCCTCCGAGAGGCTCTCCATGAAGTCCTCGCTCACGATCAGGCTCAAAAGATGCGGCAGATGATTCGTCTGGATCACGTAATCCTGCTGCTCGTAGAATTTATTTGAGACGATGACCTCGTAGGGATTCTCCTGCGCGTCAATCGTGTTCTGCTGCAGACCGATATAGACCTCCGAGAAGGACATCGGCGTCGGGTTCGCACCAATTGCTTTCCAGAATGCCATGTGGTAGGAGTTCTCCATTGTGCGGATTTTGATGCCGGAGAAGTCCTCCAGGCTCTCAACCGCCACATTGGAGCTCATGACACGGAAATTCTGGTCGCTCATGCCGAGCAGCTCCAGGCCTTTCTCCGCATAGATTTCATTGATCTTCTCCATAAATGCTTCATTGTCCAGCACCTCGTGCAGCTCCTCAATATCTCTGAACACACAGGGCAGGTCAAAAAGGCACAGGCGCGGCAGGTAACTGACCTGCGGCGCCGTGTTCTGCACGACAAAGGGAATGTCACCGGTCATGCAGCACTCGATCAGCTCGGTATCGCCGCCGAGCGAGCTGTTTGCGTAGACCTCGATGCGCATCGCGCCGTCCGAGAGCCGCTCTACTTCTTCGGCAAATTTTTCCGCATAGATCTGTGTGACCGTGTCCTCCGGGCTCGCCGTTCCCAGCACCCAGGCGTAGGTCTGGCTGCTCTCATGGCAGCCTATAAGCGAAAGCGCCGCAGCCATCACAAATATCAGCATCAGACAGACAGAAACTCTTTTTTTCATCTTCGCCACCTCCTATACAAGCAGCAGGCTGATCTGCGGAATGTAGGTGACCAGCAGCAGCGCGATAAAGAACAGGATAATCATCGGCATCGCCTTACGGGCAATCTCCATGACCGGCACCTTCGAGAGCGAGCTTGCCACAAAGAGATTGACACCAATCGGCGGCGTGACAAAACCGATCGCCAGGTTGACGACCATGATAATGCCGAAATGCACCGGATCTATGCCGTAAGTCTCCACAATCGGCAGCAGAATCGGCGCGAGAATCAAAATGGCAGGGCTCGTATCCATGACCATGCCGACGACGAGCAGCAGGAGGTTGATCACGAGCAGCAGCACGATCTTATTCGTGAAGGAGCTCGTCATCCACGCGGAAACGGTCTGCGGCACATGCATCAGCGTCAGAATGCGCGAAAACGCAACCGATGCCGCCAGGATAAAGAGGATCGGGCAGAAGGTCCGCACCGCATCGCGGAAAATGTCCCAGAGATCCCTGATTTTCAGTGTCCGGTACACAAAGAGGCTGATGATCAGCGCATAGAACACCGAAATAACCGCCGCCTCCGTCGGGCTTGTCACACCAGTGTAGATGCAGCCCAGGATGATTACGGGCGTCAGCAGCGCGAACAGGCTCTCAAAAAATACTTTCCGGAAGCCGCGCCCGTGCAGTTCATCCACGATCACGTCGATCTTCTCTCTGTCTTCGCCATTTTTCTTACAATAATAAAAAGCATAGCCCATCAGAATTACGCCGATCAGGATCCCGGGAATAATGCCCGCGAGGAACATATCGCTCACGGAGGTGCCCGTCGCCTGCGCATAGAGAATAAAGGGAATGCTCGGCGGAATGATGACGCCCAGGCCTCCCGCCGTTGCGACGAGCGCGACGCTGAATTTCTTATCGTAGCCCATCTCGAGCATCAGCGGAATCGTCATGGAACCGACCGCCGCAACCGTCGCCGGAGCCGAACCGGAGATCGCGCCGAAGAACAGGCAGGTGATCACAACCGCACAGGGAATTCCCGCGGTGCGCCTGCCGATAAAGTAAGTGAAAACTTCGAACAGTTTCTTCGAGACGCCGCCCTTTGACATAATAATGCCGGAGAGGACAAACATCGGAATGGCAAGCAGCGGATAAGAATTCACGCCGCCGAGCATCGCGCGCAGCACGTAGACGCCGCTGACGGTAAAGGACTCGGAGAAAAGGCTGGGCATCATGCTCGTAATCGCGACCGTCAGACCGACCGGCACCGCCAGCACCAGAAGTACCACAAATAAAATCATTATCAATGCTGTCATGACCAGAACCCCCTCATCGTCTTTGCTTCACGGATCCAGGCCTGCGCGACACGGATTGTCAGCAGGATAAAGCCGACAAGCGGCGCAGACTGGATATAGTACATCGGAATCTTCAGAGCCGCGCTCGTCGAGCCGAACTCCACCGCCTGGCGCACATAGGTGTAGCAGAACGGCAGCATGATGATGCAGAAAGCGAGCACCAGCGTGTGACGGAACAGACGAAGCACCGTCTTTCCCGGATCGGACAGGCTGTTAATCACCTGCTCGATCTTGATCGAAATCCTCTTTTTCACACAGTAGCTGATGCTGATAAAAGTCGCCCACACGAAGAGATACTGCGTCAGCTCCTCCGACCAGCTCAGGGACTGGTTCAGGACATAGCGCGCAAACACCTGGATTCCCATGATGATCACCATACAGATCAGCAACAGGATCAGGAGCGTCTCCTCCAGATTGTCGTCCAGCCATCTCAGTAGTTTCATTCTCTTTCCCCCTGTTTCCTAAATTTTTAAAAATTCTTTCATATGCGCGATCGGCATATCGCGGCCGGTCCACAGGCGGAAGGCTTCCGCCCCCTGGAACAGCATCATCGGGAAGCCGTTCATCGTCTCGCAGCCCGCTTCCTTCGCCATTTTGAGGAACAACGTCTGCGGCGGCGCATAGATCACATCCGTCACGAGCATGCCCGGTTTGAAATAACTCACATCCGGGATGTAGGTCCACTCTTTCTGCGGCGTCATTCCCACCTCCGTGGCGTTGGCAAGGAGATCGCTGTCCCAGATCTCCCGCTTCAGCGCGTCGAGATCCTCCAGACCGTAAAGCTTCGTCGGGCAGCCGAGCCGTTCGTTCAGAAGCGCGGTCGTTTCCCGCACCCGCGGCCAATATTTATCATGGATATTGAAAATCGACATTTCCCGCACGCCCGCGAGCGCAGCCTGCACCTGGATCGCCTTGGCGGCGCCGCCGGCTCCCACGATCGTCATCTTCTTTCCCTTAATATCGAAACCATGATCCCGAAGTCCGCGTATGTAACCAATTCCGTCAGTGATATGCCCGGTCAGCACGCCGTCGTCATTGATGATCGTGTTGACCGCCCCGCAGAGCTCGGCCTCCGGCGTCAGCCGGTCGAGATACTTCATGACCGCTATTTTATTTGGCATGGAAATATTGCCGCCGCGCACCTTCAGCGCGCGCATCGACGCAATCGCCTGCGGCAGATTGTCCTGATCCACCTCAAAACAGAGATAGGCGTAGTCCAGTCCGAGATAGCTCAAAGCCTCATTGTGCATGGCCGGTGAGCTCGAATGCCGGATCGGATACGCCATCAAAGTCAACAGTTCCGTATGTCCTGTAATTCTGTCCATCCCACTTTTCCCTTATTGTACATTTCTTAATTTTTTGAAAGATCGCCCGGACCGAAGCCGCGCGGAAACAGTTCTCCCAGGTTGCACACTTCATAGTTCTGCCTGTCCGTTGCGAGAATGACCTGAAATTCTTCCGGATCACAGAATTCCGCCATGACCTGGCGACAGACGCCGCAGGGCGTCACATAGTCTTTCGGCATGCCATCCGGTCCTCCGACAATCGCGATCGCAGTGAACGCCTGCTCGCCTTCGCTGACTCCTTTAAAGAACGCTGTGCGCTCCGCGCAGTTCGACGGCGTATAGGCTGCATTTTCAATATTGCAGCCGGTATAAATCATACCGCTCTTTCCAAGCAGCGCCGCCCCAACCTGAAAGTGAGAATAAGGCGCATAAGAGCGCAGCAGCATGAGCAGCGCTATCGTGATCAGCTCCTGAATATCTTCCTCTTTTAACTGTTTCAAATCACTTCTCTCCCTGCTTCACAAGCTTCACGACACGGCTCGTGCCCAGGCGATCCGCCCCCAGCCGGAGAAACTCCTCCGCGTCCGCAAGGGAGGCGATGCCGCCCGCCGCCTTGATCTTCACATCCGGACCGACGTTCTCCGCGAACAGCCGGACATCGCCAAAAGTCGCCCCGCCGGTTGAGAAGCCGGTTGAAGTCTTGATATAATCTGCTCCTGCGCGCGTTACCACAAGGCAGAGCTCGACCTTCTCCCCGTCCGTCAGAAGACAGGTCTCGATGATCACCTTCAGAATCTTTTCTCCGGCCGCGGCCTTCAGTGCGCGGATCTCCTGCTCCACGAGATCAAATTTTCCATCCTTCACCCAACCGATATTGACGACCATGTCGATCTCATCCGCACCGTTCGCAAGCGCATCCTTCGCCTCGAATTCCTTGGCCGCCGTCGTCATGTAGCCGTTCGGGAAACCGATGACCGTACAGACCGCCATCCGCTCCCCCACATAGTCCTTCGCCTGCCGCACATAGCCGGGCGGAATACAGACCGAGGCCGTGCCGTAATGCATCGCGTCGTCGCAGATCTGACGAATCTCCTCCCAGGTCGCGCCCTGCGCAAGCAGTGTATGATCCACATGTTTTAAAATCTCTTTTACATCCATTTACCGATTCTCCTTTTATCAGATGCCTAAAAACAGCTGTGCAAACTGGAAATAGATCAGCAGCGACAGCGCGTCAACGATCGTCGTGATAAACGGACTCGCCATAACCGCCGGATCAAAACCGAGCTTCTGCGCAATCAGCGGCAGCGTACAGCCCGTAATCTTCGCCACGAAAACGGTCGCCACCAGCGTGCAGCAGATTGCCGCCGCCACCAGCACACTCAGGCGGTCAAACACCATCAGCTTCGCAAAATTGACGCAGGCCAGCGTCAGGCCGCAGAGCACGGCCACGCGGATTTCCTTCCAGATCACGCGCGGCAGATCCGCCGGCTCCAGTTCCTTCAGAGAAAGGGCGCGGATCACACTCACGGAAGCCTGGCTTCCGGAATTACCGCCGGTATCCATCAACATCGGAATGTAGGCCGTCAGCACCACATAGGCGGACAGCGCGTCCTCAAAACTCGTGATAATGAAGCCCGTCACCGTCGCGGAAATCATCAGCAGCAACAGCCAGGGAACGCGGTTCTTGTAAAGGTCAATCACCGGCGTCTTGATATAGGGCTGGTCGGAAGGGCGCATAGCGGCCATGATCTCCATGTCCTCCGTGGCCTCTTTCTTCATGACTTCCAGCACATCGTCAACCGTGATGATACCGACGAGGTGATTCTCGCCGTCCACGACGGGCAACGCCATCAGATTATACTTATCAAAAATGCGCGTCGCTTCCTCCTGATCCTCACGGGCTTCGATCGAGATCACATTCTGTTCCATGATATCCTCGATGCGCGCATTGCCGTCCGACACGATAATCGTACGGATGGACACTGTGCCGATCAGGCGTCCCATGGTATCCGTGATATAGCAGTCGTTGATCGTCTCCTTGTCCAGGCCGTTCCTGCGGATGCTGACGATCGACTCATCCACCGTCATGAAGGGGCGCAGTCGCACGTACTCCGGCGTCATGATACTGCCGGCTGTATCCTCCTGATATTTCAGAAGCTCATTGATCATCCGGCGCATGTCCGGGTCGGCCTGACGCAGGATACGCTTCACGACATTCGCCGGCATGTCATCGACCAGGTCTGCCGCATCATCGGCGCAGAGCTCGTTTACGACTTCTTTCAGCTCCGTATCCGTCAGCGCCTCGATCAGCATCTGCTGCCGGTCCGGGCTCATCTCAGAAAAAGTCTCCGCCGCCTGATCCTGCGACAGAAGCCGGAACAGGATCGGCAGGGTGTGTGTGGGTATTTCGTCGAGTATTTCCGCGACGTCGGAAGGGTTCATTGTGTGCAGAATATCTTTGACGGAATTGTATTTTTTGTTCTCTGCCAGCGCGACCAGCGCGCTGTTTAGCACAAGCGGATCGTTCATTGGAATCACTCCCCCTCTCTTTTTAAGCTCAATGGCTCAGCACTTCATAGCCATCCTCCAGTACGGCGACCGTCACTTCCCACTGCGCCGAGGGCATCCCGTCGGCGGTATAGACCGTCCAGCCGTTCTTTTCATCTACATAATAATCCGGTGTCCCCATGTTGATCATCGGTTCAATCGTGAAGACCATGCCCGGCACCATGATCTCCCCGCTGCCCTTCGGGGACACATAACTCACAAAAGGATCCTCATGAAACTGCAGGCCAACGCCGTGACCGCCGATATCCTCGACGACCGTATAGCCCTGCCCCAGCGCGTACATGTGAACCGCATGCCCCATGTCGCCGATCGGCTTCCAGGGCTTCACCTCCATGAGACCCACCTGCACAGCCTCCCGTGTGACCTGCACAAGCCTGCGCTTGTCGGCGCTCACCTCTCCGATGCAGAACATCCGGGAAGCGTCAGAAAAATATCCCTTATAAATGGTAGAGACATCGACATTGATGATGTCGCCCTCCTTCAGGAACTCCCTTTTATCGGGAATTCCATGACATATCACATTGTTGCGCGAGGTGCAGACGCTCTTTGGAAATCCTTCGTAGTGGAGCGGCGCGGCAATTCCTCCGAGCCTCTTTGTCTCCTCACTCACCCAGCGGTCAATCTCAGCGGTGGAGATTCCGGCGCAGATATGCTCCTGCACATAATCCAGCACAGCGGTATTTACTTTCCCGCTCTCACGGATTCCGTCGAGCTGCGCACGACTTTTCACCGGCACACCGCCAATGCGCCGGTATCTTTTCCTGCTTCTCATAAAAATCACTTCTCCCGGATGTACTGTTTCAGAAACTCATACATCTCCTGCTCCGTCGGCGGGCAGCCCTTCAGACTGTGATGGAAATGCGACGTACAATTCCCGATTCCCAGCTCGCCGCTCTTCCCGCGCCAGCCCTGTCCGATACAGATCTTCTCCGGGAAATCCTTCAGAAGTCCGTCCTTGTCCAGCATATCCAGTGCCGGAAGCAGATAACCATAACAGGCGCTGCAGGAGTCCACTTCCTCCGCCAGATCCGAGAGTCGCATGATCCGCTCGCGATCCGGCAGAATCGCCTCATGAAGCGGCGCATCAAGCTCGCGGATGACCGCCTTGCGCACGTCCGCACAGCCGACGCCGAGCTTCTCCGCCAGGCGGATGTAAGGAACATCGTCCGGCCGGTAATCCATCAGCCCACAGACATAGGCATCAAGCAGCACCGGATCCGCCGCCGCCATCAGGCGGTCCATCTGTGTCGGATTCCCGCCCTCCTCAAAAGTCAGGTCGCCGCAGATGCCGTCCACAAGGATGAAATCCTGGTGAATCGCCTTGTTCAGATGAGCGATCGGACGATGCAGCCCCTCCGAGTGGAAGCGACGCTTCTCCTTATTCGTGATCAGACCTTTCATGTTCTTCAGCGCGCAGGTCATCCGCGTCTGGCAATGTCCCTTCATAACCGGCACATTGATCAGAAAATCAACGTCCTGCACACACTTGCAGATCTGAATCTTCATTCCCGCAGCGTCCACCGGCACGCCCGGCTCCTTCTGGCAGTCGATCAGTTCCACTCCATAGTCGGAGGCCAGCTTCCGGTAGCCGCACACACGGAAAGCCTCCTGCGTACGGTCACCGACCCAGGAACCTTCCATAATCTTAATCTTCTCATAACCGCGATCCTGCAGGTACTCGAGAATTCCCGCAATCACCTCTGTGTGGGTCGTGCCGCCGACACTCGCCGGCGCCGCGGAGACCAGATTCGGCTTGAGAGCAATCCGTTTCTCCCGGTCGCCGATCATCCCTGCCAGGTCTGCCTCCTCAAGAAGCTGCTTCGTCAGTTCCTTGTACTCTGTTCCATATATGACTAAAATCTCATTTTTCTTCATCTCATCCAGACCTCCCGCTCCTTATCATAACAGAATTAAACGCAAAATAAAATACCCCGCTCCGACAAAAAATTGCCGGAGCAGGGTATTTTAATCTGATGCCTATTTTGAATCCGTCACGGCGCAGTTCTTTGCATGGTAAATGTTACTCCGAAAATATTTCAAACATTCTCCAAGCACGTAGATGGCATTATCCAACTGTTCATCTGTCACTTTTATTCCGGCTCTCATCTTCTTATAAATTTCATTATCGTAATCTGCATGTTTTTCATGAACAAGTCTTCCCTTTTCTGTCACAAACAGGCAGCTTCGCCGTCGATCTTCCAAATCTACTCTCTTTTCAATCAGACCTTTGCTTTCCAGCTTGTCAACCGTAACTGATACAGTCCCCTTGCGTCGATAAGTTTTTTCAGCGAGCTCATTCTGATTCAACCCTTCATTCTCTGCTATTAATTTTAGCGTGTGAACCTCATTTGAATACAGCAAATCACCTGTCCCGTAATTTTTCGGGCTGATATTATTATATGTATCTATTCTTGCCGCCTCATAAATTTCATCAATCAGATGTTGAAACTTTTTTTCACTTTCCAGCATCGTCATTATCCCCCATCCAACCTGCTATTTTATGCCGTCACGGAAATATATTCCATCACTTCGAAACTGTTCCGATGACATCTTACCACAGGTGAATCGGGAAACGCAAGGTATCCAGAAAACTCAGCTTTTGTATAATACTGCACGCATTCGATCCAATGCCGCAGCGAGCATACTTTGAGGGCAGCCAATATTCAATCGCAAATGTCCTTCTCCTCCCGGCCCAAACCAGGTACCTGGAACACAGATCACCGCAGCTTCCAATGCTATCATGTGTAAGAGAGCCTCATCGCTGAAACCTAAATCCGTCAGATCCAGCCAGCACAAAAAAGTTCCTTCCGGTCTGATCATAGATATCCCCGGCATATATTTCGTAATGTATCGCTCCAGAAAATCCACATTATTCTGCAGGTAAGAAAGTTCTTCTTCCATCCATGCATGTCCCTCCGGTGAATAAGCAGCTGTAACCGCCTCAATTCCAAATGTATTGGAAATATCCAGAGACATGGCATCTTTTACCGTGTTGAAGCGTTTTCGTATCCTTTCATCTGGAATCACTGTAATCGATGTTTTTAAGCCTGCCACATTAAATGTTTTTCCAGGTGCGGTAAAAAGTATCGTTCTTTCTTCGTATTGATCATCAAGTGCAGGGAGAGGATGATGAACATAACCATCATAAACAATATCGCTGTGAATTTCATCTGTGACCAGCAGCATGTTGTTTGCAAAACAGATCTCCGCCACCCGCCTCAGTTCCCCTTCCGTCCAGACTCTCCCGACCGGATTATGTGGACTACACAGAATCATCAGCTTATTCTCCGGTACTGCTGCAAGTTTCTCCAGTTCCGAAAAATTCATCTCATATCTTCCATTGTTCTGCAATAATCCATTATTTACAATACGTCTTCCGGTCTTTCTAATCAAAGAAGCAAAAGGGTCATATACAGGTTGCTGGATAATTACACCATCGCCTTCTTCTGTAAATGCCCGTATTGCCACATTAATACCGGCCACTACCGTTGGCACTACTGAGATCCAATCGGATTGAATTTCCCAGTTAAATTGTTTTTTCTGCCAGAAGCAGACAGACTCGTAAAAACTCTTACCCGGCGAACAGTAGCCAAAAATTTCCTTTTCAACCCTGTTATGTAACGCTTCTATAATAACCGGAGCACAACCAAATTCTGTATCCGCCAGCCACATGGGAATCATATCCTCAGGAAATTCATAGGGCATAAATTTGCTCACTGCTGCGGAATGCCATTTCATGTCGTTTGTTTGTTTTCTGTCTATCACCCGGTCAAAATCGTATATCTCACTCATCTCCATTCTACTGTCATGATTACTAAGTCAATACATCCTTCAGCACACGTCGAATGTTTCCTCTGGCCAGCCTCTCTATCTACCTTTCGTGGAAACCTGCTTTTTTTAACGCATCAAACAGGATATTCATCCGGTCAGGACTGCCCACCTCGAAAGTGCCTGTAACTCCGTCAAAATCGGTGCCGATCGCAACACATTCCTCTCCTCCGACACTCATCATATGACGCACCTGCGCGATGATCGCCTCAACAGTACTATCCTTCCTGGAAGTATCCTGATGCAGAAATTCCGGTCCAAAATTAATGCCAGCCACACCGCCATGATCAGCCAATGCACAAATCATCTCATCAGTCAGATTACGCGTATGCGGGGATAACGCACGACAATTGGAATGAGAAGCCACAAAAGGACTCTTGCATATTTGAACCACATCCCAGAAACCACCGTCAGACAGATGTGAGACGTCTACCAGCATCCCCATCTCATTCATCCTCATTACCGCCTCTTTGCCAAAGGCTGTCAGTCCTGCAGCCATGATCTCTGGATCAACAGAATTAGGAAATCCAAAACAGTTTTGTTCGTTCCATGTCAGAGAAATCAGCCGTACTCCCATGTTATAGTACTCTTCCAGTTTCTCCATTTTTCCATCTACAGGCCTTCCATCTTCAATAGTCAAAAATGCAGAACACTTTCCGGCAATTCGATTTTTCTCCAGATCTGCAAAGCTTCCAGCCCAGGCCAGGGCATCTGAATGAACCTCCAGTGTATGCCAGAGGATTTCCCGCAAAATCCGAATATATTCGTCGTCTGCAGGAATCCCTTCACCCATTTTCTTACGAAAAGACATAGGCGGCATAAAAATAGCAAAGAACTGTGCTTCCGTCCCTCCGGCCAACATACGCTTTACATCTGCCATCGTCTTCTCTATGGTATAAATATCATCTTTCCGTAGCAAAAATGCCTGCATTAATGTATCACAATGCATATCAATATAGTTCATATATTATCTCTTCAACCTCGCCGCAAATGTTACAAGTAAGGCGCCGTACACACTGGGCAACGCATAAGACAAAGAATCTACCACTACGTCTGGAAGGATGGAGAGCAGGAAATTTCCTCCCAGTATTACAACTATCAATACCACAAAATTAACAATTACCGAGGCAACAATACCAATCACGCCGGCAAACTCATTTTTACGAGTCCCAATCTTTGTACCAATCGCCGCCTGCGCAGCTGTAGCTGCTGGAATTCGCATATTTGTAATGTTACCAGCCACAAAGCTGATATAGGAACCCGTAATCCCAATCATAGGAAAATAAACCGTTGGTTCCAATATCCAGGTAAATATCTCGATACCAACCATCGTCACTGCAGCCTGCCCGATCACTGACCATCCCGGGTGAAAATCAAGTGCAAAGGAAAAATACAGGGCCGGGATAAAGCTCAGTATCAGTATAAGAAACATACTAAAAGTTCCGAACCGATGCACCTTGGGAATATATTCCTTTTCATAAAGTTCTTCTTTTTCCTGTTCAGACATGACACTGGATGAATTTTTCTGCTCGTTCATTTGATTCTTCTCCTCCTTAAAGCAATGCGTTGGATAACGCGCCAATGACAATACCTCCCAGGACACTGAATGCCATAGCCCATTGTCTTAACCATTTTTTACCGGACTTTTCAGCTGCAATATTTATCCCAAGCATAAGAATTGCTGCAAAAATCAATGAAATCGTATGTGGAAGACTCTTTTTTGCCTGTATATATGACAGCGCCAGAAAAATTACGAAAGGAAGCAGAGAACTGATAAGCCATGACAAAACAGATCGTTTTTTCCCTTCTTCAGGCACAATTACCTTATTCAAAGCTTTTCCGATCCCCCGTGTAACAAACGGAACAAAAATAAGATATCCGGCGCTCATCACAGCGCAACACCATAGTGACGCCGTGAATGCTGCCCCAGTCAAGGTATCCACCCCCAACGTTACCCCTGCTGCCTCTGCGCCAATACTCGCCGCGGTAAGTTCCGTACTGGCTGACCCTATCATGCCGACACGCATAAGCGTAAATGGTGCACCCAACATGGAAATCATTGACAGGGCAACCACAAAAACCGACACCGCAGGCCCAACAGCCACAATTCCCCCAGAACGCATACATACCTTTATCTCCTCATTCGTCAGGACGCCGGTCTGATTTACATACTTTCTTGCCATTCGATAAAGTACTACCGACTGAAGGACTGCAACAGCTATGATCAGCAAAGCAAATACCCACATGATTGTCGAATTAGCAAGTGACATTATGTTTTCCATACTTCTCCTCCTTTTGATTAGTCTTATTATAAGACTGTCTTATTATCGAACTAATTATAAGAAAAGTATCGAAATTTGTCAACATTAAAAAAGGCAGTCGAGATATTATTTTTTCTCTCGAACTGCCCCTGAAATCAATTTATTTTTCTATCTATCATTACAGCTCCGGTTTCGCCACCTCATGGTTCGACCAGGAGTCCGCCTCCGAAGCGCCGGAGAAGTCAGCCGACGCGCTGTAAGAGTCCACGGTAATCGTGTAAGAGCTCGTGCCCTCCACATAGACGGTGCCGTCCGTCCCGACAATTGATACGGTGTTGCCGGAGGCGTCTGTAATCGCACCCTCTGCGTAGAGACAGGTCAGGGTGCTGTCACCGGTCACGATTCACTCGGAATCCTCACTGAGATAGATGCTGCAGTAGCCGCTTCCGCCATCTCCGGCATAAGTCTCATCGTCGATCACCGCACCGGTCAGCGTGCTGCCATCCATGATGTAGAAATCCAGCTTGCTGATGCTATCCCAGATCACATCGCCTTCCATCTCCTGATCGGCGGCTGTGAAAGAACACTGCGAGCCGTTCGCTCCGGAAGTCCCCCAGCCGCGCTCGTTGTCATTTCCGGTGCACATCAGGAAGAACTCACAGTCATCCGCCGTCGTGATATCCACATCGGAAATATAAATCTCACTCTCCGTATTCGTCGTGTAGAAAATACCGCCATTCTCGGAGGTCAGGCTGCCACCGATGATCTGCATTGTACTCGTTCCGACCTCGGAGTCCCCGGACATGCTCTGGTAGACAATCACCGTCCAGGTCGTGTCATTCTGGTCAAGATCACTCATATTTCCGGTAATATCGCAGTCAAAGAGATGAATCGTATTGAGTCCTTCCATGCAGATCGCCTCGGAACCGGTTGCCGTGAGTTCCGCATCGTTCACCGCGATATCCGCCGTGCAGTAGAGCGCCGGGGAGCCAACACCGTTGCTCGTGTAAGTTCCACCGTCGATCACCATCGTGCCGCCGCCGCGGTCACTGCGGATCGCCGCTGCGGACTCACCGTTTGTCTCCACGGTCAGATCCCAGGCGTACAGCGTGCCGCCACCTGCCGCATGGACACCGCCCGAGGTATCCTGCTCTGTCAGAATCGTTGTATCCAGCACATAGGCCGTGCCGTCCCCATAGGCGAAGACGCCCGCGCCGCCCGCCGCGTCGGTCGTGATCGTAGAATCGGAGACCGTCAGTGTCCCATCCGTCACCAGCATGGCTGCTCCGACGCCGTAGAAACTCGAATTGTCGCCGCCGGTGCTATCGGAGGAGCTGCGCTCCACCGTCACATCCTCAAAAGTGACCGCTGCGCCGTTCGACACCAGAACCGCATTCTCATCAATGCCGGTAGAAGAAATCGTCTCGCCTTCCACCTCTGTATCCTCTGTATATTCATTTACCGCATCATAGCTGTCGACGCCGGAGGAACTGCCTCCCATATCGCCGCCCATACCCATACCGGCGGAAACAAGAATTTCCGTAATCGCACCGTCTTCATCGAAGGTAATCTGCAGCATGCAGCCCTCTGTGATATCATCAAGACTTCCGGATTCTGTGCTGCCATCCTCGCCTTCTACGACAATGACTGACTCGTCGCCGATCGTCAGGATGCCCTGTGCTCCACCGGGCATGCCTTCATCCGGTACTTCTCCACCTTCGGCTCCTTCTCCGGCCTCACCGTCCGGTTTTTCCGGAACTTCGCCGCTCTCCGCGTCCGGCGCCTCCCCTTCCTGCAGGTCATCGGGTGCTTCGCCGTCTTCCATATCCGGTGCTTCCCCTTCCTGCATACCCGAAGGTGCCTCGCCGTTCATGCCTCCGCCCGGCTGGCCGCCTCCCTGACCCCGGCCTCCGCCGTTTCCTCCTTCGGGTTCTTCGCCGCCTCCCATGTCTGGCAGATCATCGGGTGCTTCGCCGTCTTCCATATCCGGCGCTTCGCCGCCCTGCATATCAGAAGGCTCCTCACCGTCCATGCCTTCGCCCGGCTGGCCGCCTCCCATACCGACGCCCATGCCGACGTTCAGCGTCACCTCACTGCCATCGACACTCTCTACCGTACCGGTGAGCGTCGTCGAGACAAGCTCTTCCTCCGTATCGTCTGTATAGACAAATGTATTTTCTGATACCGCACTCTCGGTCTGGCTCTCTGTCGTATCCGTCGCCGTCTGCGAGCAGCCAGCCGTTGCCAGCATGGCAGCTGACACCATAACAAGGCCGCACAGCAGCCTGATTTTCCTGTAACGCATTGCTGATCCTCCTCTGAATATCTTTTTTACCCATAAAAATACCCCGCGGTTTCCCTACGGGGTATCCGACCGGCTCATCATACAGGAGCCGGATGTTGTAAATGTGAAAAATTTATGATAATTCTGTGTCCAGAAATGCCCGCAGCGTCTGCGTGACGCTCGTACATACATGCCCCGCGTGCGAACGTACTTCCGGGGTGGAATGCGCCATCGCGTAACTGTGAGGCGTCAGCTCCAGCATGGAAATATCGTTCTGATTGTCGCCGAAGGCCATAACCTCGTCCGGCCGGATTCCCTTTTTTTCGATATAGGCGCGAAGCGCACTGCCCTTCCCCGAGCCCTTCATAATCATGTCAAACCAGTCATTCCCGGCACATAGAAAATCGGCAAGCATCCCATACTTTTTCTCAAAAAATGTCCGGACGTTTCAATATTCTTTGGAAAGTCATAGATATACATCGCAATCTTCACGATCGTGTCATCGACCTCGTCCAGATCCTGAAAGACGCAGGTCTCATTTTTCAGCACATTGATGATCTGGTTTTCAAACCAGTCCGTCCTGGGATGGATATAACAGGCTTTCACGCCTGAAAGCAGAATATCCGTACAGGAAAGGCTCAGAATGTCCGCAGAAACCTCACTCACCAGCTCACGCGGAAGCTTCTGCGCATACCGAATCGTCCCATGCTCCATAACCAACGCGCCGTTTTCACAGACAAAGCCGATCCGATCCCGATACCCCTCAAATACCCGCCGCATATTGGCATACTGTCGCCCGCTCGCCGCGCAGAACTCATATCCCCGCTCCAGCAGCTCGCCCAGCACATCCATAAACCCGTCTTCCATCTCCTGCGTCCCTTCCGGAATCAGCGTCCCGTCGAGGTCGCTCGCAATCAGTTTTATCATTTGGTCGTTCCTCAACAATAAAAGCGAATTTTATCATCCACGAAAAATTTCTTCCACTCTGTGCAGATATAAAAAAACTGAGCTGAAATAAATTCCATCAATTCCTTCAATTCTCCTGCAGGAATCTGACTCTTATTATTTGCCAGAATGCAGCCTCCATTTCGGGTAAGCCATATTTTTGTGCTGTTAGGTTTTGGATGCCCCTTAGAAACATGGACGTGTATAGCTTCGGTATTTTCATTTGACCAAAAATATATCTTATAGCCACTTACCGTAAACAGATTAGGCAATATGAATTCCTCCTTCTGCGGCATAACGATACAGAAGATGCGCGTTGCTTTCAACCAATTTCTGAAACATTGCAATCTCATCGTCAGAATATCCCTGTCTCATAGTCCACTTATAAGTTGGAAGCTCACACCTCGCGGAGTCAAATCCATCTTCTTTGGGACGCTCAAAATGAACCAGAACTTTCTTAATATCTCCATCCTGAATAATATGCGAATGCACAATCTCTGTCCCATCTCCCAATGTCATATATGGATACATCATAGTACTACCTCCTGCTATTTCTGCAAAACCACTGCTAACATTTATAGTACCAAACCTGACATTTATTTTAAAGTATTTTTTGGTCACGACACAAGTAATATTACACATGCAAGCAGCGCGAACGGCGCAATCGCTATCCCTTCCTCCTGCTCCTCACGTCCGTCCATGCCGCGGCCGCGAGGCCCGCGAGCAGAATAATAAGCCCACCCGCATATCCATGAATGTAACTGCTGGGAGGAAAACGGTCTGGATGATTATGGATTGTAAGTAAATTTCTGTACTGTTCTACCGCCCGTCTGGTCGCCGAAGAATACTCAATTATCTCCACCCACAGTCTTGCTTCTTTTAAGGCTGCGAATAATATCATTCACGTTATTCGTATTTGCTGCTCCGGGATATTTCTTTTCAAAATCTATCAAAGACTCTTTTGCGGCCTTCTCCATATCTCTGTATTGTGCATACAGTTTTTCAAGTGCGCCTGCTTTCATTACCCTGTCAATGAATTCTCTGGATTCTGCGGGCAGCTTTTCCCAGCTTCCATACAGATTCTGAACTGCTGTTTGTATCATTTCCAGTGATATTGGTTTCCCACATGCCTTCTGTTCTTCCAAAATACCGACCACATCGGAAATGTCATTTTTATACTGTCTTCCGGACATCAGTTTCATCGCGACAAGATATTCCCCGGCAACAGTACGTACTTCAAGCACATTTCCGAAACGCTTGTAATATCTTGAATATTGCATCAGCTTTGGAGAATAGGAGCTCGTTCTGACGAAATCAGAATTAAGCCAGCCGTAAGGGAGTCTCATTTCGTCGCCGACTTTATTAATCGCATCTTTCATAGAAGAAGGCGCCTGTAAGATCGCATCTATATTGTAGGTCATGTCACGAAATCCATAGTTGGCAAGAACTGCCGCACCGCCGACTAAGATAATTTCAACAGTCCCGTTTGACTTCCGGAATTCTTTTGCCAGTCTGCTCAGACATCTGTCCAGATTTTCTTTCGTAAAAGTAAAGTCAGCAGACATTTCTTATCTCACTTTCTACAATATTGAAGTGCAAAAACTCTGGTATCGCATTTTTCATGCATTCCCTGCGACACTTATCTGTCCCCATTTCCATATCAGACAAAACGGCGCCTGCCGGATAAATCGTTTCTTTCAGGCGCTGGCTGCGAATATCGTTATAATTAGTACAAACAGGAACATCATTCTCTCTGGAAAGATAATCGACCATCGCGAGCAGATAAAAGCTCTCGGCATACCATCTTCGTTCATAGAGCGTTCTGATCTCATCACTTGACAGTATATCAATAATGAAATCAATATCACCCTTATCCTTTACCAGATGGCAGACATTACTTTTAAATAAGTCAAAATCAGGACGTTTAGGCTGTATTTTGTTCACATTTATCTCCGATTCTACCAGACTTTCCATACTGACATTCAGAGCTTTCGCAATCCTGTAGATCGTTTCAGCGGAACATTTCTCAATGCGAGCCTTGTGACTGCATATATCAACAATGGTAGTCTGAGGGACGCCGCTTTCCTTTGCAAGACGATATTTTGACATTTTCCTTTCTGCCAGTAATTCATTAAGATACATAATGATCCCCCCAAAAGCAAAATACATCGGTTAACCGAATTATATCTGTTAAGCAGAATACTGTCAACGCTTTCATAAAAATGGTATTTTCCCATATAACAGGAGTAATATCACACACGAGGCCAACGCGAACGGCGCAATCGCTATTCCCTTCCCCTGCTTCCGCCCGCCACGAAACCGCGCGAACAGGCCAAAGGTCAGCGCGCCCGTCATCGCAAGGAACAACACCGTCAGTGCCTCCTCCGCGCCCAGATAAAAGCCGGTCACGGCGAAGAGTTTCACGTCCCCCGCGCCAATGCCGCCGGAAAAGAATAGATAAAGGGAAAAAAGAAGACCGCCCAGGGTCGCCATACCGGCGAGTGAGGCGCTAAGACTGCCGAAGCCGCAGAGCAGCAGCGGAATCCTTGCGAAGAACAGGACGAGGAGCAGTCCATTGGGGATTCGCCTGCTCCTCCCATCCGTCCACGCCGCGGTCGCAAGACCTGCGAGCAGAATGATTTCATTGATCATATACTTATATACACTAATTTTTAAAGCTGTGAATCGGCGCCGGAATGCGACCTGCACGATTCACAAAATCGTCGCAGGAAAAGCGGCTGACCGGCATGATCGGCGCGTAGCCGAGCAGGCCGCCGAACTCCACCGTCTCTCCCACACCTTTGCCGATGACCGGAATCAGGCGCACGGCCGTGGTCTTCTGGTTCACCATGCCGATTGCCATCTCATCCGCGATGATACCGGAGATCGTCGTCGCCTTCGTATCGCCCGGGATCGCGATCATGTCGAGCCCGACAGAACAGACACAGGTCATCGCTTCTAATTTTTCAAGACAAAGTGCACCCGCCTGCACCGCGTCGATCATGCCCTGGTCCTCGCTGACCGGGATAAACGCGCCGCTTAAGCCCCCCACATAGGAGGAAGCCATGACGCCACCCTTCTTTACCTGATCGTTCAGCAGGGCAAGCGCTGCCGTCGTGCCGGGCGCACCCGCGTACTCCACGCCGATCTCATGCAGAATGTCCGCAACGCTGTCGCCGACCGCCGGGGTCGGGGCGAGCGAAAGATCGATAATGCCGAAGGGAATACCCAGTCTGCGGGACGCCTCCTGCGCCACGAGCTGCCCCACGCGCGTCACCTTGAAGGCCGTCTTCTTGATCGTCTCGCAGAGCACTTCAAAGCTCTCCCCGCGCACCTGCTCGAGCGCCGTCTTCACGACGCCCGGCCCGCTGACGCCCACGTTGATGACCGCGTCGCCCTCCGTAACGCCGTGGAAAGCCCCCGCCATAAAGGGATTGTCGTCCGGCGCATTGCAGAACACCACGAGCTTGGCGCAGCCAAGGGAATCCTGCTCCTTTGTGAGCTCCGCTGTCTCCCTGATAATTTCTCCCATGAGACGCACCGCGTCCATGTCAATGCCGGTCTTCGTTGAACCGACGTTGACCGAGCTGCACACACGCTCCGTCTCAGAGAGAGCACACGGAATCGCACGCATCAACAGCTCATCGCTCTTCGTGATGCCTTTCGAGACGAGCGCAGAGAAGCCGCCGAGGAAATTGACGCCGACCTCCTTTGCCGCGCGGTCGAGCACCTTTGCGATCTCCACATAGTCGTCCGGCGTGTGGCAGGCCGCGCCGCCCACGAGTGCGATCGGCGTGACAGAGATACGCTTATTGACGATCGGAATCCCGTACTGTGCCTCGATCGCCTTTCCGGTGGAGACGAGGTCCCGCGCCGTCACCGTAATCTTTTCATAGATATTTTTCTTCAGGGTCTCCAGATCCGCGTCGATGCAGTCCAGCAGGCTGATGCCCAGCGTGATCGTGCGCACGTCCAGATTCTCCTGATCGATCATTTTGTTTGTCTCGATCACTTCGCTGATGTTAATCATAGTCTGTCCCATTTGCCGTCTCCTTCTCTT
This sequence comes from Lachnospiraceae bacterium Zagget2, assembly GCA_001941045.1. GTDB lineage: Bacteria > Bacillota > Clostridia > Lachnospirales > Lachnospiraceae > Hominiventricola. Next base: position 20,461 of record MSHD01000046.1, read on the forward strand.
CAGATCCGGTGCATCATGTTGAAGATGTCCTCATGCTGGCAGCGGATGACGACGCCGATCTCCTGCCCGAGCGCGCCCAGATCGCCGGACATCTCCGTGACGTCGCCCGCTCCGGCTGCGTCCACGATCATCATCATATTGAAATAACCGTCCACAATTGTCTGGGAAATATTGAGGATATTCACCTTGTGCTCCGCCAGGTAGGTGCAGACCTTCGCGATGATTCCGACGGTATCGTGCCCCACGACTGTGATGATAAATCTGTTTTGCATAATCTTGTTTCCTCCTTAGAACTCACATAGATGGGAACGTTCGTCCCGCTTTGCCACCTCGATGTCGAAATCGCCGGGGCTGTAATCCGTCGGGCCAAGCCGGATCTCCAGCTTCACTGTCTCATAAGCCAGCTCCTCGTAATTATTTTCCTTACTCAGATGCCCGAGATAAATCTTTTTCATATCGTCATGCAACACGCGGCACAGGAGCTCTCCCGCGCTCTCGTTCGAGAGATGCCCGCGCTCCCCGAGGATGCGCTGCTTGAGCGGATAAGGATAGCGCCCGACCTCGAGCATCCGCACATCGTGATTTGCCTCGAGGAGCAGTACGTCCAGTCCCTGTAAATGCTGCACGATATAGTCGTCGTAGACGCCCATATCCGTTGCGACCGCAGCCTGCTTTCCGCCGCAGCAGAAATGATAGGCCACCGGATCCGCCGCGTCGTGGGAGATCGTGAAAGGCTGCGCCTCGATATCGCCGACCGTGAAGCTCTCATCCGCGCGTACCACGTGGTAAAGTTCCTCATCGACCGGCCCTAAGCTCGCCGTCGCCTTCATCCTCTCAATCGTCCCCGCCGTCGCGTAGATCGGGAATCCATATTTTCTCGCCAGCACGCCGACGCCCTTGATATGGTCCACGTGTTCATGCGTGATCAGAAGTCCGTCAATATCCTGCCCGGTGAGCTCCAGCTCATGAAGGCCTTCCTCGATCCGCTTCGCGCTGACGCCCGCGTCCACCAGCAGCTGCGTCTGTCCGCTTCCTATGTAAATGCAGTTGCCGCTGCTTCCGCTGGCTATGCTGCAAAATCTCATCTTCTGTCCATCCCTCTTCAGTTCTGCTGCCGCAGCGCCGCGTCGACCTGACGCCGGGTTTCCTCCACGCTGCCGTTGTTGTCGATCACGCGGTCACAGCGCGCCAGAAATTCCTCATGCGTCCGCTGGCTACGCAGCAGCGCGTCGATGCGTTCCTCGCTGTAGCCACGGCTTCCGCGCAGTCTCTGCCGCCGATTCTCTTCCTCTGTATAGATATACCAGGTCTCGTCGCAGAAGGCCTCGTAGTGCTCCTCCAGAAACAGGGCGGCCTCGACGACCGCAAGCGTCTCGCCCTTCCGCCCGGCCCCTTGGAGCCGCCGTAAGATCTCTTCCTTCACGGCCGGATGAATGATGCTGTTCAGAAGCAGCCGCTTCTCCTCATCCGCAAAGACAATATTTCCGAGCGCTTTCCGGTCGATCTTCCCGTCCGGACTCATGATACCATGTCCAAATGCGGCGAGCACCGGTTCATAGGCGATCGCTCCCGGCTCCATGACCTCGTGCCCTACCCGGTCCGCCTCGATCCGCAGCGCGCCATAGTGTCCCTCCAGATAATCGAGCACCGCGCTCTTTCCGGCGCCGACGCCGCCGGTCACCCCGATGATTCTCATCTACTTCGCCTCATACCAGTTTGCTCCGCGGTGCAGATCGATCTCAAGCTCCACCTTCAGTGTAGCCGCCTGCTGCATCTCTTCGCGCAGGATCCGCTCGACCTGATCTGCCTCCTCGTAAGGCGATTCAATCAGCAGCTCGTCGTGCACCTGCAGGATCAGCCGCGCCTTCAGCCCTTCCCGCTCCAGCCGCTCATGCACACGGTTCATCGCAATCTTGATGATATCCGCCGCGGTGCCCTGTATCGGGGAATTCATTGCGACGCGCTCGCCGAAGGAGCGCTGCGCAAAATTCGAGGATTTCAGCTCCGGGATCGGTCTGCGCCTGCCGTACATCGTCGTTACATAACCCTGTTCCTTCGCACTCTGCACGAGCTCGTCCAGAAAAACCTTGATACCCGGATAGGTCTCAAAGTAGCGGTCAATGTACTGCTTCGCTTCCTTCGTCGAGATGCTCAGGTCCTGCGAGAGCCCGAAGGAACTGATCCCGTAAACGATGCCGAAGTTGACCGCCTTCGCATTTCTGCGCTGCAGCGGCGTCACCTCTTCGAGCGGCACGTGGAAGACCTGCGAAGCGGTGATCCGGTGAATATCTTCTGCCTGACGATAGGCTTCGATCAGCTTCTCATCGCCCGACATATGTGCCAGCACGCGCAGCTCGATCTGCGAGTAGTCCGCGTCGATGAAGACGCAGCCATCCTTCGGGATAAAAACCTTGCGGATCCGGCGACCAAGCTCCATCCGCACCGGAATATTCTGCAGATTCGGCTCGGTGCTGCTGATGCGGCCCGTCGCTGTGATCGTCTGATTAAAGCTCGAATGGATCCGCCCGTCCGCCGCGATGCAGGCGGCGAGGCCGTCCGCGTAAGTCGATTTCAGCTTCGTGAGCTGGCGATATTCCAGCACGTCGCGCACGATCTGGTGATCCGGCGCGAGCTTGTCGAGCACGTCCGCCGAGGTGGAATAACCGGTCTTCGTCTTCTTTCCGCCCTTCATACCGAGCTTCTCAAACAAAATCACGCCCAGCTGCTTCGGGGAGTTAATATTGAAAACTTCTCCTGCCGCCTCATGGATCTGATGCTCCAGCTCCCCGATACGGCCCACAAGAGCGTCACCGTACTCCTTCAGCTCGCGCTCGTTGACGCGCATACCCTCGCACTCCATATCGTAGAGCGTAAAGACAAGCGGCATCTCGATCTCGTCGAAGAGCCTGCGCATGCCTGTCTCTTCGAGCTTTTCCTCGAGTTCCGGCAACTTCCGCAGCGTCGTGAGCGCCGCGTAAGGCTTTCCGATATCCGCATGCGCGTAGCTGCTCATCAGCGGATTGATGAGATAGGCCGCAATTTCAATATCAAAGAGATGCTCGCGGTGGGAAGGCCGCACGTAGGCCAGAATTTTCTTCACATCAGAGGCCGCACAGAGCGGCACCCGCTCCACGATGCGCCCGAGGCGATCAAGAAGGTATCCTTCTGTCAAAAAACCCTCCGCCACCACACAGTATACCTCATCCTCTGACAGCGCGAGGGAGATGCTCATCGGCTCCCCTGCACGGATCTCGAAAGCGATACGCTCCCGCTTCTCCGCCTCCGCGAACAGATTCTCCGCTTCCGCAAAGTCCGTAACAGGCTTTGCCTCCGGCTCCGCTGCCGATACCGCCTCCGTCGTCTCGAAGCGGGCGAGCAGCTTTTTGAAATTCAGCTTTTTACAGATTTCATAAGCTTCCGCCGTATATAAATTTCCGATACGGGCGGCGTCAAAGTCCAGCTCGAGCGGCGCGTTCACGCAGATCGTCGCAAGCTCCTTGCTCATCACCGCCATATCGTAGTGATTTTTCAGTGCTTCCTTCGCGCGGTTCGGCTTAATCTCCTCCACATGCGCGTAGGCGTTCTCGATCGAGCCATAAGTCACGACCAGACTGGTCGCGGTCTTCTCGCCGATGCCCGGCACGCCCGGAATATTGTCGGAGGCGTCGCCCATCAGGGCTTTGAGCTCAATGATCTGCGGCGGCGTCACCTGGTAAGCACTCAGCACGTCCTTCGCGTAGAAATTGTCGACCTCGGTCACGCCGCGCCTCGTCCGCGGCATGCGGATCAGCACCCGCTCCGTGGCGAGCTGCAGAAGGTCGCGGTCGCCCGATACAATGACTGCGTCGACGCCGCGCTCCTCGGCAAGCCGCGCCGCTGTTCCCAGAAGATCGTCTGCCTCGTAGCCTTCCTGCATGAGCAGCGGAATCCCCATGGCCGTCAGCAGCTCCTTCAGCACTGGGATCTGCTCCCGCAGCTCCTCCGGCATCGGCTTGCGCGTACCTTTATAGGCCTCGTACCTCTTATGACGGAAGGTCGGCGCATGCAGGTCAAAGGCCACAGCCAGATACTCCGGCTGCTCCTCGTCCAGGATGCGGAACATAATATTCAGGAATCCGAAGATCCCGTTAGTGTGCAGGCCCTCCTGGTTCGTCAGATCCGGCACGCCGTAGAAGGCGCGGTGGATCATGCTGTGCCCGTCGATCAGTACGATCTTTTCACTCATTCAGAACAATCCTCTCATAATCAGGAAAAACAGCGCCGCCGTCGCGGCTATCTTCAGCAAAAAGGAATAGACATGCCAGAAACGAACATCCAGCACGTCCTCCTCCGATGTCTTCAGAGAGTCCTCGACGAGCGTCCGGTAGTCCACCTTCGTCTCGTCCCCGTCCAGCTGCCGGATGCCTGCGAAGACGCTGGAGTAGACCTCCAGCTCATCGTAGCACTCCGGACAATGCCGCACGTGGCGGACGAATTCGCCCTCCTCACGCTCATCCAGGTCCCCGTTAATATAGGGCACCAGCAGGCGCTGCACCTGTTTACAGTTCATCTGATCACTCCTCGAACATTACGCTCCGAGCTGACTCTCCAACGTCCGCGCCGCTTCCGCGATCGCCTCGTCGACGCCCGCCGGATTCTTGCCGCCGGCCTGTGCCATACCCGGGCGTCCGCCGCCGCCTCCGCCGACCTTCGCGGCGATGGCCTTGATGAGATTGCCCGCGTGCGCGCCCTTCTTCTGCGCACCCTCAGTCGCAGTCGCCATCAGGCTGACCTTGCCCTCATTCACCGCGGCGAGCACGACGACGCCCTCGCCGAGCTTCTCTTTGAGCTGATCGCCGAGCTCCCGAAGGCCATTCATATCGGCGCCCTCAAGCTTCGCGGCCAGCAGCTTCACACCTCCGATCTCCTTCACCTGATCCATCACGTCACCGAGCGCATCCTTCGCCGCGCGGCTCTTCAGCGACTCGTTCTCGCTCTGCAGCGCCTTAATCTCGGCATAGAGATGGCCGATCTTCTCCGTCACGCCGGAGGGCGTCGTCTTCAGAAGATGCGCCGCCTTCGAAAGCTCCGCCTCCTGCTCCTTATAATAATCAAACACACCCTGTCCGGTCAGCGCCTCGATCCGGCGCACGCCCGCGGCAATGCCGGACTCCGACACGATCTTGAAGGCCGTGATCACGCCCGTGTTCGCGACATGCGTGCCGCCGCAGAGCTCCTTCGAGAAGTCGCCCATCGACACCACACGAACCTCGTCGGAATATTTTTCTCCGAAGAGTGCCATCGCGCCGGTCTTCTTCGCTTCCTCGATATTCATAATCTGCGTCGTCACGGGGATCGACGCACGAATCTCCTCATTGACAATACGCTCCGTCTCGGCCAGCTCTTCCGCCGTCATCTGCTGAAAATGTGCAAAGTCAAAACGCAGACGGTCCGGCGTCACGAGGGAGCCCTTCTGCTCAACATGATTGCCGAGCACGATTTTCAGCGCTTTCTGCAGAAGATGCGTTGCACTGTGATTCTTACAGGTATCGGAGCGGCCCGCCTCATCGACGCGTAAGGTCACGACGTCGCCGACCTTGATCATACCCTTCGTCATATGACCCGCGTGGCCGTACTTGCCGCCGAGCAGCTTGATCGTATCCTCGACCACGAACTCTCCGTCGCCGACCGTAATCACGCCCTTGTCGCCCTGCTGGCCGCCCATCGTCGCGTAGAACGGCGTCTGCTCCACGAAGATCGTGCCCCGCTCGCCGTCCGTCAGCGCCTCGACGATCTCGCTCTGGGTCGTCAGCACCGTCACCTTCGACTGCTCCGTCAGCCTGTCATAGCCGACGAATTCCGTCGTCACGGAGGCGTCGATCTCATCGTAAACCGTCGCGTCCGCGCCCATATAGTTCGTCACCGCACGCGCGGAACGAGCCTTATTTCTCTGCTCTTCCATACAGGCTTTGAAGCCTTCCTCGTCGATCGCGTAGCCCTTCTCCTCCAGAATCTCGCTCGTGAGGTCGAGCGGGAAGCCATAGGTGTCGTAGAGCTTGAAGGCGTTCGCGCCGCAGAGCGTCGTCTCTCCCGCGGCCTTCATCTCCTCCTCCATCTGCGCGAGGATGCTTAAGCCCTGGTCGATTGTCTTATTGAACTTATCCTCCTCCTGCGTCAGCACCTTGAAGATAAATTCCTTCTTCTCATCCAGCTCCGGATAGCCGTCCTTCGAGCCCTCGATGACCGTCTCGGAGAGCTTCGCAAGGAATTTTCCGTCCACTCCGAGCAGCCTGCCGTGGCGGGCAGCCCTGCGGATCAGACGACGCAGCACGTAGCCGCGGCCCTCATTCGTCGGCATGATGCCGTCGGAGATCATGAAGGTCGCCGAGCGGATATGGTCCGTGATCAGGCGGATCGAGACGTCCTTCTCTTCGGAATCATGATAAGCGCAGTGTGCAAACTCGCAGACCTTGTCCCGCAGCGCGCGGATCGTGTCCACGTCGAAAATCGAATCTACATCCTGCACGACCGAGGCGAGACGCTCCAGGCCCATACCGGTGTCGATATTCTTCTGCTCCAGCTCGGTGTAGTGATTATTTCCGTCGTTGTCAAACTGCGTAAAGACATCGTTCCAGATCTCCATGTAGCGGTCGCAGTTGCAGCCGACCGTGCAGCCCGGCTTGCCGCAGCCGTACTTCTCACTGCGGTCATAGTAGACCTCCGAGCAGGGACCGCAGGGACCCGCGCCGTGCTCCCAGAAATTGTCCTCCTTGCCGAAGCGGAAGATTCGTTCCGCCGGAATGCCGATCTTCTTATTCCAGATCTCAAAGGCCTCGTCGTCGTCCTGATAGACCGACGGATACAGCCGGTTCGGGTCAAGCCCCACCACGTCCGTCAGGAATTCCCAGGTCCACTCGATCGCTTCCTCTTTAAAATAATCTCCAAAGGAAAAATTGCCCAGCATCTCGAAGAAGGTGCCGTGGCGCGCCGTCTTTCCGACATTCTCGATGTCGCCGGTGCGAATACACTTCTGGCAGGTCGTCACGCGCTTCCGCGGCGGGATCTCCGCTCCTGTGAAGTAAGGCTTCAGAGGAGCCATGCCGGAGTTGATCAGCAACAGACTCTTATCATTATGAGGCACCAGCGAGAAGCTGTTCATCCGAAGATGCCCCTTGCTCTCGAAGTATTCCAGAAACATTCTCCGCAGTTCGTTTACACCGTATTTTTCCACTTTCTTTTCCTCCAATCTATTGCACAGCATAAAAAATACCGCGCAAAACCGCAGCCTCAGGCGGCGGTTTACATACTCCTATGAATCATAGCACACGATTCCATGGACTGCAAATCTTTTTTGCTTACACTGCGGCAATTTCGGGAAACACTGTCAGAAAAATGAAAATGGGAATGATGTATCGATTATGTAAGGGGACAGTCCATCAGAAGACTGTCCCCTTTTCGTATCCCGTAATATGAAATATGTCTATTTCTCCCGCTCTATCAGCTTCCAGGTCGCGTCCACGAGATGCCGGAACTGCGGGTCCTCGAGCTGCGGGCAGATCATGCTCTGCCTCGAGCTGTTCACATCCTCGCCGGAGATCTCGGTCATGCCGTACTTACGACAGAGGCCCTGCAGGCGCGTCATCTGCTCCCGGGTGTTGCGGGCCGGCATGTAGGTCACGCCGCGCACGCCCTCTTCCTTCAGCATCTCGAAGAGCTCGTCCAGGAAATCGTCCTCGAACTTCGCGGCCTTCTTATCTCCGGTCACGGAGCTCGTCACATCGCCGAGGTAGGCATAGCAGAGAATCGCGCCGACCTCATCCGCGAGCTTCACCAGATCGGCGAAGGGCATGCACTCGTCGGTCGCCGGGATATAGATCTTCTCCACCAGCTCCGCCTTCATGACACCGAGCAGATCGTAGACGAAGTGCGGGTTCTGCGGATCGGAGAGCTGTCCTTTCTGCTTTTCGGTGAGCGCGATGCCGAGCTTCTGCTCCACAAAGGCCGCGCAGTTCTCCTTTCCTGCCTTCGCGATCACCTTCTCACTCAATGCACAGAGAAGGTGGCGCTCCGTGACGGAACCACCGTTTGCATACTGCGAAATCGGAAGCACGTCCTTATCAAAATCAAGCGTGATTCCATAGGGCTCCATCAGCCTGTTGATATTCTCGACCATCGCGCGGTTGCGGATATTGCGCTTCTCGCGCAGCGGTGCAAAGGCCTCATTCAGGCGGGCAAAACCCGCCGCCGGGACGCTGTGGATCGCCATATAGGCGATACCCGCCTGATCCGGGTTATTCAGCTTTCTTCCCGCCATGCGCGTGCCCGCAAGGCTCGCGCGGCACTCCATGCCGCAGGTCGTCCCGATCCCCGCGATCTGGCCGGCCTGGCGGAACTCCTCCGCTCCGGAAATCGTATCGTGATCCATGATCCCCGCAGTCTGAAGCCCCTCGTCCCGCGCGCAGTAAACCGCCGCCGTCGGAGAATAGGGCGAGAAGGAGTAGATCGTGTGAATGTGGTTGTTGGCAAACTGCGGCTTCACCTCGGGCTTCTGCTTTTCCTCCGAGAGAAGCTTTTTAAGATTTGCAAGACGCTCCCCGGGATCCGCCGCATTCAGAAGCTTCAGAACTTCCTGCCGTTCTTCGAATTTATCCATGGAATCCTCCTAGTTCAGCATCGTCTGGCCGCCGGTCACCGGGATCGCCTGGCCGGTCTCATACTCCTGCTCCACGCAGTAGAACAACGCCTTCGAGACATCCACCGGCGTGCAGCCTCTCCGGATCGGGGACTTGGACAGATAGTAGTCCTTCACATCCTGCACGGTCTTCGCACCCGGCACTTTTCCGTTATTGAGGTACTGCACGAACAGACCCTTCTCCGGATCGGACCACAGCGGACCGTCGTAGAAATTACCCGGGCAGATCGCGTTGACCTTGATCTTCGAGTCAACAAGCTCCAGCGCAAAGCTCTGTGTCAGGCCGATCCCGCCGAATTTGCCGCCCGCGTAGGCGCTGTTGTTCTTCGAGCCTTCCAGTCCCGACTTGGAATTAATCTGCACAATGTCGAACCAGAGCTCCGGATCCGCCTCATGCTGCGCTTTCATGATCGCGGATGCTGCGCGCGCTGCATTGAAGAATCCGATATAATTGACCTTCGTCACAAACGTAAAGGCTTCCGGCGTGATGGTCTCGAGGCTGCCTGCCTTCAGAACGCCCGCATTGGACACGAAAATATCGAGGCCGCCGAAGTGCTCCACCGCGCTGCAGACCATATCCTCCATCGACTGCGCATCAGAGACGTCGACCTTCAGGCCAACCGCCCGCTCTCCAAGACCCTTCGCCGACTCGATCGCCTGCGCCTCATTCAAATCCGCCAGCACGACGCTGGCGCCCTCGCGGTACATCTCCGTCGCGATGCCGAGGCCAAAGCCCTGTGCGCCGCCGGTGACGATCGCGATCTTCCCCGCCAGGCGTCCGCTCGTCGCCGGGCGATTGTGAATGTTTTTCTTTGCGTACTCTTTTGCTTCTGCTAAATTCATACTGCTCTCTCCTCCTGCTCCATCGTTCGGCATATTCTGCCGACAGATTTGTTCTGCCAAAAAGTATAGCACAATCTTAATCTAAATGAAATACCAACCTCAAATCTGTTGAGACAGGGCTGTTGTCCGAATTGGTCTCCATAATATCCGCCATAAAGTCCCACCATTTCCGGTTGATCGGTGTATCCGCCGATCTCGCCCAGAGCTCCTCGTCCTCGATCTCGATACAGCCGAACAGCGTCAATGTCTCCCGGTCCAGAAAAATAGAATAGTTCTTCCCGCCATACTCATGTATCATATCCTGCATCTCGGGCCAGAGTTCGTTATGCCGCTTCTCGTACTCTGCCTCCATTCCCGGATACAGCTTCATTTTAAACCCCTTGATCATGTTAATCCCATTCTCCCATCATTTTATTACATGACGAAACGGGGCCAGACGGCCCCGTCCCGTAATGTGTATGATTATGAAAATTAGTAGAGTTCTGCGTACTCGGAAACGTTCTCCGGTGTGAACTCAAGCGGCAGACCAAGAACGATCTCAGTGCCTCCGTCGTCCGCCTCGGTGATCGTAAACTCGCCAAGATCGCCGGCCGTGAAGGTCTCACCAAGAGCTCCTGTGATCTCACCATTGACCAGGGCCATCGTCGCATATGCGCTCAGGCTTCCAAGGCCTTCCATATCCCACAGATAGAAGTACGGGCAGCTGTAATCATCGCCGTCACCGGTGTAAGCTTCCATCTCAGACGGAAGTCCAAGGCCGGTCAGCTTGCAGCTGGAACCATTGTCCTGCAGATACTTCGCAGCAGCCGCGATACCAACAGTCGTCGGTGCGCAGATAACTTCCAGATCCGGATAGTTCTGAAGCAGAGCCTCGGTCTGATCGGTGGACTTCTGCGCCTCGTCATCGCCATAAGCGATCTCTACGAGTTCGAGATCCGCATAAGTATCATCGTTCGCAATGATCTCTTCCATCGCCTCGATCCAGGCGTTCTGGTTGGAAGCCTGAGAAGTCGCGGAGAGGATTGCCCACTGGCCGGCGCCGTCCGTGATATCATACACAGCGTCTACCAGAGCCTGCGCAACCGCTGTCGTTCCGGCCTGGTTTACGAAAACCTGACGGCTCTCTGCATTCGGAGCGGAGTCAAAGCTCGATACGGCGATTCCCGCATCCATAGCCTCTTCCAGCTTTGCCTGCAGCGCGTTCGTGTCGTTCGCAGACAGGCAGATCGCATCGTAGTCCTGAGAAATCAGATTGTCAATCACCTTGATCTGTGCATCCGCCGTAGCCTCTTCCGGGTACGCCAAGTCCACGGTGCCGCCCTCGGCCTCTACCGTCGATACAAAGGTCGCAGCCGCGATCTCAAAGAACGCATTACCGGCAGATTTGCCGACCAGGGCGATCTTCTGTCCCGCATAGGAACCGGTCGCTTCGGTCTCTTCGGCTTCCTCAGTCTCTTCAGCCTCTTCGGCCTCTTCCGTTTCCTCGGTTTCCTCAGCCTCAGTGCTTGTTGATGTGCTGGACGAGCTGCCACAGCCTGCCAGCAGGGTTGTCGCCATTGCTACGCAAAGAAGCGCGCTGATGACTTTTCTCTTCATAATGAAGTCCTCCTTATAAAATTTTTTATTTTGTAATCGCGCTCCACCGTGGAACACGGTATACAACAGATTAAAATCTACTGCGCTCAGCTCTTTTTCAGCGACTGTCTCGCATTTTTAATAAGATTCGGCAGACCGACCGTGCAGATCAGCAGCAGACCGATGATCAGCAGGATCACCTGCGCATTCACGTTTCGCTGCCCGAGGCCTACGCGCAGGCAGACAATGATAATTGCAGAGATCACACCGCCGGCAATATTTCCTTTTCCGCCTGTCGACATGATGCCGCCGAACACCGCCATCGCGATTGCATCCATCTCAAAGTTCTCGCCGGTCGTCGTATTCGCGCCGTAGGAATTGGAGATCAGGAACATCGCGCACAGACCGCACAGGGTTCCCATCACCGTGTAGATGATGAAGCGTACCCGCTGTACATTGATGCCGGAATAGTACGCGGTCAGCCGGTTCGTTCCAATCGCATAGACGCTGCGCCCGAAGGTGCTCTTTCCGAGAATCACCGCAAAGATCACCGCAAGAATCAGCACCAGGAACAGGATATATGGCACCTGTCCGACCTTTCCGGCGATGGCGCGGAAGCCGTCCGTGTTGGTCACGGATACCGAACCGCCGCTTCCCAGCACGATCTCCGCGATACCGCGGAAGATGATCTGCGTCGAAAGGGTCACGATCATGGGCGGCAGCTCCTGGAAGTTAGTCAGAATCAGCGCGTTGACGATGCCGCAGCAGGTTCCCACCAGAAGAGCGATCAGGAACACCGCCGGGAACGGAACGCCCGCGTTTGACACCAGGCAGGCCAGCGTGGCGGAGAGGCACACGATGGAACCTACGGAGATATCGATCTCGCCCATTACCAGGATAAAGGCCATACCGAGCATCAGAAATACTTCAGCCAGGTAGACTGGCATCTGCCGCAGCAGACTGCTCAAATTATAGAACTCCGAAAAGATCGAGCAGAAAATGTTGATTGCAATCAGCAGGAGAACAAGGATTCCTTCCCAGCTGAATATCATCTTCTTCACCGGATTTTCCGGTACATTGTTGATACTTCTTCCAGATTTTCCGGCCATGATTACATCTCCCTCCCTTTCAGTGCGTTCCTGTCAGAAATACGCTGCAGGATGATATTGACGACAACCACCACCAGAATCAGAACGCCCTTGAAGGTATTCTGCGCGAGAGAACCAATCCCGACCAGCGGCAGCGCTTTCACGATGGTCGCCAGAATCAGGGAGCCAAGAAGCGCTCCAATCACCGTTCCGCGGCCGCCGCTCATGCTGACGCCTCCGATGACGCAGGCTGCGATGACATCCATCTCGCCGCCCTTCTGCATATTCGGCATGGCCGACGCGTAGATACCTACCTGCAGTGCGCCGCCAAGGCCGGACAGAAGGCCCATGATGGTAAATACCAGCAGTTTTATATTTTTTACATTAATACCGGAGACATCCGCGGCTTCCGGATTACTTCCGACCGCGTAGATTTTCCGCCCGGTTCTCGTCCACTTCATAAACCAGTAGAAAAATACATAACATACAATCACAATCCAGATCACACAGTTGAGGCCGAGGAACTTTGTCGTCGCGAAATCACTGAACGATCCAAGCGCTGAGGCGCTCGCCCACTCGCCGCCATTCGAGATCAGATAGCCCATCGCCCGGTAGATATACATGAATCCCATCGTCGCAATGATCGGCGGGACATCTGCCCGCGAAATCACAAGTCCGACCAGGAAGCCGCAGACGATGCCAATCGCGATCGCGATGATAAACGGCACGATTGTCCCGGATATGTAATCATATTTGAGTAACATTCCGATCGCCATGCCGGAGAGCGCCAGCGTGGACATGATGGAAATGTCGATACCCCCGACCAGCATGACACAGAGCATACCGAGCGCCATCACCATGGTAACCGCATTGTTCTTGATCAGCTGCTGCAGAGAGGACGGCGTCAGGAAGGATGAATTGAAGCCGGTGACGATGATGAACAGCAGAATCAGGATCAACGCAAGCAAAGCCTCACGGGAGCCGGTTATTCTTTTCCACAATGATTTCTTTTCCATCTCTTAGTCAGCCCCCTTTCTGCCCGCTTTTTCCATGGAGAGATCAAGAATAATCTCCTGCGTCGCCTCATCCCGCATGAGCTCTCCGGTCTTGCGTCCGTTGCACATGACAACGATACGATTTGCCATGCCCAGGATCTCGGGCATCTCAGAAGAGATCAGGATGATCGCGTAGCCCTGTTTGGCGAGTTCCCCCATGATCGCGTACATCTCCGCCTTTGCGCCGACATCGACGCCCTTCGTCGGCTCGTCCATGATGACGACCTTCATCTCCTGCCCAAGCGCCTTGGCCACAACCACCTTCTGCTGGTTTCCGCCGGAGAGCGAACTGGCCGGCTGGAAGATATCGACGGCCTTCGTGTCCACGGACTCCAGAAGATCGCGCGAAATCTCCCGTTCCTTTTTATTGTCATTCAATCCATGCTTTGCATATTTGCCCATCGTGGGAAGGGTGACATTCCGCCCCAGCCCCCAGCTCATGATCAGCCCTTCTTTCTGCCGGTCTTCCGGCAGCAGGATGATACCCTTCTGCATGGCGTCAGCAGGCTTTCTGATATGAAGCTCCTCATCCTCCAGATAAACCTTGCCTTCTTCCGCATGCGTGATCCCGCACACGGCTTCGACTACCTCCGTACGGCCTGCGCCGACCAGTCCGGTCATTCCCAGGATCTCGCCAGCCCGCACACTGAAGGAAACATCCTTAAAATATCCGGCCCTCGACAGATGTTCAACCCGCAGCATTTCCCTGCCGATCTCCACCTCCGGCTTCGGATACATCGTCGTGATCTCACGGCCGACCATGGCTTTGATCAGATCCTCATTCGTGATTCCGTCCACCGGATAAGTTCCGATATACTGCGAATCCCGGAAAACAGTCACACGGCTGGCCAGGCGATACATATCTTCAAATCGATGAGAAATGAAGATAATGGACACACCATCCTCCTTCAGATGATCCACTAGCCTGTAGAGCTTCTCAGATTCCGATCTGGTCAGCGAAGCGGTCGGCTCATCGAGGATGATAATCCTCGCGTTCGTGGACATGGCCTTCGCAATCTCCACCATCTGCTGCTGCGCGACGCTCAGCGTCCCCATCTCTGCTCTCGCGTCAAAGTCTGCATCCAGATTTTCCAGCAGCTTGTTCGCCTCCGCATACATCGCGTTCCACTGAATCATGTGATTTTTTACAATTTCATGACCCATGAAAATGTTTTCCGCGACTGTCAGATGCGGATAGGAAGTCGGATGCTGGTACACAGCTGCGATTCCCGCCTCCTGTGCATCCTTCGGCCCCTTGAAATCGACCTTCTGGCCGTCCAGGAACATTTCTCCTTCTTCCGCCTTATGCACGCCGGTGATCACCTTGATAAACGTCGACTTGCCTGCGCCGTTTTCCCCCATAAGGGCATGGACCTCACCGGGAAGCAGCTGAAACTGCACATTGTTCAGTGCCTTGACGCCCGGAAAAATTTTGGTAATGCCCTTTAGCTCAAGAATATATTCAGACACGGCTACCTCTCCCTTTCCTAATTTTTATCTACTATCATGATAAAATTTTCTTTACTCTCCTCCAACGGTAATATTTTTTGAAATCATGGAAAATTTATGGTTTTTTGCGCACAAAAAAAGAGCGTTTCCGCTCCTTTTCAGCTCTATATCCTATATCAGAACAGCGTTTCCCACTCCGCGATGTTCTCCGCATCAAAGCGGATCAGCGGCGCGACGACAACTTCTGTGGCCCCATCCTCATTTGCCTGTATCTGAAAGCTTCCCATATCACCAGCCTCGAAGATCTCGCCCTCCGCCCCTGTGATTGTCCCCTCTTTCAGGGCGAGCGAGACATAGGCGCTCATCCTGCCAAGCTCGATAGGGTTCCAGAGGTAAAAATAGGGACACACCGCCTCGTCACCTCTCACGTAAGTGCTCATCGAGGACGGAAGACCAAGACCGATAACCTTTACATCCGAGTCCTCCTGTTCCGTCAGCACCTCAGCCGCAGCCGCCAGCCCCATCACAGTGGGTGCGCAGATCACCTTCAGGTCGGGATAATTCTCCAGAAGCTCTTCTGTCTTCTCCTTCGAGGCCTCCGTCTCATCGTTTCCATAGACAATGTCCACGAGCCGCAGGTCCTGACAGGTCTCCTCTTCCATCACGGACCGCATCGCACGGATCCACGCATTTTGATTCGTTGCCTGCGAGCTGGTCGAGAGGATCGCCCACTGGCCGGAACCCCCGGTGCTCTCACAGACCGCCTCCATGAGCGTCCGTGCGACCTCTCCGGTGTCTGCCTGATTCACGAAGATCTGCCTTGCGTCCGCGCTTACATCCGAATCCACCGTTGAGACACAGATGCCCTGCTCCATCGCCTCTGAGAACACGGCACTCAGAGCGTCCTCGTCATTCGCCGCCACCGTAATGGAATCCACACTCTGGGAAATCAGGTCCTGCAGAATCTCGATCTGTGCCTCCGCCGTCGCCTCCTCCGGATTGTAGATCAGGCAGTTTCCCCCGGCCTCCTCGATCACTTCCTGAAAACCCTGCGCCATCCGGTCATTGTAGGTGTTTCCCTCCGACTTGGTCACAAACGCATAGGTTCCTATATACTCCTCTGCCGTCGCGGTTTTCTCCACGCTGCCGGAACAGCCCGCCAGCAGCGTCACGATAAGGCTCAGCGCCATCAACCTGCTTTTCATACGTTCCTCCCGATTTTCTCTTAAGTATAGCATTTTTTCAGTTCTCCCACAACCACGCATTTCTCATTGACTTTACATTTCCGATTGTCTAAAATGGGAACCAAAGGGGGATGTTCGGCATGAAGCTGCTACTGATCGATGACGAAGTAATTACAAGAAAAGGCCTGCTTGGCAGCATTGACTGGAAGTCACTGCAGATCCACCAGGTGCTTGAAGCGGAGGACGGACTGCAGGGACTCGAACTTGCCAGAAAGCATTCCCCGGAGATCGTGATGACCGATATCCGCATGCCGCGTATGGATGGCATCTCCTTTGCGGACAGGCTTCGGTCTTTCCTTCCGAATACCAGTATCATTTTCATGAGCGGCTATTCCGATAAGAATTATCTGCGCGCGGCAATCCGCCTCAAGGCAGTGAGCTACGTGGAGAAGCCTATCAACAATGAAGAAGTCGTCCGCGCCGTCACGGAGGCGGTCCGCTTCCACGAGATGATGGAGCGCAATCAGTATTCCGAATATCTCCGCCATCAGGAGAAGGCCTCCCAGCTCACGCTGGCACTGACCAGGCCGATCGGCACGAATCAGGAGCAGATCATGGAGCTGATCCGGGATCTGAATCTTCCCTTCAGCGCCGGAACCTGTTTCTGCGTATTTCTGCTCACCACGCTCCCGGCCTTCGGAAGCATGGAAGAGGAAGGGTTGGACGCCGCTCTTACCCATCTGCAGAATCTCTGTCAGGGAAGAGGCTGCGACTGTATCTGCGCGCTGAAATATGATTCCACAGTCGTGATCTGCCTGTTTGGAGATGCGATCAGAGACCGGACTTTCGTCGCAAGGCTCGCAGACAGCCTGCGTGAACAGCTCACATCGCTCTGCTCTCTCTTCCTGGCGACAGGTCCCTCCTTGACCGGCGTAAGCCGTATCTATGAATCCTACAATCAGGCCGCCGTTCTGATGCAGGGCAGCTTTTTCTGCGATTACAACAGTATTCTGACTGAACAGGACGCGTCCGCCGCGGACAGCGGTTGTATTGAGCAGGCGTATACGCGCTTTCATGAACTGATTTCCCGCAGGGATTGCGAGGGCGCCTCGCAGATCGCGACTTCTCTTTTTACCTACCTCCGAAAATCACGCTCGCTTCTCGCCAGCGCTGTCAAGGATCTCTACTTTAAGCTCTTTATTTCCATGGAAGACGCCTACCGCATCCAGCTGATTTCCTGTCAGGAAAGCCCCGCGCCGGTCTGGGACCGCATCCTTTCGTGCAACACCTTAAAGGAGCTGCACGAAATGCTGATGGCCGAGCTTCGACAGCTGAGCGCAGCCGCGGCGAACTCTCTGCAGGAGAGCGGCCCTGTCAGCCTGATGAAAGAATATATTTTCAAGAATTACACAGACCCTGGCCTCTCTGTCAAGGACATCAGCGAATACGCCTGCCTCTCTGTCGCCTATGCCTGCACCGTGTTTAAGTCCGAAACCGGCAAGACACTGAACCAGTATCTGACAGAGTACCGCATGGAAAAGGCCCGGCAGCTTCTGCAGGATCCGCGTATCCGCGTCGCCGATATTTCCACACGCATCGGCTATCTGGACGGCGGCTATTTCAGCAAAAGCTTTAAAAAGGTGACCGGCCTCACTCCTACCGACTACAGGGAGAAGCTCATGGCATGAAGCAGTTTATTTTACATATCCGGGACAAATACCTATATGATATACGGCTTCTGTATAAGCTGCTGATCTCTCACGGACTGCTGATTTTCCTTCCCACGATCGTGCTGTCCTTTTTTGTATACAATAATTTCTACGATTCCATCGTATCGGATACGATTCTGGAAGAGCAGTCCCTTGCCGGACAGACCGCAGGCTCTATTGAGGAGACGCTCGAGGAGGTGATGGAGACCGCTGCCACTATAGAAGCAAGCAACGCCGCAAGCTGGCTTTTCCCCGAATATTCCTATCAGCTGAGTGAGGAGATGATACAGCGGCAGATCAACGAGCTGATTGAACAGGCAAAGGAACTTCAGGGAAGCGCGCTGATCACGGATATCCGCTTCTATGTGGATGACTCGCTCTCCTTTCTGGTCGACGGGGACACGCGCTCTTCTCTTTTTTCTCCGCTCTCAGAGGTAACCGGCACCTACTGGTACGGCATTTTCAGCTCCCGCAATCTTTCCACGCTTCTGTGCCCCAGCCTCTATCTGTCTGTTACAGAAGAGACAAACCTCGGAGACCTCGCTTATATCACGCAGATCTACTCCGGCGTAGAAGGTGAAGTCTATCTGGCGGTCTATTTCTCGCAGGATGAACTCGCCTCAATCTTAAGCGCAAACGCGACCACTGACAACAGTGCTTACTATATCTTAAATGAGCGCGACGTCGTCGTCTCCACCTCCGACTCCTCGCTTTCCGGCGCTTACTACATGTCCAATGACGCTTTAAGCGAGCTCGTCGGAGGCGTCAATATCTATACGACGCGCGCCTATTTAAGCGACAACATCTATGTAGGATACTACTCCATCCCTGACACGGACTGGCATCTTGTCTCGATCCTGTCCTCCACCAGTCTGGTGCAGAAGGGGCGAAATCTGGTTCTCCAGTTTATCGTCCTGTACATCGCCTTCTTCCTGCTCGCCTTTGCATTCTCCGTCTTTCTCTCCCGCTCGATCTCTCTTCGGATCACGGCTCTCGGTGAAAAGATGCACAGCATCCACAATGACCGCCCGGAGCGCTTCGAGGCGGCCAGGCCCGCACAGGACGAGATCGGAGATCTGGTCGAAACCTACAACTATATGTCCGACGAGATCAATCAGCTGCTGGACGAGCAGCTGGAAAATGCGGAGGCATTAAAATTGAAGGAGTTTAACGCCCTGCAGTCACAGATCAACCCGCATTTTCTGTACAATACGCTCGATATGATCAACTGGCTCGCCCAGATCGGCAAGCGAAAAGAAGTGACGCAGGCCGTTCAGGCGCTCTCCCGTTTCTACAAACTGACGCTGAGCCGAAGGGACACCAACGGAAGCGTTGCGGAGGAACTGGAACACGTCTCTCTCTATGTGCAGCTCCAGAATATGCGCTATGAGAGTCGAATTGATTTTATCATTGATGTTCCAGACACGCTGGCGGATTATGAGATTCCGCGGCTGACTCTCCAGCCGATCGTTGAGAACTGCATCCAGCACGGTCTGATGGAAAAGCCGGAAAAAGCCGGCACCATCCTGATCACCGGCTGGCTCGAGGAGGAGGACCTGGTTCTGGTGATCTCGGACGACGGCGTTGGCATGAGCCCCGAACAGATCGCCTCCATTCTTTCCGGTGAGCGGAAACCTACCGGCGGCGGCAGCAATATTGGCATCTACAACACCCATGCCCGGCTGCAGCTACTATACGGCGAGCGCTACGGCCTTTCCTATGAAAGTCAGGAAGGGCAGGGAACGAATACGCAGATCCGGCTCCCCGCCCTTCCTCATTAAGTTTCTGATTTTCTATCTGGTGACAATATCCACCGGCACATTGAAGATCTTCGCAACCTTGAGAATCGTGTCGATATGTCTTCCCGTCGCCGCCGCGAAGTGATGCGTCGGTCCGCACTCGCTCCAGCGGTTGACGAACTCACGCGCACCGCAGGTGAAGCGGGTCCGCATGTTCGTATCGCCGAAGGAGAGGATCTCGCCCTCTTCATTCACACCCTCCGCCACGACAAATTTGAAATGTCCGTCGCCGTCCTGCGTGATTGCGAGATAAGTGACCGGCCCAGTATAGGGATAGAACTGTGTGAGGTAGCCGCCGCCGGTCTTTCCGTGGAACACCTCGACGATCTTCATCGTCGGCTTCCTGTCGGAGATATCCGCATCGCCGGAGCCGCTGTGCCCGATGATCGCAATATCATCGTTGAAATCGATCGAGTACATCTCCGCGAGCTGTCCGGTGCCGGAAATGGTCTTCAGAATACTCATCGCCATCGCGACCTTGATATCACCTTCCACCGCGCAGGCGACACCCTGCTTGATCAGCATCGAGAAGGCCGGAATCAGCATGCTGTCGAGCACGCCCGCCTTTCCGGTCGCCAGACCGTCGTAGTGCGAGGCGATCAGGCCGAGCTGTTCATCCTTGCACCACTGTTCGAAGGCGACGACATACTTCGCCATGTCCCACACCTTCTCAATCGTACCACCGCCCTCGATATCGAAGGTATCGAGAATATCCTGCGCCTTCGCGCGAATCGCTTCCTCGTCAGTGATATCGTCCGCGATGATCCACATCCGCTCCCAGTCAAACTGCTTCGTATAAAGATTCATCCTCCGGTACAGATTCGTCTCATCAATATAAAGGTCAAGCATACCCGGATAGGGTCGCCCGATCTGCGCAATGTTGAGGTCGCGGAACCTGCGGCGCGTCTGCGCGGCTCTGCACCAGTCTTCAATCTCGGCCTGCACGCCCGGATCGCCGCCCTCGACGACGCCTGTGATGACCGCGTGCCGCTTTCCGAAGCGCTCCAGATCCGCCACCATCTCCCCGACCGCGCCGCAGGCATAGCCCTCGCCAAGCCAGGATGCAATGTCCGTGTGCTTATAATCAAGCGCCTTAAGCTTCTGTACATTGACCAGCACCACCGGCACGTCGAGATCCTTCACAGCCGGCAGCATATTGTAGGAAGTCGCATAGGTCAGAAGCTGCAGGAATACCAGATCGACATCCGCCGCACGGAACTTATTTCCCGCCTCCACGGACTTTTCCTTCGTCGTCACAAGACCGCCGTCGATGATCTCTACCGTGTCCGGCAGTGTCTTTTTGAAGGCTGCGTACTGCGCCTCAAATTCTGGTACAAGCTGCGGGAACTGCGGCAGATATGCGCCCAGTGCGATTGCGAAAACACCAACTCTTGCCTTTGTCTCTATTAACATAAATTATTTTTCCTCCTTTCAGCCCTGCTTGCTGCGGTAGGACTCTGCCTCCCAGTGCAGGATAAAATCTGTCAGATCTTCCGTCATCGGCAGCGCGCCGCCAAAGCTCTGCGCATAGACCGCTACCTTCATGGCATCGCAGTTCAGCAGCTTCGCCTTCTGCCTTGCAGCCTCAGAGTCCGCCGTCACAAAGACACCCACGCTGCGCAACAGGATAACCTTCGGCGTAAAACCGTTCTTCTCCTCAAATGCCTTTCTCTCTTCCGCGGCTCCTTCTACTGACTCAAGGAACAGGGGATATGCCCCGCTGTAAACGATGTGATCCGGCGTGAAAGGCGCCAGCAGCGGCTTCGCAGCTTCCCGGCTCTCCACAAAGGCAGAAGCCTCCTTTACCGCATTCGGTTCCACCGTCGTCCCCAGTTCTTTACTCAGAGCAGAAGCAGCCTCCTCAAGCCGCTTCCGCGTTTCCGCATCCGGGGTCTCCAGATCCGGATTTCTCTGCACGGCTGCGGCCAGCGTGTTCTCCACGGAGGCAAACAGTCTGTCGATCTCCGCCACCGTGTCCCCGGCCACAAAGATGCCATGGTTCTGAAGCAGCAGAATCTGCACTTTTTGGCCCTGTTTCTTCTCATATTTCGCCATGGCGTCAAAGCAGAACTTCCCGAGAATATAGCCTGGACGGCAGATCGGAATCCACAGTACCTGATCGCCAAACAGCTCCTGCGCCTTCTCTTCCGCTCCCTGCGAGCAGGTCAGGCCATTGATCAGCGCCGGATGAACATGCAGCACATATTTCTGCGGAAACAGGCTGTGGAGCAGTGCTTCCACGCTGGGGCGCTTGGACATATCTGCATCGGTGCGCGCGTCCATCACATCTGCGAGAAACGCGGCCTCCCGCTCCTTGTCCCCCTCCGGATATTTCTTTTCCATCAGTCTGCAGAGACCTTCAATGCTCATCGCCACGAAACCGTCATCTTTAATATCCGCAAGGCAGGTACCGGAGCATTTCACATACAGCGTCCCCCCTTCCTTTACGGAAGTATTGCCGCCCCCGGCCAGCACATAATCAGGATTGCTGCCATAACGGTTCGACATTTTTACCAGTTCTTCCAGGTTCATCTTACCTTTCCTCCTGTCGGTTCATATTTTTTGATCGAAAAAGAACGGAAAATACATTCTCTCGCCTCGTCCACCGTCCAGAACACTTCCTGCGCCAGCATCTGTGCGGCAAGATTGCCGATAGCCGTTCCCTCCGTCGGTCCCGCGTAAACCGTTTTCCCGGAACGATCCGCCGTGAGCTGATTCAGATATGCCGCGTTTGCGCCGCCGCCGACGATGTGAATGCAGCTGTAGGTCTTTCCGGTCAGCTGTTCAATTTCCTTTGCCGTCTGTGCATAGCAGTCCGCCAGACCCTGGTAGACGACCGTAGAGAGCTCCCCGGGCGTCTGCGGCACGGGATTGCCCTTCTCCCGGCAATATTCCTGTACCGCCTTCGTCATATTGTCCGGCGAGAGAAAACGGCTGTCGTTCACATCCACACGGGACGGAAAATCTTTCGCCTCCTCCGCCAGTTCACAGAGCTGCGCAAAGCTGTAGCGATCGTCAAGCTCATGACGGATCGACTGAATCATCCACAGGCCCATAATGTTCTTCAGATAGCGGACACGGTATTCAATACCGCCCTCATTTGTAAAGTTCGCCCGCATACTCTCTGCGCTGCAGTCCGGCTCGCGCCGCTCCGTTCCCATCAACGACCAGGTGCCGGAGCTGATATAAAGGAAATCATCCACAAGCGCCGGCACCGCGAGCACCGCCGAGCCGGTGTCGTGCGTGGCCGGCAGCGTCACCTCACAGTCAAAGCCGACCTGCGCCTGCACCTCTTCTGAAAGATTTCCGAGCACCGTACCCGCTTTCATCAGGCTCTGGAAAATGCGTTCCGGATAGCCGAGCCGATGGATAAGCTCACGATCCCAGTCCTTTGTATACGGGTTGATCAGCTGTCCTGTCGTCGCCTCGGTATATTCGCAGGCTTTCTTTCCGGTGAGAAGATAATGAAAATAGTCCGGCATCATCAGCAGACATTCGGCCTTCGCAAGCTGCTCCGGCGCCTGCTCTTTGATCGCCATCAGCTGATAGATAGTGTTAAAGATCTGTTTCTGAATCCCGGTGCGCGTATAGAGCTCCTCCGGGGAGATGTACCCGGACACCTTTTCATCCATACCGTCCGTTCGATGATCACGATAGCCGACAGTATCCCCGATCACCTGGTCTTCTCCATCGAGCAGCACAAAATCCACTCCCCAGGTATCAATTCCCATGGAAACCGGGATCTTCCCCAGTTCCCTGCAGCGGCGCATGCCCTCCAGAATGGAAGCAAACAGGTGCTCCGTATCCCAGCACAGATGTCCGTTTTTCTCTTTCATTCCATTTTCAAAGCGATAAACCTCCTCCAGCTGGAGTTTTCCGTCTTCGACCCGGCCCAGGATATGCCGTCCGCTTGACGCGCCGATATCCACTGCCAGATAGTACTGACTCATATGTAAACCCTCCTTTCCTGCCCCGATTATTTCAAAAAGGGCAAAAAAAAATAAGAACGCTGTTTTTTTAATACAACGTTCTTATTTTCCTTTTCCGTTTCCGGCTGCTTCCCGGTATTCCTTCGGCGTCATACCGAATCGTTTTCGGAAGACGCTGTGAAAGTAACTGGTATTTTCATAACCCACCGCGTTGATGATCTCCACCACGGGAAGCTGCGTCCTTGTGAGCAGGAAAGCCGACTGATTCAGACGCTTCGTGAGCAGCAATTCCTTGAATGTCGAGCCGGAATGCTGCCGGATAAATTTGCTGAGACCGGAGGGTGTCTGTCTCAGCTCCCTGCAGAGTTCGTCCAGCGTCGCCGTGCGGTAACTGGTCTCTATATAAGAGAGAATATACGCCATGCATTCCTGCTCGTAGGGATTACCGGAACCATATCGAATACGATCGTTCAGATTCACCAGGTGCAGAAAAAGGAGTCCCATCGTGATCTGATCAATGTTTCTGCGGTTGACCTGCTGATGCGTCATTGACCAGAGCATATTTTCCATAAGATTCTGCACCGGCAGCTCCTCTTTTGCATTGAAGTAGAGATAAAGCGCCTGCTCCCGGCCCCCGGTCAGGATATTGACCAGAAAGTCCCAGAGCAGATTTTCATCCTCCTGCATGCGCAGTGCAGTGTCAAAAAATTCCGGCAGTACAATGAAATTGACGGCGATATCCTCCCGTCCCGCGGGAAGGATCTCATGCTCCGCATTCTGATTCAGAAAGAGCAGATCCCCCTGTTCCAGTGTGATGCGCTCCCCGTTCCCCAGAATATGCGTCGTCGTGCCGTGATACATGTAAATGATCTCCACATAGTTGTGACGATGCCTGGGAAAATGGATAAAGCGGGTGTGATGGCGCGCCATGATCAACTTTCCCTTCTCGAGAAGCTTGCAGCTGTCAATCACGAATTCTTTCTCATTTGTGTAAATCTGCCGCTGCACTTCCTGATTTCCGTCCAGGATCGCCTGCTCTTCCTCGGAAATGCTGCTGAATATCCGGTACAGTTCCTTATCCATCCCCTGCTCCTGCCTTAAGAAAACCGCCCCCGCGGGCGGCTCCTGAAAGTCCGCCAGTGGGGGCAGCATGCACTTCTTTCTCCTTATACGCGGGAAAGATACTCTCCCGTCCTCGTGTCGATCTTGATCACCGTGCCGCGCTCCACAAACAGCGGAACCATAACCACTGCGCCGGTCTCGACGGTCGCAGGCTTGGACGCGCCGGTAGCGGTGTCGCCCTTGAAGCCCGGCTCGGTCTCCGTGACCTCGAGCTCCACGAACAGAGGCGGCTCGACCGCGAACACGTTCCCCTTGTAGGAACAGATCTTCACCATCTCATTCTCCTTGACGAACTTCAGCGCATCGCCGATATCATCGCTGTTCAGCGCGATCTGGTCATAATTCTCCACATTCATGAAGTGGAAGAGATCGCCGTCGCTGTACAGATACTGCATGTCCACACGGTCAATATGGGCGAGCGGGAACTTCTCGGTCGGGCGGAAGGTCTTCTCCACCACGCCGCCATTGATAATATTCTTGAGCTTCGCCCTGACGAACGCCGCACCCTTTCCGGGCTTCACATGCTGGAACTCGAGAATCTGATATACGTTCCCATCGATCTCCAGCGTCACGCCGTTCTTAAAATCTCCTGCAAAAATCATTCAATCGTCCTCCTTATGTCACGGGGGATTCTCACACTCCCCTACTTCTTACTATCTTATAATAGTTTCCGTCTTTTTTCAATACCCGAATTTGCGCGCTTCCCGAAGAACCGTGTCCGCTGCCTCCGCTATATTCAGCCCATCCGTCTGTATCATAAGATGCGCCGCATCCCGGTAGAATGCTTCCCGCGCGCGCATCAGACGCTCCACGCGCGCCTCCAGGTCACCGCCGCTCAGCATCGGACGCGTCCCGTCGCCGCTCACGCGGCCGAGAATCGTCGCCTTTGATGCCAGGAGCCAGACCACACAGCCAAGGCTCCTCAGAAGCTCCCGGTTGCGCTCGCGCACCGGCATCCCGCCGCCTACGGAGATCACGCTGTTCTCCGTATCCGTCTGCATCCGCTCCAGCAGATCCGTCTCCAGGTCGCGGAAATATGGCTCCCCGTATTTTTCAAAGATGGCAGCTATCTCCATTCCCTGTTCTGCCACAATCCGCTCGTCTGTGTCGACAAAAGTCATGCCGGTCTTATGCGCCAGGTATTTCCCCACGCTCGTCTTGCCGGCTCCCATAAATCCAATCAGTATCAGGTTCTGCATCGCTATTTTAAAATCTTCTCCAGTTCCTTCATAAAGGTATTCACGTCCTTAAACTCCCGGTAGACCGACGCAAAGCGGACGTAGGCTACCGAATCGAGAGCACGCAGCTTTTCCATGACCAGCTCGCCGATCTCGCGGCTCGAAACCTCGCGTTCCTCCCGTGCAAAAATACTCGCCTCTATCTCATCGATCATGGACTCCACCTGATCCGTGGAAATCGGGCGCTTGTGACAGGCGCGGAATACGCCAACCTCGATCTTGGAGCGGTCATAGGTCTCGCGGTTATTGTCCTTCTTGATGACCATGATCGGAATCAGTTCCACCTTCTCATAGGTTGTAAAACGCTTGTGACACTCGTCGCACTCCCGCCTGCGCCGGATGGAATCGCCGTCATCCGCCGGTCTCGAGTCGATCACCCGCGTGTTGTCCTTCCCACAGTATGGACACTTCATCTTACCCTTACCTCCCTTTCTTCTGCCGTTTTTCAGTATAAACCAGGAATCGCCCAGCTGTCAATCAAAGGCGGGTTTATTCATAGACTAAAATAAAAAGAAAGGGCGTCTGTATGCGTTTTTGTGAGCTGAAGGAAAAGGATATCGTCAACCGCTGCGACTGCAAACGGCTCGGACGGGTGAGTGATCTCGTATTTGATGAAAAAACCGGCGCGGTCTGCGCGATCGTTGTGCCCGGGCCGAACCGGCTGCTGGGATTTTTGAATCCTGACCAGGAATATATCATTCCCTGGAAATGCATCTGCCAGATCGGGCCGGATATCATCCTTGTCGAAATTCACGAAGAGGAAGTGCTTGCCCCAAGAAAAATCTGGCATTAGATGTTTCGTTTCTTCTGCATTAAGCGATTGATTTTGGGAAATCCTTTTTACAGAAAAGTTTTTCGATCAGCAGGAGGAGTGGAATGACATCGAACAAGGTGGAAATCTGCGGAGTCAACACATCCAGACTCCCGCTTCTCACGAATGAAGAAAAGACCATGCTCTTTGAGCGCATTCAAAAAGGGGATAAAGAGGCAAGAGAACTGTACATCAGGGGAAACTTAAGGCTGGTCTTAAGCGTCATCAAACGCTTTTCCTCCAGCAATGAGAACGCGGACGATCTCTTTCAGATCGGCTGTATCGGCCTTATTAAAGCGATCGACAATTTTGACTGCACGATGGATGTAAAATTCAGTACTTATGCGGTACCAATGATTGTCGGGGAGATCCGGCGCTATCTCCGCGACAACAACAGCATCCGCGTCAGCCGTTCCCTCCGCGACATCGCCTACAAGGCGATTTATGCGCGGGAGATGCTCTCCCGCGAGACTTCCGGAGAACCTACGCTCGAACAGATTTCCGAAGCGATCGACATACCAAAAGAGGATATCGTCTATGCCCTCGACGCGATTCAGAGTCCGATCAGTCTCTATGATCCTGTCTATACCGAAGGCGGCGATACGCTCTATGTCATGGATCAGATCAGCGACCGTAAGAACAAGGAGGAAAACTGGGTGCGCGATCTGTCGCTCTCCGAAGCCATGAAAAAACTGTCTCCCCGGGAGAACCACATCATCAACCTGCGCTTCTTTGAGGGGCGCACACAGATGGAGGTTGCCGAAGAGATCCATATTTCTCAGGCTCAGGTCAGCCGTCTCGAGAAGAATGCTCTGAAAACGATGCGCAGCTATCTGAGCTGAGCGTTACTCATATTTTACAATTTCTTTTCGCAGCCGACCGATGATCTTTTTTTCCAGGCGCGAGATGTAGGACTGCGAGATGCCGAGCCGGTCCGCGACTTCCTTCTGGGTCATCTCACGCCCGGTCGGATGGCGCAGGCCAAAGCGCAGCTCGATGATCGTCTTCTCGCGCTGGTTCAGTCTGGAGAGCGCCTTGCGCAGCAGATTCCGCTCGACCTCATTTTCCAGATCGCGGTAAATGATATCCGCATCGGTCCCGAGAATGTCGGAGAGCAACAGCTCATTTCCGTCCCAGTCTACGTTCAGCGGTTCGTCGATCGATACCTCCATGCGCAGTTTACTGTTGCGTCTTAAATACATCAGGATTTCATTCTCAATACAGCGCGATGCGTAAGTCGCAAGCTTGATATTTTTACTTCGATTAAAGGTGTTGATCGCCTTGATGAGGCCGATTGTGCCAATTGAAATCAGATCCTCCACGCCGACGCCGGTATTTTCAAATTTCTTCGCGATGTACACAACCAGACGCAGATTATGCTCGATTAGACGCGCCCTGGCCTCCTCGCTCTCCTCCCCTTCCAGGCCCAGGATCGCCGCGGCCTCCTCCTCGGCATTCAGCGGCGGCGGCAGGATCTCCGATCCTCCGATATAGTGGATCTCGCCTTTGCGTGCGAAGAGCAGGGTCTTCAGACGCGGAGCCACCTTGAGCTGAATCTGGCGCGGAACTGTCACTTTGAATATCATGCTTGCCTCCTCTACGGGGGAAGCAGGTCTCGATGAAGTATAAGCGGATGAGAATCCCGGTTTCGACGCATACAGGCGACGACTGGTTTCCTGACAATACGTATGCCGTCCGCGTCCCGGATCTCCATGCTGTCCAGAAGATATGCTCTGAGGACACCGCTCTGTGTGATCGTCCGGTACGGGATCATGCGCGGCGGCAGTTCTCTGCCTGCCCCGGCCAGCAGCTTATCCAGAAGTTCCGGCGCGAGAATGTTGACCGGACGGCCGCTGATCGGATCACAGAGCCCGTTTCCGGTGTCGTAAAAGCCCTCGACCGTGAGCCTGCAGTTCCCGCAGATGAGCGTCGCCTCGCAGTTCAGCGTGGCCAGCCTTTTCTGCCGGTTCAGCTGACGCTGCGCCGCATACAACAGCAGGCAGGCCACTGTGCCGACAATCGCAAGCCAGAGACCACAGAGAGGATGAAACTGCGCGAGATAACGGAGCAGGCCGTTCAGAAGAAAGCTTTCCAGATACAGAGTCAGAAACGTGCCGCAGAATTTTCCACTTTCCCGAAACGCGATAACGGTCATCACCGCGCAGAGCGCCAGTGTTCCGGTCAAATATCCGATTCCGTTTATGTATGCCGAAAAAACAGTCAGCGCGCAGGCTCCCAGAGCCCCCAGCAGCGCGGCCAGCGCAATCCTTCTTTTTCGCATCCGCAGATGCAGGAAGCCTGCGGTCAGCAGAAGAAGTGCCGTGTCCATCCAGAGGTTTTCCGCAAAGAGAATATCTACATATACTTCATAATACACTTGCTGCCCTCTTACTTGTGCTGGTCTCATTATAAAAAAAGACCCGCGCGAGGCCTGTCATACGCTGTTGTCGAAACGGTGATCCTCTCGCCCGGAATCGACAAAATTCAAAAAAGGGCACTCCGCAGAGTGCCCACGAGACCGTATCTCATTTCAGCAAAAGTACTTCTCTTTGATCAGCCCGACCGGCATCTCCTTCCCGGTCCACAGTTCAAAAGCGTAAGCCCCCTGATAGAGGAGCATGTACATCCCGTTAAAGGCGGGACAGCTCACCTGTTCTGCCATCTCAAGCAGCCTCGTCTTCCGCGGGTTGTAGATCACGTCGGAGACGATCAGCTCCGGATGCAGGAAACTCTTATCCGGAATCAGACAGCCTTCCTCATGCGGACTCATACCGACCGAGGAGGCGTTTACAAGAATCGCGCTCCCGTCGATACTCTTTCGCATCTGCGCCTCATCGCGCAGCTCATACATGCTGACACGGCAGGAAGTCCCCGCGTTCACGCGGTCGACAACCTCGCGGATGGCGTCCCAGGATGCGCCGTGCCGCGCAATGAGATCGATCGCACTCACCCCGTCGAGGGCCGCCTGCGCCACGATCGAGGAAGCCGCGCCGCCGGAACCCAGGAGCGTCATCTTCTTTCCCACAATGTCGTAGCCTGCGTCCGCCACCGCGGCCATATAGCCCTTTCCGTCCGTATTGTATCCGGTCAGCACGCCGTCCTCCTGCACGACGGTGTTCACCGCGCCGATCAGCTTCGCCTCCTCGGAAAGCTGATCGGCGCGTTCGTACATAAGACGCTTATGCGGCATTGTACAGTTCCAGCCGCGCGCGTTCATCGCTGTCAGGCCATCCACAACTACATCAAACTTCTCCGGAGAAACGTCAAAAGCCAGGTAAACATAGTCAAGCCCATAATAGGCAAAGGCTCCATTGTGCATGGCCGGGGAAATGCTGTGCGCGACCGGACTGCCGAGCAGACAGAGCAGCCCCGTATGACCGGTGATCGGTAACTGATTCATATTTTTCCCCTCCTGTAAAGCAAAGAAGGCCGCCCGTGGTCCTGTCCCACAGGCGGCCCTGACAAATCTTATCTGTTTTTCTGGAAGAACTGTGGAATCTTGATCTCCTGCTCCTCCACGCTGCTCTCCGGCTTCTTGAACGTCTTCAGACCCGGAAACGGCTGTACCTGCGGCGTCGGCGTCGATGGCGTCGCCGTCTTCAGCTTTACGGTCCCCGGCTGGCTCTGCGTGCTCTGCACCGGACGGTAAGACTGCGGAATCACGGACTCGCTGCCGACCTCCTGAAGTCCGGTCGCGATCACCGTAATGCTGACCTCATCCGTATTGCTGGAATCATACATCGCGCCGAAGATCACATTCGCATCCTCACCGACCAGTTCCTGCACATAGCTCGCAGCCTCATTGGCATCGATAAGAGAAATGTCGCCGGATACATTGATAATCACATGGCTTGCGCCGTTAATCGTCGTCTCGAGCAGCGGACTCGTAACCGCCTGCTTCACTGCCTCCATCGCCTTGTCATCGCCTCTGGCCGTGCCAATACCGATGTGAGCGATGCCCTTGTCAGTCATGACCGTCTGTACGTCTGCAAAGTCCAGATTGATGAGCGCCGGTATATTGATGAGATCGGTAATACCCTGTACCGCCTGCTGCAGCACCTCGTCGGCCTTCTTCAGAGCCTCCGGCATCGTCGTCCTGCGATCGACAATCTCGAGCAGCTTGTCATTCGGAATGACGATCAGCGTGTCAACTGCCTCTTTTAACTTTTCAATGCCCTGCAGCGCGTTGTTCATACGCTGCCGCGCCTCAAAACGGAAGGGCTTCGTCACAACGCCAACGGTCAGAATTCCCATCTCCTTCGCCGCCTTCGCAAGCACCGGCGTCGCACCGGTACCGGTACCGCCGCCCATGCCGCAGGTGACGAACACCATGTCCGCGCCCTGTATTGCTTCCTTCAGTTCTTCCAGGCTCTCCTCGGCGGCCTTCTCGCCGACCTCCGGCTTCGCCCCCGCTCCGAGCCCCTTTGTCAGCTTCTCGCCTATCTGTACAGTGACCGGAGCTTTGCAGAGCTTCAAAGCCTGCTTATCGGTATTTACCCCGATGAATTCCACTCCTCCGATCTGTTCTTCTACCATTCTATTTACAGCGTTATTACCCGCTCCGCCGATACCGACCACGATAATCCGTGCCGCGGATTCCGCTTCATTCGTCATAATCTCCAGCAAGGTGATGTCCTCCTTCAACCCACGTAAACTTACACTATGTTTATCATAGCTTTTTTTTCACAATAACGCAACAGTATTTTTTAACTTTTT
Organism: Lachnospiraceae bacterium Zagget2; assembly: GCA_001941045.1. GTDB lineage: Bacteria > Bacillota > Clostridia > Lachnospirales > Lachnospiraceae > Hominiventricola. Next base: position 51,650 of record MSHD01000046.1, read on the forward strand.
TCACATTTTCGGGCAATTATTTCGACGCTTCCAACGAGATATGGGTGCTCTCGTCGGTATAATTTTCCATATGTAGTGTTCCGGAGCGGCCGGCGAGGTCAGATTCGAGCTGTTTGAGGCGGGAAATCTTTTCATCGAGATAATCCCCCTCTCCCAGCTCCACGGTTACGTCGCCCAGCTCGAGGTACAGTTCCGAAGAACTGCCAAAGCGAATCTCATCGGGAACCAGCTCATACTTGGAAAGAAGCTGGGTGAGATTGAGGATGGTATTGAAGATATCCGGATCCGGCACGTTCAGTGCCTCATACATGGTCAGCTCGTCAAAAGAGATGCCGCTGATCAGAGGCACGCCCTCCATCACCTCATCGGAGCTCTCCACTACAATTCCATCTTTGTCAAAGTAGACATTCTTCCCGAGATATTTTACATAGCCGACAATCTCCTTCTCGTAGACGCGAATCGTAATGCTGCTGAAAGAGTCGATCTCAATATCAAAAGTGTCGATAAAGGGAATCTCCGGCTGCTCCATATACTGATAACGAAAATAAAGGTACAGCGTATTGCGTGATATGCCGTCGCCGATCACGAGATCCGCAATTTCCTCATTTGTATAATATTCATTTCCGCTGACTGTCACCTCACGGACACGAAAAATACCAAGCACAGAAAGGAGCAGTACCGCGATGACCGCCAGTACCGCTGCAGCGATAATAAGCCCCTTCCAGCTCCTTTTTCTTTTCCTGCTGTCCGCCATAATCTTCTTTTTGTCCTCAAACAGATGTACTGTCATTCAGTGTAACACAATTCCCATTTTTTTTTAATCCCCCTGTATATCCTCGTATCCTCTTTTCACAAAGTCCATCCCGCGAATCTCGCTCCTCCCCTCCGCCGTAAGTGCCGCCATGATGAGCGCGGCGCCGCCGCGGAGCTCTCTGGCGCAGACCTGCGCGCCATGAAGCCTGGCATCTCCTTCGATCACGGCCAGGGAATCCTCCTCATAGATGCGCGCGCCCATTTTCCGAAGCTCCGGCACAATCTGAAATCTCGCCTCAAATATCTTCTCCTCCAGAAAACTCGGGCCGGATGCCAGAGAGAGCGCTGCCATCAGGGCGGACTGCAGATCCGTCGGAAAATCCGGGAACGGCGCGGTGGCAAGATAGGGAATTGCACGGACTTTTCGCTCCATTTTTACAGCAATCTCATTTCTCTCCTCCTTCAGCGAAACCTCCGCTCCCAGTTCTGTCAGAATACGGGGCAGAATTCCCAGATGCGCCGTCGGCACATGGAGAAGCCGGAGCTCTCCGCCTGTCATGACTGCTCCCAGAAGATAAGTGCCTGCCACAATCCGGTCGGACGGAACGATATATTCTGCCGCGTGAAGCCGTTCCACGCCCTCCACGCGAATCACCGGCGTACCCGCGCCCTCGATGTGCGCGCCCATTTTCCGAAGGAAACCGGACAGAGCCACGATCTCCGGTTCCTGCGCCGCCCCGTGAAGCAATGTGCGCCCTTCCGCAAGCGCCGCGGCAAGCAGAACATTCTCCGTCGCGCCAACACTCGGAAAGTCGAGGGTAATATCCGCGCCGCGCAGCTGATCTGCATATGCGTAAAGGCTATGTTCCCGATGCTCAAAGCGGACTCCGAGCTGCCCGAGCGCCTGAATATGCAGATCGATCGGACGCTTCCCGATCGTGCAGCCGCCCGGATAGGGGAGCTCGGCCTCCCGCATTCTCCCGAGCATACTCCCGAGCAGGGTAACGCCCGCACGCATTTTTCCGGCTCCGCTCCCCTCCAGCCGGCAGCGGTCTGCGCCGCGCGTGTCTACGATCAGCATGTGTCCCTCCTGATGAGCCCGGCATCCGGCATCCGTCAGAAGTTCCAGCATATGATCCACATCCGTGATCTGCGGACAGTGATGAAGTATATATACGCCTTCCGCAAGCAGCATGGCTGCCAGCATCGGCAATGCCGCGTTCTTCGAGCCCTGTACCAGCAGCTCCCCGCATATCCGCTGCGGTCCGACAATTTCCAGTCTGTCCTCTCCCAATCTCTCTCCTCCAACCCGCGAGCTATACCTCAGTATATGCAAACCCGGCACGTCAGCGTTCCTTTTTCACCCCGCGCGAGACATTCAGGACAAGGCCAAGCTCGGAAAGCAGAAAGACGATCGAGGTTCCGCCATAGCTGATGAAGGGCAGCGTGATGCCCGTATTGGGAATGGTGTTGGTGACGACGGCGATATTCAGAATGACCTGAATCATGATATGTCCCATGACCCCTGCCGCCAGAAGCGCGCCGAAGAGTTCCTGCGTATGTGTCGCAATTACCATCAGACGCCAGATCAGAAGAGAAAACAGGAAAATAACGCCGCAGGCTCCAAAGAGCCCCAGCTCCTCGCAGATAATCGAGAAAATCATATCGTTCTGCGCCTCGGGCACGAAGCCCAGCTTCTGCATGCTGCCACCCAGACCCACGCCGAAAATGCCGCCGGAGCCGATCGCGTAGAGTCCCTGCAGTGTCTGATAACCCTTCTCATAGAGCTCCGGATGACGCCAGATCGCCAGTCGTTCCAGGCGATAGGACGCCAGACTTAAGAAAATGGCGATAAAACCGACGCCCAGCGCGCCGAGCCAGAGGAATGGAAGGAACTTTGGATTTGCAACAAACAGCAGAATCACCGCAATTCCAAGAATAATCACCGCAGTGCTCAGATTGTTCGTCCCCACCAGACCGACGATCGGCAGCACAAGCAGGATGACCAGAAACATATAACGCCAGGACTTCATGTGTCCGGCCTCCCGGTTCACAATCGAAGCCAGCAGAATGACGACTGCCAGCTTTGCGAACTCGGAGGGCTGAAAGGAGAGCGGTCCAAGGGAGAGCCAGCGCTTCGAACCGTTATACTCGTCCCCGATGAACAGCACCGCTGTGGAGAGCGCGAGCGACAGAAGGTAAGCCGGAACCGCCACGGGAATAAAGCGGCGATAGTCGATAAGGGAAATCAGATACATCGCCATGAACCCGATGCTGGTCGCAAAGAGCTGCTTTTTAAAATAATAGGCAGGGTCCGCGAATTTGACCCTGCCATTGTAGGCGCTGGTGCTATAGAGCATGACCAGGCCGAATACAGCCAGTATAAGTATCAGTATCAGGAGTACGGCATCCGCCGAATCCTTTCCATCCGTCCTGCTGTCCCGCCCCATCGCACACCGCCTGAAAAATTCTCTGTCTATTCCTATTCAGAAATCTTCTCTCTCATGCACGAGAGAATCTTCAGGTGAAAAAATTCAGATCGCCGCGAGCGCGATAAGACAGCACAGCGCCGTCACGATCGAGAATACGGTCACGACCCGTGTCTCCGACCAGCCGCATTTCTCAAAATGATGATGGATCGGCGCCATCTTGAAGATGCGCTTTCCGTGCGTCAGCTTGAAGTAACTGACCTGCAGGATGACCGACAGCACTTCGACAAGATAGATCAGTCCTACCAGAGGCAGGAAAAGCGGCATTTTCAGGAGATAGGCCGTCGAGGCCACAAAGCCGCCCAGCGCGAGCGAACCGGTGTCTCCCATGAAGACGCTCGCCGGATAGACATTGAACAGCAGAAAGCCGAGCAGTCCACCCGTCACCGCGCAGGTCACCGGCGCAATCCCTGCCTCCGTGCCGAGCGCCACGACCGTGAAAAACACTGCCACCATAATCGTAACGCTCGAGGCCAGACCGTCAAGACCGTCAGTGAAGTTCGTCCCGTTGACCGTGCCGATCACCACAAAAAACAAAAGCGGCACGGCGAGCCAGCCGATCTCCAGATACTTCCCGCCGCTGAAGGGAATCAGCATCGAAAGCCCCACGTCCGACACCTTCACCATGTACCAGGCGAAGACGGCTGTCACTGCGATCTGCAGCGCCATCTTCTGCCCCGGCATCAGACCATCGGAACGGTGCAGCACAACCTTCAGATAATCGTCCAGGAAGCCGATGATCCCGAAGCCCACCGTCATGAACAGGATCGGCGCAATCTTCGGATAACGTCCGACATAGAGAAGGGATGTGACAAGCACCGCCAGCAGAAAGATCAGGCCTCCCATCGTCGGCGTGCCATTCTTCTTCAGGTGACTCTCCGGCCCGTCCAGGCGCTCGGTCTGCCCGACCTTCAGCCTGCGCAGCACCGGAATGATCAGCGGCCCCGCCGCCGCGCTGATCGCGAAGGAAATCAATATCGGAAAAATCACATCTGCGTTCATCATAACTGTTCACCCCTGTGCATCCAGTCGCCAGTCACGGACTGATTTTTTACAATAGAAAAAGCAGGTAAAGGGAATCGAACCCTCCTCCCCAGCTTGGGAAGCTGGTGTTCTACCGATGAACTATACCTGCATTTCATACGGAATTATACACCAGCGGAATTTAAAAAGCAAGGGAAAAGAAAAAGTTTTTTACAGG
>MSHD01000047.1 GCA_001941045.1 Lachnospiraceae bacterium Zagget2
CGCGCTGTCTGTAAAGGATGTTTCCGGCCTTCACGAACTGGCCGTCAGCTCTCTTCGCGCCGAGTCTCTTGGACTTGGAATCTCTGCCGTTCTTGGTGGAGCCAACGCCCTTCTTATGCGCATACATCTGAAGATTCATATTCAACATAGGTCTGCACCTCCTCTAAAATCTTCTGTCTACTTATTGATCTTTTCAATCTTGACAGCGGTGTACTGCTGCCTGTGACCATTTTTCTTGTGATATCCAGATTTTCTCTTGTACTTGTAAACGATGACTTTCTTTGCCTTGCCGTCACCGATCACAGATGCTTCTACGGTAGCGCCCTCGACTACCGGAGTACCCACGCTGAGCGTCTCGTCGCACACGGCCAGAACCTGGTCAAATACATAGCTTGCACCCGCTTCTACGCCGAGCTTTTCGACCTTGATCACGTCGCCCTCGGATACCTTATACTGTTTACCACCTGTTGCAATTATCGCGTACATATGGCACCTCCTGTACTTTACTCGCCAGCTTCGGCGCTGTCCTCTCTTAAATGGACAGACTTACAGCCCCACTGTGCGGCATCCGTAATATCATACCAAATGCTGCAAAAACTGTCAAGCGTCTACGGAAATATATTTTCCGTAAGATTTTTCAATATTTTTCAGGCCCAGCAACAGGGAATCCATCAGAAGCTCCGTCTTCTCCGTCACATCGGATGTGAACTCCCATCTCCGGATCTGGCCGTCCGCGCAGTCACAGGTGAAGGCGTCCTCCGTGAAAGCCTCGATCGAGTTGATCGCGTTGATCACGAGCGCCGATACCGCGGAGCAGACGATGTCCTCGCCCTCTTCGGCATAGTCCGCGTGACCGTCGATCGAAAAGCTCCGGTAATGTCCTTTTATTTTCTTCGCGCTGACTTCAATCATAACAATCCACACTCCTTTGCCTGTTCTCTGAGCGGTTTTTTCTTTTTCCGGCGCGTCAGCTCCATGAGACCGAGCTACGTCATGTCGACCGCCGTCGCCTTCATCGGGTCGTCCCGCAGGCGCTCCCGCATGAAGGATAATAATTCGTGCGGCCCGTCGCCGTCCATGTCGACGAAATCCACCAGAATCATGCCGGACAGATTGCGCAGACGCAGCTGGCGGCTGATCTCCGCCGCAGCCTCGAGATTGATCTTCCTTACCGTCTCCCGCTTATCCTTCCCGGTGATACATTTCCCGGTGTTTACGTCGATGACGGTCATCGCCTCTGTATGCTCGATGATAAGATAAGCGCCCGACTTCAGCCACACGCGGGGCGAAAGTGCGTCGGAGAGCCCTTTCTCGAGCCGGTACAGGCTTTTCAGCGGCTGCATTCGCTCCTCATAGAGCCGGAGTTTTCCCTTTTCCTCCGGCATCTCCTCCCGCAGGAAATCCTGTATTTCCTGAAAAATGGATTCGTCGTCGGTGATGATTTCCTTTAAAGTACCGCTGCGGTTTCCGAGGATGGCATTCAGATAGGCCGGCCGCTCCCGATATACGCAGGAAAATACGGCCCGATGGATGGCCTGCCCGGTCAGAAAGTTCTGCTTTGCCAGTAATTTATCAAATTCGGCATGCAGCTCTGCCTCCTGCATCCCCTCCGCATTCGTGCGCACAATCAGGCCGCAGCCCTCCGGCAACGGAAAGCGCTCCGCCAGTCCTTTCAGCCGCTGTCGTTCCTCTGCTGAGAGCTTTGAGGAGCAGCCGACGCCCGGCTTACCCAGGTTCAGCACGAGATATTTCCCGGATAAAGAAAGCTGTGTCGTCGCGGACGGCGCCTTCGTCTTCTGCGCCTCGCGGCTCACCTGCACGAGCAGTTCGTCGCCCACTGCCAGACGTTCCGTCTTCTTTGGCTTTGTAAAGATCGGCGCCTTCGCATCCTCGAGCGGCAGATAGCAGAGCATGCCATCCTCGATCTCGACGAAGGCTGCGCGGATATTTTTGACGATGTTTTTTACCCGGCCTACATAGATATTGCCGAGCAGCGGGCGTGTGTCCGACGGGCTGAGCGAGAGCTCGCTCAGGCGTCCGTCCGTCAGCAGCGCGTCAGCCAGTACGCCCTCTTTTATATAGGTGATGACTCTCGTGTTATCCAATCTCGGCCCCCAGTTCTTCCAGGGGGACAAGCTTTCGTTCCTCTTCTGCCCCCAGATCTGCATAGATCTCTTTCCTTCTCACCAGCAGTGCGAAACGCGGGAGTTCCCAGCCCTCCTGCTCCGCGAAGGCCTGCAGCAGGAGCTCCGGCTTCAGATTGCCGGCGCTTCCGGTGGACACAGTGAGGAAGATAACGCCGTCCCGCACTTCGCAGGCGTAGACCCAGGGACGGATGTCGATCTCCTGCACGGTCTTTTTCTTTGTCTCTTTGCGCACCGGAATTTCCGTTCTCTGCAGAAATGAGGCGAAACGCTCCTCCCAGCCCTCCGGGGGTTCACAGCCTTCGCGGAAGCGAACTTCATAGTCCGCGGCGGCGACGATCGACATCGCGTTTTTGCTGCCCTCCGGCAGCTCCCGCCAGCTTAAGACTTCGATACCCTCGGCTCCGTTTTCATTGAGAAGCCGCACCGCCTCCGCGGAGGACGGCGTGCTGTTCACGCGGATATCCATGTATTCCCCGTCGCTCTCGAGACCGACGCCCAGCGGCTGCGCGAAGGACATGATCATATGCGGCGTGAAACCCTCCGAATAGCAGACATCCAGCCCCGCGCGGCGTATGGCCTTCTGAAAATAGCGCATGGTGTCGAGATGTCCGATGAACCGAAGGTTGCCATATTTGCGGAATTTGACTCTAATGTTCATGACAGAACCTCCTCCGTAGGACGCGGCTCCGCAGCCGGAACACTTCATACGACAGTTCTCCGTGACAACGCCCTCCTGCGCGCGCTTCCATTCCCGCTCAAGGAAACCGCGCGTCACACCGATATTGATGAAATCCCAGGGGAAGCGCTCGTCAAGCGCGCGCTCCCGCACGGTATAGAAATCCGGGTCGACGCCGCATTCTGCGAAAGCCTCTTCCCAGAGCTCATTGCGAAAATTCTCCGTCCAGGAGTCGAAAAGCGCTCCCTTCTCATAGGCACGGCGGATGACTGCTCCGACTTTCCGATCCCCGCGCGCGAGTACGCCTTCGAGAATCGTCACATCCGCCTCATGCCAGTGATAACGGATGCTCTTGTGATTTTTCTGCTCTTTTATCTCATGATTGACGACATAGGCGCGGTCGAGGAATTCCTCCTTCGTACACATTCTGGCCCACTGGAAGGGGGTGAAGGGCTTCGGCACAAAGAAAGAGGTACTCACCGTGATCTGACATTTCCCGTTCCGCTTCTCCTTCGGCACCTCATAGTAGCGCTCGGCGATCTTCTGGGCCAGATGCGCGATTCCCTTTATGTCCTCCTCCGTCTCACCCGGCAGCCCCAGCATAAAATAAAGCTTCACGCGGCTCCAGCCGCCGTCGAAGGCCTGCCCGGCGCCGGAGAGAATCACTTCCTCCGTGAGTCCCTTGTTGATCACATCGCGCATCCGCTGAGAACCGGCCTCCGGCGCGAAGGTGAGGCTGCTCTTCTTCACATCCTGGATCCGGCCCATGACATCGAGCGAGAAGGCGTCGATGCGCAGGGACGGCAGCGAGATACGGATGCCGCGCGTTCCGAACTCCTCGATCAGGAAATTGACCAGTTCGCCCAGGTGCGAATAGTCGCTGGTGCTGAGCGAACTCAGGGAAATCTCGTCATAGCCTGTATTTTTCAGCATCGCGTGTGCGGTGCGCTTCAGCATCCCGATCTCACGCTCTCTGGTCGGGCGGTAGAGCATGCCGGCCTGGCAGAAACGGCAGCCGCGGATGCAGCCGCGCTGAATCTCCAGCACCACGCGGTCCTGGGTGATCTGGATAAAAGGAACAACCGGTTTCTCTGGATAATAGGTATCCGTCACATCGAGCACAAGTTCCTTCCGCACCTTGCGCGGTGCCTCCGGGCAGAGCGGCTCCATCGCGGCGATCGTACCGTCCTCGTGGTAGCTCACCTCATAGAGTGAAGGCACATAGATGCCGGGAAGCTGCGCCGCCATGCGCAGGAAATCTTCTCTCGCTGCGCCGCTCCTCTTCCACTCCAGATACTTATCCATCAGATCAAAATAGATGGTCTCCCCGTCCCCGATGTAGAAGAGATCGAAAAATTCCGCGAGAGGCTCCGGATTGTAGGTGCAGGGGCCGCCGCCGATCACAAAGGGATGCTCATCCGTGCGCTCCACCGCCGTGAGTGGAATGCCGGACAGATCGAGGATCTGCAGGATGTTCGTATAACACATCTCATACTGAATCGTGATGCCGAGAAAGTCAAAATCCCTCACCGGATCCTGCGACTCAAGCGCAAAGAGAGGAATCTGCTTCTCCCGCATCAGCCTGTCAAGATCATTCCAGGGCGAGTAGACCCGTTCGCACCAGATATCGTCCCGGCGGTTGAACATGTCATATAAAATCTGAATGCCGAGGTGCGACATCCCGATCTCGTACACGTCCGGGAAGCACATCGCGAAGCGGATGTCCACCCGCTCCTTATCCTTCATGACCGCGTTCACCTCGCCGCCGATGTAACGGGCTGGCTTCTCAACGCTCATCAATATTTCATCCGATAACGCAAGCTTTCGCATAAATAATTTCCTGTCTGATTGTAGTTTTTCAGAACCGGATCTCTGCCGCGGTCCTGAGCAAATATCATTCTAACATGTTGAAAAAGATCTGGCAAGGTTCCGGAAAACGGACAGTCCTGCATCAGCAGATCTTTATGACAGCTTTCACAATGTCTGCTTTGTCACGGACACTACGGTCCATGGCATTCTGAATATCATCAAGATCGAAAACATTGGTCACGATCTTTTTCACATCGACCTTTCCGTCTGCTACGGCCTGAATCGCCATGGGATAAATATGACGATAACGGAACACGGACTTGATCGTGATTTCCTTATCGCAGACCAGCCCCATGGGCAGATTCATATCGCCGGATTTACTGTATCCCACCTGCACCAGGGTGCCGCCTTTTACCAGTGCCTCGATCCCCTGACGGGCGCAGATCTCTGTCCCGGATGTCTCAATGACCAGGTCACAGCCCTCGCCGTCTGTAAGCCTGCAAATTTCCTCTACAGTGTCTGTTTCTACAGCGTTTACAACTGCGCTCGCACCCAGCTCAAGGGCTTTGTCCAGACGCTTCTGCATTACATCCACCATATAGACGGTGGATACGCCGAGGGCCTTTAATGCCATCATGGAAACAAGGCCAATGCAGCCAGAGCCCATGACAACCGCGGTCTGTCCCATATGCGCTCTGCCCTGCTGTGCGGCATGAAACCCGACTGCCAGCGGTTCAATCAGAGCGCCTTCCATCGTACTCACATTGTCAGGGAGCTTAAAACAGAGCCCCGCCTCATGCGCAACATATTCCTGAAATACGCCGTCGACCGGAGGCGTCGCAAAGAAAACAACATCCGGGCAGAGATTATAGCGGCCGGTGCGGCAGAATTTGCAGTGTCCGCAGGTTTTTCCGGGTTCAAGAGCTACCCGGTCACCTGCCTTCAGATTTGTCACATTTTTTCCGACTTCCACAACGACGCCTCCGGGCTCGTGACCCAGCACGAAAGGCGGCTCCACAATGTAGTTCCCGATCCGCCCCTGCTCATAATAGTGAAGATCGGAGCCGCAGATTCCGACATACTCTACTTTTACCAGCACCTCGTCGTCCTTCGGCGTCGGAATCTCGCGCTCCTCGAAACCCATATTTCCAATGCCGAGCATCACTGCTGCCTTCATTTTCCCGTTCATATGAATCCCCCTTTTGCAAATTTAAAAAAGAGCTTCCACGACAGATTGATTGCAGAAGCTCTTTGCACTTCAGATAAGATTATCTCTTGACGTTGAACGCACTCATGCCCGGATATACCGCGCTCGCGCCGAGCTGCTCCTCGATGCGGAGAAGCTGATTGTACTTCGCTACGCGCTCGGTTCTGCTCGGAGCACCGGTCTTGATCTGGCAGGTGTTGAGCGCAACTGCCAAGTCTGCGATCGTTGTATCCTCGGTCTCGCCGGAACGATGGGAGGTAACTGCCGTATAACCGGCCTTGTTCGCCATCTTGATCGCCTCAAGCGTCTCAGAGACAGAACCGATCTGGTTCAGCTTGATCAGGATGGAGTTGCCGCAGCCGAGGTCAATGCCCTTCTTCAGACGCTCGGTATTCGTCACGAACAGGTCGTCGCCGACAAGCTGTACCTTGTCGCCAAGCTCCTTCGTGAGCTTCTGCCAGCCTTCCCAGTCCTCCTCGTCCAGAGCGTCCTCGATGGAGATGATCGGATACTTCTCGACCAGGCTCTTCCAGTGAGCGATCAGCTCATCGGAGGTGTAATGCGTACCGGCCTTCGGAAGGATGTACTCGCCCTTCTTCTCACCCTTCCACTCGCTGGAAGCGGCATCCATGGCGATCATGAAATCCTTGCCCGGCTCGTAACCGGCCTTCTTCACAGCCTCAAGAATGGTCTCGATGGTCTCGTCGTCGCTCGAGAGGTTCGGAGCAAAGCCGCCCTCATCGCCAACAGAGGTAGCAAGTCCTCTGGACTTCAGGATGGAAGCCAGCGCATGGAAGACCTCTGCACACCAGCGCAGCGCTTCCTTGAAGCTCGGAGCGCCAACCGGCATAATCATGAATTCCTGCGTGTCTACGGTATTCGTCGCATGTGCGCCGCCGTTCAGAATGTTCATCATCGGAACCGGGAGACGATTTGCATTCGAACCGCCGAGGAAACGGTAAAGCGGGATGTCAAGGGAAATCGAAGCCGCTCTCGCTGCCGCAATCGAAACCGCGAGGATCGCGTTCGCACCGAGTTTGGACTTGTCCTTCGTGCCGTCCGCCTCAATCATGGCCTTGTCCACCGCATAGGTGTCAGAAGCATCCATGCCGACCAGAACATCATTGATCACAGTGTTGATGTTCTCAACTGCCTTCGTGACGCCCTTGCCGAGATAGCGGCTCTTGTCGCCGTCACGAAGCTCAAGGGCCTCGAACTCACCGGTCGAAGCACCACTCGGAGCCGCGCCCCTGCCGATCGTACCGTCAGCGAGAATCACCTCAGCCTCAACGGTCGGGTTCCCTCTGGAGTCCATGATCTCTCTTCCGATCACCTTTTCAATCTGCAAATAATCCATAGTTTTATTCTCCTTTACAAAAGATTTCCAACTTTTTAAAGCATACCAGATATCTGCGAAAATTACAAGTGCCATGCCAAAATTTACTGCGTGTAAGCCAGATAGATTTCCACATGGTCATAGATACAGCGCCAGGAGCTCGTCGAGTTCGCTGTCACGCAGATGTACTGCTTTCCGCTGTCCGTAATCTCATAACTCGCGGCACAGCTGCCGGACTGGTCGACAAATCCCGTCTTCGCGCAGACCACCTCGCCTCCGGTATCCTTGTCTTCAATGCGGCGCAGAAACCAGTTCGAGACGGTAATGCCGTCCGGGTGCTGCTCTGTTGAGGAGGTCGTATAGGTATGGGCGGACAAAGCATCCCTGCAAAGCTCGTTGTTGATCGCAGCCTCCAGGATGATCGCCATATCGTAGACCGTGCAGTAGAGGTCTTCGTCATACAGCCCGACACAGTTCGTAAAGTGTGCGCTGTCCGAGAGTCCGAGCTCTTCCACTTTCTGATTCATCAGTTCCACAAAAGCCTCCATGGAACCGGCCGTGTAGATAGCGAGTCCTGCAGCCGCATCGCCGCCGGAGGGGAGTACCGTCCCATATAAAAGATCGCGCACTGTCACCGTCTCACCTTCGTCAAAACCAACCGCGCTGCAGTCGTTCGAGTAAGCGAAATCCGTGATGTCGATTGTAATCGTGAAGGTATCGTCGAGATCGGTGATATAGTCCGCTGCCGTCAGCACCGTCAGAATCTTCGTCATAGACGCCGGACTGACCCTCGTATAGGCATCTTTTGTAGCCACGACTGTGCCCTCGTCAATATCGATCAGGATCGCATAACTGCTGATAACGGAATCACTCGTAATTGAGACTGTGGATGCGGTTTCCTCAGCACTGTAAACGACGGTTTCAGCAGATTCCTCCTCCGGCTCTTCTTCTGTCTCCGATTCTTCTTCCGTCTCCTGCGTTTCGCCGGTGTCCTGCTGCGCCGTGGAATCCGTTTCCACGTTGCTCTCCAGCTCCTCCAGTTCACTTTCCTTTAGCTTCCCGTTTTCAGAAGAGGCTCCGATATGACCGCCAACAAAGAAAAGAATCATACCGACCAGGAGAATGAGAAGGAGCAGCAGGCAGCCTGTGAGGATCCTTTTCTGCCTTCTCCGCCGCTTCTGAAGTTCTCTTCTGCGTCTTGCTCTCTGCTGTTGTCTTAAGCGTTCCTCACTTTCATAGTCTCTCACGCTGTATTCAAAACCTTTCACTATCATTATGAATAAAAAAGAGCCCGGATTTTCGGGCTCTACAGGATGGAGCATACGGGATTCGAACCCGTGACCTCTACAATGCGAATGTAGCGCGCTCCCAACTGCGCTAATGCCCCATGATACGAATATAGACTTTTTGAATGGAAGCAATGGGGCTCGAACCCATGACCTCTCGCGTGTGAGGCGAACGCTCATCCCAGCTGAGCTATGCTTCCTTTTTTGCTCGCCCTTGCGGCTCACGAATGCTATTATAACACGTCCGGCAAAAATTGCAAGCACAAAATTTAAAAAGATGACCCGGGCGCAGGAAAGCTTACCACAGGTCATCGTAGTCGCTTTTATACAGGACGATTTTCCCCGTCTTTCTCGTCCCTGGCAGGTCAATCACGCGCTGGTTATCGCTTCCCCGATACTGCAGCGTCAGGTTGCGCTGGGCCAGAATAAAAGGCCCGTCCACAAGGACATCGGCAAGCTCGAGGAGCCGCTGCACGCCGCTGTCCTGCATTTTCAGCAGGTCTTCATAAAGGTAACCGGTGTAGATCATCAGATGCTGCCCGGCGGATTTCACAGCCTCTGCGATCGGGACCAGCGCCTGCGCCTGGCAGAAAGGCTCGCCGCCCGAAAAGGTGACGCCGCCCAGCAGAGGATTCGCCGCGATTGCGGCGAGTATCTTTTCCGTATCTGCGACAGAACCGCCTGTGAAGTCATGCGTCTGCGGATTGTGACAGCCCGGACAGTGATGTGGGCAGCCCTGGGTAAAGATCACATAACGAAGCCCCGGGCCGTCCACGATCGAGTCCTGCACCGTTCCCGCAATGCGCAGTTCAGGAAAGGGTGTGCTTGACACGGTCTCTCACCTCGGCTCGCTTCGCGTTGTTGAAGCGGTCCATCGTACCCACCAGATAACCGGTGATTCTGCGGATGCGGTCAAAACCGACATTCTCTCCCACTTCTCCGTTGTTCGGTAATACTTTTGTCGCCATAATATGTTCCTCCTTCTCTTATTCTCTAGTGATTTGCATCTAAATAAACCGGGATATCCGGGTATTTTTTGCGCAGCTCATTCAGCCGCTCAATCGAAACAGCCTCGCCCTCGCGGCGTCCGCAGCGCGGGCACACGTCGTCGATCACGCCTGTGTAGCCGCAGACTGGGTCGCGATCCACCGGATGGTTGACCGAGCCGTAGCCTACACCGTTTTCCTTCATGCAGCGGATAACAGCTTCGAAAGCCTCCGGGTTCTTTGCCGTGTCGCCGTCGAGCTCCACATAGCTGATGTGCCCGGCGTTCGTAAGCGCGTGGTACGGCGCCTCGATCTTAATCTTTTCAAAGGCGCTGATCGGATAATAGACCGGTACGTGGAACGAGTTTGTATAATATTCTCTGTCTGTCACACCAGGAATTGTCCCAAAGCGCTTCTGATCGATGCGGACAAAACGTCCGGACAGGCCCTCCGCCGGCGTCGCGAGCAGTGTGAAGTTCAGTCCCGTCTTCTCGCTCTCGTCATCGAGATATTTGCGCATATGAGAAATAATCTCATAGCCGAGCTTCCGGCTCTCTTCGCTCTCGCCGTGATGCTTTCCGGTCAGAGCGACAAGCGTCTCCGCGAGGCCGATGAAGCCGACGCTGAGCGTCCCGTGCTTCAGAATCTCCCCGACCTGATCGTTTACTCCGAGATCATCCGAACCGAGCCAGATGCCCTGTCCCATCAGGAAAGGATAATTCTTGACCGTCTTCTTCTTCTGGATCTCGAAACGGTGCAGCAGCTGTCTGCAGCAGAGTTCCATACGCCTGTCCAGATTCTTATAAAAGAGATCAATATCGCCCTTCGCAGTGATGCCGAGGCGCGGCAGGTTGATCGAGGTAAAACTTAAATTGCCGCGTCCGCAGGTAACCTCATGCGTCGGATCATAGTGATTGCCCATCACTCGCGTACGGCAGCCCATATAGGCGATCTCTGTGTTGTAATCTCCTTCTTTATAGTACTGGAGATTAAAGGGCGCGTCGATAAAGCTGAAGTTCGGGAACAGGCGCTTCGCGGAGACCTTGATCGCCATGCGGAACAGATCGTAATTCGGGTCGCCCGGATTGTAATTGACGCCCTCCTTTACCTTGAAGATCTGCACCGGGAAGATCGCTGTCTCGCCGTTTCCAAGGCCAACATCGGTGACCTTCAGAAGATTGCGGATCGCCATGCGTGCCTCCGGCGTCGTGCAGGTGCCATAGTTGATGGAGCTGAACGGAACCTGCGCGCCCGCGCGGGAATTCATGGTGTTCAGATTGTGGATCAGCGATTCCATCGCCTGATAGGTCGACTTGTCGGTCTCCTTCATCGCGATACGGATCGAGGTCTTGTGGCAGCGCCGGATGTCCTCCTCCGACACCTCCCGGCCAATCCAGTCCTTCGCACAGCCCAGCAGCCATTTCACCAGACACTCCTCGTAGCTGTCGATATTCGTCATGTCGATGCGCTCCGGCATCGCGTCCTTGAGGGCCTGACGGAAATCATCCTCCAGCACACGCTCACAGCTGTACTCCAGCCAGAAGTAACGCTGTACCGCGTCGTAATATTCCTTGCGGAAGGTACAGGCCACGCCCTCCGCCATCGCATAGTCAAAATTCGGCACCGACTGGCCGCCATGCATCTCATTCTGGTTTGCCTGGATCGCGATGCAGGCGAGCGCTGCGTAGCTGACGATCGACTTCGGCTCGCGGATGTAGCCGTGGCCGGTCGAGAATCCGTCATGGAACAGTTTCAGCAGGTCGATCTGGCAGCAGGTCTCGGTCAGCATGTAGAAATCCTTATCGTGGATATGGATGTCTCCATTGATATGCGCCGCCGCGATGTCCTTCGGCAGAATATAGTTGTCAACAAAATAATTCGCACCCTCGGAGCCGTATTTGAGCATCGTGCCCATCGAAGTGTCCGCATCGATATTCGCGTTCTCACGCTTGATATCGGCATCCGCCGCGCTCGTAAAGGTGAGCTCCCGGTAAATATTCACCAGGTCCGCCTCGGTCTTGCGCACCTTCGTGTGCTCCGCGCGGTATAAAATGTAGGCCTTTGCGGTCTTCGCAAAACCATGTCGGATCAGCTTCTCCTCCACAAGATCCTGGATCTGCTCCACCTCCGGCGTCTGTCCCTCCGGGATAGCCTCCACAATTTCATTTACCAGTTCTTCAAACTGAAAGGGGGCGATCGCCTCCACCTGCGCCGCATTGTTCGCCTTGCGGATAGCGTTTTCAATCTTCTCTACATCGAACGCTACCGGCGTGCCGTCGCGCTTTTTGATCATTTCCGGGTACACGATGCCGTTTTCACTCATGATATTCCTCCAAAACAATATCTGGTATTTTCTAAAATGCGTTTGCACAAAATATAGTATCATGAAATGACTATAAGCGCAAGAACAATTTGTATGAACTGTATGTTTTCGTCAGAATGCACGAATATTCTTCAAAATCCATATCCTATAGAGAAACCATCCGGAGGGTAAGCCCATGGAAACCTTGCTTCAGGCAGATCATGTTTCTTATTCCTATCACAACCTGTCGGGGGAAACCCCGGCGTTATCGGATATTACCTTCTCTGTGAAAAAGGGAGAGTTCCTTTCGCTCGTGGGTCCCAGCGGCTGCGGCAAATCCACGCTCCTCTCGCTGCTGGCCACTCTCCTGAAACCGGAGAGCGGAACTGTCACAATTCAGGGGCGGATCGGTTACATGCTGCAGAAGGATCATTTGTTTGAGTGGAGAACGATCTGGAAAAATGTAACGCTCGGACTGGAAATACAGAAGCGAATGACGCAGGAGAACCTCGCGCGCGCGCAGCAGATGATGAAAGATTATGGCCTGTGGGAATTCCGGGACGCCAGGCCCTCAGAACTCTCCGGCGGCATGCGGCAAAGAGCTGCGCTGATCCGCACGCTGGTGCCGGATCCCGATCTTCTGCTTCTCGATGAGCCCTTCTCTGCGCTGGATTATCAGACGCGGCTGCATGTGTGTGACGACGTTTGCCGGATCATTAAAAAAGAAGGTAAGACAGCCATTCTTGTGACCCATGATCTCTCCGAGGCGATCAGTGTGTCAGACCGCGTCCTGATTCTCAGTCATCGCCCGGCATCCGTTCGCCGCGAGCTGCCTTTGTCCTTTACCGATTCCCGGCTCACGCCGATGGCGCGCAGGCAGACGCGGGAATTTCAGGATTATTTCAACATAATATGGAAGGAGCTGAATGCTGATGAAAGCGAGATCTGAGAAGCTGACGCTGCAGGAGGCTTATGTTCAGAGCCATCACAGACACCATCGGCTCGTTGGCCTCTGCCGTTTTCTGTGTTTTTTCACATTTTTGTCCGCCTGGGAGCTGTGTGCGGATCTGGATATTATCAATTCCTTTATTTTCAGCAGTCCGAGCCGCATTGCATATACCATCTTTCTTATGTGGCAGGACGGCTCTCTCTTTCTTCACACCGGCGTGACCCTTCTGGAAATACTGATCAGCTTCGTACTCGTGGCGATTGTAAGCCTGGGAACCGCCACGCTACTGTGGTGCTCGCGTACGCTCTCGGAGATCCTTGAACCCTGGCTTGTCATCCTGAACAGCCTGCCGAAATCGGCGCTCGCGCCGTTGCTCATCGTCTGGCTCGGCTCCGGCATGCGCACAATCATTATCGCCGGTATGTCTGTCGCGCTGTTCGGCAGCGTGATCAGCGTCTGCACAGCATTCCGTGAAAGCGCCCCGGAAAAAATCCGGCTCATCTACACACTCGGCGGAAATCAGGCGCAGGTACTCTATTGCGTCATCTTCCCGGAGAGCCTTCCTGCGATCATCAGTATTCTGAAAGTCAACATCGGACTCTGTCTGGTCGGCGTCATCATTGGTGAATTCCTGTCCGCCAGACAGGGGCTTGGCTATCTCATTATCTATGCAAGCCAGGTCTTCAAGCTGAATTACCTGATCGCCGCGCTGATCATTCTCTGCGTCATCGCTTTCGGACTGTACCAGATCATCGCGCGGCTGGAACATCGGGTGCGCAAAAGTCGGCAGGCACAGCCCTGAGGATTGCCTCGGCCATGACCTCCGCAGCGAGCGTCCCTGTCACGTTGATATCTGCCGGAATGTCCCCGACGGACGCCGCATAGATCGTATCTCCGTCCGCGAGTGTCCCGACCGGGCGAATACAGCGGGCATAGGCGTTACGCGTCATCGAGGCAATCTTTGTGAGCTCCGCCTTCGAGAATTTTCCGTTTGTGACAATCGCTCCGATGGTCGTATTGCCGGTGAAGAGATCCGTGCGCCGCGCCAGGCGATACAACTCCTCACAGGTATCAGCGAATCCTTCTCCAGCCGCGGCGCGCAGCCCCGCGATCTTCTGTCCGCTCTCCGGGTCAAAGATATCCCCGAGCGCGTTGAGCACGACGACAGCCGCGATCTTCAGCTCGCCCAGCGCGAATGCACAGACACCGAGGCCAGTCTTCGTTGCCCGCTCCATCCCGCAGAGTTTGCCGACCGCCGCGCCGGTTCCGGCACCGAGGCTGCCACAGAGCCCGGGGAGCGCTGCATTTTGCCCGGGTTCTGTGTCCGGGCGCCTGCGTTCCGCGTCCATGCAGGCCGCATAACCCATCCTGGCATCCGGGCGTACGGTTGCGCTCCCGATACCAAGGTCGTAGATGCAGGACTGACAGACGAGCGGTACCTTTGCAAAACCCGTGTCGTAGCCGATCCCGCGCTCCTCGAGATAGCGCATCACGCCGTCCGCGGCGGCCAGCCCATAGGCCGAGCCGCCGGAAAAGACGATCGCGTCGATCGGATTGTCGGCTGTCACCGGCGAGGTGAGCGGCGTCTCACGCGAGGCGGGACCGCCGCCGCTGATATCGACGCCGACAGTAGCACCTCCGTCGAACAGAAGGACGGTCACGCCGGTCTTCGCTTCCTCGTCCTGTGCATTTCCGATGCGCAGGCGCTTCATCTCCGTGAGGGGAATTTCCTTTATCAAATCTGAATCTCTCATTTTTTCCTTTCTCAGCTCTGCTTCAAAGCCAGCGCCAGCGTACGCGATACGATGCCCGCGATCGTGAAGCAGACCACGGCTTCGATCAGCCCCTGCGCTCCTACAAAAGCCACGACAAAGGCCAGCGGATTCGTTACGCCGAGCGTACTCACAAAGCTCTGGATATAGTCGGTATTGTAAAAGAAAAATACCAGGGACGACATATAGAGCAGCGTGTTGAGCAGCGGGCAGGCAAGACTCGCGATGAAGTAAGCCGGATTTTTCATGAATTTGCGCAGCGCCTTAAAGATCAGGCCGCAGAGCCAGCCCTCCAGCACGCGCGGCACGATGCAGGTGAAGGCGGTGCCGATGGGATTGATGCTCAGAAGCATCGTTCCGAAGGCGCTCAGGCCAAAGCACTGGATCAGGCTCGTGATACCGAAAGCCAGACCACAGATCGCACCGGCCTTCGGTCCCAGGATAATCGCACCGACCGCGACTGGCACAGTCAGAAAGGTGATTGAGAGTCCCGGTGTCTTCAGATAGCCGAGCGGTGTGAAGGCCATGATAAAGATGATCGCGATCATCAGGGCAAGCTCCACCATAAATAGCGTTTTCGACGAGTTACTGTTCTTCATTTTCTCTCCTTTTCCGGTGAAACGGCGCGATACGCGTCCCCTGTCTCCCGGCGTTTTATTTATTCCATAGCGGAACATGGGGAAATGTGAACGTACTCCTGAACATAGACATAAGAAAAACACAGCTTTCCTCAAAAGTTGCCGCCGCGTGCGGTCAGCACTTTCCTCCTTCTGTGATGCGAAAGATATGTAACTGTAAATAGTCGATGCGTCTTCCGTGGGAATAACGTTCTTCCTTACTATAACATAATTTCCGGAAATGACAAGCATTTCCGGAAATTAAAGTTCCTCATTCTCGGCCTTCATGATCTGTATGACCTTCGACTGAAATTTTTCCAGTTCTCCGATGAATACCTGCACGATTTTCTCGCAGTGGTTTTTCACAACTTCGCCGTCATAGTCGTGTGCAAGATTGTTACGCACCGCGAGCATCTCCATCCAGACATCTCCTTCTATCAGCTCTGCTTTGAATGAAGCTTTCAGCACTTCCCGCGGCGAACCGGAGACGAAATCTGTGATCGCGTAGCACTCGACCAGAATGTCTTTCATCAGCTTCCAGGCCAGATCGAAGGTAATGCTGAACTTTGCGCCTGTCCCGCTCAATACGAAGGAATCGGAAAGATCCCGCTGCCTTGCCTCCGAAAGTGAAAGCAGGGAGTTCCGGAAGGATTCATATCTTTTGGTAAATTTTGCGTCCATATTGCTCGATGTCCTCCTTCAAAAGCGTGTTCATGCAATGATCCAGATCAACTAAATCGATGGTATACAGCGTCGGTATCTGCTCCATTTCCTCTTCAAGATCTGCAAAATCAAGCACACCTCGAACCGCGAGATCGATATCGCTCCTCTCCCGCGCGGTCCCCTTGGCACGGGAGCCAAATAATATCACTTCTGAAGCCTCATGGCGCTGGCACAGCGCAACTGCCTGCTCCAGGATCTGATCGACTGTCATTGTTCCCTCCCAAGTCAAAAAAATCTCTGATATGGTCTCATTTTAGCACATGCGATATGATTTTAACAGTCACTTTTCAGCAGTTTCACAAATCTCTTGACAGTCTTTATCTACCATGTTATTCTTTACTTAGATATTTAGATAATTGTCTAAATAATAAAAAAGGAGGAAAATAATCATGGGCTTTCAGGAGAGCTTCAAGGCCTTGTCCGATCCCACCCGCCGCGAGATCCTGAATCTCCTGCGCGCGGGCCCGATGTCTGCCGGGGATCTGCTGAAACATTTTTCCATGACCGGCGCTTCCCTCTCTCATCATCTGTCCATTCTGAAAAATGCGGGGCTGATCGACGACGAGAGGCAGGGAAAATACATTTTCTATACGCTGAATACGACGGTACTCGACGATATTATGAACTGGATGCTGTCCCTGAAAGGAGAAAACAGAGATGAAGAATAAAAAGCTGCGTATCGCAAACTACGCCATCCCGCTGCTGGCGCTGCTTGCCCTCGCACTGCTCTACCGCCGTCTACCGCAGCAGGTCCCCTTAAGCTGGGGCTTCTCGGGAGATGTATCTTACGGCAGTAAGATGGAACTTTTTATGTCGTTCGGCCTGGGCGTCGTGCTGGCGCTTCTGTTCGACGCACTCCCGCATATCGATCCGCGGAAAGCAAATTATGAGAAATTTGGCTCTTACTATGACCTCTTCTGCGTCTTTATGCAGATATTTCTGCTTATCGTGAACGCAATCATTCTGGTGGAGAGCTTCCGCCCCGGCACGTTGTCGGTGCCGATGATCATCCTTATTCTGGTCGGCATTCTGTTTCTGTTCTTCGGGAATATTATGCCGAAGGTCAAAAGTAACTTCTTCATGGGCTTTAAGACGCCATGGGCGCTCTCGAGCGAGGAGAACTGGAGACGGACGCAGCGACTCGGCGGCAAATGTCTCTTCATCGCCGGTTTGCTGACCATCCTCCTCGCCTTCCTGCCGAATCAGGAGCTGGCTTTTATCCTTCTTATGGCGGTGCTGATCGTGGCCTGCCTGATCCCGGTGCTGATGTCCTGGCTCTGGTGGCGTGGCTGAAAAAAAGAGGTCTGACACATCAGGTGTCAGACCTCTCCATTCCGAAGCGCTTCAGGATCCGCGGGATCATCTCCGCGTTCAACGGAAGCGAAAATCCAAGCGGATTGAGCATATAAGCATTTACATCCTTCGACTGAAATTTTGTCACGTCCCGGAAGGGCACCTGGATGGAGCGGATATTCTTCTTGCCCTTCGTGTACTTCTGGAACTCCCAGACATCGGTAAAGAGCGGGAGATATGTCTGCCCGTTCTGATGCTTCAGATACGGCAGACGGCACTCCTTCAGTTCCAGCTTCTCAGCCTTCTCCTGCCCCTCCGGCGGAATCAGAGCAATGAACAGCCTGGATTTTGCAAGATTGGAAGAAAACTCCTCATCAAGCGCCTGCAGATGCTTTCGATCGACCCATTCCTTCCTGCGCCGGGCCTCCTGCATGAGGTAGAGGCCGGTAAGCTGCAGGTTTGGCTGATAGAGCGGATTCTCCGCCACTTTCTTTTCGAAGCCCTCTGGCAGAAGATCCCGCACCGGAACTGCATAAGGCTCGCCGTCCGCCGGATAATAGTATACTTCGTTCGTACCGATAAAAGGCAGAATGCCGAGGTGCTGGCGCACCTGATTCAGAAACAGCTTTTTGCGGGAAGCGTCTGCCGCTGCAGGCTTTGCAGGAGCATAAATCTCTATCGTCTTCAGCTCCTTCACGTTCACGCGAACGCCGTCGTCCTCGTAATCCGCTGCCGTCCGGTCTGCTGTCGCTTTTGATTCAAAGAGCAGCGTACGATCGTTGAAATTCTCCTTCTCACACTCCACATAAGGCATGTTCGTCAGAGGAGATACCAGCGTATATGCTTCCTTCAGATTTTTCACGATCTCAGCTCTTGAGAGCCCTCGCTCCCGGTATTTCTCGATATCGATCGCCATGCTTTCCTCACGCTCCGTCTTTATTCGTTGTAAACAAGCGCCATCATCGTAAGTTCTTCGTCAGAGTCATTCTCAAAGCCATGACTCTGCCCGCACTCGATCAGACATACATCGTCCGGCCCAACAGGGATCCGGCTCCCGTCATTATCAATAAATGTCCCATGTCCCGACAGGACGTAGTATGGCTCAGTCTCCCCAATATGCTCATGAACTCCGATACTGCTGTGCGGCGGCATATTC
Organism: Lachnospiraceae bacterium Zagget2; assembly: GCA_001941045.1. Taxonomy (GTDB): domain Bacteria; phylum Bacillota; class Clostridia; order Lachnospirales; family Lachnospiraceae; genus Hominiventricola. The sequence continues at coordinate 18,260 of MSHD01000047.1, forward strand.
ACCATCGCATACATTCTCCCGTGTCCGTTCAGCTCCTCCGCTTTCAGAATGTGGTGCATCTCCAGCGTGCCCTCGCCTCCGCGAAGATTTTCCGCCATTTTTATCTCTGCTTTACGTACCATAGTGTTCTCTCCTTTCCTGACAATGCTAAAAGTATAACACATTTCTCCGGCATATGCCAACTGCGTTTATAATTTAGTCTTGCTTTTTTTGTCTGACTGTGTTATTTTCTTTTCTGCAAGGCTGTCTTGTCACCTGTAAAACACCTGTGGCAGGACGCCTGTCCTAATCCAGATAAAATAAAAAAGAGGAGAATCTTATGAGTGAATCAAAAGGCGGCGCAGTCCGCCAGTTCCTGGAACGTAAAAATATCATCTTTTCAGCCAGACGCTATGGTATTGATGCGCTTGGCGCCATGGCGCAGGGGCTTTTCGCGTCGCTGCTGATCGGCACGATCATAGCCACCCTTGGAGAACAGGCGGGAATTCCGTTTCTTGTGGATGCCGGCGGTTATGCGAAGGCGGTATCCGGCCCGGCCATGGCCATTTCCATCGGTTACGCCCTGCAGGCGCCTCAGCTCGTGCTGTTTTCCCTTCTGGCCGTCGGACAGGCCGCCAATGATCTGGGCGGAGCCGGCGGGCCGCTGGCTGTCCTCATTGTCACAATCTTTGCCACAGAATGTGGAAAGGCTGTATCCAAGGAGACTAAGGTGGATATTCTCGTGACACCGCTTGTCACGATCCTGGCAGGCGTACTTCTATCCGTCTGGTGGGCTCCTTCCATCGGTGCTGCGGCGAGTTCGGTCGGACAGCTCATTATGTGGGCCACGGATCTGCAGCCCTTCTTTATGGGAATCCTGGTCTCCGTCATCGTCGGCGTTGCGCTGACGCTTCCGATCAGCAGCGCGGCGATCTGCGCGGCACTGGGTCTCACCGGGCTGGCCGGCGGCGCGGCCGTTGCAGGCTGCTGCGCGCAGATGGTTGGATTCGCTGTCATGAGCTTCCGGGAAAACCGCTGGGGCGGACTGGTCTCACAGGGGATTGGCACCAGCATGCTGCAGATTGGAAATATTGTTAAAAATCCACGCATCTGGATACCGCCGACACTGGCCGCTGCGATCACCGGTTCTGTCGCGACCTGCGTTTTCGGTCTCGAGATGAACGGCGCTTCTATCTGTGCCGGCATGGGAACCTGTGGCTTCATGAGCCAGATCGGCATTTATACCGGCTGGCTGAATGATATAGCGGAGGGCACGAAAACCGCGATCACGGCCATGGACTGGATTGGCATGATACTCGTCTGCTTTATCCTTCCGGCTGTTCTGAGTTTCCTTTTCTGTGAGATTCTGCGCAAGATGGGCTGGATCAAAGAGAACGATCTGAAACTGGACGAATAAATGTAAGACACAAAAGGGCTGCTGTTTTCTCACAGCAGCTCTTTCTCTTCTTTCTCAATCTTTTTCATCGCACGCATCAGCTTCAGCACCAGACGGCGGGAGTCCCTGTTCAGCGATTCATAGTTGTCAATGAGTTCCTGATATTCCTCCATCTTGTACCGGAGTCTTGCCTCCTGCGCGGAGCCGTGCCGCTCCTCCGACAGACAAAGCAGATAATCGGTCGTCACATGAAAATAATCGGATATCTCAATCAGCAGATCGATGCCAAGGTTTTCCGTGTTCCGCTCCACCCTGCTGATTTTCTGCTGGGATACGCCGACAAAGCCCGCCAGAGTATCCTGATTCATTCCACGCTCCTCGCGAAGTTCCCGGATTCTGTTTTCCATAGTACCACACCTCCTAAGAGATATGGTACTATGCTTTCCATTTTGTCTTACTCAGATACCGCGTAACCTTGTAATTCAAATCAGCTTATCTGTGTTTTTCTTTCAGATGCTTCCTTTTTCAGCGGCCTCAGAATATCCCGGTTGATTCGGTACATAAAAATGATATTGCAGGCGACCGCAGCGACCTCTGCGATCGGCCAGGCAAGCCACACCATGTTGACATTTCCGCTCTTCGAGAATAAAACTGCCAGCGGAACGAGAAATACCAGCTGACGGAACAGCGACATCAGCATGCTGTAAACGCCATTTCCCACTGCCTGAAAGAAGGAGGAGATAACAACATTCGCGCCGGCGACGAGGAAACATACCGACAGGATCCGCAGCGCCGGAATTCCGATCGAGAGCATCTCATCAGACGCACTGAAAAGCAGGAGCAGCTGTCCCGGCAGCGTCTGAAAAATGATGCAGGCAATCAGCATGATACAGGTCGCATAAAAAATCGCCAGCTTCAGCGTTTTGATCATTCGCTCAGGCTTCACCGCACCATAATTGTAGGCAATAATCGGTACCATGCCATTGTTCAGACCGAAGATCGGCATAAAAGCGAAGCTCTGCAGCTTGAAATAGACGCCGAATACCGCCACAGCCGTTGAAGAAAAGACCACAAGGATCCGGTTTACACTGAAGGTCATAATCGAGCCGATCGCGACCATCAGTACGGACGGTATGCCTATGTAAAGAATCTGTCCGATTGCCTTCAGCTCCGGGCGAAACTTCCGGAAATCCAGCTGCAGCTCCTTATTTACCTTCGTATTAAAGATAAGGGCAAGGCAGCCTGCGAGAATCTGACCGAGTACAGTCGCCCAGGCCGCTCCGGCGATGCCAAGCTTTGGCGCGCCGAACAGACCGAAGATCAGAATCGGGTCAAAGATAATGTTGAAGATCGCGCCGAGTCCCTGCGTGAACATGGTGTAGATCGTCTTTCCGGTCGACTGCAGCATCCGTTCAAAGATAATTTCCACGTAGATGCCAAAGCTCATACACATGACGACCGAAAGATAATCATGACCATAATCGGCGATCGCAGCGGACGCCCCCTGCACAACGAAAAACCAGCGGGCGATCGTAAGCCCGAGTATCAGAAAAATCAGATAGCCGCAGACACCGAGAAATACACCGTGCATGGCCATCTGATTTGCCGTATCCTGTTTTTTCTCGCCCAGAGCTCTGGATACCAGGGCGTTCATACCTACCGCAAGGCCGCTCGCCAGCCCAATCAGCAGGTTCTGCATCGGGAAAGCCATCGACACCGCGGTCAGCGCATCCTCGCTGATCCTCGACACAAAAATACTGTCAACGACATTGTAGAGCGCCTGCACAAGCATCGAGATCATCATCGGCAGTGCCATCGTGACAATCAGACGGTTGACAGGCATCGTGCCCATCTTGTTCTCTGTCTCTACAGGCGCATTTGTTTCATTCGCCATTCTATTCCTCCATATAATGTTTGATCGCAGCGATCGCGTCCTGCATCACACGGTCGCCCTTTGCCATGCCGTAGTCTCTTGTATCTACAGCCAGCACCGGTATTTTTCTCGGGACGCGTTCCCGTACGCTCTGAAGCGCACAGCGGACCTGAGGACCTACCAGGACGATGTCCGCGTCGTCCCTGTCCCCATCCAGTCCTGCCAGCGAGGAGACAATGATCTCCGCCTCCATCAGATTGGAACGCGCCCAGGCCAGCATGCGGTCCCGCAGGATACTGGCCGAGCTCCCGGAATAACTTACAAGAATAATCTTCATGTTTCCTTATCCCCTGTTTCTGAAACGTGTATTGCTTTCAGTCCCCGTATCCGTTCGGGTTCTGACTCTGCCATCTCCAGGTATCTGCGCACATCTCGTCGATACCGTACTGCGCCTCCCAGCCAAGCTCCGCCTTCGCCTTCGCCGGCGTACAGTAGCAGGCGGCGATATCGCCCGCGCGGCGCGGTTTGATCTCGTAAGGGATCTCCTTCCCGCAGGCCTTCTCGAAGGCTTTGACGACTTCCAGCACACTGTAGCCCTGTCCGGTTCCCAGATTGTAGATCCGGACGCATTTCTCTTCTTTAAATTTCTGCAGTGCCTTCACATGTCCTCTCGCAAGGTCAACTACATGGATATAGTCCCGCACGCCTGTTCCGTCCGGCGTGTCATAGTCATTTCCAAAGACGCCAAGGCGCGGAAGCCTGCCGACCGCAACCTGCGCGATATAGGGGAGCAGGTTGTTCGGAATTCCCTTCGGATCCTCTCCGATGAGCCCGGATGCATGTGCGCCGATTGGGTTGAAATAACGCAGCAGGATCACATTCCACTCCGGATCCGACTTCTGAATGTCCGTCAGAACCTGTTCAAGCATCGTCTTCGTCTGCCCGTAGGGATTCGTCGGATTCTGCTTCGGACATGTCTCACTGATCGGGATCTCCAGCGGATCGCCATAGACCGTGGCCGACGAACTGAAAATGATGTTCTTCACATCATGATGCCGCATCACATCACAGAGAAGCAGCGTCCCGGCCATGTTGTTGTAATAATACTCGATCGGCCTGGCGACCGACTCTCCGACCGCCTTGTAACCTGCAAAGTGAATCACCGCTTCCGGCTTCTCGATCTCAAAAATACGGTCCATCGCCGGACGGTCCAGCATGTCCGCCTGATAAAACTTCACCGGCTTTCCTGTGATTTCCTGTATGCGCTGCACCGCCTTCTCGCTGGAATTGTACAGATTGTCCATAATGACTACTTCATAGCCCTCATTCAGCAGCTCCACACAGGTATGGCTTCCGATATAGCCCGCGCCGCCAGTCACCAGAATTTTCATAATTTCTCACCTCATTGTTCTCTTTTTCTGACGTTATCTTTCAGTGTATCATACTTTATGTAGAATGGCAAATGTTCTCTTTGTACTGGAAAAGAGACTCTCCAGTTGCTGAAGAGTCTCTTTGTGGTACCTGACATGTCAGAACATGTTCACTTATTTTGCATCTCTATATTTCGAAGCTTTTCTTCCAATGCATCCGCATCCAGGTTTTCTCCGATCAGAATCAGGTAATTCAGCTTGTCGGCCGAGAAATGTTCTACCTCCGTCCGGAAGGAATCGCCAAAGACATAGTCGATCTTCTGAATGGTTCCGTCTTCCATTTTCAGGTAGGCTTTCGCACGCCAGATGCTGCCACTTTCTTTCCCCTGAAACAGCCGGAATAAGGCTTCGAGGTTCCTCTCTTTCAGATCGCTCTGAAACTGATAACAGAACTGATCTGTACTTTTCTCCCACTTTGAATCAATCGCAACCCGGGGACCTCCCGCTCCGGGTCTGCGTATCAGCTTTACACGTTTTTCCACTGCGGTCTGCGTCTCCCGGTCCGGAAACACGGTTTCGTCCAGCTTGTCTACCGGACCTTCTACAATCTCCAGCTCCGGATTTTCTTTCCAGAGGATTTCCTTTACACGCTCAATCTCCTCTTTGTCCATCGTTTCAGTAAAATTAAGATAAGCGGTTCTGGCGGTGCGGATCTGATCCGGGAAGAACGGGCCGATCACCTTCCAGAGGGAGTGGAATTTGTTGGTTTTCACGATCATGATCATCCGGTTCAGGCAGACGCCGCGGCACTCTGTGCAGGCTGAGATTACGTCCGACAGAACGGCGACGCCAGACGGCTCGACAATAATATACTCCGGCGCTTCCTGTTTCACCAGAATATCAATCGCATCTGTAAAATTTCCCTTCAAAGTGCAGCAGACGCAGCCAGAGGTGATTTCTCTGACTGCGACCGCTGCCTGCTGAAATTCTTCAGCATCCAGATTCATTTTGCCAACTTCATTTTCGATGATCGCCACCTTATGCCCCTGATAGGCCGTGGCCAGCATCTGACGGATGACCGTGGTCTTTCCCGCACCCAGAAGGCCGCAGTAAATATCAAGCTTTACCATGGTCGCGCCTCCTTTTGCAGTTACCCCCTGTTGTACAGCTTATTGTAGTATTCCAGAGAATAATGATATAACTCATCCCGTGCGACAACTTCCTGGGACGGCACGCTCCGGTCTGTCCGGATCCACGGCATGCAACGGCCCTTCGCACCGAAATGATCCACGAAATCACGCATCTTTTTGCGGATTTCCGCTTCGCTCTCCGTATTATCGATGATCACCTGGAAGCAGTATGTCATCTTGTCGCCGTAATTTTCATACAGGAAATCCGGATCGTTGATAACCGCCTGCGGCGTCCACATATCGATGCCCATCTCGATCATCTCCGGCACATACTGCACGTTCTTTCCGCAGGAATGGAGCTCGATAAACTTGCCCTGCTCCTTTACATACTTCAGGAAACGCGTGGTGGCGGGCATGATCTGTTCGCGGAACATCTCGTTCGAGAAGAAGCCCGCTCTCTGGGTGCCCCAGTCGTCGTGATAGAGCACGCCGTCCACCCGGCCGTAGTTCTCGAATACCTTCCCGCAGCTCTCGATCTTGTAATCTGCCATCTTCTGGAAGAACTCCTCCAGAAGCTCCGGTTCCTCATAGAACGCGACCAGGGACTCGTCAAACGGAATCATCTCGTGCAGGCGCTCGAAAATACCTTCCACGCACTCGTAGATATGGACACGGTTCGGATCGAGGAACTTCTGAAGTTTCGCTCCGTCCGCCTTGAAATCGACGACGGACAGATCCGGCCACTCCAGCTCTTCCTTCCAGTTCGCAAAATCAGAGATCGTGCGGGTGCCGGGTCTTGTAATCATACCGCCGACAGAGTCTACCATGACCCAGTCCACGCCCCACCAGTCGAAGCCGTCCACCTCCGGTACCGGGTGCTCTTCCATCGCATCCGGCCAGACAATGTTGGTCTCATACATATAGGCCGGCATCCAGTAGGGCTGCTTTCCTGTCACACAGCGCACATAGTTGTCGCGCACGCTGATCGGGCGTTCTTCGATCGGCTCCTTCGGTCTCTGGAAAATCCAGGGAAAAGTGCCCGGCTTCTGCCACTCCTTCGAATAATCCCGCTCAGCGGCCTGTTTCATAAATTTTCCTACAGCCATCTATCTGTCCTCCTTATGCAAGCAGTTTTCTGCTCTGGATGTACAGTTCCTCCCGCAGCTTCTGCGGCATGACCAGCGTGCAGCAGTAGACAGGGGCATTCTCCATATCCTGGCAGTAGGTCTCCAGGAACTTCGCGGCGGCTTCCTTCAGCTGCTCATCCGTCGCATTCTCCGGGAAATCAATATCAACGCCCAGAACGATATCTTTTCCATACTTTTCATGGAGCATCTTCTTGTCGTTCATCGGCTGCCCTGCCCAGACATCGACGCCGGCCGCGATCATCGCGGGCACCAGCTTCTCATCTTTTCCGCAGCAGTGGAACTCAAAGCGAATGCCGAGCTCATGGCAGCAGTCGACAATCTTCTTAAGATAAGGAACGATCATCTCCATGCAGGTATCCAGCGAGAAGAACGGAGCTCTCTGTGCGCCCCAGTCATCGTGGAAATACAGCACATCAAAATCAAAGTATTTCTTCTGCTTCCGGATCATGTTGCAGTAGAGATCGCTGAGCGCCGCGAACAGGGAATGTACGTCATCCTGCTGGCTGTCGTCGATCAGCGCTACTGCCGCGTCCTCAAAGTCCATGAAGGAGATCAGACGCTCAAAAAGTCCGGTAAACATCCACATCGTAGTCACACGATCCGTGTGAAGGTATGTGCCTTCATTTCTCGCTGCACAGCCTTCCCAGTCCCAGGTCTCGATATCCGGGAATTTGACTTTTTCATGCCATTCGGAAGCGTCCGACATCAGCGGATTGCCCGGCTTTACCATGGAACCGCCTGCGACGTCGATGTACTCCCACTCGATGCCAAACATATCCTTACCGCCAAACTTTTCCCGTGGAAGCGCGTCCGCCTCGATGACAAAGCCTCTGGCAATATTGTCCGGGATGATCTGCGGCACAAAGGTCCGGAAGTCATAATAGATCGGAAGCCACTGCGGCTTCTCACCGGCCAGCATCGACAGATAATTCTCTCTCGCCGTCACCGGTGTGCTGTAGCGCGGCATCGGACCGCCTGGTGTCATATACTGACCATTCACAGTCAGCTCTTTCTCTGAAAATTTTACTCTCTCCATTTATTTTACTGCCCTCATTTCTGTAATTTCTGTCTCAGTGATTGTAAAATGTCCTTCCGTAGGCGTCATACTCTTCCTGAATCCAGCGCCTTTTATTATTCATCTCCTCGTCGTCAGGCGCGCCGTAGACGCTTCCCCAGAAGATAAAGCCGCCGCCCGGAGCAAAGGTGTCGATCACTCTGCGGACCTCAGCACGCACCAGCTCTTCCGAGGCTCCCGGCCATCCGGCCGCACCGGATGAATCCCAGCAGCCTTCCAGTACGAGACGATTGCCATATTTTTTCTTAATGCCTTCGAGGTCATTCATGACCTGCGCCGGGTTCCATACACAGACGCCGAAATCCAGCCAGTCGTCAATGAAATCTTCACATCTGCCGCAGTTGTGCATGTCGATGGGAAGTCCTCTGTCCGTGCCGAACTTCGCTTCTCTTGCGTGGAACGGCTTTACCATTTCGCGGTACATCTCCAGAGAAATAAACGGATTATTCGCGGTGGCGGTATCGTCCGTGATGCACCAGACATCCGGCTTATAATACTCCATGAACTTCTCATCCATCATGCAGTAGAAGTCAGACATGTATTCGAACAGCGCCATGACTTCCTCCGGTTCCTCCGACATCGCGCAGAGTCCTTCGGTAAAGCCCATGAAATTCATCAGCTGCTGGAAATAGCCCACGTGCATGACGCCGCAGACGGCGGTCTGGCTACGGTCGATATTCTCCAGATCCTTCTTCGCCATCGCCTCCCAGTCAATATGTGAGACGTCCGGGGCCTTGATGACGTCACGCCACTTGGTAATATCGTCCAGCATGAACTGTCCGGGTTTCGGGAGCGCCATATAACCGGTCTCCCTCGTGGTGACCAGCTCAACGCCCCACTCATTGACGCCGCCTTCCGGCGTGCGGCGCGCATTCAGAATGCCAGGTGCAACCCAGGCGCTGGCCGGGGCGTGGCCGGGACTCGGGGCAAGATTCCGGGGAACCCATTCGGGGACTTCTCCTCTTGCAGCCATCAGATAATTTTCCTTTTCAGATAACATGGTCTACACCTCTTTTCTATATTATTTTTTTATTCTCAGAACAACATGTTACAAAGCGGATAGATCAGGAATACCGTGATTGCCCATGCAACGAAGATCATAACGACATTCCACTTTGCCGTATTCTTTACCGTAATGTGGCCGGGACCGAAAAAGAACGGCGCTGTGACCGCCGCCGAAGGCACCAGCGAAGCGAAGCAGGCCATCATACACAGCATGACAATGACGCCGATCACCGGGCCGCCGCCCGCTTCTACGATCGGAACCATGACGCTGTAGAACAAAAGCATGCTGACGGTATTCGAGATAAAGTTTGTCAGAATGACACATCCCAGGCAGCCAATGACAACGATCACAAACACGGACATGTTGGATGTGACCGGCGCCAGAAGATTGCCGAGCCAGGCGGAGATTCCGGCACTCTCACTGCTGATCGCCGTGCCAAGCGTGACGACAACACCGATAAACAGCAGCGTGCTCACCGTCGTCGTGCTGGTCATCTCGCGGAAGGTCGATATCGGCTTTCCATCCACATGAATGACGCAGAGCAGCGCAATCGCAATGATCAACGGCATGGACGATCCCCAGCTATTGTAAAGCGCCATCAGCTGATCGCCGAGCAGATTCGGAAAAACCACCGGTACAATCCAGTAAACAATCACCAGAAGCAGCATGATCAGGGAAATCAGACCCTGACGGCTTAACTTCGGCAGATTCGCCCTGTGCGCGTCCAGGTCATAATTGCTGAATTTTGACGCCTCCGGACGCCATACCAGACAGATGACCAGGATGGATGCCACTGAGATCAGGATTGCAGCCGGAAGGCCGACCGAAAGCCACTGCGCATAAGTGATGTTATAGCCGCCCGCTGCCGCGGCGTTCAGCATGACCACCGGGAGCGCGTGTCCGAGAGGCGAACCTGCGTTGAACGCGTTCGTCACCCAGAACAGACCGATGATCAGCGCCGTATAGAAAGGATCACCCTTCTTATAGCCGATTTCATCGCAGATTCCCACAATAATAGAAATAAACACAAGACTGACAGCGCCGACATCCACTGCGAAGCTGACCAGCCCGCAGACAGCCAGAACCATCGCGATAAACACATAAGGCCTGTTACGGACAATCTCCATCGTGACCGCATGCTTTACAATATACTCAATCACGCCGGTATCCGCCAGCACCTTGCTGAACGCCATCATGCCGATTACCGTAATGATCAGAGAGGAACCGAACACGCCGCTGTACACCTCTGCCGGTGTGAGTACGCCGGTAAAGAAGATCAGCGCCATCGCCAGCCAGCTCGACCAGTCGGTCCCCAGCGTCAGCCATATATACAGAATCGGGATGAAAACGGAGAGCACATTAACGCCAATCTCCGTCAGCCCATTGGTCGCCGGCACGAAACGCAGCAGGATAAAAAGCACAACTGCAACTGCCAGATGGATATAAAATTTTTTCGCCGACATCATTATGATTCTCCCCCTGTTTGATCCTCATGATCGACATAATCCTCCGGATGCGGGGCGAAATACTGATTGACCTGTGTCGATCCGATCAGGGATGTGCAGGCTCCGATACCCAGAACGATCAGCTGAGCCTTTCCTGTCAGCAGAACGCCTCCAGCCAATGCGATGATAATGCCGATAGTACCCATAGTCAGACCCGATACTACATAACGGCTGTGAAAGAAATCATGGACAGAAAAGTCATTTCCCACAGGCCGGTTCTGATTCTCCAGGTTTGGCATATTTTTCAGTTGATCCACGAAAAATCCTCCTTTTCTGAAAACGGGGCTGCCGTTTCTTGTTCAAGCTGTGCGGCAGCCCCTTACATGTCACTTCAGAAAGCGAGTGGCTTTATTCTGCTCAGGCGTTCTTCTTTCTCTCAGCGATCTCTTCGGTCATGCGGGCCACATCTGCGCTCGACAGACGGAAAGCGAAAGTGATAACAAGAACCGCAAAGAGATAGCATCCGGCAGGAATCAGCGTGATTGCGTTCGTCAGACCGGTCTTAACCGCCTGCGGAATGACTTCCATCCCCGCTTCGTAGCCAGTCACTGCCAGAACTGTCGGGATCAGGACGCCGGTGATCAGGACCGCGACCTTGACCGGGATATTGCTGATACTCATAACGAGGCCGGAGTTGTTGACGCCGGTCTTATGCTCCGCATAAATTGCGCAGTTCGAATACATCGTCAGGAAGGTGGAGAAGTTGCAGTTGGAGCAGGTTCTCTCACACAGGATGAAGATCGTGAACAGCAGCACGCTGCCGGAGAAGACTCTCGCCAGGATCAGGAAGATAATGCACAGCGGGAGCAGGCACTGAGACAGCCGCTTCGCCTCCATTCTCCTGCCAAGGATGCCGGCCAGCAGAGAACCGATCACGGCGCCGAAGTTCGTGGCAGCCAGATAGATCGCCAGCATCGCCGGAGCCTCCAGCGCATAGTTGAACTGATATGCAGCCATCTGCGCAAGGATAAAGGACACGGTCGTGGTGCCGCACTGTGCGCAGAACAGAGCCAGAAGGGGCGGAGTCTTGGTGATCGTGTTCACGATATCCTTGAAGGAAGCGCCCTTCTTCGGTGCAGCCGCGGAACCTGCTTCTTCAGTCTCCTCATAGCCATCGGAGATCTTGAAAATAATGTACTGACCGAGCACGCAGAGAACCGCGAAGATTACGCCGACCAGAATGTAGGGAATAACCGCCGAATCGCCGAAAACACCGGTGAAGCGTGCAATCATGAAGGTAACAATTGCGGAGATCACGATCTTATCCGCATTGATCCAGGCCCAGCGTCTGGAAGAAAGGAACGCACGATCCTTCTCCGTCGCGCCGCAGACGGTGATCATTGTCGCGTTCGCGGAATACTGCATATTGAAGAATACCGCATAAATCAGAGAACACGCGATGACGGCAACCATCGCCACGTTAGAATCCTTGATAAGACCGGCAGCCAGCCACTGCGAAAGGCCAAAGATCGCGGTGAACGGGGCAAGTACAAGAACGATCGAGCGATAACGCCCCCATTTCATCGGCTTCAGGCTGTCCATGAGCGCGCCGTACAGGAACGACATGATAATCTCGCAGGTGTTGACAACGGAGTTGATGATCGCGACCACCGCCAGAGGCAGTGCAGCCACACTCGTCAGGTAGAAGCTCCAATAGTATGTCTTATAACTGGAGTGGAAATCGAACAGGCAGTCGCCCAGACCAAAAAATGTCTTCAGGGCTGAGTTTAACGGCTTCTTGTTATTCATTTTGGTTCCCCCTTTGAATAATATTATTTATTTCCCGATGCGGACGACTCGTCGGACGCCGCATAAACGGTCTTTTTGAGTGCTCCGGGCTTTTCCGGAGGAATGTAGCCGACCTTTTCCCAGAGCGGCTGGTTGTACTCGTAGAGCACGTCGATCAGAGGCTGGCTGATCGTCGGATCGATCATCGTCGGATGGGCAACCCAGCTTCCGCCCGGCGCCATCAGCTCTACCCGGTACTTGATCTCATCATAGCGCTCCTGGTAGGTCGCGCCCTGACGGTCCAGCACGTTCTGATTATCGAATCCGCCCACAAAGCAGAGATCCTTTGCATATTTCTGCTTCAGCGCATGCGGGTCGTTGGTGAGCTGCAGCGGGTTGAGTCCGTCAAAGCCGAGTTCGATGAATTCCTCAATCAGCGGAGCGATGTAACCGCAGGAGTGGTGTTCATACAGCATTCCCTCTGCATGAACCGTATCCACGATCCGCTTCAGATGCGGTTTGATCATCTTCTGCCAGGTAGCCTTCGACATGAACATGCGGTCGTTCGAGCCATAGTCATCATGCATCTGGATCTTGTCAGGCTTGTAATACTTCGCAATCAGCTTGATCTCCTCGATGCGGTAATCTGTGATCGCATTCAGCAGATCGCAGGTATCCTCCTCTTCCGTAAGAAGATAGCACAGCGCGTCCTCGATACCGGTCATCGCGTGCAGCTGCTCAAAGAGACCATCCACGATGATGACGCTGCTGATCTTGTTGACGCGGTCCCAGTTCGCGGTGTCCTTTGCCGCTCCGCCTTCCCAGTCATAAGTCTTCGGGTCCGGAATCTTCAGGACATCACGCCACTCGCAGATATCCTCGATGAGCTGCGTACCGATCGTAACCATGGGACCTTCCATCCCCTTTTCGAATGTCCAGCTCACACCAAAGACATCGGTACTCACGCCAAAGCCCTGCGGTCCTTCCGGCACGCATGACGGCAGGCAGGTGTTCTGATCGAGCACCTGGCTGGGAACCCAGTAGGGCTCCTTGTGATGGTAGGCCATTAAAATATTTTCTCTTGCTGTTATCATCCTTCACCACCTCTCATTTCTTTCCGTAAAGCTCAATGGCTTCAAACAGCGCTTCTACATTTTCACGCGGGCACAGGTCCAGGGAACTGCTCAGGCTGAAGATAAAGCCGCCGCCCGGAGCCAGTACATCCATATACTCCCTGACCTTGTCCCGGATCTGCTCCTTCGTCCCGTGCGAGACTGTGAACTCGGGGAACCCGCCCATGATGCAGGCAATGCCTCCCAGCGTCTTTTTCGCCAGGCGAATGTCAATGTCCTCGAAGAGATAGATGACCTTGCCCTTCGGAACATCGGCCAGATATTTCAGTCTGGTGTTATACGCTCCCTCGCAGAAGACAACCGGCACGATTCCTTCGTCGATCAGCGCCATGATCCACTGTCTCAGGTAGGGCCAGTAAAACTCCGCATAGGTATTGTCACCGATAAAATTGTCAAAGCCCTTGTGCAGCATTACCCACTGATAACGGTTTCCGGTGCGCTTATAACTCTCGATCGACTGGGCAATGTGGATCTTCACAAACATCTCGCAGGCGTGCTTGACATTTTCCGGCTGCTCCAGCAGATCCGGCATCATGCCGAAGGTGCCTCTAAGGCCGTCCCCCAGCATATCAAAGGCCGTTGCGCTGCCGCCTCCGCACAGAGACGGGAAGCCCTCCTCCTTCAGCATGGCTGAACAGCGTCCGCATGCCGCGAAGAAACGCTGCTGCTCTTCTGCAGCGTCCAGGATCTTCCGGTAAGATTCCAGAAGTTCCGGCGCCATAAAGATATTCGGCACCGCATTGTAGGAGCCGGTGATCGCCGCAGGATAATCAATCTTCGCAAAGGGTTCAAATACCTCAAAAACGCGCGGCAGCCATTTGCGCCAGGCGAACCCCGCAGGATCATTGAAGAACTCATCGTACTCGTCTTCCATCAGCGTCGCATACTCCACATACTGAAGCGGAGCATTCTCATCCAGCCCCTTCGGGTCTCCCGGCCAGCGCAGACACTTTACGCCGAACAGTTCCAGCACTTTGGATGAAAACTGCGCCGAAATGGAGCAGCCGATATCCGGCTGAAACTCCCGGTGATAACGCATATACGCATCAATCGCCCTGTCATAATCCTTCATCGAGTCCGCAATGCTCACGCCATACTCGTAGAACGGAAAATAATTGACTCTCACGCCATTGGGCACCCGGTCGGTCTCTCTCAGACACAATGCATCATCCAGAAGTTTTGAACGCTCCTCATAAAGCTCCTGTCCCGTCTTCTGACTCATCCGCATATCCCCTCCTTTGTCCTGTATTTATCAGAAATTGCCATATTCTCTGTCCAACTTCTAAAATTTTTATTAAATTTTAATATAATAATAGCGCAGGACCGGAGATTTTAGAATGGAACACGAATACAAAAATGCAGTCGGAATATTGTACATTTTGGTATTTTAAAACCATAAAATCTATGTTAAACTGTACAATGAAAAAGAAATATCAGCCTCAGGCAGGCCGGGGGACATGAAAATGCAGCTCAGTATGTGGATGATTGCCAATCAGCTGGCAAATTTTGATATAGAAACGGATATTCAGAAGGACGCACCGATCGTGCTGCGCAGTGCGCGCAGAGCTTATGCGACAGAGTGCGTCCATGTCATGCCCACCGGAAATGATGTTCTCTGCACGGGGGATGGAGGAAAGATTCTGATCCGTGACATCGAGATCGAATATGCGTTTGAGATCATACAGTCTATTTTTGACACTTATGACGCCTGGAATGCAGATATTCTCCGCTCCGCCGCACACAATGACTTTCAGGCGATTGTCAACGACTCCTGGCATGCGTTTCACAGCCCGATCGTCCTTTTAAACGAAGATTTCAAAGTTCTTGCCATGACAGAGAGCACCGACATGGGCGGTTCTGATGAAGAGTGGGCCTACTTAAAGGAAAACGGTTACAGCTCTTACCGCGCCATCAAAAATATTACCCAGGACGGCGAATGGCGAAAGCACCGGGGCAAAATCGACGCCCAGCGCTTTCATTTTCCGGATAAGAAAAAGATGAGCAGCTGCATCAGCGCTGCCGTCATTCATGACAACGTGCGTTACGGACGTATCAATGTACTGGAAAAAGACCGGCCTCTGAACGAGGGCGACATGCAGCTGCTCAGTCATCTTGCAAGGACGGTTGCGCCTTATCTGAGCCTGTATTATATGAAAGATGCAAACTCTGAAAGCTACAATGTATTTCTGGAGATGCTGAAGGGCCATCACACGGAAAAACGTGTGTTTGAGACCCGCATGGCCTACAAGCAGTGGTCTCAGAGCGATACCTATGTAGTGATGGTCATCGATTTCCGTGGCGATCGCAGCGTGATGCGCATGTGTGTACAGCAGCTGTCAGCACAGCTCCCGCACACCGAGCTGACTCTGCTGGAAGATCATGTAATTGCCATCGTCAACAAGACACGGGATGATTATGAGAGAATCCGCCGGATCATTGAAAATATGGTTGTCAACTGTGATAAGTACCTCGGCGTAAGCCTTCCTTTCGAAGGACTCACCTGGGTTCAGCATTACTATCATCAGGCGGCGGCAGCCATTCAGTACGGCATCTGTTTTCAGAATTCGAACCCGGCACGGGAAGGAAGCGTCTTTGAATTCTATGACTATGCTGCAGATTATCTGTATGAGACCGCTTCCGGAAATGACTGTGCTCAGCTCTGCGCCTGCTCTCCGGACGCCGTCAGCCTGGTCAGAGAGAGTTACCGGGACGGAAATGATGAGAGGAGCAATACGCTGTATATCTACCTGAAAAACGACTGTTCTCTTTCCAGAACCGCACAGGAGATGCATCTTCACAAGAACACGCTGCTCTATCGCCTGAAGAAAATCATGGACAGCCTGCAGTATCCCACGGAAGATAAATACAGCCGTGATTATCTGTATGGCTCGCTTCGGCTCCTGTGGCTTTATCAGCTGAAGTATCCGAAACTGCTTGCCCGCTTCTGTGAAAATGAACTGGACCAGGACTAAGGGGCGTTACATCTCGATTCCTCTGCGCGCAGGGATCCCCTTCTCAAAAGGATGTTTCACCTTACGCATCTCAGTCACATAATCGGCGAGCTCCACGAGCTCTTCCCCCGGATCACGGCCGGTCAGGACGATCTCCAGATGTTCCGGACGGTTCATAAGAAAGTGAAGCGCTTCTTTCTGGTCGATCAGCCCATGGTTGTAGGCGCTCATAAACTCATCTACGATCAGAAGATCATATTCCTCATCCCTCGCCTTTTGTGCAGCTTCCAGAAAGATTGCGGTATAGGCCTTCGCCGCCGCCCGCTTCTGCTCTTCATTCATATTCCAGTAGAATCCAAAGTGTTCCGTACAGCAGCGGTAAGTGACGCCGAGCTGCTGCAGCATCTTTACCTCCCCGGAGCTCCCGTCCTTCATCACCTGGCAGAACAGCACCTTCAGCCCGGTGCCGGCGGCACGCACCGCAAGACCAACCGAAGCAGTCGTCTTTCCCTTTCCATCCCCGCAGTAGATCTGCAGACATCCCTTTTTCAAAGCAGCCATAAAATTACTCCTTTTATGATTCCAAATACAACAAGTGCCAGAACCGCCGTCGCATACATGAGCCGGTTCGCACGGCGGATATCCTCATACTCGACCGGACGGTCGGGATCTCCGATCGTCGGTTTCTCATACAGCTTACCAAAATAATACGCGTTGCCCGCAAGCTGGATATGCAGCGCCCCGGCGGTCGCCGCCTCGGTATGGGCGGAGTTGGGGCTCGCGTGATTGCGCCGGTCTCTTTTGCAGATGCGCCACGCATTGCGTCCGTCCATCCCGCAAAGTCCGGCAGCTGCCACCATCAGCAATGCCGAAAGGCGGGCGGGAATAAAATTCAGCACATCGTCAAACTTCGCCGCCGCGCGCCCGAAATACAGATATTTTTCGTTTTTGTAGCCGACCATTGAATCCATCGTATTTACAGCCTTGTAAAAAAAGCCGAGTGGTGCGCCGCCGATGATCAGAAACAGAAGCGGTGCGACGACACCGTCCGAGGCATTCTCTGCCACGGTCTCCACCGCGGCCTTCGCGACGCCGATCTCATCCAGCACCTCCGTGTCCCGCCCGACGACCATGGAAACGGCATAGCGGGCCTTCTTAAGATCGCCTTCCTTAAGCGCATCATAGACCTTCATGGTCTCCGCCTTCAGGGATTTTGCCGCCAGAAGCTGCCAGCAGAAGAAAGTCTCCAGGGCGAAATGCGCGTATGGATGCAGAAGCCCGGCAAGGTACAGCAGTCCCCATGCCACTGCCGTCGTGATTCCTGCGGTCAGAATCAGCAGGAAGACGCCTGCGATGAGCTCTCCACTCTCCGACTTTGGAAAAAGTCCGCGCAGTATTTTTTCGAGCCCACTGATCAGATGGCCTACCAGCCGGATCGGATGGTAAATCCAATGCGGATCTCCGAGTAAAAGATCGAGCAGGAAGCCGAGCACTACGGCAAGTATCGATAATTCCATCGCTTCGTTCCCTCCACCGGCGTCAGCAGATAGCCGCAGCCGTTTTTTACCTGATAGTCAAAATAATTCATCTCCGGATAACCAAAGCGCTCGAGAATCGCCATGATCGTGCCGCCGTGCGCGACAATGCCCACGCGGGCAGCTTCCGGAAGTGCTTCCACGATCCGCTCAAATGCGTGGCAGCAGCGGGACCGGAAGAAATCCGTCGCCTCCCCGTTCGGGAAAGGCAGCGTCCCTCCGCTGTCGACCCAGGTCTGATAATCTGGATTGCCGGAGAGCTCCTCATAATTTTTATTTTCAAAATCACCGAAATCGGTCTCCCGAAGGTTCGGAACGATCTGCAGCGGTGGATGTTCCGGCCAGAGTAATTCTGCCGTCTCGGTGCATCGCTTCATCGGACTGACGAAGAGACGCTCCACCGCCGGCATCTGCTTCCCTGCAAGCTCGCGCCTCCCCTCCTCGCAGAGCGGTTCATCCGTGCAGCAGCCCACATAACGGTGTTCCAGATTTCCCGCTGTCTTTCCGTGGCGGATCAGCAGAATTTCAGGCACGTTTGATCACCGTTCCAATCCCGCACACAACGCGGTGCACTTCCTTTGCCCGCTTTGCGATCTCGCAGCAGACGCGCCCTGTCTTTTCCCGGTATTCCCGGTCGAACTGATCAACCGGTACTACGCCATAGCCGAGCTCATTCGTCACCAGGACAATATCCGGATTCTCCTGCTGCAGTTTTTCAAGGTCGATCTCCTGCCCGGTCTGTAGCATTCGCCGGATATACTCATGGAAATGGTACAGAAGCTTCACCTCGAAAATGGCCTCCATCGCACAGTCTGCGCCGTCCGCGGCGTCCTTCCGGGCAATCTGAAAAGTCTCAAATGCGTAATCTTTTTTTCCCTGAAAGCATCCCCCTGTTACCAGTATCATTCCCTGTTTCCTCCAGACCTTTCGTATTTATCGCAGAAGACACTGCGCAATCATAACCGTGCAGGCGCAGGCAAGCTCCATGACCTGCAGAAAAAATCCCGCGATATCCCCGGTCGTTCCTCCGAATTCCTTCATCGCCATGTGATGGTAATACCAGAATACCACTGCCGCTGTCGCCAGAATGATCAGCGCGTAACGCCAGTCCATACAGGCCAGCAGCCCCGCGCAGCCGATGATCCAGACTGCAAGCGATACAAGCAGCACCTTTTTCTGCGCCGCATCGGAGAAAAGGGCGAGCGAACCTTTTTTATTCGCCTTCGGAAAGACCGAGAGCGCCAGAGCGCTTAACGCGCGCGACAGTACAAAAACCACCCCCAGCACAGGGTAAAGCTGCGTATCAAGCTCCGTCCAGGCGCCAAGAGCGAGTGTAAAGTATGCACAGCCCATGATAACGGCAAACGCGCCGGCATGAGAATCCTTCAGAATCTCGACTTTCCGTTCCTGCGGCTGGTGAGAACTCAGCGCATCCATCGTGTCGAGAAAGCCGTCCAGATGGATTCCTCCCGTCACGATTACCGGCAGCAGCACACAGCCCGCCGCGCGCATCAGATCGCCGAAACCAAGCCATGCCGCGAGATATCCCCAGCCACAAAGAAGCAAACCGATGACCGCGCCGATCGCCGGGAAGAAGCACATCATATATTTCATATTTTCTTTTTCCCAGTCCGCGCGCGGTACCGGGATACGCGAATACATCGCAAAGGAAATCAGAAAACTGTTCCAGACCCGTTTCATACAGACACCTCATCCCATGGAGTTTTCCCTTTATGAACCAACGGAATCGAATAGACGACCTCGACGAGCAGATCGGCTGTCCTGGCAAGATGCCGGTTGATATTCCCAAGGCAGCGCTGATAGCGGGCAGTCTCCGGATCGTAGTCGATGCCGTCAGAAAAGATCTCGTTTGTCACGATAATCAGATTGCGGCATTGTCCATACACCTGCTCCACCCCGGCCAGAATCTCCTCCGCACTTCGCTCTCCGGCGCCGTCCTCCTGATACATCTCATTGGCGATCAGATTCGACATGCATTCGAGCAGCACCGTATCATAAGCGCGGACATCGGCATGCTTCAGATCTGTGTAACATTCCAACGTGTCAAAGCCTTTGTCCTTCCGCATCAGACGATGCCTGGCGATCCGCCGGTGACTCTCCTCATCAAAAGGATACATGGTGGCGATATAGAGTTTTGGCCCGGCGGCAAGACGCATAACCAGCGATTCCGCATATTCGGATTTTCCGCTGCCGCTCCCGCCTGTCACAACAATCAGCATAAGGCATACTCCCCGCATTTTTTCAGAAAGCTGTATGCAGCTTCCGGGTTGGACCAGAGGAAAAGATGCGGAAATCCCGCGTACAGGCGTTCATCCCCGACCACGCAGTCCCACTCCCGCCTGCCGACCGGCTTTTTTGCGTGGAACATATCCCCGCAGTGCTCGCTCTCCCAGTAATGAAATTCATGGCCGCGCAGCGTGGTTCCGGCAGGACCCAGTAATCCGTCTCTTGCTGCACACAGGTTGATATAACCGAAGCGTCCGAGCCGGTCTGTCCGATAAGCGCGCGCATCAAGCGCCCCCGCCATCGGATAAAAATTCCCGTCATCCCCCTCCAGTTCCCGGTGCAGATAGAGGAAACCGCCGCACTCGGCGATGCAGGGCATACCGTTCTTCAACGCATCACGAATCGCGGCACGCATGTTTTCGTTCCCGCTCAGCTCCTTCACGTGAAGCTCCGGGTAACCGCCGCTTAAGATAAGCCCGGAAATCTGCTCCGGCAAGTGCTGGTCTTTCAACGGGGAAAAGGGGACGAGTTCCGCACCCATTTCCTGCAGAAGCTCCAGATTGTCGAGGTAGGTGAAGCAAAAAGCATCGTCCTCGGCGACCGCAATGCGCAGCGGTCCGGCAAGCGCCGGAATTTCCGGCTGGTCCGCCGAAAGTTCCCCGCTTTCCTTCGCCAGCGCGATCAGCTCATCTATATCAATCGTTTCTTCCAGTTTTTCTGCAAGCCGGTTCAGCTTTTCCTTCAGCGCTTCGATCTCCCCCGGCAGCACAAGTCCCAGATGCCGGCTCTCAAGATTCAGATCGGTAAGCTTCGGCACATAACCCAGCACCCGAATGCCCAGCTCTTCTTCAATCAGAGGTGCCAGCTGTGCATAGATCATCGGTGAAATCTGATTCAGGATCACCGCCTGAATATGACTGTCCCTCTGATATTCCAGGAAGCCCTTGATCGTCGCCAAGATGGAGAGGCTCGCGCCCCGGCAGGGCACGATCAGCACTGTGGGAAGATCAAGCACGCAGGCGACCTCATAGGTGCTTCCCTTTGTGCTCACGCCTCCAAGGCCGTCATAATAGCCCATAACGCCCTCTGCAACCGCAATCTCACAGTCTTCGGTATTCTTAAGAAACAGATAACGGGTCGTATTCTCATCTGTAAAAAAGGTGTCCAGATTGCGTGACTTCGTACCGATCACGCGCCCGTGAAACATCGGATCGATATAGTCCGGCCCGCATTTGAAAGAAGCCACCTGCAGGCCGCGGTTCACGAGCGCCTGCAGGATCCCGCAGGTGATCAGCGTCTTGCCGCTGCCGCTCGCCGGGGCGGCCAGAAGAATCCTCGGCATCCGCTTTTTCATTCTCCGGTTCCTCCCCTCAGTGTGACAATGTAGATCGGATTCTGTCCCATCATCAGATGATAACTGCCAAGAGCCTTCGCGCGGGCGACACTGACAGAAATGATCTCCTCCTCAATCAGAGGCAGCTCTTTCAGGCAGTCCGTCACCTCGCCAATCGTCTCGAGCGTCACGGTATTGATCACCAGGCGGACGGACGGATTTTTCTTCAGAATAACCTGAAGGATTTCTTTCAGATTACCGGCGGAACCGCCGACAAACACGTGCGTCGGCGCCGGCAGATCTTCCAGCGCCTCCGGGGCAAGCCCATGAATCACCTGAATATTCGGCGCGCCGAAACGGCGCTTATTTTCCTCGATCAGGGAGCAGGCCTCCTCGTTCCGCTCGACGGCATATATGGCTCCGTCGCAGGCGGCGAGCGCAAGTTCAATTGTCACAGAACCGGTCCCCGCGCCTACATCATAGACAATCGCATCTTTTGTAAGCTGTAACTTGGCAACCGACAGACTCCGGATCTCACTCTTCGTCATCGGCGCCTTACCGCGAAGGAATTCTTCATCATCAATGCAGCAGCGAAGTCCTGCGAGGGGAGTCGGATTCTCGATCAGGGCCACGCAGAGGCCATCCCAGTTTCTATCCAGAAGCTGTGCGGGTGTACCGCTGCTGATCCGTTCGTCCGCATAGCCAAGCCGCTCGCCGATAAAGACTTTCACATCGCCAAGTCCATATTCGGAAAGCTCCGTGCAGAGCTTTCTCACACTGCCCTTCGCGCTCAGCAGCGTGAATGTGCGTGCGTGGCTCTTCACCGCTGCCACAAGATTTGCCTCGCGTCCATGTGTGCTCAGGAGGCAGACATCCTCCCATGCGACATGCAGTTTTCCACAGAAATAGACAACGGAGGAAATCCCGCACAGGCTACGAACCTCACAACCGTTTCCTTCCAGTGCGTCATAGAGCTTCTTCGCGCCGCTGTAAAAACCAATATCGCCAGAGAGCAGGATTGCAATGCGCGAATACTCCGGGTGCTGCGCAATATATTCCGCAATCTCATCCGCATTGTAGGCTGTATAGCACGGTTTTGCCGGCTCGTCTGCCGCCTCCAGCATCCGCTTCGCGCCGATCAGGAGCTCCGCCTCATGAATCGCACGCGCTGCTTCCACGGTCATGCCCTCCGGCGTGCCCATGCCGATGCCGATGAGGGTGACTGTACGGGCCGTGGGCTCTGACGCGGAAGGGATCGGTGTCAAAGAATCGTCGCAGAAGCCTGCGACCCCCAGACGCTCTTCCAGCAGCCGAAGAACTTCTTTAATGGAATAACCCTCCTGTTCCTGCGGCCTTCCAACCAGTACCAGCTGAGCCCCGGCCTTTCTCGCGGCGCGCACCTTTTCGCCGAAGCCCCCTGCCTTTCCGGTCTCCTTCGTGACGAGATACTTGCAGTCAAACTGCCGTAGCAGCGCCGTGTTCAGCTCCTCACTGAAAGGTCCCTGCATGCAGATCAGATTCTTTCCGACGAATCCAAGCTTTTCACAGGCGGCTGCCACCTGCCCGGTGGAAAGCACCCGCGCGAAGACCCGTTTCTCATAGTCCGGGATCGCCGTATATTTGTGGAGTTCCTTGCTTCCTGTTGTCGCAAGGATATTTCCTTCCTTATCTTTTAAATATTCCACGGCCTCATCCACGGAAGCTGTTATCACCGCGCCTTCTGCATCCCATGCATCCTGATCGCGAATCAGGCGGATGTATTCCGCTCCTGCTTCCCGACAGGCCGCCGCGACATTCCGGGACACTTCCACTGCGTAGGGATGTGTGGCGTCCACGACGAGTTCCGCCTCTTTTTCACGGAGAAATGCTGCCATCGCCCACTCATCCATGCGGCCGGCATGTACGTGAAGATATTCATTTTCTGTGAGCAGCGTCTCTCCATAGTCCGTCGCAACGCAGGCCGTCACGGCGATTCTCTTTCCGGAGAGAAATTCTGAAAGCGTCCGTCCTTCGATGGTTCCCGCAAAAATGATCACAGGTTTCATATCCCTAATCCTCCATGCATACCGTATAATCCATTATGGCCGCCGCAACTGTAACGCCCTGCTTTGCCGTCTTCGGGATCAGCAGGCGGCGTGCGCCGCTGGCCTTCAGAGCTGCGCGCTCACATACGTTTCCCACACCCGTCACGGATTTCACAAAGTCAGATTCCGAAAATTCTTCATCTGACAGTACGTTTTCGAGTTTCTCAGCCGTATAGGTCTCAAAAGGAACTCCGATGCTTTCCGCAAAACTGCATAGTCCCTGTTCTTCCTTTTTCAGGTCAATGGAGGCGATTTTCGCAATACTTTCCGGAAAAATCGCATATCGGGAAAGCGTCTCGCAGACGAGCGAGCGAATGGCCTCCTCTTCTGTCCCTTTTTTGCAGCCTATGCCGAGCACGACCGCGCGCGGCACGAGATGCAGTGTTTTTTCAAACGGTGCGTCTTCCCGGACCGTAACGGAAAAACCAATCTCCTGTATTCCATCCTGATCAAGCTCGTCTGGCACCGATCCGAAAACCGGAAATGCGCTGCGCATCCCCACGCGCCTGCCTTCCACCAGCGCGGCGGCTATTTCCTTGGCAAGCGGCATGGAATCCATGTGAAGAGCACGCCGCGCCGCAAAGGCGTCGACTGCAAATTTTCCATTCAGATCAGTCGCTGTCGTAATGACCGGCTCCGCGCCCGTGATCTTCGCCGCGAGCAGCGTCAGCGCATTTGCCCCGCCGATATGACCGGACAAAAGAGAGATCACATGCCGTCCCTGCTCATCCATGACGAGTACCGCCGGGTCCGTCTTTTTACTCCTGACATACGGCGCGATGCTACGCACTGAGATCCCCGTCGCACCGATGAAGATCAGCACGTCATTTTTCGAAAACTGCGCTTCCGTCCAGGCGGAGAGGGAGCCGTCAAGGACCTGAATATCAGGAAAATCCGACGCGGAAGCGTTCCTTTTTTTCAGCCATAATCCACAGATAATCTGCTGCTCTTTTAAGCCGGCGGCGAGTTTGCGCGCCAAACTGGCACCATGTTCTGTAAAACTGATAATCGCAGCCCTCATTTTATTCTTTGCTCCGCAATCTTCTCCACGAGCTCCGGAACCTTCGCCGTCTGCCCGAGGACGCCATAAACATTTGAAAAGGTGATGACGCCGAGTTCCAGTTCGTTCATTGCCCGCTGATTCACATAGAACTCCATGCGTTCCATCAGACGCTCCATAACCGGCTCGACCATGTGTGCCTCGTCAAGATATTTCAGCGCGTCGTCAGTCGTCACGCAATCCATCATCTTCTGCAGCAGTTCCACCGGCGCGCCAAGAAGCGCGGCATGTACAGTCAGAAGTTCCATGCGCGCATCCGCATTATGCGAGTGCGTATTCATAATGCCGCCTGCCAGCTTGACAAACTTTCCGATGTGTCCGACCAGCAGCACACCTTTCGCACCGAATTCTACGGCAGCGTCGAGTGCTTCTCCGACAAAATTGCTGCATTTTACCGCATCATCAAGATCAAGACCGTGTCCGTACTGCGAGAGAAAATCGATGCCGTAGTTGCCCGGAACTACCAGCAGGTATTTCATGCCGTTCGCCAGCTTCTGACGCATCTCCACGCGGATCGTCTCAATCAGTGCCTGCTCACTCATCGGCTCGACAATCCCGCTCGTGCCGAGCACGGAAATTCCACCCACAATGCCAAGTCTGGGATTGAAGGTCTTCGCCGCGAGTTCCTCTCCTGCCGGAATCGTGATAAGCACGTCGAGGCCGCTGTTATAAGCATACTTTGCACACACTGCTTCCAGATTCTCGCGGATCATCTGCCGCGGCACCCGGTTGATCGCCGCCGCGCCGACCGGCTGTTCCAGACCCGGCTTCGTGACGCGTCCTACGCCGGCTCCGCCGTCGATGTGGATGCGGCTGTCATCACCGGGAACGCTGCTGCATCTGTTCACCTTTGCATAAACGAGAATCCCGTTCGTCACATCCGGGTCGTCGCCGCCGTCCTTCCGGATCGCGCAGCTCACAGAGTCGCGTTCCCACCGGATATCCAGCACCTCCAGATGAAGCGCCACGCCCTTCGGCGTCATCAGCTCGACATACGAGACCTCACGCCCGCTCAGGAGCATGGTGGCAGCAGCCTTCGCCGCCGCTGCCGCGCAGGAGCCGGTCGTGTAGCCGAAGCGCAGCTTTTTATGATTTTTATAGACAAATTCTTCCATCGAGTGCTCCTGCGATGACTATTTCAGATGCTCGTAGGCCTCTACCTTCGCTCCGTCCCAGGTCACCATGTGATAATAGACGTTCATGGCCTGATCAATCAGTGCCAGCCCCATGATTGCGCCTGTCCCCTCGCCAAGATGCATGCCGGCCTGCAGCGGGGCTTTCATCCCGAGCTGTTCCAGAATCATATGCGCTGCCGGTTCCGTCGAATCATGCGTCGCGATCATGTACTCTTTCGCCGTTTCACAGAGCATCCCCGCCAGATAAGCAGAAACCGCCGAAATGAAGCCGTCGATCAGAACCGGCATATGCTCGTGCGCCGCGCCGAGATAACAGCCGACAAGCCCGGCGATGTCGAGTCCGCCGACCTTCGAAATCACGTCGATCGCATCCGTCTTATCCGGCTGATTGACTGCGATCGCACGGCGGATCGCGTCCACCTTGCGCTTCAGGCCTTCTGTGGAAAGTCCCGCTCCGCGCCCGGTGACCTCCTCAGGATCCTTCTCAAAGAGTACCGCCGCACAGGCCGCGCTGGTCGTCGTATTTCCAATGCCCATTTCGCCGGTGACAATGAGCTGATAGCCATCCTTTTTCAGCTCCCGCACGACGTCGACGCCGGTCATGATCGCCCGCACACACTCCTCGCGCGTCATGGCCGGTCCTGTCGCGATATTTCCGGTGCCATAGCGCACGACACGGTTCTGAATCTTCGGATGCTTCGCATCAGTCAGAGACCCGATATTGATCGGCACGGAGTCGCAACCGGCCAGCTTTCCCATAATACAGGCCGTGGACATACCGTCGCCCATATTCTCCAGCACCTGGATCGTCACCGAACTGTCAGTCTGCGTCACGCCCTCCGCGACGACGCCGTTGTCCGCGCCCATGATGACGGTAGCCCGCTTATCCGGATGCGGCGTAGTCGTCCCCATGATGCCGGCGATCTGCACGAGCGCCTCCTCAAGCCAGCCTAAGCCCCGCAGCGGCTTCGCAAGCGAATCCCAGCACTTCCAGGTTTCCTCCATGATGTCCCGGTCGATCGGGACGATTTCCGAGATAATCTTTTGTAAGTCTTCCATCCTTTATTCCTCTCCTTACTCCAATAAATATCCAGCCTTAAAAGACTCTTCCAGACAGCTCAGGTTCTCATAATATACTCCCGTAGAAAAATCCGATATCCATAAACCCGGGGATACGGTATTTGCAATTCGTGACTGTATCGAAATTTCCATCTGTCACAACGTACTGCCCGATCAATTCATCTGAGACTTGTTCAAAAGAAAGACAGTGATTGACTTCCGCATCTTTGAGCTGTTTCCTGACGCCATCAAGTCCCAGAGCATCTACCACAATGCCCCTCTTGTTATTTGTTTTTCGCGCCGTAAATTCAATCAATGAACAGACATAAAAGTAATCATTTTTTTCTTTATCTGTCATAGATGACCTCGCTTCCCAGAAACACCAGACAGTTCAGTGCATTTAACGTATGAAAACTGATCTGGTGCGTCGGATATCGAAATTTTACGAACCTCAGGCCAGGGGACTTCCGCCTTGCTGGCGTGATATAAAATCATATTCTGTTTCCTCATTAAATCGCATTCATTTTACGTTTCTATACTTTACTCCAAAATAATCCAGATATTTTTTTAACCGATTCTGCGCAGTCAGGCAGGTGTCCCGCAAATACCCTCTCTCTGACTTCCATTCATGAAGTCCGCGATAATAATAATATTTCAAATCATCCGTAATGATAAAAGGAACGATATCATTACGCAGACACTCTTTCAGAAGAATCAGTCGTCCCACACGCCCGTTTCCGTCCTGAAAAGGATGAATCCGCTCGAAAGAATAGTGGAATTCCAGCAACTGTTCCAGAGTTTTCTTTTCATTGTCTACATAGAGACTCAGCAATTCCTTCATGCACCGCGGCACATCCTCCGGCGCGGTTGTCTCCATCATTCCAACCTCGTTTGCCAGCTTTTTATATTCTCCGACAGCAAACCAGTCCTTGCGGGAATCGCTGGTACCTGTTTTCAAGATTCGGTGAAGTGCCTTGATCAATTCTTCGCTCAGTGGGTGTTCCGCTTCTTCGATCACCAGATCAATACAGCGAAAATGATTGACCGTCTCCACGATATCGTCCACATTCAGCGCCTCTCCCTCTACGCCCACCGTGTTTGTCTCGTAGATATACTGCGTCTGTTCCTGCGTCAGGCGGCTGCCCTCCATATGGTTGGAGTTGTAGGTCATCTCGACCTGAAGCCGATGATAAATACCGCCTTTTATCTTTCCTTTCTTTTCATGCCGCAGTGTTTCCAACAGTGTCATATTACTCACCTGTTTCTACTATCATTCTTCTCTTTCCATTGTCAGCAGTCCTCGACAAACCATCAGAATATCTCTGATTATTGCTAAAGAACATGATAATACGGGCAGATATCCTCATAATGTCCGTCTTTCATACGAAACCCTCCCGGAATCACGCCGAGCTGCGTGAAACCGAGACGCTCGTAGAGATGCCGCGCATGCATATTTGTGGCAACGACCGCATTGAATTGCAGCACACGGTAACCGCAGCGCTTCGCCTGCGCAAGGCAGTCCGATACCAGCTGTTCGCCGATATGCAAACCGCGGCTGTCTCTACGCACCGCATAGCTCGCATTGCAGATGTGACCGCAGCGGCCGATATTGTTCGGGTGCAGGATATAGAGTCCGTAGATTGTACCGGTATCGGTATCCTCTGCAACGCCGCAGTAAGTCTGCCCGGCGAAAAACGCGCGACCAGTCTCGTCGTTCAGGAATTCTTCCTGTGGGAACGCGACCCCGTCCTCAATAACCTCATTCCAGATCGTGTTCATGGCGGGAACATCAGCCTCCGTATATTTTCTGACTGCGATACTCATATATTAACCCTTCCAGTACAGCAGGTAGTGTCAAAAGCTACCTCGTT
>MSHD01000048.1 GCA_001941045.1 Lachnospiraceae bacterium Zagget2
AAGAGATGCCGTGCAAGCGGCTGCCACGGTTCACGATTACCGCGATCCCGGTCTTTCCTTTCCGCCGCCCGCTTGAGC
Source organism: Lachnospiraceae bacterium Zagget2 (assembly GCA_001941045.1). GTDB lineage: Bacteria > Bacillota > Clostridia > Lachnospirales > Lachnospiraceae > Hominiventricola. Next base: position 79 of record MSHD01000048.1, read on the forward strand.
GTCCCGGTCGCGCTTGAGCGAGTGCGGCGTGTTGTTGGCCCGGGGCAAATGTTCAAGGCTGTACCCGGGGGCATGTCTCCGCCGCGCTATTCGGACGGCGCGGCGTTCAGGGGGCCGAGACGCCGTTCGGACGGAAGCCGGAATATCCACGAGAAGGGAAAGACGCGGGCGCGCTGCCGCTGGATTCGCCAATGCTGGTTGCGATCGGTCAATTAATCCTGAGTTGGTATGACTGGCATCTGGAAGCCGAGGTGCGGCATATGCGGAAGACGCCGCAGGGTTGGCACGGGGTGCTGGAGCAGTACAAGCGGGAGCCGGCGCGCTGCATCGCGGTAGGCGATGAATTGCTGGCGCGGGCGGGCCATGGCAACGGGCGGCTGGATGTGAACAAAATCGAACACACAGAGAAGGGCGCGGATGAAAGCGACAGCGATGATGCGGAGCGGAAAAGGCGGGGTTATCGGCTGCGTCCGTTCGAATACGACGCATACTGCACCGACGAGGCGGTGGGCACTATTGGGTTGACCGTCCTTTTCTGCTGCCTCGTCCCGACGCTTGGTCGCGGGGAGCAGGCCAAGAATGGACTGCCTCGAAAAGTGCCCTATGAAAGATACGTTTAAGTGAAACTGTACGCAATGCTATCAATGATATGGAATTGCGTTCTGGTGGGCGGTGCTGGGATCGAACAATAGCCTAAATCCATTGTTATTGCTTGGTTTATGTTCTTGAATGTGATTATATGCCCCCAAATATGCCCCCTGTTACGAAGGTGTCTCTAGGGGCTTCTTATTCAAAGATCCATGGTCTCAATGAACTTCACTGCATCATCATAACAATCGCGGGGAAGTTCCTTGTAACCATCACAATGAAACTTTGATTTCAAGGCTCCATAGCAGGCCGTCATGCCCTTTGAACGTCTTTCCTGAGGGAGACTATCAATCCTTTTGTTTATGGCCGTAATAATGGATCCCTGTTGCTCCGCGCTTATTCTAAGGTAAGGGGGGCGAATGTATTTTTTCATTTCCCTTAGGGCTTCCTGATAGGCTTTACTCCTTTTTTGAGCACAGTCATCCCTGTAAGTACATCCTGTTTCTTCAGCGTTATAATTTATTCCGTCTGAAGTGATCTCCGCCAACTCCTGAATGGTTTTAAGCACGGCCACGATGTTCTCTGGGAACCTATACGGAAGAGATGTTTCCATTGCCGCAAGGGTGATTCTGGATAGGGCAGCTATGCGGGAAAATCCGCTATAGGCAAGCGCGTCCAAGTCGATAATGGTGTTTTGAAGTTTTTGAATGTTTGCGGAGCGGTCCGCGGTCGTATTGATTTCAGCCATGACTGGCCTCCTACTAGCTAGTACGTTGATGTAGCCCATGTTGAGTGGGCGGCCAGGTGCTTCAACACCGCTAGTAGTCGGCCCGACGCCTTAACCCCTAAAGGCTGTTTTTCAGCAATCGCGCCACCCGGCCATTGGAACCGATAGGCACAAAAAAACCGCTTGTCTGACGGGTGCGGGTGTCCGCTACTAGCTTGGTGTGTTGAGCACCGTCTACGATTCTGTACTTCTGACACAATTTAGTCAATATCCTCCCGAAGGTGCTCAAATTTCCCGAAGGTGCTCAAGCTTTTTTGTTCGGCATCTTCGGGATTCTTCTGAGCATCTTCGAAGTTCGGCCAGTTGCTCGATGTGGGAAAGTAGCCAAATTGTTTTGTTAATTCCTGTTACGCCACTTAACAGAAAATTAACCATTTTGTTAAATCGGAATTAAATCTCTAAATGAGAGGGCGGGCGGTTTCCTGAGAAACGGTCTTTTAGAATTTTTACCTCCCCCCTGGGGTATTAATATATATTTATTTAATTTAA
>MSHD01000049.1 GCA_001941045.1 Lachnospiraceae bacterium Zagget2
GTTGTGGAAAGTGAGTGCGCAGGCAGCAACCCCACACAGGGTCTGCTGCCTGCGCACTCACTATGCAGACTGTCTGTTCGCAAAAGCCCGGCGGGATATTTCCGTCGGGCTTTCTCAACTTATATCTTCTATTTGGAAACGAGCGGGATCTCAACCTGCGTAGGGGAGCATCTCAAAGTACTCATACTCTGACACGCCGTTGATGTAGAGCTCCCATGCATCCTCCCCGTCGCCGCGCACGTAGGAGATCGTCCCCTTCTCACCGCTGTCCTCGTCGCGGTAATAAGCCGTCCCGGCATTATCGGAACCGGTGATGCGGATGCGCGTTCCCACCGGCAGTACGCCCGCCTGCCCGTCCACCGTGACCGGCAGCTCCCTCGCCACAGTCAGCACACGCCAGGCGTAACTGTCGGAACGGATCTCAAAGACATCCTCCGTCTGCATGAGTTCTCCGCTCTCCCCGATCACATAATCCATGTAAGCATAGTAGGTTCCCAGCACATCCAGATGGACGCGCAGTGTCAGGACCTCCGTTCCGGCCGTCCCGCCCTGCAGGCTCACATCCTCAAGGCGACTGCGCAGCACGGGGCTGCCGTCCGTGATCTCGCAGAGGAAACAGACATAATCGTCCGACGCATAGTCGGCGTCAAACAGCACAAAGCTGCGACCGTCGGACAGGCGAAGCAGATACGCGTCGCCGAAGCTGCCGAATTCGCCCGCCTCCAGCGATTCCCCGTTCAGACTCAGAGATACCGGCGCCATTCCATAGTCCTCATCTACAGGCATGTCGATGCGAAGCGTCCCCGCTTCCGTCTCCACGTCCGTGTTCACGGAAAATCTGCCCGCTCCCGTTCCGTTCATTCCCACATAGTCTGCCTTCATATAGGCAGCAAATTCCGCATAGGGGCAGCTCACAAAGGCCGCACCCATCGCATAAGGGCCCACCTCATAAGGATCAAACACAAAGGTGATGCCCTCCGCGTCCAGATACCAGTCCGGCTCCGGCTCCCACATAGCCGCAACCGTCTCCTCATAATCCTCGAAGAGCTCGTCCCCATGGTCTGCCGCGAGCTTCTCCACGATCCACCGCTGCGCCGCGACCCGAAAGCCATCCTCGTCCGTCAGAATGTCGGAGAGCGTCAGGATTTCTCCACTCTGCGCGTCGAAAGTCACGCCGGTATAGCCGGAATTTCCGTGCGCGCCACCGGTGTAAGCATAACTCAGAATCGTGAGGCTCAAGGCGCTCCCGTCCACGCGGCAGAGCTCCGCCTCCCGCCACGCGTCATAATAATAACTGTCCGCATCCCACTCTGTATACGCGGCATCCTCCGCAGCATAGCCGGAAAACTCCCCGCAGCTCTCCCAGAACTCCTCCGTCTGCTCCTCATTCCATCTGGCTACGGCCTCGCTGAGAGCCTCATAACTTTTCCCGCTGACAGAAATACTGACAGTTTCCGCGTGCATAAGCCAGCGTATGCCGTCCTCGTCGTACCAGTCCCGACAGCTCGTCTCGATCTCTACCCGAGGCGCCACGTTTCCAGAAGAAGATTCCGCCGACTGCTCCTGCGCGTCTTCCTCCGCGGAGGATTCTTCTGCTTCTGCCTCTGTGTTTTCTACCTCTGTAGCTTCTTCCCCGGGAAGTGCCTCGTTGTCCGCTCCCGCACAACCCGTGAGCAGTACACCGGCCAGTACAAACCCTGTAAATATCTTTCCGTATTTATGAATCATGGTTCCTCCTCAAAAGCAAAACTTCACCGGCGTCGCCCATATGAGACGATGCCAGCGAAGCCATTGTAGCACAGATTTCAGCTGCAAAATCTTAAGATTTCTGAAATATCATGTCCGGAGTCGCAGACTGATCTCGTCCGGTCTCCATCCGCTGCCCCGGCAAAATGTCCTTGTAGCGGTACACGCTGAGAACCAGCCCGAGCAGAATATAGGAGCAGACCACATTGCTGCCGCCCTGCGAAAAGAAGGGCAGCACCGTGCTCATCACCGGGGAGAGCCCCAGTGTCATGGCCAGCGTCAGCAGCGTCTCGAAGAGAAAGACGACGCCGCAGCTGAGTCCTAAGATCATGCCGAGCTGGTTCCTCTGCCGCAGCGCGGTGCGGAACACGCGGCCGATCAATGAGAGCAGAAAGAGCACGACCGACGCAGCAATCGCAAGGCCGCAGGTCCAGGCGATGCTGACCAGGATATACTCGCTGTTCGCGCCGGGCAGCGTATTATAAAGTTCCCCGCCGCTTTGCATACCGATGAGGCTGCTCTCCGTCAGAAACTGCCTGGCGATCTGCTCCGTATAAGCCGTCTCCGATGAGCCGGAGACAAAGGCCGCGAGACGCGCGAACTGGTAAGAAGTCAGCCTGCTGCTTACCCCCAGGAAGAGTATCCCCGCGGCGGGCAGCAGCACCGCGACGCCGCTGAGAAAAACCAACACCTTCCTTTTCGCCACCGCGTACCAGCCCTTCCCGATCGCAAAGGCCAGCACCGCCGCGAGCATCAGTCCGAAGAGCGCCGCCCGGCTGAAATACGTAAGCCGCAGCATCAGCAGAACCGGAACCGCCATCCACAGAAGGATTTTCCATAAACAACGGTATCCCTGCCCACGATAGCTGTACAGCACCGCGCTGAAAAGCGGCACGTAGAGCACCGTGAGGACGCTCAGCGGAATATAGAGGAACGCTACTGAAAGGCCGATCACGCTCCCGTTCATCCGAATCCCCGTGGGAATGGCAAGCACCATCAGAATAAGTACGCCTCCCGCCGCCTGTCTGCCGTATTTCGCAAGGACACTGTAGTCGAGCCGGTAGATCAGCAGCATCAGCGCAAAGCCCGTCACCGTGAAAAGGATATGTCGCAGGGCGAGCGAATTGCCGAGGGAATATTCCTGCGACAGTAATAACTGCGCTGCGATGCTGAGCAGACTCAGGATCCCGACAATTCCGAGTGAATGCCAGTCCGTCCGCGGCCGGTGAACGCCGTCCAGCGCGACGCCTGCCTCCACCGGGTCGCCCATCTCGCGCACTGCCCTCTCAAGGGCCTCCTCCGGGAACAGCCCCTCCGCCTCGTAGGCTTCCGCCTGGTCACGGATGTGCGCCTCCATCTCCTCACGCACAAAATCGCGCGCCCTTGCGCAGCGGATCTGCTCCGTGACCGTATCAAGATATTCCTCCATCCGCATCGTCACACCTCCATCGCCAGCACGCCTGAGACCGCCTGCGAATAAGTCTCCCACTCTTCCTTCTTCCGCTGCAGCTGCTTTCTGCCCTCTTTCGTGATCTGATAGTATTTCCGGGTCTTTCCCTGCACCTCGCGCTCGTAGGATATGAGGAAATACTTCTCCTCCAGCCCGTGCAGCAACGGATAGAGCGTCCCCGCCTTCAGCTCGAATACATTCTGTGAGCGGCTGCGCAGCGCCTCGATCATCTCGTAGCCGTACATGTCCTTCTCTGAGAGCAGCTGCAGAATCATCATCCCCATGCTGCCGGAGAGCAGGGTCCTGTCGATTGCCATGTTTTTCGTCCTCCTTCTACAAAATATTCAGGGTTCATCCGCCTTACATCCAGGGCGGAGTTAACCATTCTTTCCCCTTATCTTATATAGATATTCTATATATTATATCGAATATCTACATATGTCAAGACAAAAAGTTTTGCTTTTTTGGGGATTTTAAGTATAATTAGGTAAGAAAATTACTTTACAAGGATTTACATAGAAAAGAGGAGACAAACATGCCACAACTAAGCAGACGCGTAGGAACCTTTACCGACTCGGTCATCCGCCGGATGACCCGCATCAGCGACCAGTACGGAGCCATCAATCTCTCACAGGGCTTCCCGGACTTTGACCCGCCGAAAGCGCTTATGGACGCGCTCGCGAAAGCCGCCTATGAAGGGCCGCACCAGTACTCCATCACCTTCGGCGCCAGAAATTTCCGGCAGGCCCTCGCTGAAAAGCAGGCAAAAGCGATCGGGCGCACGATCGACCCGGAGACGGAGATCGTCGTCACCTGCGGCGCTACCGAGGCCATGATGTGCGCGATGATGACCATCTGTAATCCCGGCGACAAGGTTCTCGTCTTTTCGCCTTTCTATGAAAATTACGGGGCGGACGCGATCCTCTCCGGCGCGGAGCCGATCTATGTCCCGCTCGTACCGCCGGAATATCAGTTTGACCCCGCCCTGATCGAGGACGGCTTCCGGCAGGGCGCGAAGGCCATCATCCTCTGCAATCCCTCCAACCCCTGCGGAAAGGTATTTACGAGGGAGGAGCTTGTCACCATCGGGGAGCTCGCGCTGAAATACGACGCCTTCGTCGTCACGGACGAGGTCTACGAGCACATGGTCTACGAGCCGAACGTCCACATCTGCATGGCCTCGCTTCCGGGAATGTACGAGCACACGATCACCTGCAACTCCCTGTCGAAGACCTTCTCCATCACGGGCTGGCGGCTCGGCTACCTGATCGGGCCCGCGGATGTCGTCGAGGCTGCGAAGAAGGTACACGACTTCCTGACTGTGGGCGCGGCTGCCCCGCTGCAGGAGGCCGCCGCGGTCGGACTGCGCTTCGACGAGAGCTACTATGAGGAGCTGCGCGAGCTCTACACGAAGAAGCGCGACTTCTTCCTGAAAGGACTCGATGAGGCGGGCCTCACGCACAATGTCCCGCAGGGTACCTATTTTGTGATGGTGGATATACAGGAATTTCTTGATCTTCCGCAGTTCGCGGGCTGGACGGATCTGCAGTTCTGCGAGTGGATGATCCGGAACGTCGGCGTGGCGGCCGTGCCGGGCTCGAGCTTCTTCCGCGAGCCGATCAACCGCTACATCCGCTTCCACTTCGCGCGGGAGGAGGAGACTCTCTCCGAGGTGATACGTCGGCTGTGTAAAATGAAAGAGCTGCTGGGGTAAAGCTTCGATTTACCCCAGCTCCGTAAACTCCCCGGCCTTCTCCCGGAACTGCTGAAACAGGGGAATAAAATCGTGGACAATCGTATCAAAACAATCCCGCGCCATGCTGCCGTCATAGTCATGGGTGAGTTCATTACGCATGTCCAGCATGTTCATCCACGCGTCGTCCGAAATCAGCTGTACGCTGCAGGCAGTCCGCAGCGTCTCGCGCGGGGAACCGGTGGCAAAGTTCTGGATTTTGTGATATTTCACGATAATATCCTTCATCACCTTCCAGGCGATGTCGAAGGTCAGACTGAATTTCTGAACTGTGCCGCTCAGCACGAACTCGTCCGCAGGATCCCTTGCAAGCGCTTTTTCCAGCGCGGAAAGACTGCTGCAGTAGCTGTTGTATCGGTTAATAAATTTTGCGTCCATAGCGATTCATGTCCTCCTTCAGATATTCATTTCTGCATTTATCATACTCAAAAATGTCAATTTTCTTCAGCGTCGGGATCCTGTCGATCTCTTCCCTCAGGTCGAAAATCCTGACGCCGCCCTTTATAATAATGTCGATATCGCTGGTCTCAGTCGCCGTGCCGTTCGCGCGCGAGCCGAAAAGATAGAGATGCTCTACCTCGTGCTTGCGGCACAGGCTCTCCACCTGCTTCAGAATCTCATCAATCGTCAGATTTGCCATGCGCGGCTCCTTTCCGGGACTTTTCTTTCCTGATTATACATCCTCAGGGCTTTGCCACGCAAGGTATGGACGGCAAATTTTGAAAGCCCTTGACTTTTTCCGGCATGCGATGCTAAAATGCGAAAAAGGACGCGACCGTTAGCGAAAAACGTGCAAACCGACTTAAGGCTTGCACGTTTCGTTTTTATAAGGAGTAAAATTATGGAAAAGACAAATAAGATGGCAACCATGCCGATGGGAAAGCTCGTGCTGAACATGTCGCTGCCGCTGATGTTCTCGCTGCTCGTGCAGTCTCTCTACAACATCGTGGACGGCATCTACGTGGCACGAATCAGCGAGAAAGCGCTGACCGCCACCTCGCTCGCCTACCCGATGCAGCTTCTGATGATCGCATTTTCTGTCGGCACCAGCGTGGGACTGAACGCGCTGCTCTCGCGCAATATCGGCGCCAAAAATTATGAAGAGGCCGGGCAGATCGCCACGACCGGGCTTTGCCTGGCCCTCGCCAGCACCGTCGTCTTCATGCTGATCGGCGCGTTTGCCGCCACACCCTTCGCCTCGGCCTTCACTTCGGACGCGGAGACTGCCCTGCTCTGCAGCCAGTACCTCACAATCTGCATGCTGTTCTGCGCCGGAATCTTCGTAGAGACGCTCGCGCAGCGCCTGCTGCAGGCCACCGGTAATACAATGCTCAGCATGGTTTCCCTCGTCGTAGGCGCGGTGACAAACATCATTCTTGACCCGATCCTGATCTTCGGCCTCATTGGCTTTCCGGCGCTCGGCATCCGCGGCGCGGCGATCGCGACCGTCGTCGGCCAGTGGCTCGGAGCCGCAGTGGCGCTCCTTCTGAACGCGTTCCGGAATCCCGAGGTAAAATTCGTATTTCACGGTTTCCATTTTTCCGGGAAACGGCTGCTCGCCATCTACCAGGTAGGCCTGCCGACAATTGTGATGCAGGCGATGGGCTCGATCATGATCTCCGCCGTCAACAGCATCCTGATGCCCTTCTCCGCGACGGCGGTCGCGTTTTTCGGCGTCTACTACAAGCTGCAGAACTTCCTGATCATGCCCCTGCAGGGACTCGGTCAGGCCGCGATTCCCATCGTCGGTTTCAACTACGGCGCAAAGAATGAGAAGCGGATTCTGGAAATGCTGCGCGTGATGCTGCCCGCAGCCATTGTCGTGATGCTGCTCGGCACCGCCCTCTTCTGTATTTTCCCGGGGCAGCTTCTGCAGCTCTTCTCCGCCGGGGAGGACATGCTCGCGATCGGCGTCCCCGCGCTGCGGATTATCTCCATTACCTTCGCACTGACCGCGGTGACGACCATTCTCGGCTACAGCATGTCCGGTCTCGGCGACGGCGTGATCAACATGCTCGGCACCGCGATCCGCCAGCTCATTCTGCTCGTCCCGATGCTCTGGCTCTTCTCAAAGCTCTTCGGCATCTCGCACGCGTGGTATGCCTTCTGGATCTCGGAGGGCGTGGCGGCGCTCTATGCGGCGCTGGCCTCGCGGCGGGGACTTAAGAAAAGAAACATTCTCAAATAGTATATTGCTATTCTCGATCATTTCTGTTATGCTTAATTCAGTTGAATTTGAATCAAATTGATTTGAATAAAATCGAGCTGAATAAGGATGCTTTTGGGATGCTGAAATGTTTATAGGAAGGGAAAAAGAACTTGCCAGTCTGCAGGAACTGTATGACCACGCCGGTTTCGGAATGTCTGTAATCTACGGCAGAAGAAGAATTGGCAAATCCACGCTGATAACAGAATTCACCAGGGACAAAAAAACCATCTTTTACACCGCGACCAAAGTAGGTGCAGCACGCAATCTGGAACTATTCGCACAGCAGGTTCTGTTCTTTTTTGACCCATCCTTAAGCGACATCTCCTTCCCTTCCCTGGAGTCTGTCTTCGATTATATGACGGGTAAGCTTGGCTCTGAAAAAGTAATTCTCGTGATTGACGAGCTGCCATATTGGGCCGAGAAAAACGAAGCATTTCTGTCAATCCTGCAAAAATATATCGACACAGAATGGCAGGATAAAAATCTGATGATCATTCTCTGCGGCTCTGCGCTCAGCTTTATGGAAAACAAGGTTCTGAGTGAAAAAAGTCCGCTGTTCGGCAGAAGAAGCTCGCAGATCAGACTGGAAGCCTTTGACTATAAAACCGCCGCGCTTTTTGTCCCCGGCTATTCTTTCGAGGACAAGGCCCTCTGCTATGGCGTCACAGGAGGCGTCGCCAAATATCTTGCCCTGATGGATCCGGAAACAGACATTCACGATAATATCAAACGGCTTTTTTTTCAGAGGGACGGATACCTCTATGACGAAACACGAAATCTTCTGATGCAGGAGTTTTCAGAAGTAGCGCTTGTCAACAATATCCTCGAACAGATTGCTTCCGGCATCAATACCGTCAACCAGATTGCGCAGAAAACCGGCGAAAATCTTTCTACGATTCTGTATTCGCTTGACAAACTGATCCATATTGGTCTTGTCCTGAAAAAGAAGTGCATCACGGAGGAAAAAAACAAAAAGAAAACGCGGTATATTCTGAAGGATCATATGTTTCAGTTCTGGTACCGGTTCATTCCAAAAGCGGTCAGCGTTATTGAAATGGGGCAGGGGGATCGCTATTATGACAAAATCGTTCAGAATCAGCTGCACACCTACATGGGCAACGTTTTCGAGGATATGTGCCGATACTACACATTGGAACAGGGAATCCAGGGAGCATTCGGTAATTTTCTGACAAATGTCGGAACCTGGTGGGGAGTCGAAACCCTCGATTCTGCTTCCGGAAAATATCAGCAATCTGCAGATATTGATGTTGTGGGAATCTCAGATATTGATAAGACTGTTGTTTTAGGAGAATGTAAATTTAAAAGGGAAAAAGTTGACAAGGATGTTTACGATACGCTGATCCGGCGTTCGGCAGTCATTCATGGTAAATACCGAATCATCCGATACCTGTTTTTCTCCCTGAGCGGGTATACGGACTGGTTTAAAGCCCTTCCGGGTAATGACGTCGTGCTGTTCACTCTGGAGGATCTTTATCGCGAAACGCCGACATAGCTTTTCAAAAGTTATAAGAAAGGACAGGTATTTCCATGTTTTCAGATCACATTCGCCATTTTCTGGAAAGAATAAAACGGCCCGGCGCTCTCTGGGTCATGGCTTCCGGCGTGCTCACAGCCGCCGCCATTATCTATCCCCGCTTTGGTCTGCTCGCCTGGGTATCCCTGATCCCTTATTATCTGACCCTGTATCAGATCAGCAACCCGGAGAGCGGAAAACAGCCTCTGTTCCGGACAGGCTTTCTGTTTGGCCTGAGCTTCTATCTCCCGCTCTTCACCTTTTTCTGTGCGCTTTATCCTCTGGACTCCGCCGGACTCAGCCCAGTGGAAGCTTTATCGGTCGTCTTACTTGCCCTCTTCGGATTGTCCGCGTTCTACAGCCAGCCGCACGCGCTTCTGCCCTGCGTCCTGCGGCTGCTGCAAAAGCGGGGCATCCGCAGGCAGCAGGCGTTTCTTGCCCCATTGGCGATCGCGGCTCTCTGGATCCTTGTCGAATGGGCTGACTCGCAGACCTTCCTTGGCATGCCCTGGGGGCGACTCGCGGTCTCCCAGTACCGGCTGACGCCGCTGATTCAGAGCGCTTCCCTTTTGGGTTCCTGTTTTGTCAGCTTTCTGATCGCTCTTTGCAACGCTCTGCTGGCACAGGGGATCCGGCAATCTTTTCTGTCAAATGATACGGTCGCTAAAAACACGATTGTGGAGGAAGAATCTACAGGTAATTCGCCTTTGAAAAACACAATATCCAACAGGCGAAGCCGCGAAAAACATGGTGGGGTTGTCTGCATCTTGTGTGCCGCTGTGCTTTTTGGGGGAAATTTGTTATATGGAATCATTTCTCTGAACATAGAACCGACGCCCGCCGAAACCATTTCTGTGGCGATCGTCCAGGGCAATCTGTCCACTTCGGAAAAATGGGGAGACGACGGGGAACTCCTCTCACTGGAACACTATCTGAACATGACGAAGGAACTGTCCGCGGAAGAAGAAGCAGACCTGATCATCTGGACCGAGAGCTGTATTCCCGTTGTTCTGAACGGATACCCGGAGATATCGCAGCAGATAGCGGAAACTGCCGTGGACTGCGGCGCGGTCATTCTGGTCGGCGCTTATTATTACGATGGAAGCGATCACTACAACGCGGTCTACGCCTTCTATCCGGACGGCACAGTGAGCGATCAGCCCTACTGCAAACGCAAACTGGTGGCCTTCGGCGAATATATGCCTCGCTCCGCTTTTCTGGAATTTCTGGTTCCCGCGCTGGCGGAGCTCAACCTGATGCAGTCCGCGTTCACACCCGGAACGGACAGCGCTGTCTTTTCTACGGATTTCGGTTCGATCGGGGGACTCGTCTGCTTTGACGCGGTCTTTGAGGGACCTGCCCTCTCCTCGGTGAGAGACAGAGCGGAGCTTCTGGCGCTGCTGAGCAACGATGCCTGGTATGACAGCTCCTATGCGGTCTCCAATCTTCTGGGGCACAGCGTGCTGCGCGCGGTGGAAAACGGCCGCTTTGTCGTGCGCGGCGCGAATACCGGAATATCCGCCATTATCGACGCGAAGGGTCGGATCCAGACAGAATCGAATCTGCGGACCGCGGAAGTGATTCGAGGAGAAGTGTCATTTTACAGCCACCGCACCCTTTACTCCTATGTGGGAAATCTTTGGGAGCTGGTCTGTTTTTTATATGTCATTGCGCTTTTAAGTATTTTTTCAAATGCAGCCCGATGATTTGCCGTCAAAGCCAGCGTTCCGACCCTGCGATTTCCCATCTATACATTTAATACCTTATCGTTGTTCATCAATGACCTCCTGAATCGACGCATAACCCTTCTTTGAAAATAATTCGTCGAAGTCTCCCTCGCACCCTAATGCGAAGGCTATCTTGATGAGTGACGACAGTGAAATCTCTCCGGTTCGCTCAAAGCGTTTCAGCGTGCCAAGACTTACGTCTGAACGCTCGCTTAGCTGCACCTGTGTTAATTTCTTCTCCTTCCTCCGCTGACGCATTCTCATCACAATTTCTTTATTTACATCGCCTGGAGATTTTAATAAATCGAAATTATTCATAGATAAAATATTAACCCAAAATTGCCGTTTTAACAAGTTTGGGTTAATATTTTATCCATTATTTCCGAACCACTGATCTGCTTTTTAGTGCGTGAATCACCACAACCAGCAGAAGTACGAGGCTGATCCACTGGCTGGTCGACAGGCCGAACCAGATGCCGCGGGCCGCATCCCCGCGGAAAAACTCGAGAACAAAGCGCAGGGCCGCATAAGCGCCCATATAGAGAAACAGTAAATCGGATTTCTTTTTCAGCCTGTCCTTGACGGCCAGCAGCAGGAAAAACAGCAGCAGATGCCCGGCGGCTTCCACCAGCTGGCTCGGAAAGAGCGGGACGCCCGCCGGAGCCAGCGAACCTTCCGGGAACACGACGCCCCAGGAGACCTCGACGCCGTAACAGCAGCCGCCCAGGAAACAGCCGATGCGCGCAATGGACATGAAGAGCGGCGTTGCCGGAACGAAGAGTTCAATGACGGTCTGCCCATCCAGCTCATAGTGCCTGGTGTACAGCCACTGCAGGAGAATCAGCATGAGCGCGCCGCCGTAAAACACCAGGCTGGAAAATGCCACCTCCAGAATCAGGCCGGGATTTGCGCTGTAATAAGCCCAGTTCTCAATGATTCCAGGAAGATTGACGAGGAACCCCATCAGCGTACCGCCCACAAGAATGCTGATGATACAGTTGGCAAAAAGGCTGATGATATGATAGAGCGGCAGTCTGCGGTTCTCCTCCAGCTGCGAGTTGGCGACATTCAGGTAGATAAAGACCGCCAGAAGCCCCAGCACTGTCATGAACCAGTATCCGCTGATCCGCAAGTCACCGTATGAAAAGATAATCGGACACATCAGCTACCTCCTCGTCCGCTCCTTTGGCCGGATTTGCAGCCGTCTACTCAGCCGGGTCTCCATTCGACTCGCCTGCCGGTTCATCCGCTGAATCCTCAGCCGGGTCTTCTGACGGATCCTCGTCCGGCTCCCCGAACGGGTCTTTCTCCGGCTCGACGATGGCTTCGACCAATGCGACAGCCTGAGGAGTTTCCTCTTCGGAGGCAGCGGCCACTTTCTGTTCTTCTACCTCCGGTTCTGCCTGCTCTGTAGGAAGGGTGTACCCCGCTTCCGCAGCAGATGCACTGACCTGTACACTGACTGCAACTTCCACTACCGATTGGACAGATGGATCATCTTCTTTTTCGCCCTCAGATTCTGCCTGCTCTACAGAAAGGGTATACCCCGCTTCCGCAGCAGATACGTTGGCCTGTACAACAACTGCAGTTCCATCTACCAAATAGTAAGATTGATACATTTCATCGCAGTAACCAATGAATTCTCCATCTACTTCTTCCACTCCATGATATTCATCACAGAACCAGCCTCCACACTCACATTTGATATGGATGTTCACATACGAAACTCCATACTCCTATCCAACCTTCTCATACCATTCTTTAATTTCCTGTTCACACTTCTCACAACACCCGCAGTCCATTGCATAGCAGGCATAGTGCTCACCCTCACACCCCAACAGGGTACTGTGAATTTCCTCTTCCAGTTCTTCTGCACTCACCTGACACGCATAATGATCTCCGCAGGCCAACAGACTATGATCCCCCGCCGTGTCTGAGAGATGCCCGCAGGCCATGAGACTGTTGCTCGTTTTGCTTTGACCGCAACTGCAGTTTTCGCAGGCATAATGTCCGCAGCCAAGCTGGCTGTGATCGTCTTCGTCCGTACAGGCGAAGTGTCCGCAGGCGAACAGGCTGTGATCGCCGCTCGAGCACTCATAGTGGCCGCAGGCCAGATTCCCGTGATCGCCGCCCTTGCACGAATAGTGGCCGCAGGAGAGTGTATCGTGATCGCCGCCTGCGCAGGCGTAATGCCCACACTCGAGCAGGCTGTGATCACCGCCATTGCACACATAATGTCCACAGGCCAGCTGGCTGTAATCGATGCCATCTGAAGTGCATACATAATGTCCGCAATCCAGCAGACTGTGATCCCCGTCTACGCACGCATAATGTCCGCAGGCCAGCAACGTATGATCGCCGTCCGCGCAGGAGTAATGTCCACAGGCCAGCCTTTTCAGATGAGTCCCTTCCTCACACCCATAATGCCCGCATTTCAGCTTCACATGCAGTCCTGACTCACACGCATAGTGCCCGCAGCCCATCTTCGTATGTGATCCTGACTCGCAGGCATAGTGTCCGCAGGCGAGCTGGCTGTGATTTCCCGTAGCCGTGCATGCGTAGTGGCCACAGGCAAGCTGCTCATCATGATCTCCCTCCTCGCACGCGTAATGTCCGCAGTCGAGCTGACTGTGATCTCCCGAAGCCGTGCACTCGTAATGGCCGCAGGGAAGCTGGGCGGTATGATCGATAAAATACCCTATTTCGCACCCATAGTGGCCGCAGGCCATTTTTGAGTGATCGCCCGTACAGATACAATGCTCTCCGCAGGCGCCAAGGCCGTGTCCGGCATGACACGCATAATTCCCGCAGTTCAGCATTTCATGATCATCCGAATTGGCCGAGTCGCCGGGATCCTCCGAGCTGTGTACTCCACAGGCAAAATACGTCACGCTGCTATACGTGCACCCCTGAAGCGGCGTCGTAACAGTCAGGCACAAAAACGCCATGATCGAAAGTATGATCGCGCTGCGGCGGGGGTTCCTCTGTTTCTCTTTCTTTCTCATCCTTCTCCTCCTGCAAAAGCTGTGTGAATCCTATCCCTGCTGTTTCGAGCTTTCCTCCAGATAACGAAAGATTCCGGAAATGGTCTCCTTCGCGACTGCCTGAAAATCAAACTGCTTTACAAAATCGACGGCCTCCTGTATCTTCTCCGGCGGGATATCATACAGGCGAAAGGCATTTTTCAGGAAGGCCTCGACCTTCTGATCCATCGTGAACCACATATTGCAGGGCACGGTCATAAAGCCCCGCATGATGCCGCCCGTCGCAATTTCCAGAATATAAAAATCCTTCGTCTGAAGCTCCGGCAGATATTCTTTAAAAATATATTCCATCTTGCCTGTCACCCTCTGCTGGATCAGTGCGGAGGTCTTTGGCAGGGAGTAGGCGGAGCTGTATACGTCCCGCAGGTTCTCATTCAGCTCCACGATATGCAGCTGCAGCGCCGTCTCCGCCGCGTACAGAAGGAGCTTATCCTCCGTCTTCCCCGCAAGCAGCTTCTCGGAAGTCGAAAACTGGCTCTCCAGGACAAACACGATCAGCTCGCAGAGCACGTCCTCCTTGGTGCGAAAGTGGCTGTTGAACGCGCCTATGCTGATTCCAAGCTTCGTCGTGATGCTCCGAACCGTGGTATCGGTAAAACCATTTTCCAGAAAACTCTCTGCCGCGGCGTTCAGAATCCTGCGCCTCATCGCGTCGCTCTGCTCTTTTGAAGTCTTCGCCATCCGTTCTTCTCTCCGTTCTTTGACGTGTCTTCTTGTTTAATAAGGACGTGTCTTTATACGCATACTCTATCATGTTTCGATCGTGATGTCAACAAAAACTATACAATTCCCGCCCGGATCTTCGTCTCCAGAATTTTCTGTACGCTCTGTGTGATCCGCTCCTCCGTGATCGCGCCGGACTGCAGCGCCTCCTGAATACCCGCGACCGCCTCCTCGAGGTTTTCCGGCATCAGGATCACGTCGACGCCCGCCTGCACTGCCAGGACGGCGGCCTCGGCGGAAGACCATCTGTCCGTGATGGCCTCCATCTGCATGGAATCCGTGATCACAAGTCCATCAAATCCCAGGTCATTTTTCAGGATATCGATCATCGTCCCGGAGAGCGAAGCCGGCACGTCGTCGCCCGTCACCTGCGGGACCGAGATATGGCCGACCATCACAAAATCCGCCCCTGCGGCGATACCGCTCTGAAACGGCACAAACTCCACCTGATACAGTTCTTCCAGCGTCTTGTTCAGCTCCGTATAGCCCTCATGGCTGTCGGTGGCAGTGTCCCCATGCCCCGGGAAATGCTTCAGCGTGCTAAGAACACCGCTCTCCTGAAAACCCTGTACTTCTGCCTGGACCATCTCCGAGACGAGGGCGGCGTCCGTGCCGAAAGAGCGGTCGCCGATCACCGGATTGTCCGGGTTGGAGTCGACGTCCGCGACAGGCGCGAAATCGAGATTGAAGCCCAGCTCTCCGATCTCCGTTCCGATCGTATAACCCACGTTCCAGGCTTCCTGCGCATCGCCGCTGTCGCCGATCGCCTTCATATTGGGAAACGAAGTCGTGCCCATCGCACTGTTATTTCCAATGCGCGCCACGGTTCCGCCCTCCTCGTCCACCGCGATGAAAAGACCAATCTTCGAATAGGACTGGCTGTTCGCGATCATCTCGCTGCACTGCTCCCGCGTCACGATATTGTCTGCAAAATAGACAATGCCGCCCACCGGATATGTCTGCAGCGCCTCCTCCGTCGCGCTCCCGGCCTGCGTCGCAACGGACACACCCGTGATCTGCTCCGGCGTGACGATGAACATCTGATAAATCTGCTCCTCCAGGGTCATCGTTGCGAGAAGCTGAGCCGCCTGCTTCTCAATTGTCAAAGGTTCGGCCGGCTCCTCTTCCGCCGGCTCTGTGACCTCCTCCACCGACTGTTTTTCGTCGTTTTGTGTGACCTGCTCCGGGGGCTCGTCCTCTGCCTCCGTGTATGCGGCATCTGCCGGCGCTTCACTGTTTTCGCTGGACGTGCAGCCGACGAACGCCGATATGATAATACAGATTATGATAAGAAAGCTTATTTTTTTCATGATGACAGTATAACACGGAAATCGGCTCCCGGCTATGTTCATTCGGGGCACTTTTCGTCACGCCTCAGGCAGACCGAACGTTTCTCCTCAAGCCGTTCCTCGCCGCGAAGCATCAAAGCGATGCCCCAGCTATAATCGTCGAGACTGTACGTCTTATCCTCAATGCCGACGCAAGGATCGCCCTCGTACTTCACCCTCCCGACATCCTCCATACGCAGTACCAATTCGCGGCTTGCATTCTGGTAAACTGCAAGTCCATTATCATAAATCTCCATCCGGCATTGGTAAGCATTCCTCGCTGCAACAATCATTCCGGAGCAGCGGAGTTCCCTGACCGTCATGTCGTCCTGCTCCCCGGTCTTTCTGATCTTCTCCTTCACCTCACTGAGTTTGCTGTCCTCATTGACGGTAACTACTTTATTGAAGAATTCGCGTTCTTCATCGCTCATGCCTGCATAAACCCCTGCAAAAATATTCTCTTTTTTCATAGCCGGTCTCCTTTTAAAATTGTTTTTCAGACGACAAAAAGCCGGGGCAATCTCTTCCGAATCCAGGATTTGCATCGTATTGATGCTCACTCTCCTGGCATTCTTAAGGAAATTACTCCGGCTGATTCAGTGACTCATTCTATCTGTTTTGGCCTGTATAGCTGCCTATTTCTGTGCATCTATACGGCGTGGTGGTCCCATTGCTCGGTAGCGCCATATTCAGTTTCCATACTCCGGCAAAGCAGCCGGCCTCTACATATCATCCTCAACAATCAGTCTGCACTCCATGGTTTCAAGGTTGACCCATGACTTTCTGCCGCATCTCAGGCACTTCTGATTCGTGTGCCCTCTTGCTGCCTCATCATAGACATGCGTCAGTATCGCCCTGCAGGCCGGGCACTTCGGCTTTCCCTTCAGCCTGAAGGCTCTCACCTGTCTGAGACTGATCACCTGTACTTGTTCCTTCCACAATCTTCTGTTTTTCTCTGTCATATAATTCCTTTCCCTGATTATTTTATGTCTGTGCTTCCATCCATTCTTCTTCATCAAATAATCGGACCGGTTCCCTGTCATTCTTCCTGTTCATAACGTATTCACTGATGATCCTCTGTTCTTTCTCATCCAAGAGCATGAAGGAAAATGACCCGGTTATGCGCTCTGTGTAATATCTGCTCCTGAGCATTTTGTATGTCATCAAATCCTCCATGTACAACGTGACGCGGGTAGCAAGCTCGTCCGTATCATGGAGATACAGCATACCAAAATAATATGACATGCCAAAGTCCGCCTTATCTCCCTTCTCCTTCAAACGGATAAAAGCCCAACGCTTAACACCTTCCGCCGCCAGAGCATCTGTTGTAATGACAAAATCGGCATTGCAGTTAAATCGGATCCCTTTGATCGCTGTCAGATCTCTGTCCACCCCTACGCTAAAGCCTCTGGACATCAGTGATTCCTGTACAGCCTGCCGACTTGCCCTGGTTGTGCCGTTCAGACCCGACAGCGCATAAGCATAGGCGTTTAATCGCCGGTATCTTGCATAAGAGTCCACTGGGTTCCTATCTATAACAAGCTCTGGTTCTTTCTGGGCAGCTTCGTCTGGAACTGTCGTGTTAATCGCCTTTTTTTCCGATGTCGCTGCATCCTGCGTAAACAATTCTGTATGCTCAGCCGCAATCTGTGCCAGGGGCTCCCGCGGGTCGGCCGCCCCATCCACAGCATAGCGCCCCAGCGCGTTCAGCAGCTCCACTATCGTCACACCGCTGCCCGGATCCGCATTCAACGCAATCTGCGCGAGCAGTTCATCAGATGTCCTTCCGGCCGTCTGCTGATTAATAATCCGGGTCAGTGTGGATGTACTGACACCGCAGGCCCTGGCAAACTCTGTCACACTGCGATCACCCCTGGCTGCCGCCACAAGTCCCGAGAACAGTTCTATATCTGCATCTTTCACCCGGATAAAATCTTCAAACCACTTTCTTCTCATCGCTGGCAACCTCGACTCTTTATTACGAACTCATTATAATACGTTGTTGCGGCTTTGTCAAGAGTTCGCAACAATAAAATTTGCAAAAATTTTGCGATACATTTTTTATTTATTTCCATTGCAACAGGTTACGTTTTTCTGATTATAAAAGCACAAAAAAATACGGAGACAATGCTGGCACTGTCTCCGTAAGATTCACCACTTTTCTATCACACAGGAATGAATCTTTGTAGCCTTGTCATAGTTGATCCCAACGAGGAGAAGGCTTCCCACATAAGCTTTCAACGCGCCATCGTAGCGTTTCTCTTTGATCTGCTGAATTGCGCCGTCCGCGGACTTATCACATTTCAGCTCCACGATCATCGCCGGTTTGTCCGTATAGGGGAAGGGGATAAAAGCCAGATCAGCAAAGCCCTTGCCAGCCGATAACTCCCGGATAATGGTGTAATAATTACGCGCAGTATAATAAGCGATCGTGACAGCGCAGCTCAGAGAATTCTCATCATTGTACTGCAGAATAGACGTTTCCGCGGAATGAACAGACTCCAAAGCTGCCGCCACTGCATCTTCATTCCCCTCAATCGTCATATTCAGAAGCAGCTCGGATTCTCTGAGCGCCGTGTTCACCCCGCTCCAACCGGAATTCTGAACCGCAAGCTTGAAAGACTCCGCGACCTCCAGATTCGGAATATAAGCCTGATGCTTCCCGGCATCATAAGCCAGATATCCCAGATGAATCAACAGCGTCAATACGTCGTCTCTGCCATGAAAAGAAACCATATCATTCTGGAAACTGAGCGTATCGACCAGCACGCGCCCGCCGCCCAGCATGGCAATGACAGAATCCTTCAGGCCGTCGAAATTCATGCTGATATATTCCTTCAAAGACTCCCAGGTCTCGGAAGAAGTCCAGTAATTTTTAAATTTCTTAAATTTAATGGCATTCATAACAGAATTCGGGCTGTATACTGATGCAACATCCTCAAAAGAATATCCATCATACCACTGCTTCATTCTGCCAAAATCCACATCATAGCTGTCACAAAGCGCCTGCACTTCCGACTCCGTGAATCCCAGATACGGAGATAGTATCAGAGGATCCGCCATCGTAAATTCTCTGAAATCCGTCAATGCGGACTGCGTGCCGTATTTCTTGATCGGCAGAATACCTGTCATATATGCAGCCGCGACTATTTTGTCTGTGATGGGGCCTCCCTTAAAAAGGCCTCTAAGCAACTGGACATAATCCCTTTGCAGACTCTGATCATCCTTGGCCTCCCGAAACAGAGCGTCCCACTCATCAATGATCACGACAAACTTTCGACCGCTTTTTTTCACTACGCTCAGCATCGCATCCGGCAGGTAGGTCTCGCCTTCCCTGACGCAGCCCGGAAACATTTCCTGCAGTTCCCGGATCACGGCAGTCTGAAGATTGGCAACGATATTTCGATCAGAACTTCTGGCCCGGGAAATAAACCAGGTAATATCCAGATAGAGCACGTCATATTGATTGAGATACTCCTCATAGGAATCAGCTCCGGCAATCATCAGGTCATCAAACAGCTCCCGTGAATCACAGCTTCTATCATAATAAGCGCACAGCATCTTGGCCGCATAGGACTTTCCGAAACGGCGGGGACGGCTGAAACAGGTCATTCTGTCCGGCGAGATGTCAATCGTACTGTTTATAAAATCAATCAGCATAGACTTATCTACATAAATCCCCTTTCGTATCGCCTTAAATCCTTCATTACCCGGATTGATATAATTACCCATAACCTGTACCTCTTTCAGAGTAAATCGATCATATATTCGCATCTGTCTTTATTCTAGCGAACAGGAGAAAGGAAGTCAACGGGACTTTTCGCTCTCTCCTGCTTTATAGTGTCTTTATAGCGATCGCTATACCATTTTTTCGCAGTCAACTGCGTGGTCATGACAAAGAAGAGACTTATGGGAAGAAAAGGAGAAAACATCAGGAAACGCAAGGACGGCCGCTCGAGAAATAAAAGACGATAAAGAATCTGGAAAGTGTTAAACTTAAAGTAGAAATACAGGTTCCATGTAATAAAATTGGTACAGTTATCACAGATGAGTGATGCGATCCTGCACAATAAGCGAACGCACATTTGATATTTACATTGCGAAGCTTTTCGGTTTATGATAAGCTTTAGACAGCAAATCTTACGCTGTGCAGTTTGATTGAACGGAGGTGAGCGATGTGGAAAAGAAGAAACTGCCGATTGGCATAGAGGACTTTGCGGAAATAATTACACAGGATTTTTATTATGTTGATAAGACCGGGATGATAAAAGAACTCCTGAGCAATTGGGGCAAGGTAAATCTTTTCACACGTCCGCGCCGCTTTGGGAAAAGTATAAATATGAGTATGCTCAGGTATTTCTTTGAAATTGGCACAGATAAATCTCTGTTCGACGGACTGGCTATTTCAGAGGAAACAGAGCTGTGCGAAAGATACATGGGGCAGTTTCCTGTGATTTCCATTACATTAAAAAATATTGATGCCGGTAATTTTGAAGCAAGTCGTCTGATGATCACCAGAGTCATTAACGAAGAAGCGAGAAGATTCCAGTTTCTTCTTGACAGTGACAGGTTGTCGAAACAGGATAAACGGGATTTTGAGCTGCTTTTTGACAGAGAGATGGCCGATGACACATTATTCAGCAGCTTAAAATTACTGTCCGAGCTTTTGCAAAAACATTATGGGCATAAAGTAATCATTCTGGTAGATGAATATGATGTCCCTCTCGCAAAAGCGAACCAGCGCGGATACTATAAGAATATGGTCGATGTTATCCGAAATATCTTTCATGCTGCGCTTAAGACCAACTCAAATCTGGAGTTCGCAGTTCTGACAGGTTGTCTGCGTGTGTCCAAAGAGAGCATTTTCACAGGACTCAACAATCCCAAAATGTATACACTGTCAGAAGCAGAATGTGATGAGCAGTTTGGTTTCACAGATGAAGAAGTCCGGGAAATGCTCGCTTATTATGAACTGAGCAAGTATTATGATGTCACCAGAGAATGGTATGACGGATACAAAATTGGTCGCGTCAATGTATATAATCCCTGGGATGTTATTAACTGGTGCAATCAACTTCTGACAAACCCCAATAAAGTGCCCAGGAGCTACTGGGCAAACTCCAGCGGCAACGAGGAAGTTCAAAGATTCATACAAAAGATGGGCAACGGTGTAACAAAGGCCCAGTTAGAAAGGCTCATTTCAGGAGAAACCGTACAAAAAAAGATAGAAGAACAGCTCACTTATGACACTATGTATGACAGTGTAGAGAATATGTGGAGCCTGCTGTATGCTACAGGTTATCTGACGCAGAGTGAAACACCATCCGGCAATCTGGTTCGTCTTACAATACCCAACACAGAAGTCCGCAACATTTTCAGAGACTTTGTGTTAAAGCTGTTTGAAAAAGAAATTGCACAGGATGGAGTAACCGTATCGGCATTTTGCGAGGCTTTGAAGAGCGGCAATGCGGCAGAGGCAGAGAAGCTGTTCACAGCTCTTATGAAAAATACGATCAGCGTAAGAGATACTGCCGTCAGAAAAGAGTTCAAGGAAAGCTTCTACCATGGCCTGCTTCTCGGTATCCTTGGTTTTAAAGATGGCTGGAGTGTTGACTCCAACAGAGAATCCGGTGAAGGATACTATGACATTGCAATAGAAATCGAAGAAGAAGAGACTGGTATTATCATCGAAGTGAAATATGCAGAAAACGCGCAGTTTGATCAGGAGTGTAAAAAGGCGTTAAAACAAATCAACGACAATGATTATACCGCGGAACTGACGAAAGACGGTATGCGCACTCTGCTGAAGTACGGGATTGCCTGTTACAAGAGTCAATGTAAGGTTATTGTGGAGAGTGAGGAACACGATCCAATGTTGCCCTGAACCAAGTGGGGCCGGACAGCCTGCGGCCGTCCAGCCCCACATCATTATATTCTAAATTCTGTTGACACGCAAATCCACCCACTCAGGAAAAATACTCCTTCAGCGCCTCAACCACTTTCTGCTCTATCTCTATCGCTGTTTCTTTATCCTCTGCACTGATAGAAATGTAGGTTTTCAGCTTGGGCTCCGTTCCGCTCGGCCGCACTGTCACAGAACAATTCCCGTCCAGCAGATATTTCAGGACATCCGACTTCGGCAGGCCATCCAGACCCTTACTGTAATCAAGCGTTGTGAGCACCTTCTTCGGGCCGATTGTATCCAGGCCCTCGTGGAACTTCGCCATAATGGCCTGCATTTTTTCAAAACCGGCAGATCCCTCAAAAGTGAAGGAATGGAGTGTATTCAGGCAATAACCAAACTCACCATACAGCTCGTTCAGCCTGTCCAGCAACGAAATTCCCCGCGTCTTATAATAAGCAAGCATCTCGCAGATCAGAAACGAACCGTCAACCGCATCCTTGTCCCTGACATAGCTGCCGCTCAGATAACCGTAGCTCTCCTCAAAGCCGAAGATATAGGAATCCGCTTTCCCCTGCTTCTCCAGAAGACCGATCTGCTCGCCGATAAACTTAAAACCGGTCAGGACATTGACCGTCCTCACACCATACTTTGCGGCAATCCGCTCCGCCATATCGATGGTAACGATTGTCTTTACCAGCACAGGATCCTCCGGCATTCTGCCGTGTCTTAAGCGCTGCGAACAGATATAATCCAGCAGGAGCATTCCGGTCTCGTTGCCGGAGAGAAGAACATATTCCCCTGACTCATTCTTTACCGCGATGCCAACCCGGTCGCAGTCGGGGTCAGTGGCAAGCAGCAGATCCGCATGATACTTTGCCGCATATTCCATACCGAGAGCCATCGCTTCCTTAATCTCCGGGTTGGGATAGGGACAGGTAGGGAAACTGCCGTCCGGCTGTTCCTGCTCGGAGACAACCGTGATATTGGTATATCCGCTTTCTTTCAGAGTCCGCAGCACCGGCTTCAGCCCCGTACCGTTCAGCGGAGAGTAAACAATAGAAACGTCCCTGTTGATTTCGTCTCCAAAAAGAACGGACTGCTTTTTCACTTCCTCCACAAATGCAGTGTATACGTCGTCAGAAATACAGGAGATGAGTCCGTCCGCACTGTCAATGCTGTAATCTGTGTTTTTCACATCGTCAAAGATGTCCAGCTTTTCGATTTCGGCCAGAATCTCGGCCGCCGCCTCTGTAGTAATCTGGCAGCCATCCGCGCCATAGACCTTATACCCATTGTACCGGGACGGGTTGTGGGAGGCCGTCACCATAATACCGGCCGAGCAGCCCAGCGATCTCACGGCATAGGACAGGCACGGCGTCGGCATCAGTTCTTTATAGACATAGACCCGGATCCCATTCGCAGCAAACACACCGGCGGCAACCTGCGCAAACAAATCGGACTTGATCCGGGAATCATAGCTCACTGCAATCTTCCACCTGCATTCCGGAAAGCTCTTCTTCACATAATCAGCGAGCCCCTGGGACGCCTTCGCCACTGTGTAGACATTCATCCGATTGGTACCCGCCCCGATGACGCCGCGCAGGCCTCCCGTGCCGAAGGCCAGGTCACGGTAAAAAGCGTCTTCTGTGTCCGCTTCTGTCATGGCCTTTAACTCTTCAGAAATATCCTTATCAGCTGTGGCTCTCTTCAGCCATCTCCTGTATTTCTCATCGAATTCCATCTTTACCTGTCCCCACATTAAAGTGTGTATTTTTTCTTGTCGGCAGCGCTGATCGTTCTGCCAATCTGCACTTCGATAATATCCAGATCGCTCTGCGCCTCAATCATATGCTTGCAGCCTGCGGCGACGGTGACCACATCGCCCACTCTCAGGATCTGTTCCATACCGTCTACGATCGATTTTCCGCTGCCGGACACCACAGTCCAGACTTCCTCCCGATAATCATGACTGTGATAACTCAGATGCTCCCCTGCCTTCATAGACAGTTTTACAGTCATAGAACCAGGCTGCACATCAATCACGGTATACGTTCCCCAGGACTTTTCAGCGAAGTGCACGTCTGTACTCACCTTTTCAACAAGGGGTTTCATATAGCCGCTGCGCTCTTTATCGGAAACCAGAATGCCGTCGCCACTCGCCGCAATGACCATGTTCTTGCAGCCCATGGCAATGATGGGAACATTCAGCTCATTGACAATCTGCGTATTCTCGCAGGCCTCGTCCATAATCGCTTTCCCTTTGATGTCGTCGGCCATGACCTCAGCCATCATATTCCATGTACCGACGTCTTTCCACTCACCAGTGTAGCGGAGCACCTGAATCGACGGTTCTTTCTCCACAACCGCATAATCAAAACTGATCTTTGTGAGAGTCTCATACTTTGCATAGAGATCGCGATAGTCCGTGAAATCGACCAGGCTGTGCGCTTTCTCGATCAGATAACCCAGCTGAAAGGCAAACACACCGGCATTCCAAAGCGCGTTCTGCCTGAGATATTCTCTTGCCGTATCTGTATCCGGCTTCTCGCGGAACTCCTTCACCCTGCTGATCTCATCCGCACTCTCCGGAATGATATAGCCATATTTTTCACTGGGATACGTCGGAGCAATACCCATAAGCGTAAGGTTCGCCCTGCCCTGTTCCACAATATCTCCAAGCTTCGTCACACACTCATAATAACTGTTGTCAACATAGGGATCCACCGGGCAGACCGCAACAGCCTCATCCAACGCCACTCCTATCTCATCATGGAGATACGCTGCAGCCAGGAGAATCGCCGGGAACGTATCCCTGCGGCACGGCTCCACACAAATCGCGACCTTGTCGCCCAGCTGATTATTGATCGCGCTCGCCTGCGATTTGCTCGTCGCGATCGTGACACTGGCCTGCGGGTTAACCTCCATAATCTGCCGATAGACACGCTGAACCATTGATTCATATCCGCCGTTCTCATCCTTGAATAATTTAATAAACTGCTTGCTGCGGACATCATTCGAAAGTGGCCACAGCCGCTTTCCGCTACCGCCTGAAAGTAAAATGATATTCATTCTGTCTCTCTCCTTTGTCATGGCAGATCTGCTAACATCTGATCTTCAGCATCTGTGCCTTTCCAATCACATAACATCGTCCGAGTCCTGCCGGCAGAAACAGGCAATCGCCCTTTCCGAATCTCACAGGCTCACTCTCACCGGCCTCGATTCCGGCCTCTCCGTCCAGGCAGAGCAATATCTGAAACGAAGCATCATAAACAGTGAATGCAAAACCATGTGTGACCCGAATATGCTCTGTCTCAAAATATTTGCACCGACAAAGTATTTCCCGGCTGCATCCCTGATAATAGTGTACAAATCGTGACTTCTTTCTGATATCCGGCGCGATACTCATATCCATAACTTCAACCGCCTGGTCAAAATGAAGTTCCCGCTTTCTTCCATTTTTGTCCACGCGATTGTAATCATAGACACGGTACGTGACATTCGAACTCTCCTGAATCTCTGCCACCAGGGTTCCGGCACCAATGCCATGAACAGTACCTGCCGGGACATAATACACATCACCTTTTTCGACCTGTACTTTCTGCAGATGCTTGTCCAGGGTTCCGGTATCCACTGCCTTCCTCAGCTGCTCCCTGCTCATCGGATGCTGAAAGCCGTAGATCAGACTGGCACCCTTATCCGCCTCCATGACATACCACATCTCCGACTTTCCGTTCTGATTTTCCTTCTCTCTCGCATAATCATCGTCCGGGTGAACCTGGATCGACAGATTCTGCTTTGCATCGATGAACTTAACCAGAACCGGCAATTCTCTTTTTCCCTGTGCATCGGGCTTCACCTTACTGCCGATATACTCCGGATGGCAGTCCAGTACTTCCGCCAGCGTCATGCCCGCAAATACCCCATTCGCCACAACACTCGGGCCATCCGGATGGACTGAGCACTCCCAGGTCTCAGCAAGTGGCGTCAATGGAATCTGCTTGCCAAATTCTTCCCGCAGGCGCGTACCGCCCCAGAGATAATCCTTTCCGGCCGGCAGGAGCCGCATAATCTCCAGATCTGTGGCCATCTACTTCACCGCTTTTACTGCTGCCTCTCTCTTTGCCAGAGCACGATCATGCTCAGCCATGATACGAATCAGTTCCTCGTAGCTTGTCTTCTGCGGGTTCCAGCCGAGGGCAGTCTTCGCCTTGGTGGGGTCTCCCCACAGATTGTCCACATCAGTCGGGCGAAACCATGCAGGATTCACTGAGACCAGCAGCTTTCCTGTCTCTTTATCATAGCCCTTTTCCTCGACACCTGTGCCCTCCCAGCGGATTTCCATCCCGTTGGCAGCAAATGCTTTCTCTGTAAAGTCGCGCACCGTATGCTGTTCTCCGGTAGCAATCACGAAGTCCTCCGGCATATCGTGCTGCATAATCAGCCACATACACTCAACATAATCCTTCGCATAGCCCCAGTCACGCAGAGAATCCATATTTCCAAGTTCCAGATGATCCTGCAGCCCCTCTGCAATGCGCCCGGCTGCCAGCGTAATCTTCCTCGTGACAAAGTTCTCGCCCCTGCGCTCAGATTCATGATTGAACAGGATTCCATTCACCGCAAACATGCCGTAAGCTTCCCGATACTCCTTTACAATCCAGAAACCATACTGCTTCGCCACTGCGTAAGGGCTGTAGGGATGAAATGGCGTCGTCTCCTTCTGCGGCACTTCCTCCACCTTCCCATACAGTTCTGACGTAGACGCCTGGTACACTTTCGTCTTTCTGGTAAGGCCAAGAATGCGCACCGCTTCCAGAATTCTCAGTACTCCGATCGCATCAACATCCCCCGAATACTCCGGCACATCAAACGAAACCTGCACATGGGACTGCGCTGCAAGATTATAAATCTCATCTGGCTGAACCATTTCGATAATCCGGATCAGGGAGGAAGAATCCGACAAATCGCCATCGTGTAGAGTAATCGCGTTCCTCGCCAACAGATGATCGATCCTCGATGTATTCGCAAGAGAAGATCGTCTCGTAATCCCGTGCACCTCATAACCCTTCTCCAGCAGAAGCTCCGCGAGATAGGAACCATCCTGGCCAGTGATGCCTGTTATAAGCGCCTTTTTCATGATATTTTCAACCTTTCTTCTATTATTACGCGCCTTATTTTAACATAAGTGCATAGAATATTCAATCGGAACTACGCAGGAATTCGTCTATCTCACTCCATACAGCATCCTGCTTTAACCTATAAAGCCCCTTACAAATTTCTGCTCTAATTCAACCTCTGTGTAAACATAGGCATCCAGAAACAGATAATCCTTCAGGCGCTGCATAAACCCTGGAACATATCTTTCCCCTGCCAATCGGCAGTCCTTATTTTTTCCATACAGGCGTGGATTTTTTTCAGAACTGCACACTAAAATAAATGTAATATGCTGCTGTGCGAATTCCATCGGCTGATCATATGTAAATCCCGGATAGACATGCCCCTTTTGCTTCATGTCATATAAAATATCTAAAAGCATGTACCAGTTTGCATATGCCTTTTTCAGAATGCTATTCTTCAGTCCATCCTTTTTGGCCTTGATCTCCGAGTTTTTAAATTCTACAAATGTCCAATTGTCATCCTGATCTACCAGAAAACCATCTGCGGTATTTACTATATTGTTTTCCCCAGCTTCATCCCTGGCATTTTTTGCTTTTTTATAACCACCTTGAGCAATCGAATCCATATCTATAACAGGCAAATCCCTCTGACCATTGTAAACATATTTAGAGTCCTGTTTATCCAAAGACACAGCATGTAAATTTGACGTCAACACCTCCGTTTCCACTCCATGGTCGGCAAGGTATTCCTTTATAATGCTTTGTATTTGATCAAAATTATTCATCTTCCTCTTCCATCCCGTACCTTAAACGATCCAACAGCATACTTGCCGTTACCATCTGTGCATAAATCTTTTCAAGGTTACCTGTTACATTTTCGAAGCTCACCGCGCCATTTTTTTCACTCGAACGATAATAATTGCATTTTTCTTCAATCTTATATTTTCGAGAATACAGCTCTATCGCCTCCAGAAAATCTCTGCTATGCGTTGTAACCACAATACTCAGATCAAACTGCTTCTGAAGCAGTACAATAATCTCAGCGTATTTTAATTGCCAGTCCGGATGCAGGTGAATCTCGGGCTCATCCAGAATCAGGACATCCTTCTCTCTCAGGTTCCCGCTCTCCAGCAACATCCTGACTATAAGAAAAGATTTCACTCCTGCCGAGAGGTTATCCAATAACAAAGAATCTGTCAGTTTTTCCGACCGCAATCGCCAGTCCCCATTCTTCGTGATAATATCACCCCCAGCTACCTCGTTTAAAATTGCAAATATTTCCCTTAGTCCTTCTTTTGCAACTACCGCATCAAAAATCCCCTCTGTCAAAGTATTCCCCGGCCTCTGCAGACGCTCCTTTAACCGATCTCGGATTTTCTCTTCTGACATTATACCCGGAAAATAAGCATGCGACGCATCATCCACAATAAAAGGATCATCTATAAAAAACGCCTCGTGTAAAATATTGAACTCCGACTCCAGCGCTACACACTCATTATTTTCAAAACGCAAAACAAGATCCTGATCTTTGATTCGAAGCCTGACCTTTGGGTTTTCATCTACATTATTGAGGCTTGCTATTTGCGAGGCAAATACCGACCGAAAGAATCGGGAAATCAATTCCAGTGAAGCTTTATGATCGTCTCCCCTTTGCCTTTCCATAATCTTTGAAAACGTCTCTGAAAAATCCTCTCTCTGCAAGGATTCGTAAAGTTCTATTCCATATTGATTAAACTCATCGCAGAATATTTCCCCGAGCAAATCGTAAGTCAGTTCATTTGCCTCGTAAGATGATAAATGCTCATAAATAGCGACACCAAGCTTTCTGGAAATGGACACTACTGCCTGAGAACCCGGCAATTTCCCCTGTATCCGAAGTGTTCGCAAAATATTTCTGCACGCTCTTTCGATTTCCTCCCTCTTTTCTGTCTCTATTTTCTCATCCATATTGTACATAGAATTAAACACAGAATAAAGAACTTTTCCTACTGTACTTTTCCCTGTATTGTTCTCACCGGCAATGACAGTGAGCCCATCTATTAATATGTCTGCATGTCCAATTTTAGCAAGATTGTCGATTATCAATCTCATATAATCTACTTCCTTTTCGTTTTTTGTTAAATTCTAGAAACCCTGTCTTTCACACTCACATATACTCATAATCTAAAAATCCTTCTCCGGTGATGGAACCCCTCTAAATACACGCTCAATATCTTCCTGTAGCAAATCCTGTGGCAAATACGTATAATTTACATGTTTCTCATCCAGTTTTTTCACAGTATCCTGAAGCTGATCCTCCAGAATACTAAAAAAATACTGTCGAGGATTCTGATCAATCCTCCTTTCCAGTTCTTCCCGCTCTCGCTCTGCCTGGATTCTTTTATTCTCCAGGGCCTTGACCTGCTCTTGAAGATCTGATTTCAAAATGTCAAATTTCTCTTTTCCCAACTGTCTTAGCAATACATCAAGTTTCCCATCGCTCCCATTCAAAAACGCCTCAATTTCCTTCATCTCCTGCTGAATTTGCTCCAGTTTCTGATCAATCGGGTAGCACAGCGCTGCCTCCATCCATTTCTCTACTTTTATGGATAAACTTCTCTGACTGAGGACATTGTAAAATCCTCCCCTATGGCACTCTGCACTATATCGGTCCTTCAGCTGACTCATGTAGTAATCGGTCGATGTGTTACGACAGTACCATTTTATAGTGTCCGATTTCCATTGTTCTATAAAATTGTCCCGGTTTGAACAATTTCCGACAAACCGGATATATTGGCTTAAAGTCTTTCTCAAATCCGCTGAAATCTGAGTCAGTCTTTGATTCAATTTCTCATAATCAGCATCCGTTTCCGGTTTTTCTTTTTGAATCTGCCTGTTCACCCACTCCCTGAAATTTTGCATCTGAAGTCGATCCTGAAAGCCATTGGCCTCACTTTGGTTGTGGTCAAAAATTGCCCGCAGCATCTTGATTTCCTCCAAACGCCACCCCAGAGAACGAAACTGGTACTTATCTTCTTTTTGCAGATACCGCCAATAATGACTGATCACATAGCTTGTATCTACAGCAAATTTATATAAGTCCTGTATAGCCGTCATAAACTTTGCATCTTCATGTTCTCCATGAAAAAGTGTTGGCTCATAATTACAGCACAAAAAGAGCTGCGGTGAAATAAATTTCTGAACTTCCCTATTTAGCAGCTGTGCATCGGCGGCAGAAATGACAGGTTTGTTCATTCTCCCACCTCCCGCTCTCTGCGTCCCGCGGCAGTGTATACCGAAAATCCTGTGTAGCCAATACCCAGCTCCAAATCCTTCAATACCTGACTTTCATCCGGCATTCCCTTTTTCCATCCCAGATTACGTAAGTGAAACCGGATCCCCCCGTTCTTATCCTGAATAAATGAAGGGACTTCATTTATGTGAATAAAACCATTCATCTTATTTCGAGTATGCACCCCACGCCCCGTATACGCATACGGAGTCCCTGTTTCGTCACACAGCATAAAAGGAGTCCTCATCCGCCCATTTGTAAAAGACATTTCGTTAATTGAACGCAAGATGTTCATGGTTTCCTCATATCCATTTTTTGAACGATGACTAATCTGGAGCGTTGACAATGCATAAACCAACATAAGCAGTGGCTGCCTGTCATCTCCGGCAACAGCACTGTAGGATCTGCACAACTGATTTATCTCTGCCCATGCAGTTTCGTCCATCCTTGTTATCTGGCATTCCGGAGTACTTGTCAAAGTCGTTCGATTATAACACATCCAACAGACGCGAATCATCATCGCAAGCGAGTATTTACTGGAGCAAATGCATGCGAAATGCTCCTCCTCCTTCATAAATTTATATACTCGTTCGCAGCTGGAAAACTCGTCCTCGTTCAACTCCCTTCTTCCGCCGGAAGGAATTTTCAACTCTTTCTGACACACAAATGCAATTGCTGCAGGATTATTCGCCTCCAGCATTTCATCAAAGAGCACCAGAAAGGCCTGTTTTTTCTTATCCTTATTCGAATGGTCGGAACTCTCGCGATACTCCCTGATTGATTCTAATGTAATCGGTACCTTTTCGCTAATACTTGTTATTTTGGCCAGATGTACAGAAAGCTCGTCTCGGTTTCCACGGCTCGTGATCTCACTATCCATGGTACGGCAGCTTTCTACGACCTGCATAATCTCACTCAGGTATTGCAGCCGCAGCGCTTCGGACAGATTCTCTTTTTCATACGTTCGCTCAAATGCCTTGAACAGCGTATTATATGCATATCCATTCAACGGGTCGCTGGCAATAATCTTTTGTAGCTTTTGGTACAGAACACAATAGCTTAACTTTCGTTTACCCAGCTCGAGATCCTCCGCCATGTGGTTTGCGAGACAGAATCTTTTATACTCATCCATCAGTTCCTCAAGCCGTAGATTACACTGCGCAGCCTCCACTATCAATGAATAGTTTTGATTATATAAGTGCTGTCTTTCCCTGTATTCCATATTCAAACGGATCTGGATCCTTTCCGCGCTGCTTTCCGCAAGCGTAATAGCGGAAATCAGTTTTTTTATCCTGCGCTCATAACTTTCCTTTGAAAAATGCTCCGGGTCATCTATCCATGGTTCGAGATCTTTACCAGAGGTTCCATACCATTTCGACCACAGCCCGCCATAATATTCACGCGTAAAAGCTACAATGATAACCGCAAATCCGGCGTCCTCATCAGGTACACCATATACATTCTGCAGAGCTTCAAGCTTCTCTATCACTCTGTCCAATCTCTTTTCAATCTGTTGATACTCCGGCTTTCTTTCTTCGCGGAAAGGCACGTAAGTCGAGTTTGGCCCCATAAAGCGCAGCAACGACTGCAAATACTTCGTGAACGAAGGATCCTTACATCTGTTTCTCTGATAATCCTCTCCGTAAATATCTATAATTTCACAGAGGAGATCGACCTGTTGATTCCCTGTGATGTCATGATTTTCCAGATAAATATCCGCCTCAAGAGAATTGCGAAAACGAAATGTAAACTCTCCCTCTGCATCTACACCATAATGTATCCACGGCAATGATGTCGTCACTATATTGTAAAGTTTCTGTCCATTTTCACTGTATGGAAGTACCGTTTCACTATCTGTCAAAAACGTATATGCGAGGCTGTAAGGAATACGGAGTTTAAAACGGCTGAACATTGCCACACAGGTATTAAATCTGTCAAGTTTTTCCTCAATTGTCCTGTCGGATTCGGACAACATGCCTTCCTTCTCAGCATCGACAGAAATCCCCCGGGGGTCAACACCCACCCGAAGAAGAGCTTGGTAGATGGCTCCAGATCGCTTATCGGATTGCTCTTCATTATATATCTGCCCAAACATTCTGCTCAGTTCTCTCTTCACATAGGGAGTAATAATTCTTTGTTCCGTACGCAGTTTCTCCTCAAGATTTTCCCGCAGCACAGCGAGCAGATAGTAATAATAATTAAAAATCTCATTTTCATTCTTATATTTCTCTTTAAATCGTTCTATTTCGTCTTCATGGATTCCAGAATATTCGCTCACCTTCTCCCAAAACTCGTCTTTCTCACCGTCACTCATCTCTCTGACTGCCCTGACAATGTAACAGCCATATTCATCCAGAATCTGCGCGACCCTCGAATCACATTTTTCAAACCTTTCGGAGTTTTCCGTAAACTGATATGCATTTCTGACCGCCTTGTCGTCCGCCTCATACATCGCATAACTGCTGCAAACCATCACAAAGCGACGGCCTCTGTTCTCCAGCCTCTCCAGTATCCTTCGGATGCGCCCTACATCCATCTTATAGGAAGAACTGTCCCACACAACCAAGATGCGCGTATCAACATTCCCCACTGCTTTTTGTTCCAACAGCTGCATGGCCTCATCCAGTTCTTCGACTCCGGAACCCATATTGGTGCTTAAATAAGAATCCGCAGAAATGTAGATCACAGGATTGTTTTTTTCCTGATATATCCTGTATGCCAGCGCTCCCAATGTGATGCTCTTGCTGCTTCCCGGATCACCGCTGAGGATGATCGGGCGATTGGGAACCGGTCTTCCCTCCACTCCCTTTCCTTCCAGCATTTTCCGCACAAGCCGAACAAGAACCTCCTCGTAGCTTCGTCTGACATAGAAGGTGGATTGCGGCAGGTATCCATACCACTGCGGCCCGTCAGTTGCGCTGAAGTCCAGAAAGTTCGCAAACCAGCGCCTTGACATCGACTTTCCTAAAGGGCGAATCCGGTTCACGGTATGATCCGTCAGTAAACTTCCCACATTTTTAAAGACGAGCAGATCATTGAGGGAAATGCTGACCGGCACTTGACCCTGATAATAAATGTCTGTCTCCGGCTCAAGCTCTTCTCCATAGCCCTCCGCATATGCATCGTTCTCTTCATTGTGAACTTTGATTATTTCCGCAAGGGAGATCTGATAAAATCCAAACTTTTTCCTTGAGGCAACCTGCTTCAGCGCATCATATTGACGAACATATTGCTGTGGACAGTTTTCCGGCATATCCCAGATCGTCACCAACCCGTCTGTCGTCTTTTCAAAAAGAAGACGAGTAAGCCCTCCATCGCTGAAAACCTTCCAGTCAAACTCCGAATTTGCGCCTATCACAACCAGCGGGTTGATATAATCAATCATTCCAGGCAAAAGACTAAGTATGTCACGCGCGGCATGGATATCATAATCAGCACTTCCTACAACCGTAGCTCCCGCGTCCAGCCACGACAGGTCTTCTTTTTCCTCTCCCTGAATTCCAAACAGACGAATAATCGGCAGTCTGATCCTGCTGAGCGGCTTGGCGGGTATTTTCTCCCGGGAAGTCAACTCGTAAACGCTACGCTTATCGTCCATAAACATTGTAGCCAACTCGGGATCCTTCCTGCTTGTAATAACGGCGCTCCACGGGCATTGCGAAATCAATTCCCTGATATCATCATCACAGGCATTTTGCCCAATATACAAAATCACATGGTTTGAATAAAATCGGTTGTAAAATTCGTCCGCAAGTTTTTTTACATTCATATCATATGCATAGAGCAGACTGCTCTATATGCTCCTCCTTATTTTTATGTAATAGGCATTTGTTAAATACAGGAAGTCTTGATTTTAGAGAATTCTGGCATGATAGTGAGTAATCAGCCAGCCACTCAATATAAATTAATACTTGAAAAGCCAACTGTACTCCTTTAATGTATTTGTACTCAAATAAAACAAAACACAAAAGGAGTACTCTCAAATGGCTTCTACCAATACATTACTCAAGAAAATACTAAATGTCAAGAACACAGTCTAATCATAGAAAGCACCTTCCTTATCTATGGATTTTGTCTGTCAACTTAATCCTAACACAAAGTTGGTGCTTTCTTTTCTGTCTATTTAATTTTCCTACAAAAACTTTACCCTTGCGTCATTATAGACAGGCGCCAGTTACGAAAGCTACGAGTTTAATTCATCTACTATCAAAATGAAAGCAAAACCCGAATAAAACACATGTAATAGTAAATAATCCACATCGGTATCCTGCTAAGCTTATCATAATGTTCCTCAGAGTATTTTCGATTTTTCTCCGCCAGATAAAAAGCCAGCCTGTGATTCCACCTGCATGTTTCCGAAAGATTCATATCCAGCGCGGCTTCCTCCCCCATCTTCGCTTTTCTGGCCCTCGCACAGTGAAATTTAAACACCAACGCTCTCTTCTGCCCTCTTATCACATCGGTACTGGAAATATGCGAATCCACAACTGCGCCATCTCTAACCGCATGCTCATATAGACTCTTTGCCGTTTCGCTCCGGATAATGCAACAGGTACACTTCTTATCTTCCTTCTTCATTTCCTTCAGCCAGATGTCTCCCACACTGATATCCGCCATCTTCGCAAAATGATCCTGACAGGTCATGCATCTTTGTTTTTCAAAAAAATATGCATTCTTATAGGCACATATTGTTTTCGAATAAGAAAAGCTCTGTTCCCGGCCATCATGAAAGACCACCGTTGACTTCCCTCGCCAGTGTCCACGCCTATAATAAATTCTCTTTATATTCTCTAAGGGGATATGAAGTTTTTCCAAGGGCAGCGACGTTGCTTTTTCCGTATAATTTCCACTACAAAACAGGCCTATTTTACATATAACCTTATTTTTCAGAGCTTCATCTTTATCCAACGCAGCGCAAAATCCTCTCATCGCACACGGCGTCAGCACTACGGCTACTTTTCCCTCAAATTTCCGTACCAGATTGATGTGCTTCAATAAAGGCATGTCCATATAAATACTGGTTGCAGCATCCCGTATTTCCTCGATCGTCGTCGCAATAAAGGTGTGATAGCCCAGCTTTCCATCCTTGATCTCGCTTTTGGTCACCCAGGCACCATCAATTTCCCCTTCCTTCAGCATATGGCAGAGTAAGGCTGTTACTACACCGCCAGATGAGCAGTTATTTCTAATTTCAGGATCGGAAGCATACCCCTTCCGGCACATAAAATACTCTCCCATATACTTTTCCGGATCAGAAAAGTCAAACAGCCCCCCCCGCTCTCCTTTTTCGTTTTTCACAGCAACATCAATAAGCTTTTTGATATTCTGTATGTTTCCTCTGGAGCTTTGCATCACCTTATCATAATTCTTCTCAATCTGATCATGTATCTCATTTTCTTTTTCCGCGAAGAGCAGGAATTCCTTCTTCAAGGCCTCCAGATTCAGCTGCGAAAAATCAATTGCATACTGCCCCAACCCAAACATATCGAGAACTTCCTGGTATTTGTGGCTCCACCCCACCAATAACACCGGCGTCTTCTTTTGCAGCGCGCCGATCATCGCATGGAATCTGGATGCAATTAGAAAACGACAACGTCCAATATATTCCCGGATCTCCTCGGCCACCATCTCTTTGTGATACCAGCGTACCATATTCTGATTGGCAACGGCCGCATACACAGCGTCACAAATCTGAAGGTCATTATTTCTTCTCTTCGTGCTGTTTATTCTGGCAGCATTCGCAATCAATAAAACCTTATATCCACTCTGGTTCAGCCAGTCAATCAGCTCAACCATGACCTGCTTATAATCAATCTTCTGCTTTTCACATTTTTTCTCTACCACAGAGCTTAAGGAAAGGCCAACCACCTGTCCATCATAAAATTCCGGTTCCGCTTCACACACACAGTTTACCATTTCCTGACAGCTTTCATCATCTTTCATGGTAAAAGCGCCATCCGCGCAGAGAATAACGTTTTTCTCAATACCGATTTCTTTTAAATTCGCAAGCGTAGTTTCTCCCCTCGCACAGATCAGACTCAACTTCGGGAGAATCCACTTTGCAAGAGACCGGTTGCTAAACGTATGAAACGGCCCCATGGCCTGAGAATATTTGACCACGGAAACCCCGATTAACAGAGGTACCGCCGCGCACACAAAGGCATAGGTATTCATGACAAATCCCCTGCTGTCCACAAAGGAAATACCTGCCTCATCAATGACAAGATCTGTATCTCTGTATGCCCTTATAATTCTGTTTTTTTCAATCAGTCGACGCAGGGGGCCACACCACCGGAACAAATAATGCAGGACAGCCAGCGGGAAAGCAAAAAAAAGAAGCTGCTCTGGCTTACAGGGCACAACTTTGATGAAATCAAACGGAAGCTGCTCTCTGTCCTCTCCCGGATATACCGACATCAGACGGATATTTAACCGCTCGCCGTACTCATCGTAAAGCTGACTGATCGAGCTTTGCAGCATGGCTGCAGCTCCCTTATTTCCGCTATAACTGGCTGCCGTTATCGCAATATTAATATCCCTCATTTCTCTCATTTCCCCTCATCAGCTTCTCTATATTTTCCTTATAACCTATATCCTGACTGTCTTTTCTTTTCGCTTCCAGATTATTGCAACAAGGTAGGACACAAAATCTCCGATAATCGTAATCAACCGATGAACTACGGACAGTGTCAAAATCAGTTCCCGCCCCGTCACGGCACTGAGCAGAGCAACCGAAACAAGCTCCCGAACTCCGATTCCTCCGGATGCTCCGGGGATCAGGAAGCCAAGCACCCAGGCGATGATAAATCCCGAAATGATCGGCGTCACGCTGTGCCAGTCAGGCTTCCCACCCATATACCAGTACAAAATCACCATAATAAATCCAAGCGCCCAAAGCACAACCGCATATTTGAGCAAAGCTCCGACCAATGTTCTGGCAAAATTTCCCGCTCCACATTCCTGTATAAGAGATCCTATTTTTTTTCTAAAAAGAAATAGCAAGCATCCCCCGACAGCGACAGCCAAAACCACTGCCGCCATCAGCACCGCCTGATAGCTTTCTCCAAAAATTTCCTCCAGTGCTGCAAGCAGATACTGGAGAGAGAACAGCATCGCCATGAAAAAAGCGATGGCCGCTAATCCGAACATCTCAATAATCGTGCTCGCCGCCATTCGTTTCTGACTGATCCCAAGATTGGAGGCAAACAGGTTTCTCTCAATATAATGCATCACGTTACCGGGAAGATATTTTCCTATATTCGCCTTCACATAAGCGCTAAGCGCTGCTTTCTTATCAAATACTTTCCCGGAAAATAATTTCAGCCAGTCTGTCCATGCCAGGCCCATGACAAAAACCGTTACACTTTTTATCAGAACACAAACAGCGGAGACTGCCAGAAATCCTGGCCAATTCGTGATCGAGCTGAAATCAAAGCCAAGCTTGTAAACTGCATAGACAATAAACAGAATAGACAGCAGGGATATCACCTTCCCTGCGGACTTTGCAATCTGTTTGATCTGCTCCATTTCTATCTTTTTCATCGGATTTCCCTTCTTCACTTTCTCTAATCTTTCATATTTCTTCAAAAATTTCTAAGGAAAGCGCTTACGATTTAACAATTTTAGAAAAAGGTTA
>MSHD01000050.1 GCA_001941045.1 Lachnospiraceae bacterium Zagget2
GCGGGAAGAAGTGAAATAAGGGCTGAGATTCCCCCGGAGGGGTGTTGCGGTAGCTACCGTCTAAAATTTAAGCGCTTACGAATTTAGAGAAATTTTATGAGTGCAGAGGCTTGACAGCACACAGACAGTGCGTTAAAATAACACTAACAGTTAAAACAGATCTGAAATTCATTTGTCTATGGGCAAT
Organism: Lachnospiraceae bacterium Zagget2; assembly: GCA_001941045.1. GTDB lineage: Bacteria > Bacillota > Clostridia > Lachnospirales > Lachnospiraceae > Hominiventricola. Next base: position 188 of record MSHD01000050.1, read on the forward strand.
CGGGCGTTTCGCCAGTTTTTCAGAGATTTACAGGAGAATTATGGAGGGACGCAGATTGAAAAAGCGGACGAAGCCCTATGGAGGCGCGGTCTACGATGATGTGTTTCGCACACTTCTGATCGACTGCAGACAGCTGATCATTCCGGTGGTCAATGAGGTCTTTGGGGAAGATTACAGCGGGGATGAAGAGGTCGTATTTTCTCAGAACGAGCACTTCCTGGGCTTACAGGATGGGCGGAGGGATAAGCGGATCACGGACACGAGCTTTACGATTGGGAAAGCGGCTCGTAAACGGTATCTTATGGAATGCCAGAGCAGGCCAGACAACAGTATGTTGATTCGCATTTTCGAGTACATGACACTGATCGCGCTGGAGGATGGAGAGCTTGAGAAAGACAGTCTTCAGGTGACATTCCCCCGATCGGCGGTGCTTTACCTGCGGAGCAGCCGGAACACGCCGGACAGGATGGAGATCCGGATCCACACGTCGGAAGACGAGATGCTGTACGAGGTGCGGGTCCTGCGGCTGGCAGATTACTCGCTGGAGGAAATCTTTCAGAAGAGCCTGCTATTTCTGCTTCCGTTTTACATCTTCACGCATGAGAAACATTTCGCAGAATACGAAAGGAATGCGGCGAAGCTGGAAACGTTGAGAGAGGAGTATCGTTACATCACGCAGCGGCTGGATGAGCTGGTGAGCCAAGGGAAGATCAGTTTCATTGTATGCAGGACGCTTATGGAAATGAGCATCCGGGTCACAGAGAAGATCGCAGTAAAATATGACAAGGTGAAGGAAGGAGTAATGGAAATCATGGGTGGAAAGATACTGGAGTATGAGACGAAGACGATCCTGCGGCAGGGTATCAGTCAGGGGATTAGTCGGGGAACTGGCCAGACGCGGGTTTCTGACATCGACAATCTTATGAAAAATCTGGACTGGTCGTTGGATGAAGCGTGCCGCGCGATCGGTATCACAAGGGAGGACTATCAGAGTGCGAAAGAGATGCTCCAGGAGTGATCCTCAGGATACCTGTGGACAAAGCTCAAAGGCCCCGGAGAAGATGAGTGGCTTCTCCGGGGTTTCTGCGTCCTGAAATGCAGGTATATCAGGAAATCCTGGGCATTTCCGGTACCTTTACTCCTCCTCCGGTATTGTTTCCTTCTCACACACGACCCGACAACGCTTCCGGAAGCAGGCGATGCCGTACCTGTAGATTGTGTGGAAGCCCTCGTCCTTCAGCCTGGCCGTGTAGCCGGTCGTCTCGATCTGCGCCATCGCCTCTCGGCAGGCCGCGGCGAAAGCCGCTTTTTCGGCATATTTCACTTCGATGATGATCCCGGTGTCCGCGCTGTCGATCTCGATCAGGATGTCGCTGTAGCCGTCGCCGGACTCCGCGTTCGACCGGACGATCCAGCCATTCTTGAAGCCGAGAATACCCAGCAATATTCCATGGTAAAAGCTTTCTTTCCGCTCTTTCCGGACACTGGTATCCCGGATGCTGATCGTTCTGCCGAGATAGAGCGTAAAGAGACGCTCTGTCTCCGCCGCGTCGCCGCTTTGCAGGGCAGCGCAGAAGGCCCGCAGCGCTTCGTCGTCATTGGCAACGTCTTCTCTGAACATTTTCATGATCTGTTCCGTGAAGATGTTCCGGATCTCCCGATTCGGGATTGCCAGCTGATACAGTTTGCCATCCGGCCTGCCGCGCTGTGTCAGGTAACCAGTCGTAAACAAAAGGCTCCAGATATTGTCGATCGAATCATAAAGCCGGTTGTAGGTCAGATCCTCGTGGATTTCCTTTGTCACTGTCTCGCCCGCCACCAGCGATTCGATTTCGTCTTTCGTCGCTCCGGCGTCTGCTCCTTCGAGGAAATGTCGCACTGCATCATTGCCACTGGTGTTCGACCAGTAGTCCTTTGGTTCCGTCATTTTGTCCATACAAAGTTCCGCACAATAACAGATCACATCCCAGGGGCAATAAACATCAGAATTTCCGAACCGGTATCCATCATACCATTCCCGGACTGCGTCGTATTTCTCTGTCAGATTATAGTATTGCAGCATCGCTTTCACTTCCGAATCAGTAAAGCCGAAATATTCATTAAATCCTGCTGTGGAGATGGAAAGAACCCGCAGATTATTCAACCCGGTAAAGATACTTTCCTTCGCCACGCGCAGGCAGCCGGTCATCACGGCAAAGTACAGGTTTTCATTCGTCTTGAGCGCCTGATCGAATATGCCCCGCATCAGATCCACCATCTGATTGTAATAGCCTCTGTCATTTGCTTTAGCCAGGGGAACATCGTATTCATCGATCAGAATCAGCGCCTTTTTTCCATAGTGCTTGTAAAGCAGGGAGGAAAGCAGCTTGAGACTTCCTTTCAGCGTAGCTTCCGACATGGCATAGTTTTCCTCGCCGCTCGGGTCGGGTGTGATCAGCTGTCGGTAAAGGATTTTGTCTGTTTCGGTAAGCTGTTCGCTGTCTGCGAACAGGGATTCGAAGCGCCGCGCTTCATCACCGATCACAGAGCGCAGGATCGTACAGGCGGATTCATAATCACGTCCATTCACGCTTTTCAGACTGATCGAAACGACCGGGAATTTCCCCATGTATGCCTCGCAGAGTGCGGTTTCCTTTGAGATCGCAAGCCCGTCGAACAGCGTTCTATCGCAGCCGATCTCAAAAAAAGCTTTCAGCATGCTCATGTTCAGAGACTTGCCAAAGCGCCGGGGGCGGGTAAACAGGTTCACTTTTCTTCATACCTGTTGTATTCATGATTCCTACGCCCCTTTCCCTGCGACGCCAGACGGTTCTGTTATTGTCTTTCATTTTAGCATGGACTGTCCGGATTCGCAATCATTCCGCCGGGCACTTTTCAGAAATGTTCCATGGGCTGTGCCGGATCCTGCATTTCCGGGCAAGCGGTGGTAGAATTCAGAAAAATTTTATGAGTGCAGAGGCTTGATAAAACACATTCGGTGCGCTAAAATAACACAAATAATATAGTGCTTTACCTGCGGAGCAGCCGGAACACGCCGGACAGGATGGAGATCCGGATCCGCACGTCGGGAGATGAGATGCTGTACGAGGTGCGGGTCCTGCGGTTGGCAGATTACTCGCTGGAGGAAATCTTTCAGAAGAACCTGCTATTCCTGCTTCCGTTTTACATCTTCACGCATGAGAAGAATTTCGCGGAATACGAAAGGAATGCGGCGAAGCTGGAAACGATGAAGGCGGAGTACCGGTATATCGTGCAGCGACTGGATGAACTGGTAGGTCAGGGGAAGATTAACGTTTTTATATGTAAGACGCTCATGGCAATGAGTATCCGAGTCACGGAGAAGATTGCAGTAAAATATGACAAGGTAAGGGAAGGAGTAAAGGAAATCATGGGTGGAAAGATACTGGAATATGAGGCAAAGACGATCCTGCGGCAGGGCTATAATCAAGGACTCAGTCAGGGATTAAGTCAGGGATTAAGTCAGGGAACAGGCCAGACGCGGGTTTCTGCCACCGACAATCTTATGAAAAGCATGGGTTTGTCACTGGATGAAGCGTGCCGTGCCATCGGTATCACAAGGGATGACTATCAGAGCGCGAAAGAGATGCTCCAGGAGTGATCCTCAGGATACCTGTGGACAAAGCTTAACGTCATCGTATGCAAGACGCTCATGGAAATGTGTATCAGAGTTACAGAGAAGATCGCGGTAAAGTTTGACAAGGTGAGGAAAGGAGTTCAGGAAATTATGGGTGGAAGAATACTGGAGTATGAGACGAAGACGATCTTGCGGCAGGGCTATAATCAGGGACTCAGTCAAGGGTTAAGTCAGGGAACTGGCCAGACGCGGGTTTCCGACATTGACAGTCTTATGAAAAATCTGGGTCTGACTCTGGATGAGGCGTGCCGCGCGATCGGTATCACAAGAGATGACTATCAAAGTGCGAAAGAGATGCTTCAGGAGTGATCCTAAGGATACCTGCTGACAAAGCCCATAGACCCCGGAGAAGATAAATGGCTTCTCCGGGGTTTTTATGTCCTGGAATTCCCTGGCAGATCGGAACACCAGAGCCAAAACTCTTAAAGTCCGAAACGACATTTCGAGTATGTTTAGGGGCGTTTCAGCAGATACGCTTGAATTCTTCACAGGGGGGGGTAAAAATAGGATTGGAATATCGCGGAGCAGGCGATGGAGGAGGAATATGAAAAAAGAATACATAGCTCCATCCGTCAGGTGGATGGAATTTCAGACAGAGGATATTCTGACGACGTCGGCGGATCCGGTTGGGACGTTCACGATCGGGAGCGGGACGAGTGACTCGACATCTTCGGGCAGCTCCGGAAGCGGGTCGGGCAGTACAGATGATGATCCGTGGCCGGATGGCTGGGACACGATGTTTGACGATCTGGATGAATGGTAGAGAGGCGAAGGATGAAGAAGGATAAGGCGATCCGGATTGCAGCAGCGATCGTGGTTGCGGGGCTCATGCTTCTGTTTCTGTTTCCGAACCAGGCAGCAGATTTCGTGGATTATGTTCAGACCTGGGTGAAGGACACTGCAGAGAAATCGACAGATGATGACGATGTAGAGACTGTGATCGTGGAGGCAGAGTTGGAAGAGGAACAGGCAGAAGAGGCCGATGCGGAAGAGACTGAGACCGTGGAAAATGGAAGCTCTGGCACTGCGGAGACCGGTGTCTACGATGAAATCTTCGAGGAGGCAGCGGACAGCGGGACGATCACACTTCCGGCGGATACGGATATCCCGGAGGATACAGATCGAGACAGCAGTTCCTATATCCGGACAGAACCGTCGGAAGATTCTGAAGGCACACTGAGCAATGTGCTTCCGTTTATATCTTTTTGAAAGTGGATGTTTCGCATATCAGACAGCGTACATCTGCGTAAACATACAGCAGCATAAAAAGAGAAGGAGAGAAAAGAAAATGAAGAAGAACCAGAAGGGTTTCACATTGATTGAGCTGATCGTAGTGGTCGGGGTCATGGCGATTCTGACGGGTGTGGCGGTCCCGACATATACGAGTTATATCGCGAAGGCGAATCAGGGTGTGGATACAGAACTTCTGAGTGACATTAACTATGCCGTTCAGGTTGCTCTGCGCCAGGGAACCGCGCCGGATGGAACTGGCGGAATCCTTGTGACGGCGGACGGTACAGAGATTGAGACGTCAGAATCAGACATGGAAACTTTTTTAACCCAGGCCATGGCGGACGCTTTCGGCAGCAACTGGGCATCCCAGACACTGAAATATGACGGGTGGGAAAACAGCGTCAGTACAGATTCGGCAAGTTTCGCCAGTTCCAGTTTCAACGGCGATGAGGAGGAACTGATTGCCACCATCAGCGAGCTGGTCTCTACGTTGAGTGAAAGTGGGCTTATCAGTCTCCTCACTGGCTCCGGCTTAACCGATTATCTGACGGAAAACGGGATTGATCAGAATGATAGTGTAGCTGCGGCTAATGCAGCCGTGTTATATCTGGCGGAAAATACGGCGGGAGAATCGGAGACGATACAGACTGCCATTGCAAATGCAATAAGTACGGCCGATGCAGCTGTATTGGCGGGCAGCTATACATATGGTTCGGAGAGCTATCTGTCAGCAGTGTTGGGTGGTATGTTATCAGAATTACAGAGTGAGATAGGGTTACTTCCTTCCTGCGCTGCCGCATATGCCTATGTTGAGGCGTTCTGTCGGACACAGTCAAACAGTAGCGATCGATTAAGCGTTTTGAGTACAAGCGTGGGCAGTATTTCATCTGCGGCTAGTGAGAGAGAGGCGACAACTGCTCTTTTGCAGGCGATGGGAGCAGCTGCCAGAGATGAAATTTCTGGAGCCGAGTATGTATTCACGAAATTCTGCGATTATATAAAAGGAGAAACGGCTTCCGCAGATATTCAGGCTTATGCGGATGCACTGGAGCTTGTGCTGGATTATCAGGATGTGTTGGATTTGTCGAGCGAGACCTGCTTTACGGATGTGACGTCGTTGGTTTCCACCTTGTTGAATACAAATATGGAGAGCAGTGAAATTGGCGTATTTGTTGTGGTTTCCGGTGATCAGCAGCTGCTCGTGACTGTTCCGGCTCTTGACTAAACTATCTGTTTTGGCAGATCTGAGAATATGAGGAATCAGAAAAGAATTATACGCTGGTATGTTGTGTTTGCGGCCGTGGCGCTCCTCGTGATATTGATCGGGATCGCGCTGCCCGCCCGCCGTGCTGATGATGCGGAGGGTGTCGTGGGTGAGATGGCGACTGAACTTACGTCTGACATGGACATGGCAGACTATATAAAAGAGCATGCCGATGAGATCGTGGAACTGTTTGCCGGAACGAAAGGGGAGTATCCGGATTTTCCTTCGGATATGATATTGATCTACGATATTGACAGCCTTGGTGAAGTGGAAGACGCTGAATATATCACAACAGTCTGGTACGCGGCGGGGGAAGCGCTGGTCACATGGCTGGATGATGAGTACTGCACGCAGATTTTCGGGGAGACCAATCCGGCGGGGCTGTGGAGCGACGATTTTGCGGAAGCCTACACGTCTTATATTGGTCTGAAGACGGCATATGAGCAGATTCTGGAATACCTGTGCGGTGGCGAGCATCCGGAGCTTGCCATCGCTGCTTTGCAGTATTACTACCACGATGACGGTTCGCTGGGCACCGAGAAAAATCCGACGCAGGCATGGCTGGACGGAGAGGCTTTCGTGGCGGCAGCGGATTAGATTGACAGAGACTACGAGGATTTAATTGATGTTGCCGGTATTTCATATAAATGAGGAAATTGAAATATCCACCTACTGGCTGATGTTCGCGGTTGGGGTTGTTGCCATGTGCGCGCTCGCCTGCGGCTCTCGAAAAAGATATGGTGTAAAAATATGGCAGGCTGTTATTTATACATTGCTTCTTGCAGTGTGCGGGCTGGCCGGAACCAAGATATTGTATATACTGGAAAACTGGCAGGATTTTCTGAAGAACGGTTTTACACTGGGAGGCCTTTCTTTCTTTGGAGCGGTATACCTGATCCCACTTCTGATGTGGCTGCCGGGACGCCTGTTTTCACTCAACTATGAGCAGTCGATGGATCTGTGCGCGCCGTGCGTAGCTCTGATTCTTGCATGTATGAGGATCGGCTGTTTTCTGAATGGCTGTTGCGGAGGACGGGAAATTCTGGTCTCAGGTCGTACGATTCAGCCGCCAACGCAGCTGATTGAGATGGTCTGGGATCTTGCTATTATGTTGTTTTTGTTGTACGGGAAGCCTGCAAAAAGGCAGGGTTCCCGCTATCCATTGTTTATGCTCTGCTATGGCACAGTTCGTTTCCTGCTGGAATTTCTGAGAGATACGGAAAAGGACTGGCTGTATCTGTCCCATGGACAGTGGTTTTCGATTGTAGCAATTATTATGGGTTTGATCTGGCTCTTTCATATTACAGGGTCGGAGGATGAAAAGGAGATTGCCTTATGATGGGACGATTACAGAAAAAGAGGGGAACTACATATCTGGGCGTCATTGCGCTTCTTTTTATCCTGTCCTTTGCGTTGACGATGATTGTGAATGCAGCGGATCTTGCGGTGAGCGGCAGCCTGACTTATAGCTACATCGGTGTCTCGGCAACAAATGGATCCAGCTCTCAGGGGTCCGTCAGCATTTCCGACGACGTTGTCACCCTGAGTGCATCGTCTACATCATCTTCATCAGGTTGCAGTACCAATTATACGCAGTATACTACAACGGCTACATTTACCAATAATTATGGGGGTTATATCATTATAAGCTACACGAACAGCAGCGGGACGCTGACGGCGGGTACGGACTGCACGGTCGGGAGCAGTACAATTACGGTGCAGAGTGGTGGTACCTTCACTTTTGCTGTCACCTCTGACAGTAGCAGTACAAGTGCTGTTACCGCTACGTTGAGTATCAGCGCTGTCGAACAGGAGAGCCTGACTTTTTATACAACCTTCGGAACGGCGATAAACGGTTCCTACACGGTAGATGGCTCAACCGCTCTGATAGGCGGTACGGACGATGGTCAGGAGAGCGGCTATGAATATGTCCTTTCGGCTGAGCCGGACGATGGTTATGAGTTCTATCGGTGGGTAAACAGTGCGGGGACGACGCTGTCAACCAGCGCCGATTTTACCTATGCGGTTTCTGCCACTACGACGATTACTCCGCAGTTCAAACCGGAGGGTTCCGCAGAGTATTATGTGCTGGGGGCCAGCAGTACCTGGTATACTTTTATTGACGATGCTTTAAACGCCGCAGGCAGCAGCGGTACAGTGGTGCTGGCGAAGTCGGGAGAAATGTATACTTCGGATGGAAGTACTTCCGTTGTAATCGGTAGCGGCCAGACGCTGCTCCTTCCCTATGCGTATGGTTCTACCGACTATTCGAGTTCGGACGATTTTCCTTACGCGAATTATACGCTGACAGCGAGCAGCAGCGCGAATTTGAGCAGCGACTATGAAGAGTATCTGTCTCTGACAGTTCCAACCGATACGACCATCACCTGCAGTGGAAAAATTATCATCGGCGGTACGATAAAAGGGAATGGAACTTTTGCGAGTTCCACCTATGGAGCGCATTCTAATCTGGTGCTGAACGGAGCCCTGAATCTGGAGGACAGCAGCGTTCTGTCTGTGTGCGGTTATATCTATGGCGACGGCTCCGTGAACACAACAGGCAGCGGAGCACAAATCTATGAGCCGTTTATTATTTGTGATTTTGGAGGCGGTGGAAAAACAGTGGGTCTGGCTGCGAAATCCGCGTCCTCCTACGGATTGAGTCCGGTTACCGATGAAACTGCTCTGACGCCGTTTATGCGTTACACCTTACAGAATATTCAGACTGAGATTATGGTGACGGCGGGGAACAGTCTCAGTGCTTATATTGACCTGTATGTCAGTAGTGAGCATCATCAGACGAAGAGCGTCATGATCAGTAGCACGACAGACGCCATGATCAAGCTGGCATCCGGTGCGTCCGTTACCTGTACGTATGACCCTGACACTTATGTCAGCAATTATTCCGATGTGGGTCAAACTTCGATAGTAATCGATGGAGGAGGAGAATTTGGTTATCTGACACTGGACATTACTGTGTCGGTCGCCTTTCTTTCACTCACAGCATCAATAGACACGAGCAAGGTGGTTTTTAACATCCCGTATAACTATGATATTACGCTGACCAACGGCGACTATAATATTGGTTATTCCATGGGACTTCTGCCCGGCGCGACCCTGACTGTGGATTATGATGCGACGTTGAATATCGGCTCCTCAGATTCGGATTTTCGTTTTATTGTTTATGATGGATTGAACGACTATACTACCATGGTAGCATCCTATGCGGTGACAGTAGATTATTCTACCAGAAAATATACTTATACAAAAGATGACGAGGAGCAAACCGGAAGTATCAGTTCTGTTTATCCTACGACTGCGCAGCTTCAGGACAGCAGTTTCGGCAGTAGTGGTACGGCAAATCTGATTGTCAACGGTATGCTGAATATTGGTAGCGGCGTGAATTTCGGCGGCGTGGTGCAGACGAACGGTGCTTCGGAGCAGGGGACACCTACACTTGTCATGGATTCCAGTGCAACCGCGTCCTGTACCACGCAGGTGGGCGGCGTTGGCAGCTATTCCTTTGGCAGTACATATTATTTTGCAGGGGCTACTGTGAGAACATTGACGGCGGAAATTCTGGACACGGCCACCGGACAGCGGGTTGCGATTGAACCGGGTCTGACCTATTATGGCGCTACCGGATCTTCAGTTCTACAGGATTATACCTACAATCTATATACTACCTCCTCGTCTACGAGTACTTATAGTACCTATACGGATGCGCTGAATGCCATGACGAGCGGTTCCTGGTGGAATTATGAGGTGACGGTGTACATGGTAGATCCGGACACGCATGAGATCCTTAGCTCCTCTGTGATGAAGTTCGCTTCAGGGACAGATGTCAGCGATTACTATACGGATCAAATGTGTACATCCGCTGCAACGGTGATATCGAGCAGCGTTACGGAACTCTATTCCGATGACATTGTGGCGAGAGTGGAATGGGCGGACGGAAGCAGCACGACCTATTATAAAGAACTTGATATGGCTGTAAAAGATGCCGTGAACGAGGACGATGCAGTATATCTGATGAAGGATCTGGATGATCTCGACACATCGGTACCTATTGATGCGGCGCAGAATATCAGTATTCATCTGCAGGGTTACAGCATTCAGTATTCCGCCACACCTTTCATCAATGACGGTACGCTGACACTGTACCTTGAGGGGAGTGAGATTTCCAACCTGACGGGAACGGATACCTACACGGGATCGGAAGCGGTGCAGAACAATGCAGACGGTACGCTTTCTCTGGATCTCGACGGTGGCACGATCACGGTGCAGGCTTCCGAGGGTCAGGGAACGCAGCTTAACGGCATCACGAACTATGGCACCCTGAGTATCGCTGACAGCTCTGGAGGTGGTGGCGTCTATGTCTACGGACCGGACGGCGCGGACGGGACGACGGTAACGCTGACGACGACGCTCAGCGGCACGCCTACCGTGGACGTGACGGCGGAGATCTCCGCCTACACGCTGGCGACTGAGGTCGTCTACACCGGCGTCTATAATACGGGGACGATCACGGAGATTGTCGGCGGCACCTTCCGCAGCCCCATGTACGGGATCTACAACGGCAGTTCCGGCGCTCTGAGTTATGCGGTGGCGGGCAGCTGGGGTGCGACGGGGGCGGCGACGACTGTCACCACGAATGCGTCAATCGGAAGCATCAGCGGTGCAACAGTGCAGGGCGGCTATGTGGGTCTGATGAATAACGGCGCGACGGTGTCGTCCATCAGTGACAGCTCGTTTGAGAGTCTGGCGACCATGATTGCGAAAAATAGTTCTGTGTATTACTGTGCTCTATGGAACGCGTTCGGAACTGTGGGAGATATAAATAATACCAGTTTGCTCTCGGATTTGGCGATGACACTGACGCATTATTATGTTGCGACAGACGGGACAGAAGCAGCAAACACGAAAGGAAATGTAACTAATTATGCGCTGGGCGTCTACAATTACGGCCTGACAGCTGCCGACACAAGCGCCAGTGCAGGCTATAGTTCTTATGCCCCGACGCTGGGAACGCTGACGAACTGCACCGTCAGCGCACAGGGTACGAAGCTGAGCGAAAGCACAATCAGCGGCTATAGCGGGACTTACACGGATACAGTAAACAATGACAATGCAAAGGGAATTTACAATCTTGGCGGTTCCATCGCAGGCATCAGCGGCGGCAGCATAACGGGCAACAACGGTATCCAGAATCAGAATCTGGTCTATACGGCGACCGTTTATAATGATGGCGCGACTTCGAGCACCTACACGACCTCGACAGCAACAAGAACCGTGACAAGCGAGGGAACGATCGGCGACATCACGGACTGCTCGGTCACGGCAAACTACCGTTATGCCCTGCTGAACTATGGGCAGGTGGGAACCATTGGCGGCAGCTCCAGTTTTACCACCAATTCAAAAACGACGGCGGGTTACGCGATTTATAACCACGGCGGCTGGTATAACGGGACGACAGAGAAGACAACGGTAACAGAGCGTGAGACCTATACTTACACGGATAGTGACGGAGAGAGTCAAACTGGGTATCGCAACACGAAAATCACCCGTTCCTACGATGGGAGCACATCTACGGCCACGACGCTGGACGAGGCGGCCTCCGTATGGAAGGGCATGAACCTGCCCACGATCGCGGGCATAGAGGACAACGTGACGGTCACGGTTGTAAACAATGGCAGCAGCACAGATTACGGTCACGCGCTGTATAACGGAGGGCGTATCGACAGTATAGGCGGCGGTAGCGGGACAGTGACGATTCAGGCTTACACCGGCGACGATGCGACGGCGACCGCTTCCAACTACGGACTGCAGAATGTCGGGTATATCGGTTCCATCGGCAATAACGTAACCATCTCGGCGACCGGCGAGCGGGTGATCAATAACAGCGGAAACCGCCTGTCTGGTCAGGTAGAGACCTATACCTATTCCGACGACAGCTCCTCGACGAAAAGCACGACAGACACGGTGAGCGAGTACAGCGCGCCGGCCACAATCGGCTCCATCGGGGCGGCCACGCTGTCTGCGGGAACGCAGTATGGAATCTACAATTATGGATGGATCGGTGATCTGACGGGGATCACGATTACCACGGGAACCGGCTATGGAATCAGCAACGCGGGGGACAGCAATAACAGCTATACGCACAACCTGACCTACACGACCGCGGCGGACGCACCGGACGGCTATGACGCGGACAATCCGGGCTATGTGTATGAGTATGTGCGCTTCGGATCGAAGATTGGCACCATCAGCGGCGCGAAAATCTCCGCGGAGACGAGCTACGGCATCGCCAACCAGGGCGAGATCACGGGCGTCGCAAATTCGACCATCACATCCGGCACCACCTACGCGCTGTATAACGGCGACAGCTATCAGGCCACCTATACGGTAACACAGTATAATCTGGGGCAAATCGACGAGGTGGACAGCTCCCGCTATATAACGCTGGAAGAAAGAAGCTATATCTATCAGGACAGCGGGCCGACGATCGGCTATATCAGCGGAACGACAATCAGCGCGGGCGGACAGTACGGCCTTGCAAATTACGGCACTCTGGGCGACGTTTCCGGTACGGACGTGAGTGCAACCGCGAACGCTATTTATAATATAAACGGACATTATACCTCGCGCAATACGTTCCGGTATCTATACGGCACGGCGAAAATGGGCACCAGCCCGTATGTAGGCGAAACGGTCGTGGCGTATACAAAGAATCAGCCATCAATTGACAGCCTGACAAATGTGACCGCGGAGACAACCAGCAGCACGTATGCTTTAAATAATACCGGACTGATCGCTTCTGTCGAGGACTGCACACTGTCGGCGACCACCTACGGCGCGCTTTATAACTACTATGACTGCAAAGTAGACTATGCGTTGAATACCGGGACGGCGACCGGCAGCACACCGACGTACGTGGACTGGGTCGAGCTGAACGATGCAGGCACCGGCTATACATTCCGTCTGTACGATTACACTGAATCCTATGCCTGTGGCGTGATCGATGCCGTCACGGACACAAAAATAAACGCAAATTCCTCCGGCAACAATCAGCACGGCGTTTATAATTACGGCGAAATCGGCGAAATCTCCGGTAGCTCGGTGACTCTGAGTCTGACATCGAATAACAACAGTTATGTACTGTACAATGGCGAAGCACGGATGACCTCAAAGCGGACGGTGATAAGCGACATCACGAACCTGGAGAATGTGGCGAATAACGTGGGCGACGGCGTCTATGTAACGCAGTATCAGTACACCTATACCTATAACGACGCGCCGACCATCGGGACAATCAGAGATCTAGCGCTCGACTCCTGCAGCGGCGATGGTGCGGGCTATGGTCTCGTCAATTACGGTGTCATAGAGACCATATCGGGCGGCTCCTTCACTGCGAGGAGCTACACGCTCAACAACGCATCGGGATATTACACTGGCACACGCGAGAGGGTGCGGGTCGGGTACGGAACGAGTCGGCTGACGGTGTCGTCGTCAACGTATTATTTCAGCGAGACGGACGTGTCCTACACGAAAGCGCAGTCTGAGATTGGGACGATCAACGGCGCGGAGATCACGACCACCTCGTCAGCCTACGCGTTGCAGAACATAGGCGTCATCGGCGAAATCAAGAACAGCACGATCACCAGCTACTCGACGTACGCCATCTACAATGCCAGTCAGACAGAACTGTCCTATACGAACGACAAGGACAACAGCTACACGGACGCGGTGGCGCAGCAGTTGACATGGGATGGGACGACCTACACGATCCCGACGACGGACAGAAGCTATACCTACGCGGAGCCGGTCATTGAGCTGATCGGCGAGGGCAACACCATCACCGGTACGGGCAACGTCGTCTACAACTCCGGCGAGATCACCGAGATCGCGGGCGGCGGCACGACGACCATCACGGCGACATCCGGCGTGGCGCTGTTCAATTATCGCGGCACCACGGCCACGTCCGTCCAGGTGGATGGAACGTCCACCTATACTTACAACGTCGCGCATATCGGCACGGTGAAGGGCGTCACGATCACCGCCACGAAGTACGGCATTCAGAACGGCGAAGCCAATACGACTTATCAGGGTGTGACGATCGACGAGCTGGGCGAGGGTCTGGATGTGACGAGCAGCGGGGATCATGGCGTATACCTTGCAAATTATTCCATCCTGGGCAGTGTGACCGGCGGCGCGTATCGGGCGACGACGTCCGGCAAGTACGGATTCTACATGAATTCCAGTACGCTGACGGAGATCACCAATGACCTGACTACCGGATTCTATCTGGGCTACGGCACGAACAACACCTATGCGATGAACGCCACAGCGAAAGCGCGGATTGCTGAGGGCTACACCATCAGTACGGATACCTACGGCAATCTGGTGGACGACACGAGCGCATATGCGGATTACTACTTTATCGGAAAATTCGTCACGGTGAACTTCTATGAGCCGGACGAGAGCGCGGCGAGCGGTTGGACGCTGACGAAGACGACGGATGCATATGTGTCCGGAGACAGCGGCACGGTCACTCCGCCTGAGCGCATGGAGCCGACCGCCGATACCGGCTACACGATCGCGTTTGAGGGATGGAATACGGCAAACGACGGCTCGGGGACGATCTATGAGGCGGATGAAAACGGCGATCTGACCGTTACGGAGGATGTGAGTCTGTACGCGATTTACACGCAGACTGCGCAGGCGTACACGGTCACGTTGAGTACCGGGGACGGGACGATCGCCTTGACGGACGAGGAAACCGCGGCAGGATGGACGGAGACGGAGAGCGGCGTCTATACGCTGGTCTACACGGTGGAGGATGAGGCGTTCACGCTTCCGACTGCTGTGACGAACGGCAGCTATGTATTCGACGGCTGGGTGCAGACGGTGACGGATGAAACGACAGGAGAGACTTCCGAGACAGGAGAGACTTCGTTGAGCGTGACGATCACGCCGTCCGAACTGGCCGAGGCCGGGGAGCTCGCGGATCTGAGCTATGCGGCGGTGTATTCCGGCGCGCCGGTGACGTATTATCTGGATGAAAATGCGGCTACCACAGGTACGACGCTGTATGTGGATACAGAGGCATCTGAGAGTTTCACCGTGCTGGCGGACGACACGTTCAGCGACGATCCGGATGCAGAAAATTATAATGAAAACTATACGATTCCGGAGGGTTACGAGCAGTACGGCTGGCGGGACGCGGATGGTAACATCTACACGGCGGACGGAGAGACGGCGGGCGTATATGAACGCTCCGAGCTGACTCTCTACGCGAACTGGACGGCGAAGAGCTACACGGTTACGTTCGACCCGAATAATGCGGCGCTGGATGAAGATGCATCGCTCACCGTAGATCCGGAGAGCATTACCGTGACATACAAGGCGGCCTTCGGCAGCGGCACGGACGCGGACGGCGAGGCGATCGGCGATCTGCCGACGCTGACATAAAGTGGCTACACCTTCAATGGCTGGGCTTATATCTATGAAGAGACGGACGAGGAAGGCAATACTTCCACGATCAAGGAGACTGTCAGCGCGGAGACGCTGATGGAGTGGCCGACGGATCTGACGCTTACTGCGCAGTGGGAAGAAAACATACTGACCGCTTCGGCAGAAAATAAATCCATGCCATATTACACGGCGGGTACGGAGCTGTCCGTGATTATCGAGGAAAACAGCGGCTATACCATTGATTCCTATCAGTGGTATCTGATAAGCGACGAAGCTGGGGAGACCGCGTCGGAGGACGGCGAAGCGTCCGCGGCATCAGAGGAGACGGGCGCGGAGACGGCGAGCACAAACAGCACGCTGTTCGCAGGCCTGAGTACAACGACGGTCAGGGTGTCCTCGCCGGTGAGACTGAGCGCGAACCGGGGCAGCGCAAGTGTTCTGACTGCAACACTGACCGCGCAGATGGATACGCTGGTGGCAAGCCTGGACAGCACGGACGGCGTGTCTTCGACGGATGGCAGTACAGACGACGGGACAGCTGCGGACGATACTGGCGACGCATCTGCGTCGGACGACAACACAGACGATGCGGGCGATGGGACGACGGTGGACAGCACGGAAGACGCTTCTGCGTCAGACGAGAGCACAGACGCTGCAGGTGAAGAGGCAACAACGGACGGCAGCACGGATGGTGCATCTACGACGGTCGAGAGTACGAACGGCGCTTCCGCGGTGATCAACAGCGCGGGCAGCTCGAGCGATGGAACCTGCGCAGCATCGGAGGAAGACGACGACAGCACGACCGATACGACCAATACTGCGGATACGAGCTCGGCGACGCTCAGCGGCACGGAAGTGGATGGCGCGACAGAGGAGACCTATGAGGTGCCGCAGGAGACGGCTGTTGGCGAATACGAATATTTCTGCCGCATCACGGCGACATCGGCGGACGACGAGACCGTGACGGTGGACGTGCCGGTGACGCTAACCGTCACGCCGCTGGTGGTAAAGAGCGTCGCGACACCGGAGGAAGCGCAGGATCTGGCACTGACCTACGGGGACGAGCTGCCGAATCTGGCGGACGTAGAGGCGACAGTGAAGCTGGAATCCGAGACGACGGAAGCGTCCACATCGGGCAGCTTTACGTGGGCGGACACGGACGGCGTTACGGAGACGGGGTATTACAGCCTGATCTTCACGCCGGACGATGCGGAAAACTTCGATTACAGTGCACTGACGACGCTTTACGACGAGACGACGCAGACCTGGGTATCCGGCTGGGACGAGACGAGCGGAACGCTGGCGATCACGGTGTATGTGGAAGTGACCACGGAATATATGCTCTATATCCCATATGTCGAGGCGGACGGTGTGGTCTACTACACGCTGACGGACGACGACGGGAATGAGATCGAGGCGGGGACGCTGGACGGCTATTCCAGCTATCTGTTTGAGACGGATTCGGCGCTCTATGCTGCGGCGGCGGACAGCGCCGCGACGGCGCAGAGCATGACCGGACAGAGCACGGACAGCACGTCCCAGAGTACATCCGTTTACGCGATCTCGATATCGGGCAGCGCGGATTCAGTGACGTTGAAGCTGACAGCGGTTTCGGGTATTGATCTTTCGAACGTGACGGGTGTTGCGGCGCAGTGGGCAAGCACAACAGAGGAAGACGGGACGGAGACGTCCGAGTTGAAGTCGCTCAGCACACTTCCGCTGAGCTTGAGTAAGACGGAGGATTCGATCACGATCACAGCCTCCTTCAGCGGCCTCGGCGCGGACACCTGGCTCGCGCTGACCGGCATCGCCGATGGAAGGGATGGTTACACAGTGGCCTGGTCCAACGGCACATCAGTAACCTATACGAGCTTTGCGGATGCGCTGGACGCGGCGAATACGACGACCTACGACAAGGATGGCACGACCATCCTGACCGCGACGTTGACCGTGCCTGCGGGCCGCAGCATCAGCGGAGACGTGAATGTGAACCGCCGGACGACGTTGGTCGTCGAGAAGGGTGCGGTGATCGGGGACGACATTTCGGTAATTCTGCTGGGAACGGCGGCGCTGCAGACAGCGGACGGTGTGGACGGCGCAGCTCTGCTGGCAGATACGGAGGATGTGTCCGCAGACGCAACGAGTGTGAGCGGGTATACAGTATATACGAACACTTCGCAGCTGACGATCGGCGCGGCGACGCTGACGATCGGCGATCAGGTGCTGATCAACTATGCGGTGAAAAGCAGCGGAACGGCTGCGAAGGGCCTGGTCTATACGACAGTTGCGGCCGATAGTGACGGTGACAGCGAGAAGGCGGCTCTGTTCGCGGCGCTGCGGAGCCCGTTTGGGAGCGCGACGAGCAGGGAAGCCCTCAGCACGGTGTCTGTGTCCGGTTATACAGTACTGAAGACCTATGGCGTGAAGCCGACCGAGATGGCGAACACGATGTACACGACGGCATATGCCAGTGCGACTGAGAATGATACTACCACTTACTCTTACAGCCAGACAGCGAACTACAGCGTAAAGACGTATGCTAAGAATATGCTCAGCAGTACGAGCAATACTTATCTCAAGAGGCTTCTGTCCGCCATGCTGAATTACGGCGCGGCGGCGGAGACGCAGTTCCTTGCTGCGTCGACGCCGGCAGCGACGAGTGGCGTCAGCGGTCTTACTGCAGCGGAGGACACCTCGTTGGATTCGGATAGTAATTACCCGGATGATTACGACGAGGTCGGAACGTCACTGGGCGATGAGTTTTCGATTGCGCTGGCGTTGGATGAGAGCGTGGATTTCGTGATCAAATATAATGGAACGGATGACAGTGTCGCAAGTGTCGAAATTGACCTCTGGGATCCGAATGAGGAGAGCTATGTGGATGTGGAGACCGTGAAAGCTTCAACGACTTACAAGAGTGAAGAAGTCTGGGCGGGTGGCGCGGTACCACCGCGGAACTATGACAACTGGTATCTCTTTACCGTGACGATGGAGAGCGGGAAGAGCTATACGGCATACTACAGCGTGTTCAGCTATCTGAGCAGTGTGGACACCAGCACAGTGACCACCGACCTCATCAATGCCATGGCCGAGTACTGCCACGCCGCCGAGGACTATCAAAAAGCCTATGACACCGCCAACTAAACGCCGAAAACTTCGGATCATCCTGTCCGTACTCCTTGCCCTGCTCCTTCTTGCCGCCTGCGGCGTGCTGCTTCTGCTCCACAGTGGGCGTGGCGCGCTGCGGACGGCACAGAGCTACGACACGCAGCCCTTCCAGGAGGCGCTGGACGCCGCGGCGGACCCGCAGGACGAGGAGGATGAGCCGGACGACAGCCCCGTCGAGGAGGGAGTCGTCGTATATCAGGGCGAACGGTATCGTTACAACGATGAGATCATTACCCTCCTTTTTCTCGGCATCGATACGAACGAGACAGTGGAGATACAGGATATAGCCGGTACGGGCGGGCAGGCGGATACGATCTTTCTCCTCGTGCTTGACCCGAAGAATGAGCGGATACGCATGCTTGGCATTTCGCGCGATACGATGACGGATATCGAGCTTTATGACCTGAATGGCAATTACATGGGGACCGACCGGAATCATCTGGCGCTGGCCTATGCCTACGGGGACGGCGCGCAGAAGAGCTGTGAGCTGACCGAGGAGGCCGTGAGCAATCTGTTTTTTCAGATGCCGATTCACGGATACTGTTCCATCAATATCAGCGCGATCGGGATCCTGAATGATCTGGTCGGCGGCGTGACGGTGACAGTCACGGATGAGGATCTCGAAGCGATCGGTTTCACGCTCGGGGAGACCCTGACGCTCGACGCGGAGCAGGCGGAGAGCTATATCCGCTGGCGGCCGGACAAGGATTCGGTCAGCAATGGCAGGCGGATGGAGCGCCAGAAGGATTACGCCTGGCGATACATTCAGCAGGCGAAGGAAGTATTTTCAGAAAATGTCCTGTTTCCCGTGCAGGCGGTGCAGGCCGTCTCGCCTTATATGGTGACAGATCTGAGCGTCTCGGAGATCAGCTATCTGGCGACGCTCGCGGTCGGACTGGATTTTTCCATCGAGGACATTCAGATGGTGGAGGGACTCGAGACGACGACCGAGATTCACGATGAGTTTTACGCTTCCGACAGCGCGCTCTACGAGCTGATCCTGGAGGTGTTCTATGAAAAAGAGTAGACGGGAATGGCTGCTTGCCATCCTTCTGTTGCTGCTGAGCCTGATCCTGCTGGCGTCCGGATGGATGCTGATCCGGCGTATGCGAAGGGAAGAAGCGGCTTACGAAGAACTGCGGGAGGAAGTGACGGAGCAGACGGACGAGCCCGCGGAAGCGGAGGAGGCGGAGGCAGAAGAGCCGCCGAACGACGTGGACTGGGAGGCACTGTGGGAGCGCAATCCGGATATCTATGCCTGGATCGAGATCCCGGGCACCCAGGTGGATTATCCGATCGTACAGCGAGCGGATGACAACCAATGGTATCTGACGCATACGATTGACGGTGAGGAGGCCACTGCGGCTTCCATATATACCGAGTACCATAATTCGACGGATTTCCAGGATCCGAATACGGTCATTTACGGCCATAATATGCGCAGCGGCGCGATGTTCGGCAGCCTGCATGAGTACGAGGACCGGGCGTTTTTTGATGAAAACAGGGAAATTCTGATCTACCTGCCGGATGCGACGCTGCATTACCGGATTTTCGCGGCCTATGTCGCGGACAACCGTCACCTGTTACTCAGCTACGACTGGACGGACGCGGACGTGATGAATGCGTTCCTGGAGCAGGTATTTTCGATCCGGGAGATGACTGCCAATATTGATACGGAAATGACCGTCACGGCGGAAGACCGGATTATCACATTGTCCACCTGTAATCACGGTATCAGCACACAGCGCTATCTGGTGCTCGCCGTGCTGCAGGAGGAATAAGAGGAGGAGAGAGTATGAAGAAATGGCTGGTGTTGCTCGGCGCGGCGGCCGCAATCCTCGGCTGCACTTTCGCGAGCACCGCGAAGGGAAGCGTGACGAACGGTATGGAAGTCGTCAGCTCCATGCTTCCGGAGACGGAGGACCTGTATGATCCGCAGAGCGGCCCGCTCATCTGCGAGACGAAGGACGAGGCGGATACGGCTGTGGCAGGAGGTGCGGTTCCTGATGATGTCTATTACTGGGAGTGGCTGGCGGGGACGGATAACGATCATTTTCCGGACGTTCCGAATGCGGTCGTGGAACAGATCCTGCAGGTAAATGACGGACAGCTTGAGCTGACGGCGCTCTCGTCGAAATTTGCGGGATATGAACTGCTGGCCAGAATCGGTGATCTGCATCTGGTAAGATACAGCGACGGTTCGTACCACCACGGCTATGTGGACGACTACGGCAATCTGACAAATGTGCTTCGTTTCCGTGAGCTTGAGGCCACCTGGCAGTGTGACAACCTGATCTCGGGAGCAGAGATCCGGGTCATCCATTACAGCAACGTCACGAACAGCTGGGAATTTATCACGCCGCAGTCTCTGAACGTCAGCGGAAAGACCGTCACGGCGAGCTTCACGGATCTGTCGCCGATCGGCCTGGTCTACCGGATGACGTCTTCCACGGGAGACAGTTCTGCGTCCGGAAGCTCCTCCTCGGGAGCGGACGGCGCGACGGCTTCATCGTCGGATGAGGTTGTCTTTATTTCACCGAAGACCGGTCAGGGCTACCGGACGGAGCTCCTGCTGGTACTGGGAGCGGCCTGCATCATGGCTGCGGCTTACATCGGCCTGCGACCGGCAATACGCAGAAGAAAAGACAGGTAGTTGGGAGATTCGGTTACAGATGAGGGAGACAGAAAAGAAGAAATTGCTGATTTACGCCCATTATTATGTGCCGGATGTGGCGGCCACCGCGCAGATCCTGAGGGAACTGGCGGAAGGCCTCAGAGACCGGCTCGATGTGACGGTGATCTGTACCGTCCCTTCCTACGACGGTCACGTCGGGGAAGAATACAGGACAAAGCAGTTTTACCGGGAGAGGATCGGCGGCGTCGAGGTCGTGCGTATCCGGGTGCCGGAGTTTGACAAGACGCGGAAGCTGACCAGAGTGAAAAATATCCTGGCATATTTCTTTGGCGCCGTGGCCGCCACTTTTACAACCGGAAAAGCGGATTATGTGTATTCCATCTCGCAGCCTCCCGTACTGGGAGGCCTGCTTGGGGTATGGGGGAAACTGGTAAAACGTGCCAGATACATATACAATATCCAGGACTTTAATCCGGAGCAGATCATGGCGGTCGGATACAGCCATTGCAAACCTGTGCTCTGGCTTATGATGTTCTGCGACAAGATCAGCTGCCGCATGGCGGACAAAGTGATCCTGGTGGGGGAGGATATGGCGGATACGCTGAGGCGGCGCTTCGGGTCGAAGAAGATTCCTCCCTTCTGTGTCATCAATAACTGGGTGAACGAGCGGGAGCTGCTGCCGCTGCCGACCGATCATGAAGGGGTGAGAGCCTTCCGCAGGCAGTACGGCCTCGAGGACAAGTATGTCGTCATGTACTCGGGGAATATTGGATTTTACTATGATCTGGACGGGCTGATCCGGGTGATGAACGCCTTCAGCCGGGACGGGACGCCCATCGCGGCGGACGGGCGCGAGGTAGTCTTCGCTTTCGTCGGCGCCGGCGGTATGAAGGAGGCGCTCGAACAGTATGTATACACTCACAAAATGAAGAATGTGGTATTTATCCCCTATCAGGAAAAGAAGTCTCTCGGTTACAGCCTGAACGCCGCCGACGTCCACTGGGTCGTCAGCGCGCGGGGCATCAAGGGCGTGTCCACGCCGTCGAAATGTTACGGCGTCATGGCCTGCGGCAAGCCGGTGCTGGGCGTGCTCGAACAGGGCACGGAGATCGAGCGCATCGTGCGGGAGTCGGGCTGCGGACTTCTGTGTGAGCCCGGCGACTACGATCAGGTGGCGGAGAACCTGCGCTGGTTCACCGAACACGCCGGAGAGCGCGAACAGGCAGAGATGGGGAGCCGCGGGCGGAGCTACCTGGAGAAATACCTGACCATGGAAATATCGCTGCGGCGTTATGCGGACGAGATCATGAGCTGCTGAGGAAATACGAAAGATGGCTGATTTGACGGTTGTGATACTGACGAAAAATGAAGAGCAGAACCTGAGAAAGTGCGTGGAGTCGCTGCGCGGCGTCGCGCGCCGGGTCGTGGTCGTGGACAGCGGCAGCACGGACAGGACCGTGGAGATCGCGCGGGAGCTGGACGCGGAGGTCTGTTTTCATCCGTTTGAGAGCCATTCTGCACAGTTTAACTGGGCGCTGAAGCAGGTCAGCACGACCTGGGTGATGAAGCTGGACGCGGACGAGGAACTGACTGCGGAGCTTGCGCAGGAGATTGAGGAAAAGCTGGATTGCCTGCCGGAGCATGTCAGCGGGGCCATTTTGCGCCGCCGTGTGTATTTCATGGGTCGCTGGCTGAAGCATGGCGGGAAATATCCCGAGCTGCTCCTTCGGATTTTCCGCGTCGGTCATGGAATGTCCGAGGAGCGGATGATGGATGAGCATCTCATTGTCACCGACGGCGACGTCGTCACTTTCGCGCATGATTTTCTTGACGACAACAGAAAGACTCTGGAGTGGTGGGTCGGAAAACACAACTGGTACAGCGGCCGGGAGGTGATCGACCGGTGCGCGGTTCCGGAATCGGCGGCGACCGTGGAGGACACGGCGACTTCCGTGCAGGCGAAGGTAAAGCGTTTTATCAAAGAGCATGGCTACTACAGGCTGCCGCCCTTCCTGCGGGCGCATCTGTATTTTATCTATCGATATTATATACGACTGGGCTTTCTGGATGGCAGGGAGGGAAAGATCTATACCTTTCTGCAGGCCTACTGGTATCGCTTTCTGGTAGATGCGAAGCTGTATGAGTGTGAGAAACGGGAGTCAGAGATAGGAGTAGCGGGGGAGATGAAAGCGTGAGGCGGAGAAAGATACTGATCCTCATCGGTCGTTATCTGCCCGGATATAAGGACGGTGGACCGGTGCGTTCGATCAAGAACCTGACGGATGCGCTGGGTGATGAGTACGAGTTCCGGATCCTGACCTGCGACCGCGATCACGGCGACACAAAGCCCTACCCGGATATCTGCGTGAACGGATGGAATCATGTCGGAAAGGCGGAGGTATACTATGTACCGCCGGGTGGATTTAAGATGAAGCTGATCCGGGCGCTGGCACGGAAGGCGGACGTGGTGTATGTCTGCGGCTGCTTCAACGATTACGCGATCCATACGCTGCTGCTGAAAAGATTCGGGTTGATCGACAGGCCGGTGGCGGTGGCGGCGATGGGACTGTTCTCACCGCTGGAGTTTGCGAGGAAGCGTAAAAAGAAACAGTTGTATGTCAGCATATTTAATGCGCTTGGGTTTTTCCGGAGAATATACTGGTCGGCAACGTCTGAAATAGAAGTGAACGATATCCTGCAGCATGTGAAGACGGAAAGACAGAGATGTATGATTGCGGAAGACCTGCCTCGTCTTGTGAGTTCCGGGAAAATCATAAAGCAAAAAGAAAAAGGGTGTCTCAAAGTAGTCTGGATATCGCGGATTGCCGAAATAAAAAACCTTGAGGAAGTAATAGAAGTACTGGGTGAAGTAAGCGGCAATATAGAATTCACGGTTTACGGGCCGGTTCAGGATACTGCTTACTGGGAGCGATGCCGGAGAAAACTGAAAGCATTACCGGATCATGTGCATTGGTCTTATAAGGGAAATGTGGATTCTGAGCGGGTGGTGGATACTCTGAAAGCGTATCATGTATTCTTTTTCCTGACAAAAGGTGAGAATTTCGGACATGTAATTCAGGAGGCCTTGTCTGCCGGCTGCCCCGCTGTTATCAGTGATCGGACGCCGTGGAGAGACTTTGAAAAATACGGCGTGGGTTATGTCGTATCGCTGGCAGATCGAAAGCGTATGAAGGAAGTACTGGAATACTATACCTGGATGGCGAATGATGAATATGGAAAAATTTCGGCGATGGCACATGAATACGCTGTGAAGGTAAGTAATCATAAGGCCGCGGAAAGTGGATACCGACAGATTTTTGCGCTGGACAGCTGAGTGAAGCAGGAATAGTGATGAAAGTATTATTTATGGTGAATATACCGGCGCCATACAGGGTAGATTTTTTTAACGAACTGGGCAAAAGCTGCGACCTGACCGTTCTGTTTGAGCAGAGACGGGATAAAAGCAGAAATTCGAAGTGGGAAGCAGATGAAGCGGCAGGTTTTCATGCAGTTTTTCTTGAGGGCGTCCGGATGGGTGAAGCCGATGCGTTTTGCCCGGGGGTGATAACCTTCCTGTCATTAAAGAAATATGATGTGATTATAGTAGGGGCGTATCATACTCCGACCGGGCGATTTGCGATTGATTATATGCGTCGGAAGAAGATTCCTTTTCTGCTCAGCACGGATGGCGGCATGATAAAGAAGGATAATTTTCTGAAATACAGAGTGAAATACCACTATATTCACTCTGCTTTTATGTGGCTGGCGCCCGGTGCGGCTGCAGCCAGGTATCTGGGACATTATGGTGCGGAGCCTGACAGAATACGCAGCTACCCCTTTACGTCTGTACGGGAGTGCGATATTCAGAAAAATGCAGCGCAGCGGAAAGCGGAGCTGCGCGCGAAGCTGGGCATCCCATATCGGAAACTGTTGCTGGCGGTGGGGCAATTTATCCCAAGAAAGGGTTTTGATATCCTGCTGCGCGCCTGCGCGGGACTGGATCCGTCCGTGGGCGTCTGTCTGGTAGGAGGGAAGCCCACGCAGGAATATCTGGATATCTGCGAACGTTTCCACCTTACGAATGTGCGTTTTGTGGATTTTCAGAGCAAAGAAAGTCTTGCGGAGTATTATGACGCGGCAGATCTCTTTGTTCATCCAACGCGGGAGGATATCTGGGGACTGGTTATCAATGAGGCGCTGGCACACGGACTTCCGGTCATCACGACGGATCGCTGTCTGGCGGGAGCGGAGATGGTACGCGACGGCTGGAATGGCAGGATCGTTCCGGCGGAGTCGGACGCGCTGCATGACGCGATCGCGGAGCTGGTGCTGGATGAGGGAAAGACAGGGCTTTTTGCGCGGCGCAGTCTGGAGATAGCAGAGGCCTGTACGATCGAACAGATGAGCAGAGCGCATCTGGAAGTATTTGCGGAATTTCTGGACAGGAGCAGTCGATTTGGAGAGGCTTAGAAGCATAAAAACGGAGAATCTGATCATAGCAGCGGCGCTGACAGGTATCCCGTTGCTGAATCAGATGAATACCAGTATAAGAAGCATCGGAAATATGATCTATATCCCGATGCTGCTGGTACTCTTCTACGCGTTTTATTTTCAACGAGTGCTGGTGTTCGATGAGCAGAGCCGCGTGATTCTGATGCTGTTCTATGCGGCGACGGTCGTGCTCCCGATTCTTGACCTGAATATTATCCGGGCAGGGATTTCCGAGACAGTCATGGCGATGGGACTGAGCGCGGTCACTTTCACCGCGGTATTTCTGCTTGCAAACGAGAATCACGGGATGCCAGCTGATTCCATGATCGGGTATATGCTGCTGGGAAACAGTGTTGTGCTTTTCTATAATATCCTGCTGAATGCGGATGAGATCAGTCTGATGAATATCTCCTATCTCCTTCAGGGGGAGAGATCGGTGCGGGCATATTTCGGGTTTTCTCATCCGAATACAGTAGCACTCTATGCCTGCCTGGAGGTGATTCTGCTGTATCTGTACCTGATTCGTATCCGCAGACGTTATATCATCGGTGCGGCGTTGATTGTCCTGAGTTGGGCGGCGATCGTATCGACCGGTTCCAGGACCGGCTTTTACTGCGCAAGCTTTTTTATCGGGATGGAGGTGTACCAGAATTACCTGATGCGGAAGGTTCGCACAAAACTGAAGAACCTGATTTATCTGATTCCCGTGTTTCTGGTGTTTACGTTATTGACGAGCTCGACCTATACGCTGGATATGACTTCCTATACGAGCGGAAGGGATGTCCTGAACGCAGAATGTATTGCGCAGCTTCAGGAAAACGGATGGGCGTTTTTTGGATATGCACCGTTGAATCTCCTGTCTCTATCTCCGTACCTTGATTTGACCGACTGTGGGTATGTGATTACAATAGCTCAGTTTGGGTATGTAGGGCTTGGCATATTTATAATTATTTTCTGTTACATGGCCTGGAACTTCTTCCAAAGAGAAGCTTACACGGGGATGAATCTGCTGATGGTGCTGGTTCTGTATTCCGCCACGGAGAACGTGGTTTTCAATTCCGGCGTGAGTCTGTCAGTATGTCTGTGGATTTTGATGGCACTGTATCTTGTGAGAGATGAAGAAATGAAAAAATTAACGACGCAAACGGAAACCATATAAAATAAAATTATAGTAGCAAAAGTATAAAGAGGATGGGTGTGTTACGGACATAAAAAGAAGAATTAGATCAATTAATTTGATCGCAAATAGAGACAAGATGATTCTGTCAGATGCGAATCGCAAAGCAAATCGAAATCAGGTGAATTTGCACTGGTGTAGTCTAAACGGCGTGGGGGGGGGATTGAGAATCTGGGCGATTACCTCTCAGTCCTGATTCTTGATTATATGCTTAAATATTATGATATAGATGCGGAGAAGAGACTAAGGGTAACAAGACATTTATATGGAATTGGCTCCATTATATCCATGGGTTATCAAAACGCTACGATCTGGGGAAGTGGTTTAATGTTTGACCTTGACTATAAGTGGGCCAGATTTCGAAAACTTGATGTCAGAGCCGTCAGAGGGCAAGAAACTCGCAGAGTTTTGTGTCGATTAGGGTATGATTGTCCGGAAATTTATGGTGATCCAGCCTGTTTGTTGCCGTTGTTTTATCATCCAGCCAATAGAGAAAAGAAGCATGCTGTCTCTGTGATTCTTCACCATTCAGTTAAGGACGCGGTGCTGCCTGAAGGTATACATAGAATCTCGATGTGTACAACTGATTATAAATCGGTGATCAATGAGATTGTATCATCGGAAGTAATTATATCCGGAAGTTTACATGGGATCATTCTCGCTGAGGCATATGGTATACCTGCTGTTTTGTTGAAAGACAGAGAACCTTTTGAGTTATTAAAGTATAAAGATTATTTTTCATCCACCGATCGAAACGGTTTCAGAATCGCCAACAGTATTCAGGAAGCATTAAATATGGAACCAAATGAGCTTCCATGTCTGGGTGAGATGCAGGAGCGCCTTTTGAAATGTTTTCCTGTAGACTTGTGGGAGGACAGAAAAGATGACCTTTTTAAATGGAGAAAGTAATTTATGGTAAAGATTGTTTTATGTGGCCACACAGGTTCAATGAACAGAGGAAGTGATGCTATCGTAAAATCTACTGCAGATTTACTTTCTGAAGCCGGAATGGAAGCTGTATTAGCTTCTTATAAGAAGGATGAGGATTCTTTGTATGGTACAAAAGAATACTCTGAAGTTATTCGTTATGCTGACAGAAAGAAAAATCCAACGCTGAGATTATTATCACTGGTATTTATGATAATAAAACGGCGAATGACAAGTGCTAAAATACGACAAATACCAGTGGTTAGATATTTGAAGAAAAATCACGCCTGTTCATTGAGTATAGGGGGAGACACGTACTGTTATGGTGATTTACCATATCAATATGTATCCATGAATGGCACATGTTTAAAAAAAAATATAACTTCGATCTTATGGGCATGTTCCATTGAAAAAGAAAGGATACTACAGCCGGAGATTTATGATGATCTGAAACGATACAATTTGATTTTCCCTCGAGAAAAATTAACATATGAGAACCTGATAGAAGCCGGGTTTGAAAAGCAAAATATAATAAAAATGTGCGATCCGGCATTTTTCCTGACTCCTGAAACAGTAGATTTAGCCTGGATGGATGACAGGACGTGGGTAGGCATGAATATAAGCCCTGTTGTTTCCTTTGGAATAAATCCCCATAAGGGGCTTGTCATAAATAATTATGTTAAGACTGTTAAATATATATTAGAAAATACTGATATGAATGTTGTACTTATACCACATGTATATAAGGTGGATGAGGATAATTATTCAGAAGATGTTCGGATGGGATATAAAGTATTCTCGTATTTTGAAGAAAACGCAGAACTGAAGAGAAGAATTAAAGTTGTTGACGAGTTTTATAATTCTAAACAACTTAAATATATAATTTCAAGATGCCATCTTATTATTACGGCCAGGACACATGTATCAATTGCTTCTTATTCAAGTTGTATTCCGACACTGGTTGTGGGGTATTCGGTCAAGGCGGATGGCATAGCCGTGGATCTGTTCAATGAAACCGAACATTTTGTTATAAGGGCCGATTCTATTGAACAGGAAACAGAAATCCTTGAAAAGTATATTTGGCTGGAGAAACATTGGGATGATGTTCATGCGCACTTAGCGGAAGTGCTTCCCTCTTACAAACAGCAGACATTGGATGCTGTGAAAAAGTTAAAAGAATATTTGGAAAATTCGGAAGATAAAGGAACGTAATATGAAATATTTTGTTTCGCATAATCTTGGAAGGAATAAAGGAGCCAGTAGTAAAGCTCGATGTGATATCGAAGAAATTCTCATAAAGGAGGGATTTTTGGCACTTACCAAGTGTAAGCTTTCAGACGCTTCAAATTCTTTTGAAATGCAGTTTTTTAAATTATATGGTTATATTCTGGATTTTGTATACTGGGATCGTGTATGCAGACAACTTTCTAAAGGTGATATCTTGTTTATACAACATCCAATGCCGTCGTCTGAAATCGTGTATCACAGTGTAAAGAAACTGAAAGCAAAAGGCGTATATGTAGTGATGATCATTCACGATCTGTATACGATCAGAGAAAATAAGGATATTTCAAAAAGGCATTGCTATGTCCGTGACTTTTTGCTGCCAAATGAATGTGATGTTGTGATCAGCCACAATGTACATATGACAAATAAATTAAAAAGTCTGGGAATGGATCAATGCAGATTTGTTGACCTGGGTATTTTTGATTATATATGGCAAAAAAATGCGTCAGATGAAACCAACATCGAATTAAGCGAAAACATTATTATTGCGGGGAATTTGTCAAGGCAGAAATCCGGGTATTTGTACGATACATCGTGGCTTTCTGATAATATTACTATTGAATTATATGGTGCCAATTGGGATGGCGAAGCTTCGGAACAAATTCATTATCATGGCAATTTTAATCCGGATGATTTACCGGAGAAACTGGAAAAAGGATTTGGACTTGTCTGGGATGGGTATTCATCTACAGGGTGTAAAGGAAGTTATGGAGATTATCTGAAAATAAATAATCCTCATAAAGCTTCACTGTATCTCTCGGTCGGATTGCCAGTCATTGTCTGGAGAGAATCGGCTATGGCTGATTTCGTTGCAGAAAACGGTATTGGTCTCTGTATTGACGATTTAGAAGATATAAAAACAATTCTGGAATCATTAACAGAATCTGAATTGCAGAATATTTATGAAAATGTTGCAAGAGTCTCAGCCAAAATCAGAAGTGGCATGTTTTTTGAAGAGGCTTTGTCAGAAGCTATGAGAATTCTTTGCGACGAAACTGACAGATGAAGTAATACGGAAGATATCAGGCGGGGAGATGATTCGAGATGTTTTGGCGGATTAAACAAATAGTAAGAAGATATCCTGCATGTCATAAGGTTCTAAAAAAGGCTTATTATGAGATAAAAGCAAAAAGAAAGTTTGCAGGAAAGTATACATTTGTTGATAGAAGTTCACATTCGAACAAAGTTTGTATAATACTGGCAGGATATAAAGAGACAATCTGGAAGGATGTTTTTGGGCGAGTTGAGAGGTTTGCGCCCGACGATGTTGATATATGTGTTTTGACCTCCGGCAAGTACATTCCGGAGCTCCAGGCTATGTGCAAAGAGTATAATTGGTCATACTTATCTACGAAACGAAATTGCGTTACTCTGGCACAGAATATTGCGATTTCACTGTTTCCGGATGCTGAGTTTATCTATAAGCTGGATGAGGATATTTTCATTACTGATCAATATTTTGAAACACTGTTCAATTTATATGAAGCAGTTGTAATGGAAGGCGTATATTCAGTTGGTTTTGTCGCGCCGCTGATTCCTTTAAATGGGTATGCCAATGTCAGTGTTCTGGAAAAAGCGGGTGTTATGGATATCTTTACTAATAAATTTGGCCGACCTATAAGATCGGGAGAAAACGGAGAAAAAATCATGAATAATCCCGATGTCGCAAAATTTTTCTGGGGTAATGAAGGAGTATTTCCCCATATTGATCTTTTGAACACAAGATTTAGCAGTGCTGCTTTCTCGTATGAAATATGTCCGATGAGATTCAGCATAGGGGCTATCATGTTCCCACGATCAACATGGATTGATATGGGGTATTTTGATGTGGGGCCTGGAAACGACCTTGGATCTGATGAGAATCAGCTTTGCTCATTCTGCATGATTCATTCTCGTATTATAGCTGTGTCCGATAATTCGGTCGTTGGTCACTTTAGTTACGGACCGCAGACTGCCGAGATGGTAGAGTATTATCAGATTAATCCGGAAAAATTTTGTATAGTATCTAATAATTGCCAGGGAACTGAGGGTGGGTATGAAAATGAGCAGCGATAAAATCTGTGCGGGCATGGTGTTATATAATCCAGACATTGAACGACTTGCCAGAGCATTGTCGGCGGTCAGAAATCAAGTCCTGCACATTTACCTGATTGATAATTGCTCGAAAAATTACGAAGAAATTCGAAGTCTTTTATCTGAGAAGGATCTTTTCGGTAAAGTTACATACCATAAGAATGTTGATAATCTTGGGTGCGGCAATGGGTTGAATCTTGCTGCGCAAATGGCAATAGGATGCGGAATGGAATGGATGCTCATGTTGGATGATGATTCTATATGTGCGCCATATTTGATTGAGTGCTATGAAAAGAGTCTTGATATTTCAAATATTGGAATGATAGGTTGCAATGCGGTTTTTAATAAGGAGCCAGAATTCGCGGATCAATCTACTTTAAAATTTGACGCTGAAAGCTGTGATTTTTGCATCAACGGTGGAACGTTATTAAACTTAGAGGCCTGGAAAAAGGTTGGGGGATTTGATGAGGCACTGTTTGCAGATTGGACGGACTGGGACTTGTCGATGAATATCAGACTTCATGGTTATAAATTACTTAATATTAATGTTGAGGGAGTGAATCAGTTAGGAGGAAAAACAAAAGAGAAGAGAACTATTTTTGGTAAGACAAGAACTTGTTCTATTTACTCGGCAGACAGGCGATATGATCAAATACGTAATGGTGTGTATTTCGCGCGAAAATACAGAAAAAATGTCAATTATATATGGCTTTTAAGAATATTCTGGATGCAGTTCAAATTAACCGCATTATATGAAGATCAGAAAATATATAAGCTTAAAAGAATGCTGCAGGGGCTGTTTGATGGGTTCAAGATGGAGATAAAAACTGAACATGGGTAAGCTGGTCAAGCTAATCGGGAGTGAGGAAAATGGAAAAAGTGATAGATATCAGTTTTATTATACCTGTATTTAACTTAGACAAATATATACAAAGCTGCCTGGAAAGCATACTCTCCCAGAACGATGAAGGAGTAACGTATGAGGTAATCGTCATAGATGATGGCAGTACAGATAGTTCTGTTTCTGTAATCAGGGATACTTTCAACAGATACAGTTCCATTAGGGGGGAGGGGTTAAGGCTATATCAACAGCCCAACAAAGGCGTATCTTCTGCAAGAAATCATGGACTGAAATATGCTACAGGCAAATGGATAGCCTTTGTTGATGGAGATGATTTATTATCGGCAACGTATTTTAAAAATGTGAAAGGTATTGTAAAGGAAGACGCAGATTGTTTCGTGTTTCATAATGGTGTTTTTTGTATGATGTGGATACACATACTGATGATGTGAAAGAAATAAGGCAGGCCACACAAGAGGAATACGAATACGTGCTGGAGGATTTACAAATCGGTCACAGACGTAAAAAACCAGAAATGCAGTATTCTTTTTCAACACCTTGGGGGAAGCTATATCGTTCGGCAATTGCCAAAAAAATACTGTTTCCCAAAGATGCGTTCATATGGGAAGATGCAATGTATAATTTTATTTTTCTGGATTCGATATCAAACGATCGGTTTTATATTGTTGATTATTGTGCTTATTATTGGCGGGGGAGGGAAACGTCAGCAACCCATACATTTCGCCCAAAATGTAAATCTGAACTTTTGACTGTTTTTGAGATCTGGAGAAAAACAATAGAGAACACGTCCGCCAGTGGCAGACGAAAACAATTGTATTACAATACTGTTCTTGATGCAATTTCGGTGTATTTTGATCTGTTTCTGTTTCATAAAGGCAACAGGCAGAAAAAAGCTGAAAAGATTGCAAGCCTGATTGAGTTTTCAAAGGAATTTTCATTGGATGAGGCGATTGATAAGTGTGATATGTCAGTCTGGTCATCAAATGAGCTGTGTATGTTACAGATGTTTAAGGACAAAAAATTCCATAAAATCTATAACAAATATAACGTGAGAGTCATAAAGGGCAGAATTAAACTGGGGCTGAAGAAAACCGTAAAATCCATGATGAGTACAATGCAAGAGCCAAAGAACAGTATCAAATTGAGGATAAGAAAATGGCTATTTCACAAAGAGAAAGCCAACAAATTTATATAATGAAAGCTTTGGCCGTTTACAGCATTATTGCTGCGCATTGTAAGCTGCCAATGATGGAAAATTATTCAGGCAGTTTATCTGTTATGTTGACAGCAACAAAATATTTCGGGGAAATAGGCGTACCTGTATTTTTGGTTTTGTCAGGAAGGCTGTTTGATAGAAACAGAAGATTTCCCGACTTTTTGCGTAATAAATGTAAAAAGATTGTTTTGCCGTGGATGTGTTGCTCGTTACTGGTATGGATATATATGTTTATCCAGGGCGACTTTTATGATCTTTCACGGTGGCTGCTGGGAATAGGAAATGTTTATTGGTATATGCCGGTATTGTGCTTATATTTTGTTGTCTTTTATGTCTTGCACAACGTTAATTTACGGGGAGGTGTATTTGTTGTTTCTATCATATATCATGTAGCTGTATACGATTTATGTGCTGTAAATATGGTGGCAGCTGAAAATTGTGTTATACTGGGAAATTTTCTGAAACATATGCCATTTTTCCTGATGGGGCTGTTGATTAACGACTTTAATTTAAAGGGGCATATTTATAGGATTTTAAACTCACATATAGCGATGGTGATAACTTGTCTGGTGTTAATTATAACAGCAGGATGTAATCATATAAAGTTTGGCGATATTAACTATGACAGTCCGCTGTTCCTGATTTTTTCCAGCGCCGGCATTATTATGATTGCGTGGATTTCACTAAAAATCCAAAGTAATGGCGGATATATTAAAAATGCATTTGCAACTATAGGGAAAGAAAGCTATTTTATATACCTGCTGCATTTACCTTTTGCGGGGATTCTGAGCAATATATTGTCACGCAACCTGGTTACGGCATATATGATTGCATTTTATCCATTATTTATAATCATCATCCTGCACTTCGCAGCTGAAATAATGACCTGGTTCTGCCAAAAGACGGGTATATGGGGATTGCTAAGTATATTTGGTCTGCAGAATAATTGTATTGAGAAAGTAGAGGGGATTTGATGCGGTAACGATTATTACGTTCAGCGACAGTAGAACAGTGAGGACGGTTCCAAGGATTGAATTAATAAAATGCAGCGCAAATTCTTGTGAAGTATTTGGACAATGATAACAAGGTGATATGATGATTTATGATGTCGGAGACAGATGTGTCGGATGTGGCGTTTGTGCAAGCACCTGCCCCTATAAAGTAATTTCAATGAAAGAAGATAAAATGGGGTTTCGTTATCCTGAAACAGATGATACTTTATGCGTGCACTGCCAGCTTTGCCGGAAAATCTGTCCTATTTTGCAGAAACCGGCGCTTTATGAAAACAGTGTGGGATATGGCCTGCAATGTCATGATGAGTCTGTATTAAATATCAGTTCTTCCGGGGGAGCGTTTTATTTATTGGCGTCAGAAGTACTTCGTCGAGGAGGCGTAGTATACGGAGCCGCTTATTGTCCTGATTTTACAAAAGTCTACCATAAAGCGGCATATGATTTTCAGGAACTGACGGGATTGTGCGGTTCGAAATATGTGCAAAGCGATGTGGGAGATACGTTCAGGGAAACCTGTGAAAACCTGAAAGCCAGAAAGTGGGTCTTATATTCCGGAACCCCCTGTCAGCTGGCTGCGTTGGATAATTATCTGGGAGAGCGAGTTTCCCGAGAAAAACTACTGTCTGTAGATATCCTGTGCCATGGGGTATGCAGCCCGGAGATGTGGGGCAAATATATTGAGTACAGAAAAAAGAGCGATGGTGGTTTTGTGCCGCTTAAAGTATCAATGCGCGATAAAACATATGGGTGGAGAAAGTTTTCTCTGAAAATACAGTATGAGGACAACAGTTATGTTGAGTCTGTTAACCAGGATCTATTCCTGCGTGGATTTCTAAGACATGTTTATCTGCGAAAGAGCTGTTATGAGTGTAATTTTAAGGGTTTGCATCGATGCGCAGATATAACGCTCGGTGATTTCTGGGATGGAGGAAAGGTTATAAGGGATATGGATGACAGGGGAACTTCTCTTGTTATTGTACATTCGGATAAGGGAGAACAGTTTTTCCAGATCATTTCATCACGGGGAAAATGGACAAAAATTCCAGATGTGAAAGCTGTTAGCAATGATGGTATGTATCATAACGCCTGGTACAATGGGAATCGGAAGTACATTGAGAAGAATATAGACAGGTATTCATTTGAAAAACTGCATCGAAAATATTTTTCCGACAGTATGTTATGTAAATTTGGACGCTACGTATGCAGGGCAGTAGCTTCTCACAAGAGAGGGCTCTCATGAAGATAAAAAGAACCGAAAACGCAAAAAAGGGAATAATCTTTGGGACAATCTCTAACATATATACAGTTCTGGTTCCGTTCTGTATGCGTACTGTCATGCTGTATACACTGGGAGTGCAGTATTTAGGCCTGAACAGTCTGTTCACTTCTGTTTTGCAGGTTCTTAATCTGACGGAGCTGGGTGTGGGAACGGCAATGGTTTACAGCATGTACAAGCCCATAGCTGAGGATGATACAGAAAAGATCTGTGCGCTTATGCGCATGTATAAGATTTATTATAGAATTATAGGTCTTGTTGTATGCCTGCTGGGAGTCATGCTGATTCCGTTTCTTCCTGAACTGATTAGCGGTTCCGTGCCGGAAGATATTAATATTTATACCTTGTATGGCATAAATCTGGCTTCAACGGTGCTTACATACTGGCTGTTTGCCTATAAGAATTCTCTGCTGAACGCTTTCCAGAGAAGAGACGTTTTAAGCAAAATCGCCATGGTGACAAATACGTTAAAATATGTTTTTCAAATACTTGCTTTAATTATTTTTGAAAGTTATTACGCGTATGTGATTGTAATGCTGTCTTCACAGATTATAAATAATATTGTAACTGCATGTGTAGTCGACAGGATGTACCCGCAGTACAGAGCGAGGAATAAACTGCCGAAAGAGGATGTGAGAGACATTAATGCGAGAATCCGGGATCTTTTTACCCAGAAAATAGGAGGTATAATCAATTCCAACGCAGACACACTTGTGATATCCGCTTTCCTGGGACTCACATCGCTTGCAATATATCAGAATTATTATTATGTCATGTCGCTTCCGCTTGCCCTGTCAAATGTTATTTTTGACTCATGCAGGGCCGGATTTGGCAACAGCCTTGCCACGGAAAGTAAGGAGAAAAATTTATCGGATCTAAAGAAATTTACTTTTTTGTTGAACTGGGTGGTTACGGTATGCGCCGCCGGCCTGATTTGCCTGTATCAGCATTTCATGTATATGTGGATGGGTGAGGAGTTACTGCTTTCGTTTGGAATGGTCATTCTGTTTGTGATTTATTTTTATATTATTGTAATGGAGAAGATCTTAGGCGTCTTCAAAGACGCGGGAGGGATCTGGCATCAGGATCGGCTCCGCCCGTTATTTGCAGCACTGTTGAATCTGACACTGAATTTAATAATGGTCAGGGTAATTGGAATCTATGGGATACTACTTTCGACAATTATAAGTATGCTGGTATTGAGTGTCCCATGGGAACTCTATAATATATTTACCGTTATATTTGAGAAGAAAGATCTTTCCGGATATGTTCTGGAGTTGTTCAGATATGCTGCCGTGGCAGTGCTAATATGCATCATTTCCGTTTATGCATGCAGTTACGTTACGTTGGGCGGTATCCTGGGATTCTTGCTGAAAGGGATCATTGCGCTGATGATTTCCGACGTGCTACTTTTGGCAATATTTTTCAGGGCAGAGGAGTTTAACGAGGCTTTTAAATTTGTAAAAGGTCTTTTGCAAAGATGACGCGAAAGAGGAAACCAACATGAATTCAAACTACTATAAAATCATACTGAAACTGCTGCACATCCGCTACGGCAGAAACCTCCTGCTGAAGGGCTGCCCGGTGATCTACAATAAAAAAGGGGCTGAGATCACGATCGGTGACGATGTTACGGTCAAATCGTCCTTCCTCTCGAATCTGGTCGGTCTGTACTCGCGCACGATCATCGTCACGCGCGCGCCGGAGGCCTATATCCGGATCGGCAGCGGAGTGGGGATCTCCGGAGCGACCATCTACGCGCGCAGGGGGATTGAGATCGGCGACAATACTGCGATCGGGGGCAACTGCAAGATTCTCGACAATGATTTTCATCCGTCGGAAACGGAGCTGCGGAACCGGATGCTGCGCGATCCGCGCGGTGGAGACAGCGATCTCATTCCGGCGAAGGAGATTCGGATAGGCAGGGACTGCTTCATCGGATGCAACACGATTATTCTGAAAGGCACCGTGCTGGGCGACGGCTGTGTGGTCGGCGCGGGCGCGGTAGTGAGCGGGACATTCCCGCCGGGCTGTGTGATTGCGGGCAATCCGGCGCGGATAGTCCGAACCCTGGATAGTCCGGAAGTATAAAACAATGCACATGGATTTAACACAAAGTTCAGACTTTTCACATTGTGGCTCCGGATATGGGATGGTAGAATAAGAAGGAGATCCATGAAAAAAGAGGTTCATATGAACAGAGAAGAAAAGGCATTGCTGGCCGCCCTTGCGGCGTTTATAAAACGGGATAATCTGCGGCTTCCAGCCGATCTGGACTGGAGCCGGCTGTACCGCCTGGCGAAAGCGCATGCGGTTGCGCCGATTCTGTACAGATCACTTCGGAGTACGCCGGAGATTGTTACGGACGCGCAGATGATGCAGGAGTTCGGAAGGGCTTACGACGAGGCTATTTTTCTGGCGGTGCGGCAGCAGTATGAGATGGATGGCATTCTGACGGCGCTGAATCAGAAGAAGATCCCGCATATACTGCTCAAGGGCTGTTATCTGATGCAGTTTTATCCGGTGCGCGAGCTGAGAACGATGTCGGATATCGATATTCTCGTGCCGCCGAAGTATCACCGCGCGGCGGGACGCGCGCTGGAGGAGCTTGGCTTTTCCCTCGGCAATCAGGAGGGAAATACCTGGAATTATCGCAGGAATGTCGTGGAGATTGAGCTGCACAGCAGCCTGTCAGAGGGCAGGTACTGGCATTCGGTTGATGCGGAAGAATATTTTAAGGGCTGTTTTCAGCATACGGTGGAGGGCGCGCTGCCCTACACGCGCTACCTGACGCCGGAGTATCATTTTGTCTATATGATCTTTCACCTGGCGAAGCATTTTGAGGCGACGGGCGCCGGCGTCCGGATGTTTCTCGACGTCGCGGTCTGTATGGATAGATTCCGGGAGGAGATGGACTGGGATCTGGTCTTCCGGGAGTTGAGGAAGCTGAAGCTGGACGGGTTTTTCCGGCGGGTGATGCTTCTGGTCAGCGTCTGGTTTCACGTCCGTCCGGTCAGAGCGGACAGGATGGCATTGTCGGAAGATGAGCTGCGGGCGGTGACACGCTATGTCCTGGAGGGCGGCGTGTATGGTATGGAGAAGCGCGACCTGGGTACGATCATTCTGCGCAGGGGCGTGAAGCGCGGGCGAAGCAATGGAAGCCGGCAGATACGGATGCGCGCCCTGTGGGGATATCTGTTTCCGGAGCGCGCCTATATGAGAAGGTACCTGAAGGCGGTCGACCGCACGCCGCTGCTGCTCCCGGCAGCCTGGGCGATTCGATGCTGGGAGGGGCTCTTCCGGCGAAGGAAATCGACGCTGGCTCATTTAAGGCAGCTGCAAAGCGGGACAGGCGAGGCGCTTCGGCAGGATCATATACTGGAGGCGATGGGACTGTGAGCGGTGAGATTCTCACATACGGGATCGCCGGTTTCGGCGTGCGTATGGCGGCGTCCGGGCGCACGCTTCGTCAGGCGGAGCCGTATCGCTCGGACAGCGTCCGCGTTGATTTTGAGGTTCGTGGTTTTGCGGAGGCGCTGCGCGCGAAAGCTCCTTATCTGAGCGGTGAGGATGCGGAATATATTTCCAGTGGGAGTGATTTCTTTCGTAAAATCATTCCGCGCGGCGCGATGATGCTTCACGCCTGCGCTGTCCTGGCGGATGGGGAAGCGTATCTTTTCTCCGGGCGCAGCGGCGTGGGAAAGACGACGCATGCAGGGCTGTGGGAGAAGTATCTGGGAGAGGAGCGTGTGCGCGTGCTGAACGACGACAAGCCGGTGCTGCGTTTTGACTCCGGCAGTGTGACGGCCTGTGGGACGCCCTGGTGCGGGAGCGCAGGAATCAGTATAAACGCGGCTGCACCGGTGAGGGGTATCTGCTTTCTGCGGCAGGGATCGCGAAATGTGATCAGGCCGCTGTCCGGCGCAGAGGCTGTCCATGCGATTCTGGGACAGACGCTCCGGGATGTGGACGCCGCCGATATGGGCTATATCCTGGATATGACGGAAAGATTGATTGCGGGGGTTCCGCTCTATGAGCTGGAGTGTCTCCCGGATCGCGCGGCGGCGCGCCTTTCCTGGGAAACGATGAGGAGAATGAGAAGATGAAGATGAAAGAAGGCCTGCTGCTCAGAGAGATAGCGGGAGAATATGTGGTGATAGCCGTGGGAAAACCGGAATTGAATTTCAACAGAATGCTTGTGCTCAATGAGTCCGGTGCAATGCTGTTCCGAAAGCTCCAGGGCGGCGCGTCCGGCAGGGAGCTGGTGGACGCCCTGACCTGTGAATATGAGGTGACGCGGGAGGAGGCAGTCCGGGATGTAAAGATTTTCCTGGGACGGTTGGCGCAGGCGGGATGTATGGAGTCATGAAACGATTCTGTACGATGGAGGAGATTCGTCCGCTGATGGAAGAGAGCCTGCAGCGTGGCGAGGGCGTAACCCTGACAGTGACGGGCAGGAGCATGTGGCCCATGCTGCGCGGCGGCTGGGACAGTGTGACGCTGCACCGACCGAGGGGGGTGCTGAAAAAATATGACATTCCGCTTTACCGAAGGCGGGACGGGAGTTGGGTGCTGCACCGGATCGTGGAAGTGCGGGCGGATGGCTATCTGTGTATGGGTGATCACCAGCTTTGCGCCGAGCGGGTAGCGCGGC
The DNA here is from genome assembly GCA_001941045.1 of Lachnospiraceae bacterium Zagget2. Lineage (GTDB taxonomy): Bacteria > Bacillota > Clostridia > Lachnospirales > Lachnospiraceae > Hominiventricola. Next base: position 40,593 of record MSHD01000050.1, read on the forward strand.
GACAGATTGTCGGTGTGGTGACTTCCTTTACGAGAGGCGGGAGAACGATTTCGCCGCGGTCCCCGGCCTGCAGATTCTATGTGACGCTCTGGTGTCGCCTCCGCCTGCCCAGACGCGTCGGGCTGAGGCTGGAGGCTGCATATGTGCGGCTGCGGAGGAGATGCGGATGAGGAGAGGCGGACACGGGACATTTGGATGGCTGTGCAGTGCTGTGGGAGGCCGGGCCGCCGGGATCGGTGTGCTGACCCTGCTTCAGGCGATCGCCTCCCTTGCGGGGGTCCTGTTCGCACTGCTCTGCAGGCGTGTAATTGACAGCGCCGCGTCCGGGAGTATGGACGGCATATACAGGGATGGAGCCGCATTGCTGCTCGTCATGCTCGCGCAGATCGCCTGTTATTTTCTGATAAGGGTATATGGGCCTCTTCTGGAGGCGAGGCTGGATATCCGGCTGCAGAAGCGATTTCTGCACGCGGCCCTGACGGGGAGCTATGAGAAGGTCAGCGCCTACCATACAGGCAGCCTGCTCAGCCGGATACAGGGCGATGTGGGAACCGTGTGTGGCTGGTGTGTGTCCTTCCTGCCGACGCTGGCGGGGATAGTGGTGAGGCTTCTGGGCGCGTTCTTTGTACTTTTCGCGCTGGACAGACGTTTTACGCTGTGCATGTCGGCGATCTGCATTCTGGTGGCCGCTGCGAGCGGTCTGTACCGGAGCAGGCTGCGGGGTCTCTCCGCGAGGGTCCGGGAGTCCGGCGAGCGCATCGTCGGCTGTTGTCAGGAGGCTTTTTCCAATACGCTCGCCATTCGCGCCTTTCACGCGGGTGAGCGGATGGAGGCGAGAGCGGGGCAGCTTCTGGAGGAGCGTTACGGCCTGTTCCGCAGGCGCGTCTGCCTGACTTCGGCGGCCGGTACCGGTATGCGGCTCGTATTCCAGGGTATTTATACAGTGGGAATTCTGTGGTGTGTGAGAGGGATCGCGGTCGGGACGATGACATACGGCACTCTGACGGCGGTCGTGCAGCTCCTGCATCAGCTGCAGTCCCCGGTGTCCGGGCTCTCCGGCGCTGCGGGACAGACTACATCCATGCTGGTGAGCGCAGAGCGGCTGATGGAGATCGAGGCGCTGGCTGACGGCGGGACACATGCGGAGCCGCTGCCGGAAGGATGCTCGTTCGCGTGGGTCGAGGCGGAGGCGCTCAGCTTTTCCTGGCCCGGCAGGGAGGTGCTGGAGCAGACATCCTTCTGTCTGCGGAGGGGGCAGCGAGTGCTGCTCCGGGGAGAATCCGGCTGTGGAAAGACGACCTTCCTGAAGCTTCTGACCGGGATCTGTCCGCATGAGGCGATTCACCTGGTCACCGGGGACGGGCGCGTCTTTTCGCCGGAAAATGTGGAAGGTCTGTTTGCCTATGTGCCGCAGGGAAATCTGCTCTTCAGCGGGACTGTCCGCGACAATATCTGTTTCCTGTCGGGGGCGAAGCCTGAGGAGGAAGAGCTCCGCAGCGTGCTGCATGCCAGCGCGGTGGAGGAATATCTGGATCTGCTTCCCGACGGCCTGGACACGGTGATCGGGGAGAGGGGCTTCGGACTCTCGGAGGGACAGGCGCAGCGGATCGCGGTGGCGAGGGCGCTTATGAGCGGCGCGCCCATCCTGATTCTGGATGAGGCGACGAGCGCGCTTGACGAGGCGCTGGAGGCACGGATGCTGGAACGCATCAGCGCCCTGCCGGACAGAACCTGTCTGATCGTCAGTCACAGACCGGCTGCGGAGCGTTTCTGCAGCGAGGTCTGGACGATAGAACATAAAAAAATAGTGATAAAGAAAAAAGAGGAGTGAAAAGACAGATGAAAGTGACAGAACTGGATCTTTTTGAAATCCTGGATATACTTCGCAGGCGCGCGCTCTGGATCCTGTTTTTCGGTATATGCGGAGGAGCGCTGCTCTATCTGTATACGGTCAAGCTGGTCGTGCCGATGTATTCCGCGTCCGCATCCCTGTATGTATATGGGGATCAGAATTACGAGGAGAGTGAGACGCAGACTTCGAACGATATGAGTCTGGGAACGCGGCTGGCTGCGATCTACATTGTCATCCTGCAGAGCGATACGGTGCTGGACAGCGTGGCGGATCAGCTGGAGCTCTCATACAGCGGGAGCGATATACGGGAAATGATGACGGCGGAGACGATCGACGAGAGTATGGCGATCTCCGTGACGATCCGGAACAGCGACCCGGTCAAGGCGCAGATGATCGCCAACGCGATCGTCGACGTGGCGCCGGCGGAGATTATCCGCGTCGTGAAGGCCGGCGGTGTGGAGGTCATCGACTATGCGAAGCTTCCGACGACGCCCTACAATATTAATCTGAGGTCAAACGTGCAGAAGGGAGTGCTGATCGGGCTGGCGTTCGCGGTACTGCTGTTCCTTCTCCTGGAATTCCTCGATACGACTGTATACCGGGAAGAGGATCTGCAGGAGCACTTTGAATTCCCGGTACTTGGAAGCATCCCCGATATACCAGTGGGGGGGGGTAAAGGGTAAGAACAGTTTGAGTGAAGGAGTCTGAATATGCTGCGTTTTCAGTTAAAAAGAATTTTTAAGAGAAAAAAGAAAAAGAGCTTTAATGAGAAGGATCGGGAGAAGGTGCTGTCGCAGGATACGCCTTTTGCGATCCGGGAGGCCTACAATTCGATCCGTACCAATCTGATGTTCAGCGGCAAGGGAGAGGACTGCCCGGTGTTCGTCGTCACCAGTGCGCAGCCGAACGATGGAAAGAGCATCAACTGTCTGAATCTGGCGGTGAGCTTTGCACAGGCGGGCAAGAAGGTCCTGCTGATCGACGGCGATATGCGCAATCCTACGGTGAACCGCTATCTGAAGAAAAAGAGCGAGGGCGGTCTGAGCGAGTACCTGGCCGGGATGAGCAGAAGTGTTGAAATCAGGCAGACGGATGTGAAGGATCTGTATTTCATCACTGCCGGCGCGATTCCGCCGAATCCGGCGGAGCTGCTGGCCGGGGAGCGCCTGGCGGAGCTTCTCGAGGAGCTGAAAAAGGATTACGAGTGTATTTTTATCGATACGCCGCCGGTGGAGGCGGTCACGGACTCTTCCCTGCTGGTGCCGGTTGCGACCGGATTTATCTTCATCGTTCAGGCGGAGAAGAGCGATCTGACGGTTCTCGAACATTCGGTGGCGGTCATGGAGCAGCTGGGCGCGCCGATCGCCGGGTTTATTCTGAACAAGGTGAATGCGAAAAAGCAGGGCTACTACAAGAGATACAGCCGCTACAACTCGTATTATTACAAGTATGGTTCCCGCTATGGCTATGGAAAGCGCGACGGCGCCTATGGCTATGGTTACGGCTACGGGAAACCGGCTGAGAGGGGGACGGACAGTGCGTCCGATCATTGATTTTCATGCTCATATTCTGCCCGGCTCCGATCATGGCTGCAGGGATGTGGCCATGGCACTGCGGCAGCTCGACCTTGCCGCGGAGGCGGGCGTGGATCTGGTGCTGGGCGTCTCTCATTACTACGCGCATGTGGAATCTGTGGAGCAGTTCCTTCAGAGAAGGGATCGCTCCTTTGCGTGTCTGCGGGAGGAAATTTCCGGCTGCAGAAAAGCACTGCCGGAAGTGATCCCGGGGGCGGAGGTGCTCGTCTGTGTCGGTCTGGAGCATATGGAAGAACTGCCTGCGCTCTGCGCAGCCGGTACGGACTGCCTGCTTCTGGAGATGCCGTTCGGTACATGGAATCGCAGACTGCTGGAAACGATGGAGGCGCTCGCGGAGCGAAAGGATATCCGGATTGTCCTCGCTCACGTGGACCGCTACCAGCCGGAGGCGGTGGAGGAGCTGTTCTGTATGGGGTATGAGGGGCAGCTTAACGCAGAGGCGCTGGCCGGGGCGCTCCCGCGCAGGACACTGCTGCGCTGGGTGCAGGAGGGACATATCTGCGCGCTGGGAAGTGACATTCACGGAACAGGAAAGGCCTATCGGGATTTTCGAAAGGCGGAGCGGAGGCTGGGACAGGAGCTCCCGGCCGTCATGCGCCGCAGTGCGAAGCTGCTGAGATATCAGGAGAGCTGAATAATTATCCGCCTGTGTTATAGCCCGGGCGGATTTGTGCATTTCAGGTGTTTTCAGGGACGTTTGAGGAAGGAAGCAACAAAACAAAAGAGATTTGTGATATATTTTTATGAACTATAAATGGAAAGACGCCTGTCGCCGGGGAAAGAGGGAGTATGAAGAAAATTGTTCTCGGATCTGCACTTATACTGGTTCTGCTGGGCGGCTCCATGGGGCTTCTTGGCTGGACGGCAGGGCAGCAGTCGCGTCTGGGTACCGTCCGAAGCACGGAGTCGGTGACAGATATTGCAGAGACAGGAGAACAGGAAGTCTCGGAGTACAGTGAACCGGAATATGTGGAATCGTTGTCTGTAGACACGCAGGGAGAGCCCGGCACAGCCGGAACACTGGCCTGGTCGCTGCTGCAGGATGCGGAGACGCGGACTGTATATGAGGAGATCCGGTCGGCCTGTGAAGAGCATCGGGATATAGTGGAGCTCTCCACACAGGATGTCGATGTGGTGGCTGCGGCGTATCAGGCCGTGGGCAGTGACTGTGGCGGGATGTTCTGGGTGGACGGCTACACCTGTACGACACAAAGCCTGGGAGGAAGGATCCTCAGTCTGTATTTTTCTCCGTCCTATACTTGCACAGACGCGGAGCGGGAACAGTATCAGACAGCGGTGGACGAATCGGTGGAGCAGTATCTCCGTTCTCTTTCCGCGAGTGCCTCTGACTATGAAAAGGTAAAATATGTGTACGAAGTTCTGGCCTGCAATGTGGAATACGACATGGACAGCCCTCAGAATCAGAATATACTCAGCGTTTTCCTTTACGGAAAATCGGTCTGCAATGGCTTCGCATCCGCAGCGCAGTATCTCCTGACCCTGCTGGACGTACCCTGTATCACGGTGTCCGGCTCCGCAGAGGGAGATCTTCACGCGTGGAATCTCGCTTATATTGACGGGGAGCCGTATTATTTTGACGCGACATGGGGATGCGCGCTCAGCGAAATCACGGGAGGCTGCACCTACGCGTATCTGAATATTACCGGCGAGGAGCTGGAAAAGCAGCATGTGATCGACATGCGTTTCCCGCTGCCGGACTGTACGGCCACGGACGCCAATTATTATGTGATGCAGGGGATGTACTTTGACGCCTTTAATGAAGCGCGAATCGGAAATCTGCTGTATTCCTGCTATTCCTCGGGAGTACAGGCGACGGAGGTCAAGTTCGCGACGAGTGAGATTTATCAGCAAGCGAAACAGACCTTTATTACGAATATGATGATCTATGAATATTGTCAGAACCTTACCCAGATCCGGTATGTGGAAAATCCGGAGATGCAGGTACTGACACTTCAGTGGCGATAGAAACGATATAGACAGGAGATGTGCTCATGAAAAAATATTGTCTGCGTGTAAGAATACTTTCGTTATTATTGTCTCTGACGCTCGCGGTGGGAGTGTGTCCGGCGACGGCGTATGCCACGGAGACGGAGGTGGCCACAGGCAGCGAGGAAGAGTCTGACGGGACACAGGCAGACGTCGGAGAGCAGGCGGAAGCGGACATCTCCGGGAGCGGGACGGCGGAGGAAATTGTCGGGAATGGGACGGCGGAGGAAACTGCCGGGAGCGAGGCGTCGGAGGAAAGCCTGCCCGGAGAAACCACAGGGTCCTCGGGCGAATCGGAGACAGAGACGACCGCAGGCTCTTCGCCGGAGTGTGCCTCTGATGAGACGGCGAACATGACGGATGAGGGAGCGGCAACGGAGGAAACAGCAGAGATATCCGGCGAAGAACAGCCGCAGGATTCTCTGACGGAGGAGGCGGACGCAGAGGCGGTCGATGATGAGGAAGTGGAATATACGGTGACGGAGTCTGCGGAAGCGGAGCTGCCGTCCGCTGCGACCGACGCTGACGCGAGCGAGGAGGAGAGCACAGAACAGCAGGTGGTCGACTGCACATTGTCGGTGGAGGATGCGCTGCCGACGGCGGGAAGCGTCGCTGTGACTCTTCTGGATGCATCGGGGGAGTCGTGCGGGCTTCCGGAGGATTTCGATCCGGAGTATACCGTGTTGTACTGGAGCGAAGACAGCGGAGAGTGGGTGGAGCCGGATTCTGCTGCGAATTTCAGCGCCAGTGCGAGTAAGATCACGTTTAATAAGAATACTTATACTTATACGGTGACAGGTGATCCGGTGTACCTGCTGGGAAAGACGAAAATATCAAAATATACCTACACCCTGTCCAGGACGCTTACGGGTACTTATAAACTGCTGGTCAGTGATCAGAACGGATATTATGGGGAGCTGGAAGCGGAGTTTGTGCTGCTCAAGGATGCGCCTCTGGTTTACAATGAAACAGAGAAGATACCGGAAGAGGCTGTGACATCAAAAACAACGGTGTCAGGGAATACCAGTACAACCAGTTATGTATATTCCAGTGTGAATATGAATGAATACAGCCTTACCGACTATTGGGACGCGCTGAATGGCGTGAGACTCGAATCCGGTGAAAACAGTTATGATTTCAACGATGAAAACGGAAAGCTGTCGGGTCTCAAAACGGCCATCACGAATTGCTATGCGAATAAAGATACAGGCATTCTGGAAAAATATCTGAAAGATAATGGATACCTTACGGATGGCGTGAGCCGTTATGATATCACTATATACGCCACCGGCTATGCCGATTTCAGCTTTACCTACCTGCTGGACGCCTCCGGTGAAGCATCGGGTCTTTACGCGTCGCTGACGGCGGATAGCTTTACCTACACGGGCAGCGCGATTAAACCGACGATGGACTATGTTTATTATGTAGATGCTTCCGGCTCGGCGAAGCGCGTCACGTCCTATTCGCTATCCTACAGCAATAATACGAATGTGACGACCGAGGAGGCCCCGGCGTCTGTCAAAGTGAGCGCGAGCGGGAAGGGTTCGGCTACACTGTACTTTGCGATTACTCCGAAGAGTCTGGAGGACGATGATGTCACGGTCACGGCGAAGAATGTCGCCGCTGCGGACAACATCCTGCCGACCGCGGAAAACGTGAGCTACAGCCTCACTGTCAAATGGGGAAAGATTACGCTGGCGAAAAGTGAGAACTCCGGTTACAGCGTCACGGTCGAGTCCATAGACGACTATGGAAAGGTCATACTGACGCTTGCGGGAACCGGGAATTACACGGGAAGCGTGACAGCAGCTTATCAGGTGTATGGAAAGATCGAGTCTGCATCGGTAGCTGCGATTGCCAGCCAGGCATTCACGAACTCAGCCATCGAGCCCGAACCTGTGGTCTATGAGAGCAGTAAAAAGGCCTATACTCTGGAGAAGGGCAAGGATTACACAGTATCTTATACAAAGAATACCAGCGTGGGTACGGCGACAGTCACGATCGACGGTACCGGTTTCTATACCGGGACAAAAAAAGTGACTTTTGCGATCGTCAGGAAAACGCTGGCGGATGAAGCGACTGTGACAGTGGAGCTGCGGGACGCTGACGCGAGTGAGAGTGACGAGTGGAAGACCCCCGAAGAATACAGCACGATTTATAGCGCGTCGGCCCAGAAGCCATCGGTGCGGGTGATCTATTATCCAACGGGAGATACAGAAGGGGAAAGTGGTATTGAGCTGACCCTGGGTACGGATTATACGCTTAGCTATAAGAATAACAAAAGCGCAGCCGATTGTTCTGTCAGTAAGGCGCCGACGGTCACCGTGACCGGAAAAGGAAATTATTCCGGCAGCCGGGCAGAGAGCTTTACAATCAGCAGGTTCGATCTGGCAGGAACTGAGGATACGACTGTCGCCGTCGCGAATATTAAGTATACAGGGGCGAAAAGTATAAAACCGACTGTCACGGTGAAGACGGTGATCGGCGGGAACGAGATTACTCTGAAAAAAGACACGGATTACACGGTGGATTATGGATATGTGAAGGAAACAGTGTCTGCAGACATAGAAGATAAAGGATATAGCGAACTGACCGTGACGATAGTTGGAAAGGGAAACTATTCCGAAACAGAACTGTACGAAAATTATCGTGTCTACAGGACAGCCGCGAGCAGTCTCACCGTGACCTTGGAGAATAATGGTTCCATGTCATGGACCGGCTCAAAGGTCGAGCCGGAGGTAATCACGATCTATGATAAGTCGGAGGACTATTATCTGACGGAAGACGACTATACAGTCGCATATACAAACAACACGGCGGTAGGAACCGGAAAGGTCACAATCACCGGTCTTGGAAAATATGGCGGGACGAAGACAGTGAGCTTCAAAATTGTCAGGATGAAACTGTCTGATTCGACAGGGTGTATTTCTGTCGCGCTATGGGATGAAGAGAAGAGCGAATGGATATCTCAGGATTTTTGGGACGATGAGATAAGCGCATGGAGATCACAGGATGTGTATAGCCTGACTTATGCTGTCTCTGCTCAGAAGCCGAAGGTACAGGTGATTTATTATCCGACGGGCAGTACAGATGGAAAGTCGATTGTATTGACAGAAGGGACACACTATACGGTCAGTTATAAAAACAATACAAACAAGGCAGACTACAGTGGTACGAAAGCGCCGACTGTCGTTGTGACCGGAAAGGGAAATTATTCCGGCAGCACGACAGTGAAGTTTACGATCGAACCACTGTCGCTGGAAGAGTGCGGCGACAGCCTCACGCTGACTGTGAATGATGTAAAGGACGCGGCAGAGACGGCGCTTCCGACAGTCACACTGAAATACGGGACAAAGACGCTGAAGAGCGGTACGGATTATTATAAAATCAACAGCGCCTGTATCGAACCGGATGATGAAAGAGGATACTATTCTGTGACAGTAGAAGGCAGGGGAAATTTCACCGGGACTGTTACAGAGCGATATCGTTATTACACAAAGGCGATCTCATCGGTAAAGGTGAGTTCGATCAGCGCGCAGACTTATACGGGAGGACAGATCAAACCAGCGGTGACGCTCACTGTTTCAGGGACACCATTGGATAGAGGTACGCATTACGAGCTGACCTACGGAGAAAATACAGCGGCGGGAAAGGGAACGGTCGTAATCCATGGGCTGGGCGAGTATGGCGGCACGAAGACCGTGACCTTCACCATCAGTAAAAAAGCGGTGAAAGAGGGCACTGTAAAAATTAATGATGCGACCTATACGGGTTCCACGCTCAAGCCGGGAGAGGGCGATATGACCGTAACGCTGACGGACGGCACGGAGCTGAACTACGGCACGGACTATACCGTATCAAAGTGCACGAACTGTGTAAACGTCTGGCTTACAGGGGATACGACGACCTGGAAGGAGACGAAGGCTCCTGTCGTCACGATAAAGTTGAAGGGCAATTATTCCGGCACTCTGACATCGGAGAAGGGGGCTTACCAGATAATCCCGCGATCGCTGGAGGATTGCACAACGACTGTGAGCGACGTGCAGATCACCGGAAAAGTGACAGAGGGGGAAACGAAGCCGTCTGTTACGGTAAAATATGGTACCCGGACGTTAAAAAAAGGAACCGAATATACGATCGGTGATGTGGCGGAATCAACTGACGGGACATATAAAGTTGAGATTATCGGAGCCGGCAATAATTATACAGGCAGCATATGGACGAATGAGTTCCATTATTATAGGACGGCGATTTCAAGCGCAAAGGTAAAAGTAAGCTCGATCGGTACGCAGACTTATACCGGAGGAAAGATCAGACCGGCGGTGACGCTCACTGTTTCGGGAACCGAACTGGAAGAAGGTACGCATTACGAGCTGTCTTACGGAGAGAATACGGCGGCAGGTAAGGGAACAGTCGTGATCCATGGGCTGGGCGAATACGGCGGCACAAAAACTGTGACCTTCACGATTGCCAGAAAATCACTGGCGTCAGGCGATGTCACGGTAAGTGATGCCCATGAATGGAGCTATGAATACACCGGAGACGCTGTGAAGCCGGATGTGGTACTGACTTATGGGGAGCAGACACTGGAGCAGGGTGTAGACTATACAATCAGTTATAAAAATAATACAAATGTGGCAGACAGCACGGCGAAGACAGCGCCGACGATTGTGATTACCGGAAAAGGTAACTACACGGGAAGTCTGAAAGTCTGTTTTACAATCTATGTTGACTGACGGGAAGGGAGGTGAGAGATATGAAGAAAACTTATGAAGAACCCAGTATGGAATGCATCCTTTTCACGGCGGAGGATGTAATTACCACCAGTGAAGCGACTACCACCAGTGATGAGATTATCACCAGTAATGTCGTTGAAGTTGAAGACCTTAGTGAGTAACAAATCGGTTCATGTAACCTGCCGGAAAGGGCAGCCGTATTTTCACCTGAAACTGGCAGGGCGGGTTGTCAGACTTTATCCGCGCTACCCTTTTCTGCGGGAATACTGTCAGGATTATCTGACGGAAGAACCGCAGGATTTTTCTGTGGAGATTTCCCGGGCAGATATCGATTATGAACGCAGGGAATCTGCCGGGGAGGCTGCTCTGGAGGGTATTCCTGTCCGGCAGTTCTCTGATGCGTATCTGGAGACACTGGCGGCCTGCCGAGCGATTGCCGTGCGGATGCTGGATTATGACACACTGCTCTTTCACGGCTCTGCTCTGTCGCTGGACGGTGTGGGCTACCTGTTCACCGCAAAGAGCGGTACAGGAAAATCAACCCATGCCAGGCTCTGGAGGGAACGATTCGGGGAGCGTGTGACGATGGTGAATGATGATAAACCGTTCCTGAGAATCACGGAGAAGGGAATACTGGTCTGTGGTTCGCCCTGGGACGGCAAGCATCGTCTGAGCAATAATATTGAGGTTCCATTGAAGGCGATCTGTATCCTGAACAGAGATGAAGGCAATCACATTGAGTCCGCGAGGGCGGGTATGGTTTATCCTGCACTTTTGCAGCAGGCTTACCGCCCTTCTGATCCCATGGGGATGGCGAAAACGCTGGAACTGGTGGATCGGCTTGCGGCCGGCACGGAGCTGTATATTCTGGGCTGCAATATGAGTCCGGATGCCCCGCTGGCAGTGTATGAGGGCATGAATGGAGTGAAAACAATATGAAACTGAAATCCGGATTCATCACACATGAATCAGGCGGTGAGCATTATGCCGTTGCCTCCGGGGAGGCGGGAAAAGTTCTGAATGGGATGATCCGCAATAATGACACTGCGGATTTTATTTTCCGGCAGCTCCTGCAGGAAACGACAGAGGAAGAAATCGTGGACGCCATGCTGCGGGAATATGACGCTCCGAAAGAGCGGATCACCGGGGATGTGCATAAACTGATTGGACAGATACGGGAAGAGGGATTCCTGGATGAGTGAGACGGACTCCGCGCTGGCGCGGGAATTGCTGGCGGGCAGACCGGTACTTGCATTTACAAAGGGAGACAGCATGCGCCCTCTGCTGGAGACAGGTAAAACCAGGGTGCTGATCGTCAGAGTGGAGGGTGAGTTAAGCAGAAACGACCTGCCGTTGTACCGCCGCCCGTCCGGTCAGTATGTCATGCACCGCATAATCCGCTCTGATCAGACACACTACTATACCCGTGGAGATAATCGCTGCGGGCTGGAAAAGGTTCCGAAGGACTGGGTGCTGGGTGTGGTCAGGGAGATTACCCGCAAAAACAGAACATTTTCTGTGAAAGATCGTCGCTACAGGCAGTATGTAGCATTGTGGAATATGATTTATCCGCTTCGTTGGGGCCTGTACAAGCTGCGTTCTGTATGGAATCGATTATGAAAAGAGAGAAATATCAGGTTCTCCGCTGGTTGCTGAGCGTATTGGGAAGCGACAGGTGGAAAATATGCTGGATGACGGCGATTCAGGCGCTTCTTGGAGGCAGTGCGGTTTTGTCTGCATGGTTTCTACGCGGCATCATCGATGGCGCTGTGTCAGGAGATTCCTTTATTTTCCGGCGTTATTCTGCCGCACTTCTGATTCTTCTGGCAGCTCAGCTGGCTCAGCGTGCGCTTGACCGCTATTTGACGGAATCCACGCGGTCGTCCCTGGAAAACCGTTTCAAGGGGCGACTTTTTTCCATACTTCTAAAAAAAAGACTACGCTGCCGTGACAGCCGCTCACTCCGGTGAGTGGATGAACCGGCTGACATCGGATACTGCGGAGGCAGCGGAGGGACTTGCAACCATCCTCCCGAAAGTATCCGGGATGGTGGTGAGGCTTGCAGGGGCGCTTGCCCTGATGCTGCGACTCATGCCGCAGCTTGTATGTGTGATTCTCCCCGGCGGTCTGCTGCTGGTTCTGCTGACCTATGCGTTTCGCAGGGTTTTAAAGCGTCTTCACAGGGAGATCCGGGAGGCGGACGGCAGGCTGCGCGTGTTTCTGACAGAACAACTCCATGGTATGCTCGTTATTCGTGCTTTTGGCATGGAGGAGCAGGCAGAGCAGGGAGCGCAGAAGAAAATGGAGGAGCACAGACGGGCGCGGATGCGTCGAAATCACTTTTCCAATCTCTGCAATGTTGGCTTTGGGTTTGCTTTGAGCGGGGCGTATGCTATCGGTGCGGTTTACTGTGGTTACGAAATTCTGATCGGCACTGTGAGTTATGGCACTTTCACGGCCGTTTTGCAGCTTATCGGCCAGATCCGTTCACCCTTTGCCAATATCACAGGCTATGTTCCCCGGTATTATGCAATGCTTGCCAGTGCAGAAAGACTTATGGAGGCAGAGACTTTTGCGGAGGACTGTGCGGAGCCACAGCTGACCGCTGAGGAGATAAGGACTGTTTATAAAACGGAGTTTATTGGCATCGGCTTTTTTGATGCCTGCTTTGCCTACCATGACAGGAATGAAGAAGAGGCGTTCGAGGTCCTGTCCGGCTTTCGGTTTAACATTCGCAGGGGAGAGTGTGTGGCATTTACCGGGCAGTCCGGTTGTGGGAAGAGCACGGTGCTGAAGCTTCTGATGTGTATGTACCCGCTGGATGCGGGAGACAGGTATCTGGAGACAACCGGAGAATTTCTGACGCTGACGGCAAAGTACCGCGGTCTGTTTGCCTATGTCCCACAGGGGAATCAGCTTCTTTCCGGAACCATCCGGGAAATTATTGCATTCGGTGACGATCGGGCCATGCAGGATGAGGAAGGCCTGCATAAAGCGCTGGAAATTTCCTGTGCGGACGAATTTGTGGACAAACTGGAGGCCGGGCTGGATACTCCGCTGGGGGAACACGGCACGGGATTATCCGAGGGGCAAATGCAGCGAATTGCCATAGCAAGGGCGATATTTTCTGAACATCCGATCCTGCTGCTGGACGAGGCAACCAGTTCGCTGGACGAGGATACGGAGGAACGCCTGCTGGCGAACCTGCGTGCCATGACCGACAGGACGATACTGATTGTAACGCATCGTCCCGCTGCGTTAAAGATCTGCGACAGGGTAGTGAATTTCGACAATACCGGAGAAAGTGACAGGAAAAAAGGGGATGTGAGATCGTGACAACAGAAAGGCAGGCGGGACGGCCGGCGACTGGCGGTGATCTGATTTACCTGCTTGGCTGTGCAGTAAATGAGATCACGCCGGACCTGGAGCGTATAGAGAAGATGGATCTGGAGGCCATCCATGAGCTGAGTGAATTGCACAGTCTGGAGTCTGCCTCCTGTATTGCGTTAGAGACTGCCTGGGACGGAAGACTACCGGATGAACCGCTGTTCCACACCTGGACAGAGGAGAAAAATCTGGCAATTTATAAAAATGCCCTGTTTGATGCGGAGCGCAGGGAGGTGCTGGCCTTCCTGGAGAAATCCGGCATCTGGTATCTGCCGTTGAAGGGCATTCTGCTTAAGGAGTTGTATCCCAGACCGGAGATGCGGCAGATGTCAGACAACGATATCCTGATTGACAGCGCCGGCCGGAAGAAGGTGCATGACTGGTTTCTAAGCAGAGGATATAAGGCTGAGTCTTATCAGCAGAGCAATCATGATGCCTATCGCAAAAAGCCGGTCTATAATTTTGAAATGCATGTTTCTCTGTTTGAATACAGGCACAACCGGCTCTGGCAGAATTATTATGCCGACATACGGGAACGCATGCTTCCGGATGAGGGAGGCATGCAGGGCGGTCATCTGAGCAATGAAGATTTTTATATTTATATCATCACGCACGCCTGTAAACATCACAGTGACGATGGAACAGGACTGCGCACACTGCTGGATTGCTATGTATACAATAAGGCTAAAGGTGATATCCTTAACCGTCCATATATCCATAACGAGCTCACCAAACTTGGCGTTGCGGAATTTGAGGAGGCTGTTCGTGATCTCAGTCAGAGGGTTTTCGGTCGACCGGAGCAGTTTGATTCCTCCGGACTGACGGAGGAGGAAGCAACGCTGCTTGGCAGCTTCCTGTTTTTCGGAACCTATGGAACGGTGCATAATCATGTGAGGAACAGGCTGAAGGCCATGGATGAAATACCGACTGTGCGCACAAAACTGCGCTATCTGTGGGGGCGGCTGTTCCCGGAAATGGAGATATTTAAAAACTATTATCCCTTCTTCTATCGTCATAGATGGCTTTTGCCCGCAGGCTGCATCTATCGTCTGGTTTATAAGGGAATCATTCACCGGAAGAAAATGCTTGCGGAGCTAAGAGCATTGAGGAAGCTGTAAGGAACACCTGAATTATGATGGCGGAGAGACGATGATGCAATGGGATCAGGATTCGCCCTGTTCATAGCGCTGCTCGCTTTGCCGCGCCGCTTCTTCTACCGCGCTGCCATAGCCGGTGAGTGCCGCAAAAGGAGAAAACTGCGCGGCCCGTTCCGACATGGACATATGCGGCCGATGTTTTGAAGTAAAGTGCGGCAGATTTATAATGTCCTGATAGTCTTCGATTTTTCTCTGGATCACAGGCCTTCCCTCCTTATTTTCTGTGACCGCCGATCTGTGCGTTGCGGTCTTTGCCGGTAGCTCCCTCTTCCAGATTCATGCCTTTGAGTAAGGCATTTTTTCCATATTTTTTCTGAATTTCCAGGATTGCCTTCTGCCCTCTTTTTTCTTTTTCCAGCTTCAGGCGTTCTTCTTCCCGCTGCTGTTCCAGGGCGGCATAGTCGGTAAAGAGATCAAGCTGTTCCGGCTCCGGGGCTTTGAGGTCATTCTCGCTGACGACATGATTGGCGACCACATACATGCGGCGCACCAGCAGGCTGTGGTCTACAATGCGGTCAAACAGTTCCATGGCAGCCTTCGTGATCAATCTGGTAGAGGCTGTCTGTGATCCCAGGTTGATGGAACCGTGAGCCTGCTTTGGGACTTTTCTGCCATAATGATCGGTGGTAATTTCCCCTTTGTAGGCCTTCCTTCGTTCCGGAGTGCTCAGATTTTCAATGTCATATCCGATGGTCAGTACGATCTGGTCTGCCACAAGTCCCTTATCCACGAGATCCAGCGAAAGCGCATCCGCAATTTCCCGGACGACCAGTCTGGCTTTCTGAAACTCATAGGGCGACTGCAGCACCTGTCCGGAGCTGGTGCTGTTGTTTTCCGGTTTATATGCTTTGATATCAGAGATACGGCATGGCTCCCAGCCCCAGGCGTGATCGATCAGCAGCTCGGCGTTGACCCCGAATTCCTTATATAACTGATTTTCGCCGTAGCTGTTCAGAGAATATCCGGCGATATCGCCCATCGTGTACAATCCCAGTTTTTCCAGCCGCCTGGCGTAGCCACGCCCGACGCGCCAGAAATCGGTAATGGGCTGATGCGCCCACAGCTTTTGCCGATAGCTCATTTCATCCAGTTCCGCGATACGAACGCCATTTTTGTCCGCGGGGATATGCTTTGCCACAATGTCCATGGCAATCTTGCACAGATAAAGATTCGTGCCGATGCCGGCCGTGGCGGTGATACCGGTTTCCTTTAAAACTTCCTGTATCATCTTCATCGCCAGTTCGCGGGGGGTGAGGCGATAGGTGTTCAGGTAGTCGCTTACATCCAGGAATACTTCATCGATGCTGTACACATGGATATCCTCCGGAGCGACGAAGCGGAGGTAGATCTGATAGATCTCTGTGCTGCGTTTGATATAATGCGCCATCTGCGGAGGGGCGACGATATAATCGAGAGACAGGGAAGGATCGGCATTCAGCTCATTGATGTCGAAGGAGGAGCCGGAAAAGTCCCGTTTCGGGGAATGTCGACGCCGTTCGGCGTTGACTTCCCTTACTTTCTGGACGACTTCAAACAGTCTGGCTCGTCCTGAAATGCCATAGGATTTCAGAGATGGAGACACGGCAAGGCAGATCGTTTTTTCTGTACGGCTCAGATCCGCCACCACCAGATTGGTGGTCAGCGGGTCAAGCCCGCGCTCGACGCATTCTACGGAAGCATAGAAGGATTTCAGGTCGATGGCAATATAGGAACGTTCTGACAAGTGAGCAACCTCCGGATTTACATTACGTGTGAAAAGTTGCTTCCAGTCTATCATGAATTTTTAAGATCAACAACCAAAAACGGAATTTACTTTCTGTGCGAAAACAGCAGTTTAAAGATCTTCCGTACCAGCGGCTGAATGAAAAACAGCTGGCTGAAAAATGCGAATGGGAAATTGTAGCATACCAGCTTCAGCCAGTTCGCCAGGAAAGTCAGGATATGAAATCCGTTGTAATATGGATAGTAGAATATGTCGGCCAGGAAGCTCATAGAGGGCACCATCAGGCCGACGGTGGCGCAGATTATCGCGCTCTCAAAGATCACGGGATGCGTCTCCTGCGGGTTAAAATTCATGCAGGCGAGTTTAAAAGAGAAGGGGCTGCCCACGGTGCATTCCAGCAGGTAGGCAAAGCAGAACTCGATCAGGACCAGTGCCCAGATCGGGAGCATACGTCCAAACATGTAGACGCCGCCCTGCGCCTGGATTGCGTGCAGTACGCTGTCGGCGCCTGTTACCTCCATGAGCGTCGCACCGTTAATGACATAAAGGCTGTAGAATACGTATCCGTGTACGGTGATAATCACCGTGATCAGTGCAAAAATCATTCTTTGAAACTTATTTTCCGGCATTTTCTTCCTCCTGTTGAACAGAAAAACACAAGAGGCCTCAGCACTTCGATCCAGTCAGGTTTCCATAGTACCGTGATCAGATTTACGTGCAGAGCACCACTTGTGTCGTTCATGTCTTATAAAATATTTGATTTTCTGTCAAAAAGCTGACAGCTTGATATTTTACAGGTTTCTGCCGGAAAAATCAAAAGGAATAGTGCACAAAGTTTCGGACGGCGCGTTTGGGCAGAATGTCAGTAGTTTTCCGCCCGGATCTCGAAGTAGCTCTGCGAATGTCTGCACACCGGGCAGGCCTGCGGAGCCTTCGTGCCGACGACGATGTGGCCGCAGATGCGGCACTCCCAGACCTTCACCTCGCTCTTTTCAAATACGGCGGCGGTCTCCACATTTTTCAGAAGAGCGCGGTAGCGTTCCTCATGATGCCGCTCGATCTCGGCCACCATACGGAAGCGGGCGGCCAGAGCGGGGAATCCTTCCTCCTCGGCGGTTTTCGCGAAACCGGCGTACATATCGGTCCACTCGTAATTTTCACCGGCGGCCGCGGCGCTCAGGTTGTAGGCGGTGTCCCCGACGCCGTTCAGTTCATTGAACCAGAGCTCGGCGTGCTCCTGTTCGTTCGCGGCCGTTTTCAGAAAAATGTCTGCGATCTGTTCATATCCTTCTTTGCGTGCGATGTCGGCGAAGAAAGTGTACTTATTTCTGGCTTCGGACTCGCCGGTGAAGGCGGTCATCAGATTTTTTTCGGTCTGTGTGCCGGAGTATTTTGTCTCAGGTGTGGGGTTGGGTTCCGGATTTTTGTTCATGCTGCGTTCCTTTCCTGGCGGCTCAGCCCCGCGGCGCGTCATACCCCGACTTTCCCGGGAATAGACTGGTAGAAAGACCTGTGCATCGGTGGCCGTCCTTGAAATTTCTTTTCTATCTTTCTGATTTTATTATACCCATTCTCCTTTTTTATATCATTGCATATGGACTTGCGGAGAAGATTCCCGTGTATGATGAGTTTGTCACAGGCGCAAAGGGAGGAATTCGAATAATCCTGAAGATTTTGCCGACGCTGGTCGGGCTGATGGCGGCGGTCGGAATGCTGCGCGCGTCAGGTTTTCTGGATTTTGTGTCGGAGCTGCTGGGTGGCGCGGCGGAATTGCTGAACTTTCCGGCACAGCTCATCCCGCTGGCGCTCGTGCGGCTCTTTTCTTCCTCCGCAGCGACCTCCCTCGCGCTCGACATTTTTAAGGAGTACGGGACGGATTCCCGCATCGGCCTGATGGCGTCGATCATGATGGGCTGCACGGAGACGGTCTTCTACACGATGAGCGTCTACTTCCTGACCGCTAAGGTGACGAAGACCCGCTGGACGCTGCCCGGCGCATTGATTGCAACGCTGGCGGGAATTGCGGCGAGTGTTGTACTGGCGGGGATGATGTAGGAAAAACGCCGGAATCCCCGCGTTGCGTGATTTGCCTCTTTATGTTATACTTTCGTTGATTCATAAAGGATGGTAACGCGGTATGGATGTAGATCGGGAAAAGCTTTTCAACAGCATGCTTGTGATGGTGTTCCGGGAGATCGAGGACGCGGAGCGGCGTGCGCTGATTACGGGTAATTATAAGGATATCTCGATCAACGACATGCACATTCTCGAGGCGATCGGCGTCGGGAAGCCGAAGAATATGTCCGCAGTGGCGAAAGCGATCTCCGTGACGGTGGGAACGCTGACGATCGCGATCAACAATCTTGTAAAGAAAGGCTATGTGCGCCGGGTGCGCAGCGAGGAGGATAAGCGGGTCGTGCTGCTCTCTCTGACCGGAAAGGGGCGTTCGGCCTACGAGAGTCATGCAGCTTTTCATAAAAATATGATCCGGACGGTGATGGAGGGTTTTGAGGAGAATGAGCTTGATGTTCTATCCCGCGCATTCCTGAAGCTGCGGAAATATTTTCGAAATCTCTGATGTGTCTTTCTCCTTATTCAGGAGATCCTCCAGAATGGAGAAGGGAGCCGGTCCGGTCTCCAGGAACCACTTATGAAAATCACAGACGCTATGGTCAGAGGAGAGCTTTAGATAGCTCTCCTTTAATTTGTAGATTTCCAGATATCCCAGATAATATTTCATATAGTTGGACGGCTCGGCGAGAATGTTCAGGTACAGGCTGTGGAGCTGCTCTGCGTCGGTGACGCCGAATGCGGCGAGGTAGTCCGCGCAGTCCTCCTCCGTCCATCCGGCGCTGTGAATATGGAGATCGAGGCTCGCGCAGACCGCATAGTTGAGGGAGGAGAGCGCGCGCAGCGCATCTGCTTTCTGCCCGGAGAGGCCGAGAAAATCATAGGTGTACAGTTCGCTGTAAAGCCCCCAGCCCTCCGTGTAGCCGCCGATTTCACAGACCGAGCGGGCGGGGGAGAGCGCGGACTCGAAGGAATGCTGGTAGAGGTGGCCGGGATAGCCCTCATGTGCGAGCGTCGTGACCAAGTTTACATAAGCAGTCTCATAAGAAGGGTTTATGTAGATCGTATTTTCCTCCGTCGCGTCGATCGCGGGGGTGAGATAGAAGGCAGGGCTTAAGAAGTCCTGAAGAGAAGCGGGAACTTCCCGAATCTGCCAGGAGATATCCGCGCTTTCTGGAAAATCTGTGCGGATCTGCCCCTGCAATGCGGTCAGAATCTCTGCAGGAGAGCGGTCAGAAGTCGGTTCTTCGAGGAGGTTTTCACCCTCCGAGATCGCGTAGAGGATGGTCTCATAGTCGTCCGCGATCTGTTCCTCGAGCAGAGTCTCGATATCCTCGAGGTCGCGATCGGTACCGACAGAATAGCGCAGAAGATACTGATAATAAGAGAGCCCATCATCGTAACAGCAAAGGCCGCAGGCGTTGGCTCCCGTGCCGCGCAGCGTTTCCAGCTCTGCAGAGAGCTGTTCATAAGCCGGGAGCAGGCCATCGAGGAGAGCCGCCTGATTTTTCACTTCATAGGTGAAGCGCTGATCGTCCGTCAGGAAGTCACAGTCTTCGAGGCGCTCCTGAAAGGACTCTACGAGATAATGGGAGGAGTCGAGTTCCGTGAGAGCGCGGCACTGTTCGAGCACCTGATC
The DNA here is from genome assembly GCA_001941045.1 of Lachnospiraceae bacterium Zagget2. Classification (GTDB taxonomy): domain Bacteria; phylum Bacillota; class Clostridia; order Lachnospirales; family Lachnospiraceae; genus Hominiventricola. The sequence goes on from MSHD01000050.1 coordinate 60,759, forward strand.
GAGCAGTTCGTCGCGCATGAAGAGACCGAGCGCGGATTTTTCCCGCTCGAAGGCGGCCAGCTCCGCGAAATATTCTGGCAGTTTTCCGATCAGCTCCAGGTAGATGTCGATGTCTTCCCGGCAGCGGAAGGGAAATTCCGCCAGCAGTACCGGAAGCTGCGCCTGCACGCCGAGCGTCGGCGCGAGCGGCTCCTGGTAGTAGTAAAAGTCGCCGGCTTCGAGCTGTCCCTCAATCCACCAGAGGAGGACGCGGGCGGAGGTCTCGTCTTCCCCCTCTAATCCCCTGTTCAGCCATTCTCTCAGCTCTACGGCGGTTTCCCTGAGCCAGGTCTGCTCCGCGGCGGCTTCCTCTTCGCTCAGAAGACCGAAGGATGCCGTAGTTTCTTCAATGTCGTAGGCGGACGGGTCGGCCAGTGTGTAGTGGAGGCTGATTGTGCTCTGCGAGACCTCGTGACGGAAGAAATCGGTGGAAAAATCATCAAAAGTTGTCCTGTTAAGAACTTTGACTAAGAAAAAGAGAAGGAGGCAGAAAATCACCGGAATGATGCCTTTGTACAGATGCCTGCGCATAGTCGTGTCCCGCCGTATGATCATTTCAGGACAATATATGCCGTGGGTGAGCGAAAAATTCTGTAAGTGGAAAGTAATAAAGAATAAAAAGGCCGACAGGGTATCGGGAGTTCCGCCCTGCCGGCCTTGCTTTCTGTAATGTTTTCTAGCAGATCTCCGCGCCTGCCGGCATCTCCTTCTCCGGCGTCAGCAGTGAGAGTTTTCCGTCTGCATCTTCTGCGCAGAGCAGCATGCCTTCCGAGACGAGGCCACGGATCTTGCGCGGCTCGAGGTTTACAAGGACCATGACTTTCTTGCCGACCATCTCCTCCGGCGTGTAGCTGCTGCGGATACCGGAGACGATCTGGCGTACCTGGCTCCCGATCTTTACCTGGGAGCAGAGCAGACGGTCCGCCTTCGGCACGGCCTCGCAGGAGAGGATCTCGCCGACCTGGAACTGCAGCTTTGCGAAGTCGTCGTAGGAGATGGAGGGCTTCGGTTCGAGATCGATGACCGGTTCTGCCGGCGCTTTGGCGGCTTCTTCTGCGGCGTGGCGCTCTTCGACCTTCTGCAGCACTTCCTTCACATCGAGGCGCGCGAAGAGGATCTGCGGCTGGTCGGTGACCTTTGTGCCGGACGGATAGAGTCCGAAGCGATCCATCTCCTCCATGCTGCGCGGTGCGGCATTCAGCTGCTCCAGGATCTTTCTGGAAGTGGAGGGCATGAAGGGTGTGAGAAGAGCTGCGCCGTAGCAGATGCTCTCCACCAGGTTGTAGAGAACGGTGGCGAGCCTGTCCTTCTGGGACTCATCCTTCGCGAGCGCCCAGGGCATTGTCTCGTCGATATACTTGTTACAGCGCTTGAAGAGGGCAAAGATCTCTGTCAGGGCGTCCGCGACGCGCAGCTGATCCATTTTTTCATTTGCCTTTGTGAGTGAGGCGAGGACGGTGGCTTTCAGATCCTCATCCACCTCCTCGTTCACACCGGTGTTCGTCACGACACCGCCAAAATATTTATTCGACATGGAGATCGTGCGGTTCACAAGGTTGCCGAGCGTATTGGCCAGTTCGGAATTGAGGCGCTCGACCATCAGTTCCCAGGTGATCACGCCGTCATTTTCAAAAGGCATCTCATGCAGGACGAAATAGCGCACTGCGTCTACGCCGAAGAAATCGACGAGCTCGTCCGCATAGAGCACGTTTCCTTTGGATTTGCTCATCTTGCCGTCGCCCTGCAGAAGCCATGGGTGGCCAAATACCTGCTTCGGGAGCGGCAGATCGAGCGACATCAGGAAGATCGGCCAGTAGATCGTATGGAAACGGATGATATCCTTTCCGATCAGGTGCAGATCCGCGGGCCAGAGCTTTTTGAACTGCTCGCTCGAGTCGCCATCGCAGTCGTAGCCGATGCCGGTGATGTAGTTGGTCAGCGCGTCGAGCCAGACGTAGACGACGTGCTTTTCATCGAAGGTGACCGGAATGCCCCATTTAAAGGAGGTTCTCGACACGCACAGATCCTGCAGTCCCGGAAGCAGGAAATTGTTCATCATCTCGTTTCTGCGGGAAACGGGCTGGATAAATTCCGGGTGCGTATTGATATGATGGATCAGGCGGTCGGCGTATTTGCTCATGCGGAAGAAATAGGCTTCCTCCTGCGCGGGCTGGACCTCGCGGCCGCAGTCCGGACACTTGCCGTCCACGAGCTGGGACGGCGTCCAGAAGGATTCGCAGGGCGTACAGTAGAGTCCTTCATAGGAGCCCTTGTAAATGTCGCCTTTGTCGTACATGTATTTGAAAATCTTCTGTACCTGGCGCTCGTGGTCCGCGTCCGTCGTGCGGATGAATTTGTCGTAGGAGGTGTCCATCAGATCCCAGATTTCCTTGATCTGTCCAGCCACATCATCCACAAATTCCTTCGGTGTGACGCCCATCTCGGCAGCTTTCAGCTCGACCTTCTGTCCATGTTCATCTGTGCCGGTCTGGAAGAATACATCATATCCCTGGAAGCGACGGTAACGCGCGATACTGTCGGCAAGCACAATCTCGTAAGTGTTTCCGATGTGTGGTTTGCCGGAGGTATAGGCGATGGCAGTCGTTATATAATATTTTTTCTTTTCCATTATTTCTACCTCTGTTTATCCGTTTTTCTCAGAGTAGCACACGAAGAAAAAGAAGTCAATAAAAGACCCGCGGCTTTGGTGACGCGGGTCTTTTCGAAGTATCATCTGCCGGTCAGGTCGAGCAGCTCCGCCTGTTTCAGGAGAAAGCGGTATTTCAGCTGTACAGCCTGCAGCTCATAGATGGAGGAATCAATGAGATCTGGATCGATTACATTTTCAAAGTTGGAGTAGGCGCGGTCGAGTGCGGATTTTGCATCAGCGATGTCTTCCAGAAGCTGCTTCTTTCTGGCTTCTCTGAGAGGATTGGAATCTCTCGTTTTCATTGGCTTCTCCCTTCTGTATTTGCATCAATCGGTTTCTATCAGTATAGTCGCAGAATGGAAAATTTATACGGATTCTGGAATATTTTTCAGAGACAGTCTGTATATTTGGAAAAAGGAGGCGCTTAAGATGGATAAGACGAGCGGTATTTTTGTCATTGCGGGAGCCTGTCTTCTGGTTCTGTTTATGGTGACGGTGAAGCGCAAGCTGGAGATTCTGCTGAATTTCTGCCTGCAGGCTGTTCTGGGAGGAATCGCGATACATGTGGTCAATATGGCGCTTGCACTGTGGGGGATTTCCTGCTCGGTGGGCATCAGTCCCTTAAGTCTTTTGACATCCGGAATCCTTGGAATCAGTGGGGTTTCTTTGCTTTTTGCGATTTCGGCGATTCGTTTTTTGTGAAAAGTGCACAAATAATTTTAACAAATTGTAAACTCTATGGACAGACGAAAAAAGAGGATTTATAATAGAGACCGTGATAAACGTTTATCTTGAAGTGGCATTTCGCCATAGGCTCACAGTTTTATTCTGAGCCGGATTCCATGAAGTATAGCAGTTAGGAGGACCAACTTGGTGCTGCTGGAGGTATCTATGTGAAAAGCACAGGTATGTGGGTTGCAGATTCCCAGGAGGCGTATGCAAAGGCCTTTATGGAGTATGTCAATCTGAAGAAAAATCATTTGTTTCAGGTACGCGTCTGTACGGACGAAGGGCAGCTGAAAAAAATTCTGTCCGATGAGGAGATCGAAATATTGCTGATAACAGCAGAGTGGTATGAGGCCTTTCGGGAACTCATTCACCAGAAGAGTGTGATCATCCTGTCGGAGGGGAGTGTATCCGGAGATATCGGGAGCTGTCCGGCTGTGTACAAGTATCAGTCTGCCGAGAACATCCTTCGGGAAGTGATGTTTTATTATTCCGAGCAGGATAGTGAACGCGCTTATGTAGGAGTCCGTAAGGATACGCGTGTGATCGGCGTTTTCTCCCCCTGCGGGGGATCTGGAAAAACTGTTTTTGCTCTGACGTTGGGAGAAATACTTGCGGAGAAAGAAAATCAGAACGTTTTATATCTGAACATGGAAGAATGCTCCGGAATCGCCGGATATTTGGGCGGCGGTCACTGGAATGCATCCGATCTGATCTATTTTTTAAGACAAAATAAGGCACAGTTTCTCTACCGGCTGAACAGTATAATCCAGAAGCTGGATCGCATGGAGTATATTCCGCCCTGCGAATCTTATACGGATTTCTGCCAGATAACGGCAGATGAATGGCAGCGGCTGCTGCAGCTGATCCGCACACAGACTCATTATGATTCGATAATTCTGGACATGGGGAATGTGATGGGACACGAGGCAGAGTTGCTGAGACAATGCGATGGTATTTACGTACCGGTGCGGCAGGACATGATTTCCAGAGCGAAGGTGGAACAATACGAAATGTATTTACAGATTTTAGATGGACTGGACATTTTGGAAAAAATGCAGAAACTGGAGCTTCCGGTATGCAGGAGTGTGCCGGAGAGTACAGAGGATCTTCTGATGCTGCGGCAGCGGGAACTTGGTGTTTACATCAGGGAACTGTTGAAGGAATGAGGAGGGACCATGGCAGGAAATCCGGAAAGCGCCGCGTTGTATGCGGAGCTGAAGAGACAGATCCTGGAGCGGGTGGACTTGAGCCGGGAGGTTCCGGATGAGGAAATGCAGGAGCTGATCGACGAAGTGGTACTGTCCTGCGGGAAAGAGCGACACTTTCCGCTCAATGAGAGATGCCGGTTAAAACAGGAACTGTTCTATGATCTGCGAAAGCTGGACGTGCTCCAGGAGCTTCTGGAGGATCGTGACGTTACGGAGATCATGGTGAACGGAACCGACGGTATTTTTCTGGAGCGGGAGGGGAAGCTGTCCCGTTGGGAGAAAAGCTTTGCGTCCGAGGAAAAGATACAGGATATTATTCAGCAGATTGCGGGGGCATGCAACCGCGTCGTCAACGAGTCGCAGCCGATTGTGGATGCGCGTCTGAAGAACGGCGACAGAGTGCATATCGTCCTCCCGCCGGTAGCGGTGAATGGGCCAATCATCACAATACGACGATTTCCTGCAGAACCCATGACCATGCAAAGGCTGCTGGATATGGACAGTATCTCCCGGGAAGAGGCAATGTTTCTGAAGGATGCAGTGCGGGCCGGATATTCCATTCTGATTGCAGGAGGAACCGGCTCCGGAAAGACCACTTTTCTGAACGCACTCTCGGAATATATTCCGCAGGATGAGCGGGTCGTTGTCATCGAGGATACGGCGGAGCTGCAGATACAGGGCGTGCCGAATCTGGTGAGGATGGAGACCCGCGCGGCGGGGACGGAGGATTGTACAGAGATTACGATCCGCGATCTGATACGGGCGTCTCTTCGGATGCGTCCGAGCAGGATCATAGTGGGTGAGGTGAGGGGCGCCGAGACGTTTGAGCTTCTGACCTGTCTGAATACCGGGCATGACGGCAGTTTCAGCACTTGCCATGCGAACAGCACCCGGGATACGATTTCAAGACTGGAAACCATGGTTCTGATGGGGATGGAATTGCCCTTGCAGGCGATCCGGAGACAGATTGCATCCGGTATCGACCTGATCGTTTATCTGGGGAGACTGCGCGACAAGAGCCGCAGGCTTCTCGAAATCACGGAAGTGACCGGTATGGAGGGGGAGCAGGTGGCCTTAAATCCGCTGTTCTCCTTCCGGGAGACCGGTCAGGTATCCGGCAGAATCTGCGGGATACAGGAAAGGACAGGAGAGTTGAAAAATATTGAAAAGATGGCGCGTGCCGGAATTTTTAAAGACAGGCCGGGAGATTCTTCCTGATCTGTTGACAGGGGGACTGCTCGTGATTGCCCTGGCATGGCTCTATTATGACATGTTTGCCGCCGCGTTGGTTTTGTCTCCGCTGCTGATATTCTGGCACAGGGAGTGCAGTGCGTCGCGGAAGAAAAAGGCCGAGGAACGTTTCCTCCGGATGTTCCGGGAATGGATTCTTTTGTTGTCATCTTCATTGACGGCTGGTTATTCGGTAGAAAATGCGATCACGCAGTCCTGTCGGGATCTGCAGCTCATGTTTCCGGGCGGCGGACTGATGCTGGACGAATTGAAAGAGATGGTTAAAAAGGCGGAAAACAATCAGCGTCCGGAGGTTCTTCTGAAGGAACTGGCGCGAAAATATCCTTTTGAGGAAGTGAAAAGCTTTGTGGAGGTGTTCTGTACGGCGCGTGCAAGCGGCGGCAGCCTGAGTCTGATTATACGCAGCACCGCGGAGCAGATGGCGCAGATTATGGACACACGCAGAGAGATCGACACCTTCCTGGCGGCAAAAATGTTTGAGCAGAAGATTATGATGGTCATGCCTGCCGGAGTTCTTTTGTATGTAAGGCTGGGCTCGGCGGATTTTGTGGAGGATCTGTATCACAATCTGCCGGGGATGGCTGTTATGACGGTTTGTCTTGGCATTTATCTGGCGGCGTGCCTGATGGGCAGAAGGATGGTGCAGTTTGACATATGAAGCAGAGGACAAAGATGATACTTGTCGCGGCGGCAGGCGGCCTTTTGAGTCTGGTATTCTTTGTGTATAGCCTGTACGGCCGGAAACCGCTGACAGAGCTTACCAGGCCGGAGGTCGGGAAGGGCGACTATGCTGAAGAACTTGAGGTAGAGATTGCGGATTCGACTTACACGCTGGAGGTAACTCTGAAGGAGCTGCCGTATACCGAAGAGGAGGCGGAGGAGCTTTTGAGCGAGGCCGCTGCCGGCCTGGAAGAAATCTTTCTGAACGGGAATGCGGATTTGACGCATCTTACAGCGGATGTAGCGATGCCGTCCACTTATCCGGGGACGGAGATTGCGATTCAGTGGTATCTGAGCTCCTGGGAGTATATTTTACCGGACGGAACGGTGAAAAATGAAGGATTGGAGAAGACAAAGGTTTTGCAGCTGCGCGCGGAACTTTCCCTGGCAGATTATGAGCTTGACTGGGCGAGGGAGATCGGGGTCTGTCCGCCGAGTGAGCCGGATGAGGAAGAAAAGCTGGAGATGCTGACCTGGCAGATCGAGTCGGCGCAGGAAGACAGTGGTGCGGAAACGATTCTGCTGCCGGATCGCCTTCTCGGGGAGCCGGTGACCTGGTATCCGGCAAAGGACGACCGTTGGCTTATGATCGCACTGCTGACAGTGGCAGCGCTCTGTGCCATGGTTTTCGGAAGACGGCAGGAAGAGGAAAAAGCGCTGGAAAAAAGGGAACGCGCCCTGCAGCTCGCATATCCGGATATTGTCAGCCGTCTGGGCCTTTACATGGGAGCCGGGATCAGCATGCGCAATGCCTGGGAGCGGATCGTGGAGAGCTATGAAGCGGACGGTGTGCAGAATGACGCCTATGAGGAAATGCGCATCACGCTCCGCGAAATGCGCAGCGGTGTGGCCGAGAGCGCAGCCTATGAGCGCTTTGGCACTCGTTGTCGGCTGCCGTCTTATTTGAAGCTGGGGACGCTTTTAAGTCAGAATCTGAGAAAGGGGACAAGGAATTTATCAGGGCTTTTGCAGGAGGAATCAAGGGAAGCCTTTGAGAATCGGAAGGCGTATGCGAAAAAACTGGGCGAAGAATGCGAGAGCAAGCTGCTTCTGCCGATGCTTCTGATGTTGCTGACCGTGCTGATCATGGTCATGTATCCGGCGATTGTATCGTTTCAAGCGTAAAGGAGGAAGAGAAATATGAGATATCTGGGGAACCGAATCAGATGGTTCTGGAGCGATTTCTGGAATGATGAACGGGGGATGGGCACCGTGGAGGTCATCCTGATCATTGTGGTACTGATAGGCCTGGTTATCATTTTTAAGAGTCAGATTACCGATGTGGTCAACACGATTTTTGAAAAGATTGTGTCCCAGAGCAGCAGCGTCTAAGCGCTGCTCCGGGCAGATCACCGTCTGGCTGTCCCTCAGTTTTCTGGTGTTTCTTTCGCTGTATCTGGTCTGCCTTCAGTCCGTACAGAAGCAGTCGGCCAGAAGACAGGCGGAGCAGGCGGTGGAGAGCGGGCTGTTCTCCCTCTTTTCGGAGTATGAGCCGCATCTTCTGGAAAACTATGACCTTTTCTATCTGGATACCTCTTTTCAGAGCGGAACGGAGCAGACGGATGAAATCTGCAGTCATCTGTGGAAATTCATCGATGATAATATCACCGGGACGACGGGAAATGCCCTGGAAGGTCTGACACTTCAGGGGGTGAATGTACAGGATCTCGTGCGGGCCACGGATGGGAACGGAGCTGTCTTTTATCGGCAGGCGGTTGAAGTTGTGAAACAGAAGACGGGGATTTCGCTTGCGGAGGAGTGGATACTGGACGATGCGTTTCAGACGCAGATAGAGGAGAACAGCAGTAAATTTCAGGAGGACTGCGCGGACTTTGAGGGAAGCGTGGTGGATTACGGGGATGAGGAAGAGGAGCAAATAGAGGCGGAAGCCTTTGAGTGGGATGGAATCTGGAATCATTTTGCGCTCTCCCAGGCAGTGAAAAGTTCCGCATCCTTATCAGATAAGGCAGTCGATCTGTCGAAAGTACCGTCGCAGCGGGTTTTAAGCGTCGGCACAGGCAGTGCGGACGGAAGCGAAGATGGAGTGCTGGAGAAACAGTTATTTATCAGTTATCTGTGCGATTACATGACGAACGCGCAGGAAGCTCTGTCTGCGGAGGCGGACGCGAGTGCGTCTCTTAACTATCAGATGGAATATATTCTCTGCGGTGAGGCCTCTGACAGGCAGAATCTCGAACAGACGCTACGGATGCTTCTTCTGATGCGCGAGGGTGTAAATTATGCTTTTTTATTGAGCCATTCGACATACAGCGAGAAGGCGGAGACACTTGCATACCTGTTGGCCGGTATTACGATGAATGAAGCGCTGATACAGAGTGTGAAACAGCTTATTCTGCTCGGTTGGGCTTACGGTGAGAGCCTGGTGGAGGTACGGCAGCTTCTTCAGGGCTATGAGCTTGCGATTGTAAAAGGAGAGTCAGACTGGCAGGTGCCGCTGAGCGGCGTTCTGAGCCTGATCGGGAATCCTGGGAGGTATGATGAGCAGAGCGTACATCAGGAGGGGATCAGTTATGAGACCTGTCTTCGCATTTTCCTGACGATGCAGTCCGCGCAGACGCTTGCGATGCGCAGCCTCGATGTGATAGAAAATGAGCTGCAGCTTGAGGCGGAGTGCGAAAAAATACATCTGGATCACTGCATTGAGGAACTGACCGCGCAGGTCTGGATGAATGATATTTATATGGAAAGGATTTATCAGTATGAGTAAGAAAAACGGGGCGGAGAGGAGGCGCAGAAGGGTGCCCTTCCGACATAAAAATTATGAGCATGATTTCCCTCTCCAGACACCCCACGTATGGAACAGACAAAACTCCGAGTATCGAAAGAAAGCCGGGAGGGTTTCCTTCTGCGCCTCCGGACAGGGCAGTCTGACTCTGGAGGCGACCCTGACGCTCCCGTTTTTGCTCTGCGCGGTCACGGCGCTGCTTTATCTGTTTGCTTTCAGTGCTGCAAACGCTGTGGATTACAGGGAGCTGGTGGAGAAAGCGGAGACGCTTGCTGTGACGGCGGGACAGCAGATGACGGACGATCCCTACATAGATTTATACGATTATGATACGGCGAAAGCGCCATTCTCTGCTTTGTCCTTCGGCAGTCGCTCTGTACTTCGGCATGTGACAGTGCGGGCATGGGTCGGCTATACCGGAGAGAGCTTTGAAGGCGGAGGAGGGGAACAGATTGTTTACAAAACTCCAGGCGGAGAGGTGTATCACCTGAGCTGTGACTGCAGTTATCTGGCTCTGTCCGTGCGAAGCCTGGCATATTCGGCGCTTTCCGGGGAGAGGAACAGCTCGGGCAGCCGTTACACGGCCTGTGAGTACTGTGTCGGAAACGGGTCGGCGAATGCGCTTGTCTATATCACAGACTATGGCGACTGTTATCACAATTCCCGGAGCTGCAGGGGACTGAAGCGGACGGTGATGGGCGTGCCCTTGTCGGAGGTGAGCGGTCTTCGGCCCTGCTCCCGCTGCGGTTCACAGTGAGCACATTGTGGGTTGGCATGCATCTGCTGCTGTTGTCCGCGGAGGATCTTCGCAGCAGAGAAGTGCCTCTGCTGCCGGTTGTGGAGCTTGCACTTGTCGGTTTGGGGTATGCAGTCGCGACGGGCGCCAGAGTCTCCCCTGTACCAGGCGTATTGCTGCTGTGTGTGGGATATTTAAGCGAAGAGCGGATTGGATATGGGGACGGCTGGCTGACGCTTGCGCTTGGCATGTGGATTTCGCCGGAAAGGCTGCTTTTGATGCTTGCACTGGGTTTTCTTTTATGTGCCGCATGGGGACTGGCTATGGGGAAAAGCGAGCTGCCATTTGTTCCGTTTCTGACGGCGGCATATTTTATGACAGGGGGAGGATAGAAACATGCATGTGAGAGAAAAAGGACGATTTGTGCTGGAAGCGGCGTATCTGGTTCCGGGGATCTGTATACTGCTGGTGTTTCTGGTATATTTTACACTGTATGCGCATGACTATGCAGTCTGTACCCATGCGGCACTGGAATCCGGAACGAAGGGAATTTATCAATCGGATAGAACGGTGACACAGGAACAGACGGCGATAAAAACAGATCTCGAGAAAAAGCTGGACGAACGGCTGCTTTGGATCGACGATCCGGAGGTGGTGGTAAGTGTCAGCCCGCTGCGTGCAAGCATTTGTATAGTGGGAAGCGGCAGATTTCTTACCACATATTCAATAGAAGTGAACCGGACTTTATATCGGGTAAGCCCGTGTGATACATTGCGGACAACACGCTGGTTGATGAATACGGCAGGAGAAGAAGGATGAGAGAGGTACATTACAAGAGGGATCTGAACAGCAATTATATGATCCTGACAGATGAGAAGACGGAAGACAGTGGTTTTGAGGAGAGGATGATTACGGAGAACCGCATTCAGGGGCTCCTGCCCTGTGTGACACAGCGCAGGGAAGATGGTACGGAATATTATTATGAGATCACCGGAAAGCAGAGCATGACGCTTCTGTATGAGAGGCGCAAGCTGACCTACGATCAGCTTCTGGGGTTTCTGATGGGGCTGGGAAAGATCCTGGAAAATGCGGAAGAATATCTTCTGGGAGCGGATCATTTTATTCTGGAACCGGAATATATTTACCTTAATACGAAGTCGGAGACTCCCTGTCTGTGTTATTATCCGCCTCAGAAAAAAAGTATCCGGGAGTCCTTCCTGAGCCTGGCGGAGTACCTGTTGGGCAAATTGGACAGAAATGACACAGCAGGAATTGAGTTTGGCTACGACTTGTATCAGCGGGCGATGGAGCCCAATTTCAGCCTGAAGGAGATCCTGCAGCGCTATCGGCCGGCACAGGAGAAGAGCGATGCGGAGCCGATAGCAGAGCAGGCGGTGGAGGAGCGGCCGTCCGTGCAGGCGCAGACGCTGGAAAAGACCGGAAGCTGGAAAAATTTCTTTCGGAAAAAGCAGAAAAAGCCGCGTTTGGAGGATTATGTGGAGGAGGCAGAACACTTGGGAAGCGGTTCTGTACTGTTTCTGAGGGAGCAGGGGGCGCCGAAGGAGACGATGTGTCTGGCGGAGCCCAAAAGGGAAGGGCTTACATTGAGGAGTGAAGATGGCGAATATCCGGATCTTCATATTATAGAAGAACCTTACCTGATCGGAAAAAGAAATGAAAATGTGGATGGATGTATTCCGGCTCCCACGATCAGCAGAATTCATGCGCGGATTACCAGGCAGAGCACACAGTATTATCTGGAGGATCTGAATTCCACAAACGGAACGTGGGCGGATCAGGTGCAGCTGAATCCATATGAACTTTGCCCGTTGCTGGACGGGATGCAGATTCGTTTTGCGGGAGCGTCGTACACGGTGGAGGTATAGCCTGCGTCTGATTCCGGAGGTCCGGGACTTGCAATGATCCGGCGAAATCAGTATACTGTGAAGCAGGTATGATGACGCAGAGGTGAAGCGATGATATTTGATACACACGCCCATTATGATGACAGTGCATTTGATGAAGACCGGGATGTTCTTCTTACCTCCCTGCATGAGCAGGGGGTCGGCATGCTTGTTAATGTCGGGGCGGATATGGAGAGCAGCGCGTGCAGTGTGAAGCTGGCGGAGCAGTATCCGTTTATCTACGGAGCGGTTGGCGTGCATCCCGATGGTGTGGGAGAGCTGAATGAGGAAAAGCTTTACCGTCTGCGGGAGTATTTCGCTCTGCCGAAGATCGTTGCAGTCGGAGAGATCGGTCTGGACTACTACTGGGATAAAGAACAGCATGATCTTCAGAAAGGATGGTTTGTCAGGCAGTTCCGTCTGGCGGCAGAGACAGGCATGCCTGTGATCATTCACAGCCGTGAGGCCGCGGCGGATACCCTGGACATTGTGAAGGAGGAGCTGCAGCCGGGAATGCATGTCGTCATGCACTGCTACTCTTACTCCCTGGAGCAGGCCCGGGAATACTTAAAGATGGGATTGTACTTTGGGATCGGCGGAGTACTGACATTCAAAAATGCCAGGAAGCTTAAGGAGGTTGTGGAGGAGCTGCCGATGGAGCGGATACTGCTTGAGACGGACTGCCCTTATCTTGCGCCGGTTCCATTCCGGGGAAAGCGCAACGACTCCGGTAAACTGACTTATGTGGTCCATGAAATCAGTGCCCTGAAGGGAATCCCGGAGGAAGAAGTGATCCGTATCACGGAGGAGAATGCCAGACGTTTCTATCGGATAGGGAAGGAGAGGAGATAGATGAGCAGACCGGTTCCATATCTCGGAAATCCGAAGAATACCATAGAGATCCTGCAGAAGTATCAGTTCGTGTTCCGGAAAAAGTACGGGCAGAATTTTCTGATCGACGAGTCGGTGCTGGAGAAGATTGTCCGTGCTGCCCAGATTGGCCCGGACGATTTTGTGATCGAGATCGGTCCCGGCATTGGCACCCTGACACAGTATCTCGCATATCATGCCAGACATGTGGCGGCAGTCGAGATTGATGGGGCCTTGCTCCCGATTCTGGAGGATACGCTTTCCGGATATGAGAATGTCACCGTGATCCGGGAGGATATTCTGAAACTGGATATACGACAGCTTGTGGAGGAGATGAACGGCGGCAGGCCCGTGAAAGTCGTGGCGAATCTCCCCTATTATATTACGACCCCCATTATTATGGGGTTGCTTGAACGTCATGATCCGGTGGAGAGCATGACGGTCATGATTCAGAAGGAGGTCGCGGAGCGGATGCAGGCGGGACCGGGGACGAAGGATTATGGTTCTTTGTCGCTGGCGGTGCAGTATTACGCGGAGCCGTACATCGCGGCTTATGTGCCGCAGAATTGTTTTATGCCGAGGCCGAAGGTGGGATCCGCGGTAATTCGCCTTTCACTGCTTGCAGAGCCGTCGGTGAAGGTACAGGATGAGAAAATGATGTTTCGTATTATCCGGGCATCCTTCAATCAGCGCAGAAAGACGTTGCAGAACAGTGTAAGTCACAGCCAGGAGACGGGCGTTACGAAGGAGTTGGCGGCCTGGATTCTGGAAGAGATGGAACTTCCTCCTGCGGTGCGCGGGGAGGCTCTGACACTTGAGCAGTTTGCGCGGTTTTCTGATCTGGCGCAGAAAAACAGGACATAAGTGCTCCCGGACATGCATAGAATAGCCCCGAAGGACAGGAGGGGATACTATGCAGGAATACAGAAGGCAGATTGCCTATCTATATGCCTATGAGCACGGAGAGCCGCATCGGAACGCGGGTTTTGTGAAGGCGGAGGAGCGGGCCGGACTGTGCAGACTCGCAATACACCTGAAGGCTTACTGCCATTCGAATGAGCAGGCGGGAAAAGTTTTTCTCTATTTTTATCATCGGAACCGGGCGGTAGGCATCCAGGTGGGAGAACTGGAAAGGCGGAATGGCGCGCTCGAATGGCAGGGAAGCGTCTCTGCGGATAATATTCTTGGAAAGGGCGTCAGCTTTGATCAGATTCGCGGTCTGTGGGTGCGCCGCCCGGGCGGAAGGGATTATGTGGCGGAGTGGGACGATTATCCTGTGGATGTGAACCGCTTTCTGCTGTACCCGCGGGGCGGTGAAAAGTGTATTTCCTGCCCATGGTTTGGAAGCTGTGAGAGGAGCGATCAGGATGAAACTGACAGAGGACGAGCGGTATATGAAGGAAGCCATCCGACAGGCGCGGAAAGCGGAAAAGCTTGATGAGGTGCCGATCGGCTGTGTGATCGTGAAAGATGGCCGTATTATCGCGAGGGGCTACAATCGCAGAAATACCGATAAAAATACACTGGCACATGCGGAGCTGTCCGCGATCCGGAAGGCCAGCCGCGTGATTCACGACTGGAGACTTGAGGACTGCACCATGTATGTCACGCTGGAGCCGTGTCAGATGTGTGCGGGGGCCATTGTACAGGCACGTATTCCGCGACTGGTGATCGGTGCGCGCAACCCGAAGGCGGGCTGCGCCGGTTCGGTTCTGGACCTTTTACATGTTCCGGCCTTCAACCATCAGGTAGAGCTGACAGAGGGCGTGCTGGAAAGAGACTGTTCAGAGATGCTGAGTGAATTTTTCCGTAAACTGAGAGAACGGCGCAAAGGCTAAAGTTTGACAAAGGCTTCGAAAGACGCTATACTGATAGCGTCCGTGCAGCCGGGGAGATGGCGGTGCCCTGCACCTACAATCCGCCTTAGTAGGGGTGATATCCTGCCCCGGGCTGTCCGGCTCGTAGCAGCCCTGTATAAGTGGCATTGATGTTCGGGTCTTACGCAACAGAAACCCGTGAACCGTGTCAGGTTGGGAACAAAGCAGCACTAAGCGGGACCTTTTGTGTGCCGTGAGGGTGCCTGGGCTGAGTTAACTGTACAGGTAACGTGCGGGTCGGCGGTTCAAAGCAGGATGCACGGATTTTTAATGGAAACCATATATGTATGTACCCCGGAAGGCAGTCCTTTTGCTGCTTCCCGGGGGTTTTATTTTTCTTGTGGAAATGTGAGGAGTGGGTTATAATAAAAACAATATGTTTTTCCTAAAAAAATTGAGAAGGAGACGGGTCTTATGAAACGGGTAGGTATGCTGACGAGCGGGGGCGACTGTCAGGCGCTGAATGCGACGATGCGCGGTGTGGTAAAGGGACTTTACAACGGATTGAAGGGCGATGTGGAGATCTATGGCTTTGAAGAGGGCTACAAGGGTCTGATCTACAACGAATACCGCATGATGAGCGCAAGGGATTTTTCCGGTATTCTCACAAAGGGAGGGACAATCCTGGGCAGCTCCAGACAGTCCTTCAAGAGCATGAAAGACCCGGACGAGAATGGCCTCAATAAGGTCGAGGCGATGAAGCAGAATTATCGCAGACTGGGGCTTGACTGTCTGGTTATTCTCGGTGGAAATGGCACGGAAAAGACGGCCAACCTGCTGCGTGAGGAGGGGCTGAATATCATCCACCTGCCCAAGACGATCGACAATGATATCTGGGGCACGGACATGACCTTTGGCTTCCAGAGCGCAGTAGATATCGCTACAAACTGCATTGACTGTATCCATACGACAGCAGCGTCCCATGGCAGAGTTTTCATTGTCGAAGTTATGGGGCACAAGGTCGGCTGGCTTACGCTTCATGCCGGCATCGCGGGCGGCGCAGATATCGTTTTAATTCCGGAGATTCCGTATGATATCGATAAAGTATGTGAGGCGATTGCACGGCGGAATCATGAGAAAAAGGGATTTACGATTCTGGCAGTTGCGGAAGGCGCCATTTCGAAGGAGGATGCGGCGCTTTCGAAGAAGGAATACAAGGCGAAGATGGCGAATTATCCATATCCGTCCGTCTCCTATGAGATTGCGGAACAGATCAAGGAGCAGACAGGGGCGGACGTGCGTGTGACGGTTCCCGGGCATACACAGAGAGGCGGTTCTCCGGATCCTTACGATCGTGTGCTCTCCACCAGGCTTGGTGCGCGCGCGGCGAAGCTGATCATCGACAAGGAATACGGCTATATGGTGGCGATTGTGAATGGCGAGACCTGCAAGGTCTCGCTCGGCGAGGTTGCCGGCAGACTGAAGATGGTGGATCCGGATTCCGGTATTATAGAGGAAGCGAAGCTGACGGGAATCAGCTTTGGAGATTAAGGAATGTCTTATACAGCGCTGTACCGGAAGTTCCGCCCGACGGAATTTTCGGATGTAAAAGGGCAGGATCATATTGTGACGACCCTGAAAAATCAGATTCGCGCGGATCGCGTTGGTCATGCATATCTGTTCTGCGGAACGCGCGGCACCGGTAAGACGACGGTCGCGAAGATTTTTGCAAAAGCGGTGAACTGTGAGCATCCGGTGGATGGCAGCCCATGTGGGGAGTGCGCTTCCTGCCGCGCGATCGCAGCCGGCCGGTCGATGAACGTCATCGAGATTGACGGCGCTTCCAATAACGGCGTGGATAATATCCGTGAAATCCGCGAGGAGGTATCCTACTCGCCCACGGAGGGGAGATATAAGGTCTACATCATCGACGAGGCTCATATGATCACACCGGCGGCATTTAATGCGCTGTTGAAGACGCTGGAGGAGCCGCCGTCCTATGTGATTTTCATTCTGGCGACGACAGATGTCCATAAGGTTCCGGTGACGATTCTGTCGCGTTGCCAGCGCTATGATTTCCGGCGGATTACGGCGGACACGATTACGGCGCGCATGAAGGAGCTGCTGAAAGCGGAGCAGGTGGAAGCGGAAGACCGGGCGCTGGCTTACATCGCGAAGGCGGCGGACGGGTCGTTGCGCGACGCTTTGAGTCTGCTTGATCAGTGTATCGCATTCTATCTCGGAGAGACGCTGACCTATGACCATGTACTGGAAGTGCTCGGCGCGGTCGACATTGATGTGTTCAGCGAGCTGTTCCGGGAGATCTGTGCACAGAATCTTACCCGGGCGATTGGCAGTGTGGAACGGGTTATTTTACAGGGCAGGGAGCTGTCCCAGTTTACGACCGATTTCATCTGGTATCTCCGGAATCTTCTGATGCTGCAGAGCGGCGACGGGATGGAGGAACTGGTGGATGTTTCCTCGGAGAATCTTGCACGGATGAAAGAGGAGTCCGCTCTGTGCGACGCGGAGACACTGATGCGTTACATACGGGTGCTCTCAGAATTGTCCGGACAGCTTCGTTACTCGACACAGAAGCGCGTGCTTGTGGAGATTGCGCTGATTCGCCTGTGCAGGCCGGCGATGGAGCAGGACTACAGTTCGCTGCTGCAGCGTGTGAGCCAGCTTGAACAGCGCATGGAGAAAGGAATTCCGGCGGTCATACAGCAGCCGGTTCATGAGACAACGGTCTCACGACCGAAGACGCTTCTTCCGGAAGCCCTCTCGGAGGATGTACAGCAGTTTGTAAAGCGATTCCAGGAGTTCCGCAAAAAGCTCGGAGGTATGCAGGCACAGCAGCTGAAGGGGGCGCTGTGCAGAGAACTGCCGGATCGCTCGGGAGCAGAGATCATTCTTGGCAGGGAGCTGCCGGTGGATGAGCAGGCGCTCGCGCAGGATCTTGGGAGGCTGGTGGAAAAGGAAATGCAGGTGCGGATGAATATCAAGGTGCACACGCCGCACACGGATCCGAGACCGGAGGAAGCGGTTCTGGATCTCTCAGGATTGATCGATATGGAAATCGAAGTGGACAGCGAGTGATCGCTGATAAAGAAACTACAGGAGGAGAGACACGATGGCTAGAAGAGGCGGATTTCAAGGCGGTATGCCGGGAAATATGAACAATCTTATGAAGCAGGCTCAGCGCATGCAGCGTCAGATGGAGGAGAGCCAGAAGGAACTGGAGACAGCGGAGTTTACGGCAGCAGCCGGTGGCGGCGCGGTCGAAGTAACGGTGACGGGCAAGAAGGAGATCACGAAGGTGAAGCTCGACCCGGAGGCCGTGGATCCGGATGACGTGGAGATGCTCGAGGATCTGATCATGGCGGCGGCCAATGAGGCGCTGCGCAAGGCGGACGAGGCCGCCGCGGCGAATATGGCGAAGATGACCGGCGGTATGGGAGGACTCGGTTTCTGATGGAGTATTACAGCAAGCAGATCAGCCAGCTGGCGGAGCAGCTCGCTTCCCTGCCGGGGATCGGAGCAAAGACGGCACAGCGTCTGGCTTTCCATATGATTGATATGCCGGAGGAAAAGGTTGAGAAGCTGGCGGAGACGATGGTGAAAGCGCGGAAAACGATTCGTTATTGTCGGGAGTGTTTTACTCTGACGGATCAGGAACTCTGTCCGATCTGCGCCAATGAACAGCGGGATCACAGGACGATTATGGTCGTCGAGAATCCGCGCGATATGAGCGCCTATGAGAAGACGGGCAAGTATGAAGGCGTCTATCATGTGCTGCACGGAGCAATTTCCCCGATGCTCGGCATCGGACCTTCCGATATTCGCCTGAAGGAGCTCATGCATCGGCTGGAAAAGGATGTGGATGAAGTGATCATCGCCACGAACTCCAGTCTGGAGGGAGAGACCACAGCGATGTACATCAGCAGACTGGTGAAGCCGACCGGAATCAAGGTGAGCCGGATTGCAAGCGGCGTGCCGGTCGGTGGAGACCTGGAATATATTGACGAGGTAACGCTGCTGCGCGCGCTGGAGGGCCGCGTAGAGCTGTAGAGGAAAGAAGGAGAAGACGGGTATGAGTATCGAAAAGAAAGTGTTCGGTGTGACCAAAGACGGGAAGGAAGCATCGCTCTATACACTGCGCAGTGAAAGAGGCATGGAGGCGGCCGTGACGAATTTTGGAGCAGTTCTTGTGAGCCTGCTTGTCCCGGATCATAAGGGAGGCCGCCTTGACGTAGTGCTTGGCTATGACACATTACGGGAATATGAAGAGAATGGCGCATTTCTTGGTTCAACGGTCGGCAGGCATGCGAAC
The DNA here is from genome assembly GCA_001941045.1 of Lachnospiraceae bacterium Zagget2. GTDB lineage: Bacteria > Bacillota > Clostridia > Lachnospirales > Lachnospiraceae > Hominiventricola. Next base: position 79,762 of record MSHD01000050.1, read on the forward strand.
CGGATCGGTGGCGCGAAATTCACACTGGACGGTGCAGAGTATCACCTGGTGGCAAATGACAATGAAAATAATCTGCACACGGACAAGAACCACGGTTTCCACAAGGTTATGTGGAAGGGGGAACCGGATGAGGCGGCGAATGCCGTGAAATTTACATATCTGAGTCCGGATGGAGAGAACGGTTTTCCGGGGAACCTGACGATGACGGTTACCTATACCCTGCTCGCGGATGGAATCCAGATCAGTTATGACGGTGTCAGCGACAAAAAGACGGTCATCAACGTGACGAACCACACGTATTTCAATCTGGGAGGACATGATGCGGGTTCGATTGAAGATGAGAGGCTGACATTGCGCGCGAGCGGCTTTACGGAAATTTATCCGGGAGCGATTCCGACCGGAAGAATTCTGCCGGTAGAGGGAACGCCGATGGATTTCAGAAAACCGAGACGGATCGGGGATGACGTCGATGCGGACTGGGAGCAGCTGAACCTTGTGGGAGGTTATGATCACAACTGGGCGCTCGATACAGAGTTTGGCAAGGTGGAGAAGTTCGCGGAACTTACGGATGACCGTTCCGGCATCACGATGGACGCTTACACGGATCTCCCGGGCGTGCAGGTCTATACGGCAAATGGCCTGACTGACAGAAAGGGGAAGGGCGGCGCACACTACGCGAGGCGTGAGGCGGTGTGCCTGGAGACGCAGTATTTTCCGAACAGCGTTAATATCCCGGGCTTCCGTCAGCCGATCTTTGACGCTGGAACACACTGCCGTACGACGACGGTTTACAGATTCCGATAAAACAAAAGAAAAGGCGCTTCGGCGTCTTTTTTTTGTCGATAAGAAATGCGTCTTTTCTCCTGTATTTCGTCAAAAACGGTGCCTGCCTTGTGCTACGATGTGGTCAGAGGGAGGGAAGCCTGGATGGAAAAGAGAGAGGGGACATTTCCCCGTAATACGCGGCAGATCGGAGAGCCGGGGCAGGGTACACGTGTTTTTATAGAAGATTACGTATATACCTATCTGCGTCAGCTGGCAGGGGACAAGCTTACCTGCATGCGGACGGCTGTGCTGCTGGGACATCACGATGACTCCGGCGTCTATATACAGGGAGCACTGGAAGCGGATATGGGTCAGGAGCGTGGAAAATGGTTTTCGAATGAGGAGTGGAGTGAGATTTTCCGAAATGTACAGATCTGGTTTGACGGACTGGAAGTGCTTGGCTGGTATCTGTCAAATCCGGGTTTTCCCGTTACGCTCACGGATGAGCTGATATCTTTACATAGAAGGCATTTCCCGGGACAGGGAACGGTATTTTTCCTGACGGATATTCTGGAAAATGAGGAGGGATTCTTCCGGCAGGAAGAAAACGGACTCGTGCCGCTGTCGGGTTATTATATTTATTATGAAAAGAATGAGAGAATGCAGGCCTATATCAGCCGTCAGCATGGGGGCCTCAGCATCGAGCCGGAAGGCGTTCTGACGGATCGGGCGGCGCGCTTCCGGAGCGCCATGCAGGAAAAAAAGGAGAAGAACTCACAGAGAAGGCTGATGACGGTCCTCTATACGGCCTGTACCTTCCTTGTGATGGTCATCCTTGTCATTGGCGTGACGATGATCAACAATTATGATCGGATGACGAGTATGGAGAGTGCGCTTTATCGCATTTCAGAGAGTCTGGACGAGGAGACGGAAGAGGATGTGGAGCAGGCGGCGCAGGAGGAAAATCGTCTGGCAGCAGAGGAAGTGGCAGAGAAGACGGACATGCAGACGGAAGAAGCGCTGTCAGAGGCTGTGACACCGAAGGCGGAAGAAATGCAGGAGGAGGTTGCGGCAGCAGAAGAACAACAGAGCACGGAAGAAGCAGAACCGGAACGCTACCTGGTGCAGGCCGGCGACACGCTGCTCGGAATCTGCAGAGCAAAATACGGCGGAGACGAGCAGCTGGAAGAAATCTGCGAACTCAATGGACTGGAAGACAGCGATAAAATTTATGTCGGACAAACCATTGTACTTCCATAGCGGAAAATGGTATACTACAAAAGAACTGCAGATTCAGCGGAGAATACGGATGACGATACAATTACTGAAGAAAAATACCGGAACTGACACGGACATGGAGAATTTCAGGAAAAATCTCCGTGGGCACAGACTCAGGGTTTTTGCATTCTGGGCAGGTGTCCTTGCGCTGGTACTGGTCGCGGCGGCGACCTTCTGGGCAAATTATAAAAATAAAGTCTATTCGGACTATGAGGTTGTAAACAGCTACGAGCGTTCGGATACTGTGACGACACAGTATACGGAATTCCTGGATTATGTGCTGAAATACAGTCAGGACGGGATTTCCTGTGTGGATTCCCGCAATCAGCTTGTCTGGAGCCAGACCTACAGTATGCAGAGTCCGATGGTGGCAGTCTGCGGGAACAGCGCGGCTATTGCGGAGGAGAGCGGGACGGAGGCGATGATTTTTGACGAGAGCGGCCTCCTCGGGAGTGTTCAGACCTCGTATCCGATCCGACAGATTGAGGTGTCTTCTCAGGGCGTACTGGCGGCTCTCCTTGAGGATGGAGATATCACAAGGCTGTACCTCTATGACAGCGCGGGAACGACCCTGGTAGAGGCGAAGTTTGAGTTGCAGGATACCGGTTATCCGCTTTGCATGTCGCTCAGTGAGGATGCCACGAAGCTGGCGGTTACGTTTCTCCAGATTCAGGATGGCAGTGTGAATACCTGCATTGCTTTCTATAATTTTGACTCGGTGGGAGAGAATTCCTCTGATCACCTGGTGGCTTCGCGAATTATAAAAGGCGAAATCCTGCCGAGTGTCCATTATCTGGGCAGCTCACACTGCTGTATTGTGGGGACGGACAGCCTGCTTTTCTATGAGGGAAGCCAGATTCCGGAGGAAAGTGTGGAAATCACCCTGGAAAAAGAGATTTTGAGCGTATTTTCGTCCGATGATTATCTGGGACTCGTGACGGAGGGGGAAGAGGAGACCTATGCTCTTCAGGTGTACAACAGCCATGGAACACTTGCGTGTGAGATGGAATTTGATCTCGATTACAGCACTATAAAATTTTCGGGTGATATGATTCTTATTTATAACGATTATGACTGCGTGATCGCGAATCACTCGGGAAAAGTGATTTTCGAGACGAGCTTTGAGGAATCAATATCTAATCTGTATACGATGTCCGGGAACACGCGCTATATTGTCATGCACGCGTCCAGGACAGACCAGATTCGCTTAAGATAAAGAGGATATACAAAGAATGGAAACAATCAATGCGGCCGGTGTGATCGGCCTGCTTTTTCTTGGATATGGGGTTTTTGACGGCTATCGCAAGGGATTTGTCAAAAAGGGAGTCTCCCTTGCCATCATGATTCTGACTATGGTGGTAGTTTATATTGCCGCGCCTTATGTGGCGGAGTTTTTTCAGCATATTCTGCCGTCGACGTTTACACTGGAAAATGTGCTGAACACGGACAGCGAGATCTATCGCTTGCTGGTTTTAAGCGGCCTGGGCGATGATGCGGAGAATTTTATGTATGTGCTGGCATCGCGTGTGCTTTCGGTGGTGGTGACTTACGTGGTTGTGCGGATTCTCCTGCGGACACTGCTTCTCTCGCTGGAGATACTGACGAAGGTTCCGGGCCTGAGTCTTCTGAATCGCGTCTTTGGTGCAATTTTTGGTCTGTTTGAGCAGCTTCTTCTTCTCTGGCTGTTCCTGCTTGTCGTCGCGATTTTCAGCGCGAGCTCCTGGGGCGCGTTTCTGCATGTGCAGATTCAGGGCTGCGCTTATCTCTCTTATCTATACGAAAATAATCTTCTCCTTCTCATCATTATCCTGCTGCTTCTGGGCGTATGAAGAATCCGATAAAAATTGGCCGAAAATTTTTTGGAGAAAGGTGTTGACATTCACGAATCGCGGTGATATTATAATCGAGCTGGCTCCGAAAAGGGGCTGGCGAGAGTATCAAGAGCCCGGTCAGGGAGTTGAAATAAAATAAAAAAGTTCTTGACAGAGACGGAAGCATTTGATACAATAGCTTGGTCACTCCCCTTAAGGGAGCGGACAGCGGACAAACCTTGATAATTAAATAGTGCTTTGAAAAGATCTTCGAAGATTCTTTTGAAACAACCTAAAAAAACAGTAACGGATAAGAACAG
>MSHD01000051.1 GCA_001941045.1 Lachnospiraceae bacterium Zagget2
GGTAGTGTCAAGTAATCTATGAAAAACCTGAGTCTGAAAAATAGGCTCAAATGAACCTTGAAAATTGCAGATATTGATAACAGAAAAGCTCTCCGAGGGCTTAGGGCGTTGCCCTAAGAACCCACAAGGAACCAGTCCCTTGACCCTTCCCCGGGCGCTGCCCGGACCCGTCCTCGCCGGAAGGCAGAAAAGGGCGCAGCTGCCCCTTTTCTTTGGAAAAGGATAATCCGAGAGCCTTATGTCAAGAGACTTTCGCGGCATATCCTCACCGCCTTACGGCGGCTCCGGTATTCCACGGTTCTCCTGACAACGTCTCCGCTCCGATCACGAGAGGGATTGGTTTTGAAGGTTCAGGATGGTCTGCTGCCCAAGGAAGATCAGGAGCTGCCATTTACCGGGCATGTTGTCAGCGCTCTCCAGCAATTCAACCTTGTTTAGTACCTGATATCTGGCATGTTTATGAGGACGCAGGAAGTTGTAGTAGGCGACCCACAGGGCAAGGTCATAGTTGGCACCGTCGATGCTGTCGAAACCATTTGTAGGCCTGTAAGAAGCTTTATAGGTACGGTTCAGCCGTTCGATCATCTGCTTGAACGGCCGGAATTCTTTGGAAACGGCATCGTCGTTGGTAAGTCCAATGACCTGAGTAATGTCAAAGTGGAACGCTTCGCCGAACCTGTGGAAGAACTGTTGGGCGGCGAGGGGATAGGCACTGTATCCGTCAGCAATAAAGCGGAAGTTATCCGGAAGCTTTTTAAAGTGCTGGAATGCCATGCGCATAGCGAGGATACACGGCCCGACACTACGACTAGTGGAGGCCTGGTAGCCGATAATGGAGCGTTTGGCAGCGTCCATAATAAACCAGATGTAGGCTTTTACACCGCGGACTTTGATGTAGGTTTCATCAGCAGTGAGGGTACTGCCGGCCTGGTAATCGTAATGGTCAACAAAAGGCTTAATACAGACGGCGGCGGTTTTACAGTAGTTGGCGATCTGCTGGTGGGAGATCTGGATGTTATACAGGTCTTTCAGTGCTCTGGATGTCTTGCGGAGCGAGAGGTTGAGGTTGACATGCAGGGTGAGGCAGAGTGACATGACGTAGGCATTGTGTTTGCTAAACCTAAGGGACGAGGCATTCTTTGGAAGGGAGTCCAGATCCATACGGAAGAAATCTATCGTGAATTCACGGTAGAGGTAGTGGAGTTTGTATTTGTTTTTCCCGTAGGATTCCTGAAGGTGTTCCTTGTCAACCTTCTTCAGGTTATGCAGGTAGTAGGGGCACTTGGGGTTCACACATTTATGGATGGTGAAGTGCTTGCGGTGTTTTTTCGGAACAAGGGAATGCCCGCAATGGGGGCAGAGGAATCGTACCGGGGAGGTAACCTGTTCACCGGAAACAAAAGTCTGTCCACAGATTTTACAAAGGAACTGCCCATGGCCACCATTATTGTCGTAAATGTAGTGGTGCGGAGCCCCGCAAAGAGGGCAGACGGTATCATCAGGGATGGATTTGCCATTCCGGCGTTGAACCGGCTTCACAGGCTTGCCATATTTCCACTTGAAGTATTCGAGGAGAAACTGCCAGTCCTGTTTGATAAAGGGTTTGATAACGGGGAGTGCATCCATCTTGAACTTCTGGTATTTCGGGGAGTGAGAGTCATCAAAAGCCCACTGCTTAAGAGGGATATATCTGCAGATGAAGTTAATCAGCCAACAATTTTGCTGATAAAGGTATTGAATAGTTTCAAGTAAATAAAGTATAATGTCCATGAGCAATTACTCCATAGGTGAGATGTTGGTTTGGCGATTGACATTATACCAGAAAAGGGAGGTAATTGCTCTTTTTATTGCAAAACTCCCGAAAATCAAGGTTTAGGCAACAAAAAACGAGGTAGCTTTTGACACTACC
>MSHD01000052.1 GCA_001941045.1 Lachnospiraceae bacterium Zagget2
ACGGAACGGGCGATGCGTCTGAGACAGAGGAAGCTAGTACCACGTCCGAGGCAGAAGCGGACAGCACGGAAACCGGCAGCTCGAATGTCGGCGTGACGGAGAGCGATTCTGAGGAGGATGCGCAGACTGATTCCGATGAAGAGATTTACACCACTTATGAGGAGACTGTGAGCGGCGATGCCTGGGCCAGTGACGAGAACCTTCTGCTGAACGTTGCGAGCGCGATCTCAGATGATGAAGATGACGGGACAGAAGAGACGACGGAATGGCCGGGCTCTTTTGGTGCACAGATTTCGGACGATACGACCGCCATGCAGATCTATCAGGCGATGGTGGACTATTATGCGACCCGGAATGCTCTGACGGAAGCATCTTGTTCCTTTAGTCTTTCGACGCCTGTCACCTTTGAGGCGTCTGTGAGCAGCGGCTATATTGTAGAAGATGATGCTTATACGGCGGCCTGCACGGAGGTGACAGAGGCATTTTATAAGGCTTTCAATGCGTTCTGGCAGGATTATCCGGAAGCCTTCTGGTTTGGCAGTATGAAGATCAGCTACACAATATCAGCCACGGGATCAAGTTCGAAGGGGTATACCGGTTCGATCACTGGGATCACACTGATTCCCAGCGAGTATTATACAGGTGCGATGGAGCAGGTCGAGGAATACTGGACAGCAGTTGACACCATCGTAGAGGATCTGGAACTGGAAGGTAAGAGCAACTACACGATCGTTAAGCTCATTCATGATTATCTTTGTGATACGCTTACATATAATGATGACGCTGCGGCAGACACAGAGTCCGGTGATTACGACTATGCACATACCTCGGCTGTGGCTTTCCTGGGCTATGGAGACGTGGGCTGCTCTGTGGTCTGCGACGGTTACGCCAAGGCATTCAAGGTGCTCTGCGATGAGGCGGGAATCTCCTGCGTACTTGTGACAGGCTATGCTGTAACATCATCGAGCAGCGGCGCTCATGCATGGAATTATGTCCAGCTGGAGGATGACGGTGAATGGTATCTGGTCGACGTGACCTGGGATGACCAGGATACGAAAGGGATCTATTACAATTATTTTCTCGCAGGCAGTGAGTCAGACGGTTTTTATAAGACGATTGAGAATGATCACATTCCTCTCTCTGTGGACTGTCAGGTCGATGATTTTTCATTTGTATATCCGACGCTGACCGGGAGTGCTTATACGCCGGTAGCTGCGGATACGGAAGATGCACTGGTGGGACTGTATGGGATTGTCGACGGAGGCGACGCAGAGCTGTTGAGTTATTACAGCTCTCTGAAGTATGCGCTGGCTGCCGTCAGCGATTACACAGATACTTATACGGGATTTCTTTTGCAGCTGCAGGCTGATGTTACGTTTAAAGGCGACCTGATTCTGAGTTCAGAAGAGTTATCCTGTGCACTGGATCTGAACGGCTGTCAGTTGACAGTCGCCGCGGATGCGACGATCGCCATGGAGGTCTATGACAGCTCAGATGAGCACGACGGCGGCGTCACGGTGAAGCAGGATTATACATTGACGCTGGATACCGCGGCGGAGGGAAGCGCGACGAACTACGACATTCCTGTCCTGTCCTTTGACGCAGACTCCACTGAGGGCGGCCTGGTCCTGAGCGACAGCGATGTCAGCCTGCGCGTGGACAGGTTGACAGACTGCGTGACCTTGTCGGCGGTGGGCGGAAGCACGCTCGTGATTCGCGATGACGCGCAGATCACGAACCTTTCCGTTACTTATGAAAGCGCGGATATGCCGTTATACATGATTCTGGAGACGGTATACGTAAGCGGGGAGACAGATGCCAGCCTGGAGGGCGCCCTGACGGTTGAGGGTGCGCTTACAAAGGCGGATGAGCTGGAGTATGCGGTCAGCCTTGGAAAGCGGAGCGTGACGGTAGAAGCGCAGACCTGGGAGTATTATGAAAGCGCTGAGTCGGAGGCGGAGGCGACAGCTTTTACTTCCGGGGATACAGCGCTGTACGTGAGTCAGGAGGACAGCGAGATCCCTGTAGCCTGGTTTTGCCTGACGGACAATGTGAACGCAAAGCTGTGCCTGTGGAGAGACAGTTCGCAGATCACTGTCTACGATGTAGCGCTGCGTGTGAAATATGGGGAGAATTCCGTGGATTATCCCGGTTTTGACCTCGCGATCAGCGATCTCGAGACCGCGTTTGACGGTGAAACGGGAACCTATACCTTCACCTTCCTGCAGGACGCGAAGCTGACGACGAACGTGACGCTGCCGGACTGCGTGACGGAACTCGTCCTGACGACGGAGACGGCAGAGGGTGAGGATGAGACGACTCTTTATTCTTACGTTGAGTTTGATTTTAACGGTTATACGCTTTCTTCCCAGGCGGCAGGTGTAACACTGCACGAGGGGCTTTGTCTGGTGAACGAAGTGTCGACGAACGGCACGCTGAGTCTGACGGCAACGCCGTCTGACGGGGACTATTCTTTCCGGATTGTCACCTTTGCAGCGGGAGAATCACTGGCTTCTGACACGGAGGACAGCACGATGCTCATCGATGGCGTGAATATCACGGCTTCCGGTGGCTCCGTCCTGCTGGCGGTTTCGGACGAGTCGACGGAGTCTTCCTATACATTAAATTCTGTCATCACGACCGGCCAGCTGGATGTATCCTCCGGCGACTGGACTGTAGACACGGTGTCCGCTTCCATTGAGAACAGCGGAAAGCTGCGCGTGGAGACGGCGAAGACGATCGCGACGCTGGACAATAAGAGCGGCGCCCTGTTTGTCTGCGGGACCTATGTGCAGTCCGGCAGCGGCTACACCTATCTGGAGGCTGATTCTACCTTCGTGGTGAAAGCGTCCGCCACAGTCTATAATACGGTGCTCGGCGGCCAGGACGGGGCGCTGAGCGGCGATGCGCATTTCTACCGGACCGAGGACGCGTCGGTGTCCTTCCTGACGTCGGTGTCGCAGACCAACGAAGAGGCTTATCTGAGTCTTGGCCTCGTCTCCATGGATGAGGACGGAAACTACAGCCTCATGACTGCCGCTCCGCGTACGGTACTTTTTACTACCAAAATTTCCAGCTTTCCGGTTTCCTGCTGCAAGGTGGAGCAGTCGGACGAATCTTCTGTCTATACGATTGCTTACCAGGATGGAGAGAATATCTGTGTGGACGGAGAGTGGATCGCCGTCTATGCCTGTGGCTCGAGTGGAAAAGAGGTGCTGCTTGACTCCTTCCGGAGCTGGGCGGACACCCAGTCCTATCTGAATACACTTTCCAATACCTCCATGACCTATATCGTGGAGCTGACGGCGAGCGTGGAAACGGAAGAGAACCTGACGATGCCGACGAAGGTAGGAGAGCTGATCTTCCGTTACAGCGGGGAGGATGGGGATGATACCATTGTCTTCTCCTTCGTGGGAAATCTGACGTTGACGGTCGATACGACCTTCGAGAATATCGAGCTGCAGCCGAAGACGTATAACAAGTCCACGGCCAGCTATGTGGACTATGCCAGTGTCGTCACGCTGAACGGAAAAACCCTGACGCTGAGCAATGTAAAGGCGAGCTTTGACTACATAAAGGGAACGTCGGCCTCCAGCCTGATGATTCAGGACGGCAGTGAGCTGAGCACTTCCCGCTATCTTTCCACGATCGGTACCGTGGATATATCGGATTCCACTGTCACCGTCGGCACCAGCCTGAGCTGGAACAACTCCGCGATCGCCTCCGTGGCGACCATGACGCTGACGAATGCCACGGTGGAGGCGCAGGGAACGGTCTCGATCACGAAGACGCTGACGATGGAGAGCTCCACGCTGGACACGACGGGAAAGATGAGCCTGGTGAACGTGGTCTCCAACAGTGCGGACAATCAGCTCGGATTCGGGGGAAATACATCCACGAAGATCCTGACGATCACGGGGACCGTGAGCTCAGATACGCTGTCCGGCGATGCGACGGTGAGCGTCACGAACGAGGATGATGCGGAAGTAGAGGTGCGCGCGGCCGCGCTGAGCATCACCGTGCACGATCTGGAAGACGGCGGCTACGCGCAGGACGTCGCGCTTCTGAACGCCGCGAAGACCGCGGCCAGCTGGTTTGTCATCGGAAAGGATTCATCAGGGGATACAGTCACCGTCCAGTATGTGACCCACAAGGACGGCTCGGTCATCCGCTGCGGCAGCGCCGCGGACGAGGCGGTGCTCCTGGCTGTCTACAGCGAGGCCGCGCAGGCTTATGTGACGGACGGCGGTTTCGCCACGCTGCAGGAGGCTTTCTCGGAGATCGACCGCCTGGCAGATACGGGCGCGGAATACCGCGTCACGATCACCGATGATGAGAATGATGTGACGAAGACGAGCACGAATCTCACCTTCCCATCGAAGACGGCGGGTATCCTGATCGTCGGAGACGGCAGTAGTGCAAAGACGATCTACTTCAACAGCTCCATCACGCTGAAAAGCGATGTCACCCTGCAGAACATCGTCCTGTCGCCGAAGAGCTCCGGCACGATATCATTAAGCGCCTGGACCCTCGAACTCGACAGCTGCTCGGTGGACGCGGATAAAAAGATCACGAAAATCTCCGGATCCGGTGTGAGCGGAGCTTCCACGCTCACGCTTACCGGCACCGATCTGACGGTGGCGGGCACCGTGTCGGGCGTGGGAAATGTCTGCCTCGACGGCGCGACGCTGACCGCGCAGAGCACGATGAGCATCGGAAATCTCTATGCGGAGCAGGAGGGTGACGCGCTGATCGGCTACGCGACCGTCACGCGCAAAAACGGTGTTGTTACTGCGGTCTCGACGACGCTGACGATCAACGGGGACGTCTATGCGGCGGATAATGGCGTCGCGATCGGCCTGGTGGAGAAGGTGAGCGGCGCATACCAGACGCTGGATCTGACGGCCAGCGATATTGCGACGTATATACAGTCTACCGGCGTCAGGCTCGTCAAGGCGCAGAAGGTCTCCACCGCGCAGATACGGGCGCGCCTTAATGATACTAGTACGGGGACTATATCAGATGATCTCGTGAAGTCCTCCGCCTATCTGACCTATACGACCCTGGATCCGGGCGTCGTACTGAGCTACACGGACGCGGACGACAGGGAGATCAAGACAAACTGTCTGACGATCGCCCAGGCCTCGACGGAGATCAATAATCTGAAGACGAAGCGGGATTATACGATGACGCTGCAGGAGGCGATCGAGGAGCGGACCTCGTCCTCCTACACTGCGCTGACCATGCCCTCGGCGTCTTATGTGAGCAGCCTCGTGATCGACGGGACGCTCACGGCGGATGACGGGTCAGTGAGCGCTGCCGTTGTATACTTTACAGGCAGCATCACGCTCAGTACGAATACAACTCTGAAAAATGTAGAGCTGGTCCAGATGGTGAAGTCCGGGTCGACATATTATGAGTCGTCTGTGAAATACAGCGATAAAGCGCCGATCATGACGCTCTCTGTCGGCGCTTACACCCTGGATATTGAGGGGGACGTGCGCTTCTACACACCGCTCTCCATCACGGGCAGCAGCAAGGGAACGCTGACGATCGGGTCGGACGCCCGTCTCTTCACCGAGACGAACGGCAATACATTGGAAACGGCGGAGGACGGAGAGAGCCTGGTCTGCGGTTCGATCACCAAATTTGCACAGATCACGGTGCAGAGCGGCCAGACGCTGCTTATCAAAGAATACACGACGAACGGCACCAAGTACACGGCTCCGAGCCTGAGCGCCACGACGCTGTACAACTACGGCGCGATCGAGCTGCACAGCAATGCGAAGTCGAATTACGCGGCCTCGGTCTCGATCACGACCGCCGTATTCAACGGCGGGAGGCTGGACGTGGAGGGCAGCGCGAGCTTTACGAATCTGACGCTGTCCGGCGTGACGGAGCTGACTGTAGATAAAACCTTCAATATCACCGGAACACTGACCTGCACCACATCGGAAGCCTATCTCTACACCAGGCGGCAGGGGGCGAAGAAAGCGCCTTACCTGAATATCTCCGGCACGGTGACGCTGCAGGATAGCAGTACCGACCAGATCCATGTGGGCGTTTATCCTGTCGTGACCGATCAGGACAGCGAGACGCCGGTGATTCTGAGCGGTGCGCCGTCCGTGACCGGACAGCTGCTGACGGCAAAGAGCGCCTCCGCGGACTGCTTCCTTCCCTGGGAGGAGAACGTGAGCTTTCTGGAAGCCTACAGCGCGAACAACAGCAACGGCTATATCCTGAAAAAGTCAGGGACAGCCATTTATGTCTATAAGAGCGATGAGATCCTCATCGCCCTGTGCAGCGGAGAAACCGAATACACGGATCTTGCGGCGGCGGAAGAGGACGGCGCAGTGCTCGACTACTATCCGAGCTTTTCCGACGCGGTGTCGGCGATCAACACGCGGAAGGACTCCACGGCCACCTATACGCTGCTGTTGCTGCAGGATATCGGGGACACGTCCTCGCCCCTGTCGATCACGCTGCCCACCTACGCGAAGGCGGTCTATGTCACCAGCCAGAAGGATTCCGATGGCAACGCGAAAACGATCTATTACAAAAACACGCTGACGCTGAAATGCGCAACGGTGTTTGACAATGTGCTCTTTGCGCCCATGAAGTCGAAAAATACGGGCACGTCGCTGGGCTTCTCCACGGGCGTCTACGATCTGACGCTCCGGGATGTGGCGGTGAGTGAGGAACTCTCCAATATGGCGCTCAGCTCGATCTCGGGCAACGCGAAGCAGACGACGACGCTGGACAGCAAGAATCTTACGCTGACCGGCAGTGTACAGAATTCCCTGTATCTGACGATCTGCGAGGATACGACGATCAGCGGCGTCGTGAAGACGACCAATCTGTGCCTGGAGGGCGGCGTCACGCTGACGACGGGCAGTACCGTGACGCTCACCAATATTGAGAACAACGGAACGGATGCGAATACGCTCATCTATGGCAGGACGGCGAAGAATGTCACATATCTGACGATCAGCGGGACGGTCAGCGGCGAAAATACGAATCCGCTGGTGCTGAATATGAACGCCTCCAGTCTGACGGAGGAGAGTCTGGCTCTGACGCTCAGCAGCGTCAGCTATACGAAGACCAGCCTGACGGATGCGAAGAAGCTGGCGAATATCACGAAGGCGCCTACCTCGGCGTTTACCTTTTATCTGAATGGGAGCGCATTAAACGCATCCGTGGTGAAGGCGAGCAAGGCCGTCTATCTGACAGGCTCCGATCTGCCGGCCGCGGTAACACTGGTCGCAGAGAAGACGACGGAGGACGACAGTGGAAATACCGTGACGGAAACGTCCACGACGCTGTGTCTCGACTGGTCCCAGGCCGTGAATGAGATCACGGCGCTCGCGGATGTAACGGCGGACTACACGATCCTGCTGAGCGAGGATATATCGGATACCAATATCACCGACAGCAACCGTTACAGCGGGCTTTCGATGCCCGGCAGCAACAAGGCGGGCTCCGTCACCGTGCGCCCGGCGGACGAGGATGCGACAGAGAGAACGACAATCCAGTTCTATGGGAATATTACCGCCTATGGCAACCTGACGCTCGAAGATATCCTGCTCAAGCCTACGCGCAGCGCCTCGGTGGAGACGACGGCGATCGACTTCAAGATCACGGTGGCGAAGTCCAATGCGGGCGCGTCTCTGACGTTCGACAACGTGAGCACCTGGACAGATGAGAACTGGACGGGCGAAGCGGAGACCACCGGCTTCATCAGCCAGATTGTCGGAACGAACAATTACACGGATGTAACGCTGATAGACTGTGAATTGCGTCTGAAGACCGGTATCAGCAGTATCAAGGATCTGTATCTTAAGAATACGACGCTCACGACCTGCGGCGCGACGACGATTCATGATCTGTATTTAATCGGCGAAGCCACCTGGGACGCGCTGGGCAAGACCTCTGTCGCGAATGTAGACAGCTCTAAGATGACGGGCGGTTATCTGGGGACGAAGCAGGTCGCGAAGACTTATCTCTCCCAGCTGACGATCACCGGCAGCGTGTCGGATCCCCTGCTCTTCCGCGTGGCCACGGCGGCCTGCAAGACCTATGCGGTCGAGTATCTGGACGAGGTGGAGGGTGAGACCTATGAAAGAGTGGTGCTCGCCATCGCGCTTAAGGCGGACGCGGAGATGTTTATCGGCTATCCCTATGGCAAGTGGACGGAAGCAGAGGATGGCTCGTTCAGTGTGAATCTTGTTGACACCAGTGATATCCCCAGCGCCAATTGGGTCGCCTACAAGGACAGCAGCGGCTACGTGCGCAACGGCAATATCGACAATATGGTCGTCAGCATCACGAAGAACGGAAGCTCCACGTCGTCCTATGCAACCTCCTTCTATGAGGCGGTGACGATCATCAACAATGCGGCGGATACGACGGCGAACTACGAGATTCGGTTCCTGAGTACCGATGCGCAGAGCGATGGATATGTATATGTAAAATCGGCAAAGAATGACGCCTACGGTGCGCTGACGCTCCCCACAAAGGCGGCCTCGGTGACGATCAGCGGCGTCACGGACGATGAGGGTGATCCTTATACCGTGCTCTGCTATACCGGCACGCTGACGCCGCGATGCGCGGTGACATTTGAAAATATCCTGCTGACAGAAGGCAGCTACAGCAGCAAGACGGGGGACTTTACGCCCTCTTATTCGGTGACGCCGAATTTCGGCAGCTACAATTATGAGCTGCGCTTCGCGGATACGGCGACGACGCTCGCAGAGGAAGATGGAACGGCGGATCTGGTGTTCAGCTATGTCAGCGGCTCGAAGGGCACGCTGAGCGTGGAAGGCAGCAGCGTCTATGTGAAGAAACAGGTGTCTGTGCCGACGCTTAATCTGGAGAGCGCCGCCTTAAGCGCGGATTCCTATATCACCGTGACAAACCTGACGGTGAAAAACCTGACTGCCGACGCGAGTTCCTCCCTCACAGCCCTCGGCACGATGAAGCTGACGACGCTGACGGGTGAGTATGAGGACGGAGATGACAAGCCAGTCCTGCGCGTGTACACTTATTTCACGAAGATCACGAAAGCGAGCCAGCGTTCCGCGACGCAGCTCACGATAGCGGGAGCTGTCAGCGGCGTGGCGGTGGAGATCGCACCCTATCTGTACGATCAGGACACGAAGAGCTATCATGCCATGACCGCAGACGAAGCGCAGGAGCTGTGTGTCAGCGAGGGCGAGACGCTGAGTACCTACGACAGGATCGCGGTGCTGACAAAGGCCTCAACCGAAGATATCACCGTGCTGATGTATGACGAGGGTGCGTTTACACCGGCCGCATATGAAGAGGACAGTACAGATGTACTCTACTCGCTATATAAATATGAGGGTGGGCTTTATCTGACGGATCAGGAAATGAAAGTGCAGATGACAGGATATGAGACCTCGATTGACGGCGAGGTCATTTATCGGGCGGAATTTCTGGACTGGGCGCAGGCCGTGAAGGAGATCGACCGTATCGCGGATACCAGCGCCTACTATGACATTCTGCTGATGGAAGACGTGGGCGGCACGAGCACCGACTCCGCGCCGATCGGAACGGTGACAATGCCGACGAAGGCGGCGGGCGTGCGCATTGCGCCCTATGAGGAGGATACGGAAAGCTACTTCTTTTTTACAGGCACGACGTTCACGATTCGCTGCGATACGACCTTTGCGAATGTTGGTCTGATCGCGCTGAAGAAAACGACCTCGGGCGGAGTGACGAGCTACACCTCCACGACCTTCAACATCGCGGGCGGCAGCTGGGATCTGACCATGGAAGCGCTCCCCGGCAGCGCGGAGTCGGATGGTACAGAATACGAGTGCCTGGTGGGAACCGTCAACGGAACTTCCAGTGGAAGCTTCCGCTTCTATGAGGGGAGCTCGGAGACGGCGCTGTTCAATGTGGCGACAAAGCTGACCAACTACGGGATCGTGAGTTTTTATAACGAGGAGATCAATCCGGAGGTGCTGACGATCTCCGGAAGCGTCAGCGGCGTGAAGGAGCTGATTCTGAACGAAAACGTGGAGCTCAGCGTGCCGGGCGGCACGCTCACAGCGACCAGTCTGACGATGACAGAGAGCAGCCTGACGGCAAAAAATATCACCAGCACCGGAACGGTGACGCTGGACAATGCGCAGATATCGGCGGGGACGGACACGGTGGGCGATGGAGTCGTCAAGCTGGGCACGATCGTGTGTCTGGGCGAAAATCAGATCTTCGCGAAGCAGAGCAAGGCCGGCGCGAGCCAGCTCACCGTCACGGGCTATGTCTCCCGCGGCGAGGAGAGCGCGGAGGAGGACGGCAGCGAGACGAATACGGAGGACGAAGAGGCCATTATCGAGGTGGGCCTGTACTACAATAACAGCTGCTCGCAGTTCGCGCAGCTCTACGATGGCATGACGCTGCTGAGCGCGTCGAAGGCGGCCGCGTCCTGGTTTCGGCCTTATTATACCACGACGAGCGACGGCGGGAGCTCTGCAGCTACCGGGACGGACGGTATGGGCGAGGAGACCGAGGGTTACGGCTTCGTAAAATCAGGAAGCACCATTCAGTATACGAGCACCTCGGACCAGGAAGTGCGTCTGTATTATATGGAGACCGGGACCGACGAGACGACCGGAGAGGAAACCTCTGCGGCGACCGGCAGCACGTTGTTCGCGACCTTCGAGGAGGCCGTGACGGAGATCAACAATCTTGCCCGCTACCGCATGGGAACCAAGGTCTACGAAGACTATGAGATCGAGCTTTTGAGCAATGTGGAGATCGGAAACACAAAGCATAACGGCTCCTACAGCTCGCTGACGCTCCCGACTAAGGCGGGCAATGTGAAAATATACAGCGAAGACGACACGCACACGATCTACTATGCGGGTACCCTGACGCTGCGCTGCAACACCGAGTTTGAGAATGTCGGCCTCAGCCCGATGAAGGCGGTCAACAAGACGGGCGTCGCCACAGCGGCGAGCTATTCGCTGGGAAAATACAGCCTGACGCTGGACAGTACCGTGACGACGGACGATGACGGCGCGACACTGGTCTCAGCCGTCACCGGCTCCACAAATTCCGAGCTGGTGCTGCGCGGCAATACGGAGTTCTACGTATCCGGCAAGCTCAGCGTCTATCAGCTTCGCTTTGAGGAGGTGGAGGATGAGACCACCTGGCAGCCGACGCTGCGCGTGGACGGGACGCTGACGGCGACTC
The DNA here is from genome assembly GCA_001941045.1 of Lachnospiraceae bacterium Zagget2. GTDB lineage: Bacteria > Bacillota > Clostridia > Lachnospirales > Lachnospiraceae > Hominiventricola. The sequence goes on from MSHD01000052.1 coordinate 11,221, forward strand.
TCATCTATCTGGACGGACCGGTCGAGGCCGTGATCCAGAAGCCCGAGAGCAGTACCTTCACGCTGAACGGCGCGAGCCTCGATCTGGACGGGGACGGGACGAAGGAGAATGTCTCTGTCATAAGAGAGGAGGAGGATCTGCAGCTGACCGTACAGCTCATGACAGAGGAGATCACCGCGGGGACGAAGGTGCTGAGCTGCAAGTATCTGGATCTCGACCACTATCTGGTGATCGATGAGAGTGGCTTTGACTATCCCACCTACCAGAGCGGCAATTACCTGATGGTGGGAAACCTGCTGGCGGACAGCACGCTGGAAGGCTTCTACCGGAGTTCGGACGGAGCCGAGGTAACGTACAAGCTGAGCAAGAGCTATTATGACTATACCGGCAGCGCCATCGAGCCGAATCTGGTCCTGCAGTGCGACGGGGTGACGCTGGTCGAGGGCGCGGACTATAACATTACTTATGACGAGAATACAGATCCGGGCACAGGATATATCTTTGTCACCGCAGTGGAAGACGAAGATGGAGATAGTGCGTACATTGTAGAACTTGACGACGGGACAGCGGAAGAAGAAGGTGAAGAGTCGACAGACGCGGCGACGATCACCTTCACGATCCGCAAGAAGAGCCTCACGTCGTGGGATATCAAGATCAGTTTCAACGGAGACCTGGAGGAGGCTACGGTAGATGGAACCGAGGCCTGGATACCGGATGTGCAGGTAACGGATACACGACAGACAGGGGATTCGGAGTCTGTCGATCTGACGGAGGCAGAGATTGCGGATGAAGCGTATGGCGATTATTATGACCTGAGCTATCGTATCGAGAGCGACGGCAGTGTCAGCGCGGTAGTGCAGGGTGCGGGCGATTATTACCGCGGAAAAGTCGTCAAAAATTTTGCGGAGGTGAGTACGGCGACGACGCATTCACTGACGAACTGTCTGGCCTCGGATACGGATGGCGATACGAGTGAGGAAGCTCTAATAGTGAGAGTTCAGGATGAAGACGGCAATGACACCAGCGCGATTGCAAGCATCGATACTTCCATGAAAATATGGCTTACTTACAGCGGAACAGTCGATGAAGAATTAATGGATCGGCTGTATATTGTAGAGATGGACAATCAGGGAAGCGAAATCCTGAATTATGTCGGAAAGGCTGAATATGACAGCGATAATGTTCTGGTTGCGACGCTGGAATGGGATACGGCGGATGGCGATGATTATTTCAACAGCTCTATGATGGATCGCTATGCTGTTGTCGCGGTATTGGATGATGGCTATCAGATCATCAGTAAAAATCCATTACTGATCCAGAATCCTGAAGTAAGAGCAACAACGACCAATATTTATTATTCTTATTATACGTATAACAGCGCGGGTGAGCAGACAGTAGACAGCAAAAAAGGGATGCAGGGAACCTCCGGCTATGCCGGCGATCTGGGTGTGCAGGCTGAGATTATTAATATCAAACTTAATGAGCTTATCAAAACGACAACAAATGTTAAGAAATACGGCTCTGCTGCCTATGTGGCATATACATACAAAGGGAAAACCTATTATTTCTTTGATATGATCTCCTATCAGAACACAATCTATGCTCTGAATGGCTGGGGCAAGGGAGCGGAATATGGCATTACAGGCAGAACCAATGTGACGGTGGATCTGCTGCTGGCCTGGGATTCAGAACTGACATATCTGATCCATCCGTCCGCGCGTGTGAAGGGATACAGTTATTACGCCCTGAATATGCAGGAAGAGAAGGCACGGCTGACTTTTGAAGCGTTATTCAGCTATCTGGGCTATAAGCTGGGTGGAAGTGAATACGGCGGACAGAGTGCGAACAAATACAGAGTGCTGAACTGGACGCTTGGCAATGAAGTGAACTGCTGTCAGGCCTGGAACTACTCCGGTAGTTTATCGACCAGCGCCTGTGCAGCTAACTATGCAGAAGCTTTTCAGTTGTTATACCAGGCGATTCGCCGCTCAGATGCCTACGCCAGATGCTTCATCTCGCTCGATCACAGCTGGACGGCTTCGACAGAGGGGCACAGCGGAAAATCCTACCTCGACAGCTTTGCCGCATACATGTATAAGACGGCGCCGCAGATAAGCTGGAATGTGAACTATCATCCCTATTCTCAGCCGCTGACGAGGGTGGACTTCTGGAATGACAGCAGCAACACGACGAGCTCGACCAGCACGAAATACATTTCGATGCAGAATCTGAGCGTGCTTACGAATTATCTGGGAACGCTGGAGACAAAGTACAAGATGACGAGCCTTTGCACAGACACGCGCCAGAGTACAGAGAAGGGCTATATTCGTGTGATTCTCGGGGAACAGGGTTATACCGCGCGTTACGGCTACAGTTCCGAGATGAGTCTTCAGGTGACAGCGTTGCAGAAACTGCACAGCATTGCGATGGCAAATACCCGTGTGGACGCCTACATGAACCGGGCGTATCTGGATGATGCCAGTGAGGCGGCGAGCGGTCTTTATCTGGGACTGATGAATACCAGCGGGCAAAAGAAGACCTCCTATGCGGCATTTAAAAAGTTATAACGAACAAAAAACAGCATAGATTCCCGCCCCGCGCATAGACTGTGATAAACGCGTGGGGCGGGCAATTTTAATGGGATTTCGTGAGCGGATGACGGAGCGCTTCCGGCTTCCAAAGGATCTGGTCATGGGAGCCGCCGTCCTGACGGTGACGGGCAGGAGTGAGGCATATATCGAAAATTACCGCGGCATCATCGAGTATACGGAGGAACGCATCCGCCTGCAGACGAAGACCTGCCAGATGACGCTCTGCGGCGAGAAGCTGCACATCGACTACTATACCGAAGATGAGATGAAGATATCGGGGCGGATAGGAGAGATTCGTTATTGCTGACGAGAATTCTGAAATTCCTGAAGGGCTATGTGCGCATCCGCCTCAGCGGCTATGCGCCGGAGCGTTTCTTCAATCTCTGCGGACACCATGGGATCGTGCTCTGGGATGTCCGCTTCACCGGAACGGAATATGAGATGTGCGTCAGCGTCGGCGGCTTCAGGAGCCTGCGTCCCCTGGTGCGCAAGACAAGGACAAAGGTCGTGATCCTGGAAAGATACGGCCTTCCTTTTTTGCTGCATCGCTATCAGAAGAGAAAGATTTTTGTCCTGGGAGCGCTGTGCGGAGCGATACTGTTGTGGCTGCTTTCGCTTTTTATCTGGAATATCCACATTGAGGGTAATTATCATTTAAGCGACGATGTAATTCTGAGCTACCTGAACGATATCGAAGTTGTACACGGTATGCGAAAGAGCGAGGTGCGCGGCTCAGAGATCGAAGCGGGTTTAAGAGAATATTTTCCGGAGATTACCTGGACTTCGGTCGAGGTGAAGGGCACGCGCCTCATCGTGCATGTCAGGGAGAGCGAGGAGGGCGAGACGACAAAAAATCGCCGATGAGGAGCCTGCAGACCTGGTGACTTCTCAAAGTGGAACGGTCGTTTCGATGATTGTGCGCAGCGGAACGCCTGCCGTCCGGGAGGGCGCGTCTGTCGAGGACGGAGACATCCTCGTGGCAAGCCGTGTGGAGATTTATAATGATGACGGTGAGCTGGCGAGTGTGAACTTTGTTCACGCGGACGCTGACATCACGATCCGCCATGAGGAGTATTATGAAGAAAGTTTTTCCGTACAATATGAAAAGAAAGTCTACACCGGGCGCAGGCGTCTTTCTTTTTATGTGACGCTCGGCAGGCATCGTTTTACCTTTGCGCTTCCTGGCGCATCCTTTGAGCAGTCCGATGTCATCACGGCAGATGTGCCGTTGAAGCTTACCGAAAATTTCTATCTGCCGATCACAATTGGGAAAAATACGGCTCAGGAGTACGAGGTGCAGGACGCCGTCTATACGGAGGAGGAGGCCGCAGCGCGCGCGGAGGAGGAACTCGCCCTCTTTTTTGAAAAATTAAG
>MSHD01000053.1:0-20213 GCA_001941045.1 Lachnospiraceae bacterium Zagget2
GAACATAATGAGTTCCTCCTAAAAATATTTGGCCTGACTGTCGGTAGGTGCCCACCCGTTTATATTTGAAAGCATAGCTTTTCAAATTCCGATTTGTAATTAGCTTGGCTCCGGAGAATCCTTCCAAGCTCTCAGCAAGGGACTTTCACTCTGCGAACCATTTTTTCATATTTGTTTTGCGTTGGAGTCCCTTTCACAATTCCTTTGGGCGGAAATAATTTGTCGAATTGTTTCGCTTTTGCCACATCGACATCATAAATTTCATCTTCATAATATCGTCCGCTGACTCCAAGAAGTGCATCTTCGTAAAGCTCGCAGACATGAAGTGCGTCCGCATACATATTTTCACTGTTGCGAATATCATAGACTTGAGCAGCGGCAAATCCCTGTCGGGTATAGTAATCAGGATCGCCGCAAAGCAAAATCGCACGATATCCAAGCTGCCTCGCGATTTCTTTTGACCTTGCAATCATTTTTCCACCAATTCCCTGTCTCTGAGAATCCGGCAGGACACCAATCGGACCGAGAGACACGACATCAAATACTGCTCCATCGTCTCTCTTTATATACGATTTCAGTGACATTAGGTTTTCTCTTTAGATATTACAGTATAAGCACTATACTGTCATCAGTTTTGCCTCCACTGCTATATGAATATCATCTCGGTCCCAGAAACTTATCCCCATTCAAATGTATCATATGTTCCGGCATCTCTGCGATCCAGACTTCCGTCTCCCACGCCAGATCCTCTGAAAATTTCTTATAGGTCTTGAAATCCAGAAACGCCGTCACAAATATCTTTCCTGCTGTCACACCCGTCGTCATATCAGTAATTTCAATAATCCGCTTCGGATCCATCGGACCGACTGATGTAACCGACTCCACGAAATAAATCCAGTTTTTATCCTCCCGATACAACACCACATCCGGCATCTTATCATGCAAGGTAATTTCAAAGCCAAGTTCTTTCAGCTTGTCTACATTCTTTACCAGATCTTTTTCTATTGTATCTCCAACATATAGGCACTCTGAATTTGGCGCAAATCTGGGAGCAAATTCCTCGATGATTGCTTTCTGCGATTCATTATGTTTTCCGGGAGAAAAACTAAACTCTGCCCCGTTGATTTTCACAGGCATCATTGCCATTTTCTTTTTGGAAGCATAAATATCTACAAGTTTGTCATGATACGCCAGAAAACGGTCTAACGATCCCGGCCACTGTGGCGATTGATAAGCTCTTAACATCTGTAATGTTTCTTCTGTAATCCGATACCGATAATTTGGGCTGTTCGTTGCCTTTCCATTATCCTCTACAAGAGCGGCTGTCCGAAATCTGTGTAATGCCTGCTTCCGAAATGTTTCCCGACTATTCTCGGCATATGTAGTCCCATAGTAGGTGTTGGAAAATTGTATAATATCATGGATCCGAATCCATTCATTCGTAGCTTCGTTCCATGCCATATCCGGTTTCACACCTGACATCGCAAGCAAAACATAGCAACAGATATCCGCCTGCTGCGCCTTTGGCATCCCAACATTAACCAAAAATCCCCTTGCTTCCTCAATCTTATCCACAATACCCCTCCAAAATCATATTACAGTTACTCTCTGACATATCCTTACTTTTCATGAGTTTCCTTCCCATGTCCTGTATACTTTGAAGATCCGGCACTGGCATGGAATTGATTTCTGTCGAATTAACCTGTGTAGATCCGTTCAAAATACGATAATAAACATCATACAATGTAGAATTAAAAAGCACATACAGCCCATACACTAAGCATTCCGACATTTCAGTAAACGTTCCGTCTATGAAATTTATTTTATTCTGTGTACTGATCCTGCTGTATTGCGAAAAATTCTTGGACAGATACACTCCGCACTGCAGACGTCTGGGTTCTTCTTTTGCGGTAAAGCGTTTCACAAACAAATAATTGTGATTGTCCTGCGTTAAACTTTTCTGATCAGTGACAACATATTCATGTTCTTTTTTTATCGGAAATTGAACCTTTCCCTGTTTGATATGTTGAGCGTAAAAGAGCGGAACCGCTCCTTCCTCTTCTTCATCCCTCAAAATATCCCAATTCCGAAAATCTACCGTTAATCCGGTCTTCATCCGAACCCCTATATCCGGCAAAGTCGAATCAAACTTGTGCAGCTTATCAAGAACATCCACTTCGGTTTCATCTGTCACTAAGTAAACATAATAATCCTCGCCCGACACAACCAGATTATACGGAACAGTAAGCGATTTCAAATTTGCAAAGTCTCCATTAGACTGCGAAGATGTGATCGTCACGGTATCCGGCACCTCTGTTGTCTTTTGCACTTTCACAACAATCGTTTCCTGCAACACATCTTCCTTGTCAAAAACTTTATTACGACTTCCGAAAAGATGAATATGCTTCAATTTTCCACTGGTTAGAAAATATTGACGAAAATGTTTGAAATACGCACCGGAAGTCCACGAACGGGGAATAATATAAACCATCTCCCCATCGTCTTTTAAATTGAACAATCCCATAGAAGCAAATAAAAAATATAAATTTGGTGCGCCATAGCATACTTCCGGCATGGCCTTTGATTCTGGCGCATCTTTTGCTATTTTCATATAGGGGGGGTTCCCTATCACATAATCATACTTATCCGGTTCAGGATCAGCACCCAGTAACTGATTGAATTCCAGATACTGACTGGTAATATAGTTCTCTGTTAAAATTCTATATGACAGTTCTTTTGTCATATGTGATTTGCAATACTCCAGATTTTCCCTCAACAAACCCAATATTTTCTTATCATTCTCATAGCAAGTAAGTTCAATCGCCTGGACACTTTCAATCTCCGATACTCTCTCCAAAAAAGCGCACGATAATATTCCGGAACCGGCTCCCGCATCCAATACTGAAACCGTCTGTTTATTACCATCTATCAAATACAATTCAGCCATAAATCTGGCCGTCTCCTTACTTGTAAAAAACTGCCCATACTTTTTTCGTTCTTTTTTTGGCATATTTTCAATATATTCATTCGTACGTGAAATCACCTGATCAAGCATCCTGATCCCGCCCCTTGTCAATTCTTTCTATCAGTATACTACATACCACGTCGATCTTCAACATTTTTAGAACAAATGTTCTACTTTGCGCTATGCCATTTCTCACTTATGTACTTAATATTATATCGCAACCACTAATGTAAATCCATTGAAAAATCAAGGAATATCGCGATTTCCTTTCAACCCATGCGTTTACGCACTGGCAACACCTTGGCAACATCTGATTACAAATTTTGTACTCAAAATGCACGCAAACGGCATATAAAAATGCCCGGATTCCTTATAGAAATAAGGCTTTCCGGACATTTTTCTGTTTACTCGAACTCTATCGTCCCGGGCGGTTTTGACGTCAGATCGTACATCACCCGATTAACCCCCTTCACCTCATTGATGATCCGGTTCGTCACTTTAAAGAGCACCTCATACGGGATCTGCGCGCACTCCGCGGTCATGAAATCGCTTGTATTCACCGCGCGCAGCGCCACCGCGTAGTCATAGGTGCGGAAATCACCCATGACGCCCACGGAGCGCATATTGGTCAGGCCCGCGAAATACTGTCCCATGCCCTTGTCGAGGCCGGCTTTGGCGATCTCCTCGCGGTAAATGTAGTCCGCGTCCTGTACGATCCTTACCTTTTCCTCCGTCACCTCGCCGATGATGCGGATGCCGAGTCCCGGTCCCGGGAAGGGCTGCCGGTAGACCAGATATTCCGGGATGCCCAGCTCCAGTCCTGCCTTGCGCACCTCATCCTTGAAAAGCATGCGCAGCGGCTCGATGATCTCCTTGAAATCCACCACGCTCGGCAGGCCGCCCACATTGTGGTGCGATTTGATGACAGCTGACTTCCCGAGGCCGGACTCAATCACATCCGGATAGATCGTGCCCTGCACGAGATAATCCACCGCGCCGATCTTCTTCGCCTCTTCTTCAAACACACGGATGAATTCCTCGCCGATAATTTTGCGCTTTTTCTCCGGCTCCGTCACTCCTTTTAATTTGTCATAATAGCGCTGCTGCGCGTTGACGCGGATGAAATTCAGCTCGTAGGGGCCGTCCGGTCCGAAAACCGCCTCTACCTCGTCGCCCTCATTTTTGCGGAGCAGGCCGTGGTCGACGAAGACGCAGGTCAGTTGTTTTCCGATAGCCTTCGAGAGCAGCACCGCCGCCACAGAAGAGTCGACACCGCCGGACAGAGCACAGAGCACTTTTCCGTCTCCAACCTTCTCGCGGACCTGCTGAATCGTCTCCTCCACGAAGGAACCCATCTGCCAGTCGCCGGAGCAGCCGCATACATCATAGACGAAGTTGCGAAGCATCTTCTGTCCTTCCTTCGTGTGCATGACCTCCGGATGGAACTGCGTCGCGTAAAACTTCTTTTCCGGGCATTCCATCGCAGCCACCGGGCAGACGTCCGAATGTGCCGTCACGCGGAAGCCCTCCGGCGCCTGTGCGATGTAGTCGGTGTGACTCATCCAGACGACTGTATTTTCCTCTACATCGCGGAACAGCACAGAGGACTTGTCCACCTGTACCTGCGTATGTCCGTACTCACTGACCGGCGCAGTCTTCACCTCTCCGCCGAGCGTCCAGGCCATGAGCTGAGACCCATAGCAGATACCCAGGATCGGCACTCCGATCTCAAAAATTTCCTTCTGATAATGGGGGGAGGCCATGTCATAAACGCTGTTCGGTCCCCCCGTAAAAATAATCCCCTTCGGGTTCATCTCCCTGATCTTCTCGAGGCTCAGCGTGTAGGGATGCACCTCACAGTAGACATTGCATTCCCTGACCCTGCGTGCGATCAGCTGATTGTACTGGCCTCCAAAGTCCAGTACAATGACCATTTCTCTCGCCAAAGTGGTTTCCCTCCTCTGTTCATTTTCTACCGTTTATTATTCTACCTGAAAAGCCCGGCTATTACAAGGCGGATTCTTTCATTATCTGTGCTGATGCAGATATTTTTCCCGCGTCGCCATGCCGCCTCTTATGTGCCGTTCCGATTTGTTCACATCCAGCACCTTCCGGACCTCCTGGGCCAGAGCCGGATTGATAAAGCGGATCCTCTCAGAACAATCCTTGTGCACTGTTGACTTCGATATTCCAAATTTCTTCGCCGTCTGCCGCACCGTCGCGTTGTTCGTGACGATATAGTTTGCGACGTTGATGGCGCGCTCTTCAATATAATCTTTCAAAAAATTCCCCCGCAGGAACACTTTTTAAAATGTATGCGGGGAAATTTTTACTTATGCCTTACTTCACGAGATACGGCGTCTCTCTGCCGGCCATCACATCCATGCTGGCGACAATCGAATTCTCCGCCATATTGGCGACGGCCTCGTCCGTGTAGAAAGCGGTGTGCGGGCTCACCAGCACGTTGGAATAGGAGCGCAGGATCGCGAGCTTCGGATTGTTCAGCGGTTCGCCCATGCGGTTGAAATAGTAGAGGCCGCTCTCATGCTCGACCACATCGAGCCCGGCGAAACCGACCTTGCCACTCTCAATCCCCTCAATCAGTGCGTCCGTATCCACCAGAGAACCGCGCGCACAGTTGATCAGGATCACGCCCGGCTTCATCTTTGCGATCGCGTCCTCACCGATCATGTGATAATTATCCTCCGTCGCAGGAGCGTGCAGCGTGATAATGTCACTCTCCGCGTAAAGACGATCCAGATCTACATATTCCGCGTGTTTTCGTACCTCGTCGCTCTCATAGACATCGTAGGCAAGGATCCTGCAGCCAAAGCCGCTCAGGTCGCGGATCACCGTCTTTCCGATCCGGCCTGTGCCGATGACGCCGACCGTGCAGTCCGGCAGCTCTCGACCGAGTTTGCCCTTCAGCGTGTAGTCCTGTACATCGGCTCGCTCCATGATATGTTTGAGCTTCCGGCAACCGATCAGCATCATCATGACTGTGTAGTCGGCAACACTGTTCGGCGAATAACTGATATGGACTACCGAAAGCCCGAGCTCTTTCGCACAGGCGGTATCGATATGATCATAACCGATCGTTCGCGTGGCGAGACATTTCACACCCATCTCATGCAGTTTTTCCAGCATCGGGCGATCGATGACGGTGGTGATAATATTGACGACCTCATAGCCGCGCGCCATCTCCAGATTATCGAGGCAGGGAGTCTCGACCGTATAATCGTAGTCCACTCCGTATTTCGCGCAGTACTTCTCAAAGCAGGGAAGCTCGTCGAAATCACGCATGCTGTACACAAACATTCTCATTTTCCCTATCCTCCTGTATAACAAAGGGCTGCCGCAGCAAAAGGCGGCAGCCCCGGTTTTCCCGCTACTCTGCTCAGTCTTCCTTCGACAGGCTTCCCTTGGAAGCTCTCGTGCCGCTGTACAGCTTCAGCAGAATCGTGCCGATCACGCCCGCGGAGACCGCGTTTGAGATCGCCGCCACGACGCCCTGCGTGAACACAAGGCTCGGCGACTCGGCATAGATCACGATATCCAGCACCGGCGCGATGATGATCCAGGCGATCGCATTTGCAATGATCTGATAGACATTGAACAGGATCATGTCTTTTCCGGTGAAAATGCCCTCGTCAACCTTCAGCTTCGGATAGACCAGACCAATGATAAAGCAGGTGAATCCCGATGCGATGACCCAGCTCATCCAGGCGGAACCGTACTGCACGGAATCGGAAAGGAAATGTCCGATAAAGGCGATCAGACCGCCGCAGATCGGGCCGAACATCGCCGCAAAGAACGCGCCCACGCCGTAAGCGGTCTGGATCTGCGTCTCCGGAATACCGGTCGGAATCTTCACATACATAAACAGCAGCGTGAACAGCGCCGCGCCGAGACCGGTCGCTACAATCGTCTTCGTTTTAAATTCAAAAAGTTTTTTCTTCATTGGAATTTACCTCCCTCGTGAAATGTTCTTCTGCGGGCTTTTTGCGCCCTTCGACTCTTTGACTATAGTCTTTTCAGACATTTTTGTCAATGAAAAACGAGGCTTCCCAGTCCGTTCCATAGGACAGTCCGTATTTCTCACAGAAGTTTCCCTGGCTGACCGCCATGGAAATATGCATGAGCTCATTGTTGTAGATCATCGCCTCGCCCTTCTCCACAAATCCGAAGGAAGGACAGAAGCGCACCTTGCCGGTGAAAACGGCCTCGCCCGCATGCGTCACCCGCACGCGCACTATGTCGCCGTAGCAAAAGCCCGCCTGTTCAAAGCTCTCCAGCGGAATATTCGTCCAGAGATTGCCGAAATTCGGGTCGTTGATCTCAAAAATGCCCTTCACGCAGCCCTCAGAAACCTCGGGCTCCAGAATCGGGTGCTCAACGATCTCCTCCACCGGATAGGCCGGACCGACGCCCTCGAAATCAATGATGCCGGAGGCGAGGCGCGCCGCCGTGTAGCCGAAGAGATCACGCCCGTGGAAGACGCTCGTCCCGCGCGTGCTCTGCAGGCGGTTCACGCTCTCATCGATCTCCCGCACCTCCTCAATACCGATGAATTTCTTCACATGCGTCAGCGAGCCGTTGTCCGGGCTCACCACATAGTAACCGTCCACCGTTTTCGCCACGCAGGCGCGGCGCTGCGTCCCGACGCCGGGATCCACGACCGACACGTAGATCGTCCCCTTCGGCCAGAACTGCAGACTCTGATGCAGCCGATAGCTCGCGCTCCAGGTGTCGTACTGCGGGATCTGATGCGTGCCGTCGAAAATCTCCAGCTCGCGGTCCACCGTCTTCACGACGCCGTACATCGAGCTGACCGCACCCTCCAGATAGGTAAAATCGGTCTGAAAGACCAGAATCGGTTTGTCAAATTTACTCATATTGTCCTCCTATATGAACGGGTTCCAGAAACGGCTGTGGTTGATGAAAACGCTGATGCAGATCGTCAGCGCGAAGACCGCCGCACAGAACAGCATACTCAGATAATCCGCTTTCCGCAGCGGCTTCTTCGCATACCAGGTCCGTTTTTTATGTTTGCCAAAGCCGCGCAGATCCATCGCATTGCTGATGACCTCGATCCGGTCCATCGTGGAAAAGATCAGCGGCACGCAGATATTCATAATATTTTTCAGGCGCACACCCAGTTTTTCCTTCTTTGACAGATCAAGGCCGCGGCTCTGCTGCGCCAGGGCAATATCATTGTAATCGCGGATCATATCCGGGAAATAGCGCAGCGTCAGGGCGAGCGCGTAGGACGCCTTGTAGCTCACGCCGATGCTGCTGAGGCTCGCCGCGAACTCACTCGGGTTGGTCGTCAGCAGAAACAGCATGCCGAGCGGAATGACCGAGGCATACTTCACCAGCTTTGTAATCTGATAGAGCAGCTGCTCCTGCGTCACCACATAGCGCTCCGTGATCTGAAAGAGCACATGCTTCGTCCCGTAGATCTGCACGCCGTACTGCGGACTGAACAGGAAGGTCAGAATAAAGTTCAGCAGCAGAAAGACCATGGTGTAATAGAGCATCAGCCGGATCTGCGAGAGTTTAATCTCCGAAATGTGCAGTACAACAAAGGAGAACACGAACACGCAGAGAATCGGACGGATATCGTAGCTCAGCATGACCGCGAAGGTCAGGCAGAAAAAACAGATAATCTTCGTCAGGCCGGACAGCCGGAAAATAAAATTGTCGCGCTCCACATAGTCAAACAGCTTGTTTTTCATCCCCGGTGCACCTCCCTCTCGTAATCAATGAAATACTGTACAAAGCCCCTGGCGTCGTCAATGCCCGCCATCTTCGCGAGCTCGTACAGGGAGGTAATCTTGAGGTTCGCCCGACCGGCGATCTCCTCATCAGTCAGAATGTCAACCGCCGTGCTGTCGCCGATCTTCTTTCCGTCGCTGATGACGATCGCATGCGGCGTATATTCGAGCATCAGATGCATGTCATGTGTAATCATCAGGATCGTCACGCCCTGCGCGTTCAGCCCTTTCAGAAACTCCATGATCTCCGTGTAATGCCGGTAATCCTGCCCTGCCGTCGGCTCGTCGAGAATCAGCACCTTCGGGTCGAGCACGAGGATAGAGGCGATCGTCACACGCTTCTTCTGCCCGAAGCTCAGCGCCGAGACCGGCCATTTCCGGAAGGGCGCGAGCCCACAGATCTTCAGCGCCTTCTCGACCTTCGGCCCGATCTCCTCCTCTGGCGTTCCGCGAAGCCTGAGTCCCAGCGCCACCTCGTCGTAGATCATCGGCTTACAGATCATCTGGTTCGGATTCTGCATGACATAGCCGATCTTCTGCGAGCGCTCCTTGATCGTCCAGTCCGCCATGGACTCGCCCTCGAAATACAGCGCACCCTCGTCCTCGTGCACGAAGCCGCAGATCACCTTGGCGAGCGTGCTCTTCCCGGCGCCGTTTGTCCCGACGATGCTGACCATCTCGCCCGCCTTGATATGGAAATTGATGTCCTGCAGAATTTTCCGTTTTTTCGTATATTGAAAAGAAAGATGCTCCGCCGATAAGATGTCTTCCTGCTCCGGCGCAGTCCCGCGCGGCTTTCTCGACTGGAACCACTTCTGCAATGGCTCCCGCACCCGCTCCATGTCGAGCGTCGCAAGATGCCCCGGGTGCATGTCCGGCGTCACCCTTACGCCCGCATATTTCAGAGCGGTCGCATACAGGGGCTCACGAATACCGAGATTGATCAGAATATCAGAGGAAATGAGTTCGTCCGGCGTCATATCTGCCGCGATGCGCCCGTCGCTGACCACGATGATCCGGTCCACGTCACGGTAGAGCACATCCTCCAGACGATGTTCGATGATGACGACCGTCTTCTGGTACTGCTTCTGAATGCGGTCGATGAGGTCGATCGCGGTCTTCCCGGTGGCCGGGTCGAGATTGGCCAATGGCTCGTCAAAAAGCAGGATCTCCACGTCGTTCACCATAACGCCCGCAAAAGCCACACGCTGCTTCTGCCCGCCGGAGAGCTCGAAAGGCGAGGAGTTCAGAAGCGTCCCCATGTCGACGATATCCGCGACGTTCTGCACAACCTCCTTCATCCGCCCCTGCTCCTCGCAGTCATTTTCCAGCGTGAAAGCAATATCCTCGCCGACCGTCAGCCCGATGAACTGTCCGTCGGAATCCTGCAGCACCGTGCCGACTTTCTTTGACAGTTCAAAGATGTTTGCCGTCCTGCGTCTCCTCCCCCGCAACTTTGAGGCTGCCGCTCATAGTTCCCTTGTAGGCAAACGGAATCAGGCCGTTCAGGCAGTGTCCCAGCGTACTCTTTCCGCTGCCGCTCGGCCCGACGATCAGCACCTTCTCCCCCTTATAGATCGTCAGGTTGATATCGTGAAGCGTCGGCTCCGCCTGACTGTAATACTGGAAGCTGAAGTCCCGGAATTCAATCACCGGCTCCCTTGTCATTGGTAGTTTCCTCCTTCATAACCCATCCACAGAAAATTTTTTTGTTTCTTATTGTGATTCATGATTAAATATTGTATCATAAATCTGTCTGAAACACCATTCCAACGAAGAAAGGATTCCGTTTTTATGGAGAACAAACAGTCAATTATGGATATTTTCGGGACAAATGTCTTCAACGACAAGGTTATGCGCCAGTATCTCCCGAAAAATGTCTACTACGAGCTCCGCAAGACCATCGAAGGACGCAAGGAACTGGATCCCGCGATCGCAGACGTGGTCGCCGCGGCGATCCGCAAGTGGGCGATCGAGAAGGGAGCGACCCACTATACGCACTGGTTCCAGCCGCTGACCGGTTTCACAGCGGAGAAGCACGACTCCTTCCTGACGCCTCCCCGCGAGGACGGTTCTGTGCTCATGGAATTTTCCGGCAAAGACCTGATCAAGGGCGAACCGGACGCCTCTTCCTTCCCGTCTGGGGGCCTGCGCGCCACCTTTGAGGCAAGAGGCTACACAGCCTGGGACTGCACTTCTCCGGCCTTCATCCGCGAAGACGCCGCCGGCGCAATTCTGTGCATCCCGACCGCCTTCTGCTCCTTCACCGGCGAGACGCTCGACCAGAAGACACCGCTCCTGCGCTCCATGGCTGCCGTCGAAGAGCAGGCACTGCGCCTTCTCCGGCTTTTCGGCAACACAACGTCACGCAAAGTTATCCCGAGCGTTGGAGCCGAACAGGAGTATTTCCTGATCGACCGTGAAAAATATTTACAGAGAAAAGATCTGATCTACACCGGGCGCACCCTGTTCGGCGCGATGCCGCCGAAGGGCCAGGAGCTGGACGACCATTATTTTGGTACGCTGCGCCAGCGCATCGGCGCTTATATGCGACAGGTAAATGAAGAGCTCTGGAAGATGGGCGTTCCGGCCAAGACGCAGCACAACGAAGTCGCTCCGGCGCAGCATGAGCTTGCTCCGATCTATGCGGAGGCCAATGTGGCCACTGATCACAATCAGATCATGATGCAGACGCTCAAGCGCGTGGCAGCGCAGCAGGGACTGGTCTGCCTGCTCCACGAGAAGCCCTTCGCCGGCGTCAACGGCTCCGGCAAGCACAACAACTGGTCGCTGACCACGGACGACGGTATCAATCTCTTTGACCCCGGAAAGCGTCCGCACGAGAACCGGCAGTTCCTGCTCGTTCTTGCCTGCGTCCTGAAGGCGGTCGACACCCACGCGGATCTGCTCCGCGAATCCGCCGCCAATGTCGGAAACGACCTGCGGCTCGGTGCGCATGAGGCGCCTCCTGCGATCATCTCCGTCTTTCTCGGCGAGCAGCTCGACGATGTGATCGACCAGATCCTGAGCACCGGGGACGCGACGCACAGCCTGAAGAGTCACCATCTGCATACCGGCGTGAAGACGCTCCCGGATTTCATGAAGGACGCGACCGACCGCAACCGCACCTCGCCCTTCGCCTTCACCGGCAATAAATTCGAGTTCCGCATGGTCGGCTCGCGAGATTCCATCGCGCACTCTACGGTTGTCATGAACACGATTGCGGCAGAAGCCTTCGCGGATGCCTGCGATATCCTCGAGAAGGCCGATGACTTCAATGCCACGCTCCACGATCTGCTGATTCAGTATTTCAGCGAACACCGCAAGGTCGTCTTCAGCGGAAACGGCTATTCCGAAGAGTGGGTGGCAGAGGCCGCGCGCCGCGGGCTGCCCAATCTGCCGTCGATGGTCGATGCGATCCCGGCTCTTGTGACCGAAAAATCCATCACCATGTTTGAACGTTTCCACGTCTTTGACGAAGCCGAACTGCGCTCCCGCGCCGAGATTCAGTATGAGACCTACAACAAGGCGATCAATATCGAGGCGCTGACGATGATCGACATGACAGTCAAGCAGATCCTGCCCGCTGTCATCGGCTACACCGGTACGCTTTCCTCCATTATCCAGTCCGTGAAGGCCGCCGGGGCGACGCCGACCGTGCAGTCCGAGCTGCTCCGCGACATCAGCACACTGCTGAATGAGGCGAACGGCGCAGTCCGCATTCTGAAAAAAGTGGCCGCGGAGGCTCCCACGATCGAAGATAATGAGACACGGGCGCATTACTACCACGACTACGTGGTTCCTGCCATGGATGCGCTGCGCCGGCCAGTCGACCGTCTCGAGATGCTGGTCGATAAAGAGGTCTGGCCAATGCCCTCCTACGGCGACCTGATTTTTGAAATATAAAAAGCCAGAACTAAAAAGTGCTGACTTTCACAGAAAAGCAAAAGACCGACAATCTCAAACCATGAGATGTCGGTCTTTTGTCAACCATGCAGGTCTGGCACTACTCAGCACACGCCCTGCGCCAGCATGGCGTTCGCTACCTTCTCGAAGCCCGCGATATTCGCGCCGGCCACATAATTTCCTTCCATATCATAACGCTTTGCAGCCTTGTCAATATTGTGATAGATATTGATCATGATCTGCTCGAGCTTCGCGTCTACCTCCTCGAAGGTCCAGCTCAGGCGCTCGCTGTTCTGCGTCATCTCCAGAGCCGAGGTCGCAACGCCGCCCGCATTGGAAGCCTTACCGCAGATGAAGAGCACACCGTTCTCCTGCAGGTACTTCGTCGCGTCCAGCGTAGTCGGCATATTCGCGCCCTCGCAGACTGCCAGGCAGCCGTTTGCCACGAGCTGCTTTGCATCGTCCAGAAGAAGCTCATTCTGCGTTGCACAGGGAAGAGCGATATCGCACTTCACCTGCCATACACCGCGGCCCTCGCGATACTGCGCTGACGGTCTGGCCTTCGCATACTCGGTAAGGCGTGCACGGCGTACTTCCTTAATCTCCTTGAGAAGCGCCACATCAATACCCTCCGGATCGTAGACCCAGCCGGTAGAGTCAGAGACTGTCACAACCTTTGCACCCATCTGCTGCGCCTTCTCTGTCGCGTAGATCGCCACATTTCCGGAACCGGACACACAGCAGATCTTTCCCTCCATGCTGATATCGTGGCACTTCAGCATCTCACGCGTAATGTAGAGAAGTCCGTAACCGGTCGCCTCCGTACGCGCCAGGGAGCCGCCGAAGCTCAGACCCTTGCCGGTCAGAACGCCCTCGTAGGAGCCGGTCAGCTTCTTGTACTGGCCAAACATATAACCAATCTCGCGGCCGCCGACGCCGATATCTCCGGCCGGAACATCCTTGTCCGCTCCGATATACTTGTACAGTTCATTAATAAAGCTCTGGCAGAATGCCATCACCTCTCTGTCGGATTTGCCCTTCGGATCAAAATCGGAGCCGCCCTTGCCGCCGCCGATCGGAAGTCCGGTCAGGGAATTCTTGAAAATCTGCTCGAATCCCAGGAATTTGATGATGCCGATATTCACCGACGGATGGAACCGGAGGCCTCCCTTATACGGCCCGATCGCATTGTTGAACTCCACGCGGTAGCCGGTATTCACCTGCACCTGTCCCTTGTCGTCCACCCACGGCACGCGGAACTTGATCTGGCGATCCGGCTCCAGCAGGCGCTCCAGCAGAGCCTCTCTGCGATACTGCTCCTCATTCGCCTCGATCACAGGGCGAAGGGATTCCAGCACCTCATCCACCGCCTGTAAAAATTCCGGTTCCGATGCATTTTTTTCCCTGACTTTTACAAGCACTTCATCCACATAACTCATAGCTTTCTCTTCCTTTCCTGTCGTATAGCTGTACATTTCAATTAATTATTCTATTACAATTTCCTGTTATTTTCAACTGCTTTTCCACTTTCATTCAGTAATGTGTCCCCACAAAAACTGCCACAGACCGGGACGGCATGATAAATTCATGTTCAATGAACGGCGCTTCCTCTTCCGGATAGCAGTATCTGCCCTTTTCATCCCCGTTCGTATTGACACACAGATGCCATCCTACACGTCCCCACACGCGCGGAAGCGTGATCGGGATGGATTCCCAGTGCGTGTTTACTGTCACATACACCAGATCGTCCTTTCCCTTCTGCGCGTCGTAACCGGCAAAGCTCGCCGAAAAGATCTTTGCGTCCCGCGGAATATCCACGAGCTCTCCATCCGGCGGATGGATATGCATCTCATCCATCCCGCACACAGCCCGCGGCAGGCGCTCCCGTATCACGCGATGCTCTCGGCGGAACGCAATCATATACTTGAAGAATGCAAACAGATCTCTGTTTTTCTCCAGCATACTCCAGTCCAGCCAGGAAAACTCGTTGTCCTGACAGTAACAGTTGTTGTTTCCATACTGCGTGTTGCCGAACTCATCGCCCGCCAGGAACATCGGCGTCCCCCGGCTGCACATCAGAAGCGCACAGGCGTTGCGGATCATGCGGAAGCGAAGTTTCAACACTTCGGGATCGTCGGTCTCTCCCTCCACGCCGCAGTTCCAGCTGCGGTTGTCATTATGACCGTCCGTATTGTTCCAGCCGTTGACCTCGTTGTGCTTCTCATTATAAGCATACAGATCATACATCGTAAAGCCGTCATGGCAGGTGATAAAATTCACGCAGGAATTCAGTCCGTCATAATCGCCGCGGTAATTATCCATCTCACCCGTTCCCCCGCCATAGAGGTCGGGCGAGCCGCGAATGCTGTAGGCCGCATCCCAGGACTGCCAGGCGTCGCCTTTCAGATAGCCTCTGAGCGCGTCGCGATATCTCCCGTTCCACTCCGCCCAGCGGCGGCTGGCCGGAAAGCTGCCGACCTGATACATCCCGCCGGCGTCCCAGGCTTCCGCGATCAGCTTCACCCGGCTCAGGATCGGATCATAGGCCAGATTCCGCAGAAGCGGCGGCTGCGCGAGCGGAGAACCGTCCTCGTTTCTTCCCAGAATACTGGCCAGGTCGAAGCGGAAACCGTCTACACGGTACGAGATCGTCCAGTAGCGCAGACATTCGAGGATCATCTGCTGCACCACCGGATTATTGCAGTTCAGCGTGTTGCCGCAGCCGCTGAAATTATAATAATTGCCATCCGGCGTCAGCATGTAATAAATAGAATTGTCAATTCCCTTAAAGCTGAAGCTCGGTCCATGCTCGTTTCCTTCCGCCGTATGGTTAAATACGACATCCAGAATGACCTCTATCCCATTGTCATGAAGCGCCTTGATCAGCTTCTTCAGCTCGTAGCCTTCCCGGTTGCGCCCCCGCTCAGACACATAGGCTGAGTTCGGTGCGAAGAAAGCGACCGTATTGTAGCCCCAGTACTCCAGCAGGCGCTGTCCGTTCACCTCTCGCTCGTTAATCTCCTCGTCAAACTCAAAGATCGGCATCAGCTCCACGGCATTGACGCCCAGCTCCTTCAGATAGGGAATCTTCTCCATCAGTCCCGCGAAGGTGCCCGGATGCTGCACTCCCGAAGATGCATGGCGGGTAAAACCGCGCACATGCAGCTCATAAATCACGAGATCGCAGAGATTCTGCTTCGACTGCGGCATATCGCCCCAGTCAAAGGTGTCCTTCACGACACGCGCGCGATAGTTTCCGCTCTTGTGCTCACCCCAGATATGCTGACCCGCCACCGCCTTCGCGTAAGGATCGAGCAGCACCCGGTTCCGGTCGAACAAAAGTCCCTGCTTCGGATCATAGGGGCCGTCGATACGGTAAGCATACTCAAAATCCTCAATATCGAGGCCGAATACAAGCATCGAGTAGACGTCCCCGATCTTATACTCCTCCGGAAACGGCAGCACGACATAGGGCTCTTCCTCCTCACGGTGGTAGAGCAGCAGCTCACAGCTTGTCCCGTAGTGCGTATGTATCGTGAAATTAACGCCTACCGGTGTCGCAGTCGCCCCGTTGGATGTAAAATCGCCGGGTCTTACCGGGTAGCCTTTGATCTCGGCCATCGGCCGCACGGACAGGGGATATTTCGGTGTATATTCTCTAACAAAATTTTTCAAGTCTTCCCCTCCATTATTTTGTCATAGAGTCTTTTTTATTATAGTAGATTTCTTCCGCCGCGTCAAAATATATGTGCCGCGTCTTCTTTTTTGCGATAGAATTTCCACAAAATCTATGCTATGATTAATTCATTACTATCAAGGAGGCATTACAAAATGGAAAAATCAACAGTCTATTTCACAGACTTTCGATGTCCTGTCGGTACCAGCCAGCTGGATAAACTACGCCGTCTGTGTACGACCGCCGGCATCCGCAATATCGACATGGACGGCAAATTTGTCGCGATCAAGATGCACTTCGGTGAGCTTGGCAATCTGGCCTTTCTTCGGCCCAACTACGCAAAAGTAGTCGCGGTTCTTTGTAAGGAACAGGGCGGGATGCCCTTCCTCACCGACTGCAATACGCTATATCCGGGAAGCCGTAAGAACGCGCTGGAACATATGGACTGCGCAAACCTGAACGGCTTCAACACCATCACAACCGGCTGCCAGATCATTATCGGCGACGGACTGCGCGGAACCGACGAGGTAGAAGTCCCTGTGGTCGGCGGCGAATACTGCAGGACTGCGAAAATCGGCCGCGCCATCATGGACGCGGATGTCTTCATCAGCCTCACACACTTCAAAGGCCACGAATCGACCGGCTTTGGTGGCGCGCTCAAGAATATCGGCATGGGCTGCGGCAGCCGCGCGGGAAAAATGGAACAGCACTCGGACGGAAAACCCTCCATCAACACGGAACTGTGCCGCGGCTGCAGACGCTGCGCGAAGGAATGCGGCAGCGATGCGATCTCTTATCCCGATAAAAAAGCCGTCATCGACTATGACAAGTGCAAGGGCTGCGGCCGCTGCATCGGTGCATGCAACTTCGATGCCGTATACAATGGATACGACAGTGCGAATGAGATGCTGGACCGGAAGATGGCCGAATACGCGCAGGCCGTCTGCCATGGACGCCCTTGCTTCCACATCGCTCTCGTGCAGGATGTCAGCCCAAACTGCGACTGTCACGAGGAAAACGATTCACCGATCCTGCCGGACATCGGCATGTTCGCCAGTTTTGATCCGGTCGCTCTCGATCAGGCCTGCGCCGACGCCTGCCTTGCCGCACAGCCGCTGCCGAACAGTCAGCTCAGCGACCACCTTGCGAGAGCCGACTGGGAATGCCACCACGATCATTTCAAGGACAGCAACCCCAATATTGAATGGAAGGCCACGCTGGATCAGGCGGAAAAGATCGGGCTCGGTACCCGTTCCTATGAGCTGAAGACGCTCTGATCCGGCTCAAGGGCGCACAGCGTCTCGCCGCTCTTGATATCATAGTAAAGCTTCAGCTTCTTTTCTTCAAAAGCATAAATCTTTACCATGTGGGACAGCTCCTCGAACTGCTCCGGCAGCGCGCGCTGCGTCCCGCATGTTTCAAAAAACGCAGTTCTCTTCTGCTCGTCTTCCTTCGTCACATGAAACAGCGCCGTGTAGAAAATCTCCGCCTCCACCAGATCCTGGAACATATGACTGCCGAACGACAGCTCCGGCGCATAGAGGGAATCTTCCTCGTCTGTCTCCACGATCGCACAGAAGTTTGAGATGCCGGAGAACTTGACCGGGATGCCCAGCTCCGGCGAGGAGGTCCCAATCCGCCCAGGTACCATCAGAAGCACGTGTTTCCCGCTGTCCCGGTAACTCAGATTAATATCGGTCAGCAGCGCCGCCACCGTCGCCTTCCTCGCATAGGGATAGGCGTAGTAGGCCGCCGCGTCGACAAAGACGATCTCATCGATCACCTTGTCCTGCGGAAGTCCCATCGAAGCATCGTGCGTGTGGAACAGCGTATGCTCTCGCGGCACCTCCGGAATCTCGACATGCGACTGTGCGGAAAAGGTCTGGAGCGGACGGCACTGCAGAAGGCAGATGACATACTCCTTATTCTTGTTGGAATTTACCGTAAATTCGATGTCAACCGGATAAGTGTACTCCCGCTGCAGTACGGACAGAATCTGCTCCATATCGGACAGGAACTGCTTATCCTGCACATAGCCACGGCAGGTTCCAAAGCAGACTTCCCGCTGGATGCCGCGGTCATAGAGTCTTCGTTCCACCTCGTAATCATGTTCCATCACCAGCGTGTGGTACCACACAGGCGTCACATTCACCACATCGTCGAGTGGAATATCCACCAGCGCGTTTTTCTTCAGATCGATGACATCCACGACGCGCTGGGAGAAGCGCACCCGCTCGTCTATCGTCGTGAGGTAACTGTGCTCCGGCTGGTCGATATGGATAATACGGGGGTAATCCCGATCCGTCCGGTCCACGGCACGTGTGCCCAGGCCGAGCACCATACGCAGCATGCCCTTCTGCGGATCCATATTTTTGCTCCAGCCGTATGTGTCATAGGAATAGCCAACTCCCGCCGCAGACGGGAACAAATAATCGCCATGCAGCGAGCCCGACACACGCTGCACCAGAATTGCCATCTGTTCCTCGACCGTGTCGAGTCCCCTGGCCGCGCGGTACTCCAGCGCCGAGGCGTCAACCGTGCTCGCATATACCGTCCGGATTGCGGCCTCCAGTTTCTCAAGGCGCTCTTCATCGCTTCCCTGATTGGCACAGAACACGGACTCGTATTTTCCGGCAAAGGCATTTCCGAAACCATCCTCCAGAATGCTGCTTGACCGGACAATAATCGGAGCCTGCCCGAAGTATTCCAGCATTCTGCGCAGCTCCACGCGGATATTGTCCGGGAATTCGCCCGACAGGATGCCCTCCGACAGCTTTTCACCGAGCTCATAGTAACCCTTTCCGTCCTTCTGGGCGATATGCAGATCCCAAAGCCCATTAAATACGAGATAGGTATAGAAAACATGATCGCCAATAAAGAAGGAGTCATGCGGCTCGAGCCGCCAGCGTACATCGGGCAGGCAGTTCTCGACAATGCTGCGGGAGAGCAGCATGCCGCAGGATTTTCCGCCGATGCGCCCGCTGCCGATCATCCGGCGTTTGACCTTCAGATAGTCCTCCAGACTGTAAAATTTCTCGAAAAGCCGTGCCACATGCGCGTCCTTTGTCATCATCATCCTGCAGAGCTCCGTGTGGATCTCCTCCGTATCCATCGACGCAGACTCCCGCTGGCATTTCTGGAAATAGCGCTCCCAGCTGTCGAGATTCTGATCCTCGCTGCTCAGATACTGCCCCACGACCGCGTAATAGCGGCTCATGCCGACCGCGTCCGTCAGTGTTTTAAACACTCCATCGCTGCGCTTTGCGCGATGCGGCAGGAACATCGTCGCCGAGTAGCGATTCCAGACTTTCACCGGATGCAGGTACATATTCTCCTCGTCCGAGTAAATATCGAGGAAAAGCTGCGTCGTCTCCTGAATCCGCGCGATCGTCTCATAGGAGTGCCGTCCGCGGATCACCGGGAAGAAGGCCACCGTATCAAGTTTGAAAAGGAAAGGACAGGTTACACAGAAGAAATTTCCCATCATCAGATCGGCCGCCCACGCGCCCTGCAGCTCTGAAAGGCAGTCAAAGACGTAGAATACGTCGTAACCCTCCTGCTCGATCAGACGGTGCACCTTGATTGCAAACTGCTCAAAACCCTCCGCCGGGTCAAGGCAATACCATACAGCATCATCCTCTGCCACCAGCGGCTCATGTCCCGCAAAGCGGAAATAGACAAGCCGACGCCCATCCTCCTTCGCCTGCCGTACATAGGGCTCTACGAAAAAACGGAATTCCTCTATGCTGCTGACCTGCAGCACCACATTGTCGCCCAGCCGAATATAATCCAGCGCTTCATCCACGCTCGAAAACCCGGATTTCACCTTCTCAAACGCCGCCATAGCCTTCCTCCCTATATTAGAACAGCAGGCCACAGACCGCCTTCT